>DVLL01000010.1 GCA_018715525.1 Candidatus Faeciplasma pullistercoris | reverse complement strand
CTTTCTTTTTCCCTGAAGCACGGTTTGAAAGAGCCTCCAGATTTTCAAGCAGCTCTTCCTTTGATATCAACAGCTCCTTAGCCGGAGGTATGGTGACAGATTTTACAGTATCAAATCTTCGCTGCGACTCGACGTCAAAGGTGGAAACGGTGTCTATATCGTCCCCCCACAGCTCTATTCGGTAAGGCATGCTCTCCCCGACCGGAAAGACATCAAATATAGAGCCCCTTATCGAAAACTGAGCCGGTCCCTCGGTCATGGCAGAACGGGTATAGCCCATCGAAACGAGCCGAGAGGCGAGCTCACTAAGCTCTGCCGAGTCCCCTGGTCGGAGCGTAAATGTCAAGTCGCTCAGCTTGTCAGGCGGCATGGTTGACTGCATACAGGCCTCTATTGATGCAACTAAAACCCGCGATTTTCCTAAGGATATCCTTTCAAGCGAGGCTATTCTTCTTTGCTCGTACTCCTGCGACGCGGTTTCAATATTTGCAAAGGTCAGATCCTTTACAGGAAAAAGGCAGGCAATCTCGCTCCCAGCCATCTCGTTTATATCAGAAACCAGCCTTGAGGCTCCCGCCTCGTCATCGCAAAGCGCCAAAACCTTTCTTCCCAGCGACATCATAAGAAGGACGTGCGCCTTGTGGACAGCGGATAGTCCTGTCACCGACGCCGGAAGCCTGCCGCTTTCGAGCGCAGAGTAAAGCTCCTGCCAGTATTGCAGCTTGTTAGCTGCCTGATAAAAAATATTCATTCGTGATGTCCTTTCAAAAAGTTAAATAATATGGCTAATCCGACATCATTTTTAATCAATTAAATTTATTCATCGCCTCGTCAGTTTCGGAAGCGATTATCAGCTCGGCGGCGTCCACGGCACGATCTATCGCGTCGCTTATCTTCTCCATCTCAGCCTCGGTGAAGGATGAAAGCACCCATGCCGCAAGATCGTAGTCAGGGTGCGGCTTTGCTCCCACGCCTATTTTCACGCGGTGGAAGTTGTCCGAGCCGGCAAGGTTTATAATGCTCCTCAAGCCCTTCTGCCCGCCGTCGCTCCCCTTTCTCCTTATCCTCAGCTTTCCGACGTCAAGCGATATGTCGTCGCAGATGACCAGCACCCGCTCTATCGGGATCTTATAAAACCTCATAGCCTCTAAAACAGCCTCGCCGCTGGCGTTCATCATCGTCGTTGGCTTCATCACAAGACAGCGCTTTCCGCTTATCTCAGTCTCTGCGCAGAGCGCCTTGAACTTGACTCTGTTCACCTCTATATGATATCTCTCGGCAAGGCGGTCTATGCTCATCCAGCCGCAGTTGTGGCGCGTAAGTGCATACTTTATGCCCGGATTTCCCAATCCGACTACCAGCCATTCTATGCCGTTTTGAGTAAACTCTTTCTTATCCTTTTTTACAAACAGTCCCATGCTTTCCTCCGGAAAAATTAAAATTGCAGCGCCAAAACCCCAAATCCATAACGGACATGGGGGTAGGCGGTGTTATGTTAAATTAAATAGCTTTCAGTCATACAAAATTTACTTGACTTGATTTTCTCACTTACTTACTTGCCAATAAGCTTCTTACCCTTTTCCAAATGCCTTGTAAGCTTTTTTACCGCGTAGCCGTTGATTATATGCAGATCCGAGCGCTCTATAGCCAGCGCTCCGTCCGGTATGTCCTTTGTTACGGTGCTGCCCGCGGCCGTATAGGCGGCTTCGCCTATCGTAACAGGGGCTATAAGGTTCGTGTTGCAGCCGATAAACGCATTGTCCTTGACGACACACTTTGCCTTGTTGGTGCCGTCGTAGTTCACCGTTACCGTTCCGCAGCCGAAGTTTACATTTTTGCCTATGTCGCTGTCTCCGACATATGTAAGGTGCGCCACAGCGGTTCCTTCTCCGATAACCGAATTCTTTATCTCAACAAAGTCGCCTACCGAGGCAAAATCGCATATCCTTGCGGCAGGTCTTAGCTGGACAAAGGGTCCTACCTTCACATGATTGCCTACATACGCACCGTTGGCAACAACATTGTCCATTATCGAGCCGTCCCCTACGACAGTATTCTCCAGCCTTGTGTTCGGGCCGATTACGCAGCCCGCACCTATCTCCGTTTTACCCGACAATATCGTTCCGGGAAGTATCCTTGTGCCCCCCTTAATCGTTACATCGGGAGAAATCACTATTCCGTCGGTTGTGATGAACTCAATGCCGTTACTCAGATGCTTTTCAATGACCCTTATTCTCGCGATATCGTTTAGCCGCAAAAGTCCGCGCCTATCGTTGGCGCCGAGGACGGCGTCAGGATTATCCGTCTTGAACGCGGCGGTCTTTTTGCCCTCAGCGCTGAGTATCCTGACGGTATCCGTAAGATAATACTCGTTTTGGGCGTTATTTCTGTCAAGCTTGGGAAGAACCGACAGAAGATCCTTTGTCCTGAACCAGTAGCAGCCCGAGGAAATTTCACTTATCCTTCGTTGCTCCTCAGTGCAGTCCTTTTCCTCCACTATCGCTATGCCGGACTGGGTGTGAACTATTCTTCCGTAGCCGTATGGGTTGCTCACCTCAGCGGTTATGACCGTTACCGCGCAGTCGGAGAGCTTGTGAAACTCGAGAGCGGCGTGTATGGTCTTGAAATCGGTGAACGGGGCGTCCCCGCAGGCGATGAAGGTGTTGCCCTCGATATTCGCCTCAAGAAACTCTCTTGCGCACATCACGGCATGACCCGTTCCGAGACGCTCCGGCTGATAAACAGTTTCAAATTTTCCGTCCAGGTATTTATCGATCTGATCCGCCGCATGACCCTTGACCACGCATATTCGCTCTATTCCCGCGTCCTCGCAGGCATCGGTCACCCACGAGAGCATCGGCTTGCCCAGCACCTCGAGCAGTACCTTTGGCTTTTCCGAATTCATTCTTTTTCCTGCCCCGCCGGCAAGTATTACAGCATTGTCCATACCTGTTGTCCTTTCACATGAATCTATTCAAACATATAGATATATCGAGCCGCTCAGAAGCGGCGTATAGCGTCAGCTTTTTAGCCTGAAAACCGATATCCCGCAAAATCAAATTTCAAGCTGCACATATTTTCTCAATTATACTACGAACGGAAATTTCTTTCAAGCAGAATTTTGTAGGCAGCTTTGCATAATATTGCACAATTATTAAAGACGGAATTTGTGATATATTTTGTAATAGTATGTATGGAAAACTGCAACTGTTTCTGCTATAATATTCTTAATTCCGTAAAAGGATAAAAACTTGGAGGTATAAAAACTATGAGCAAAAAGTATTGTTACCTGTTCACCGAGGGTAACGCATCTATGCGTAATCTTCTCGGCGGAAAGGGCGCAAATCTCGCAGAAATGACCAACATAGGTCTTCCTGTTCCTCAGGGCTTCACTATTTCCACTGAAGCTTGCACGCAGTACTATGAGGACGGCCGTCAGATCAACTCCGAAATCAAGGCTGAAATCATGGAGTACATTGAAAAGATGGAAAACGTCACCGGCAAGAAGTTCGGCGACCTTGAGAATCCTCTTCTCGTTTCCGTACGTTCCGGTGCAAGAGCTTCAATGCCCGGTATGATGGATACCATCCTCAACCTCGGTCTTAACGAAGACGTTGTAAATGTTATCGCCAAGAAGTCCGGCAACCCCCGTTGGGCTTGGGACTGCTACAGAAGATTTATCCAGATGTTCTCTGACGTAGTTATGGAAGTCGGAAAGAAGTATTTTGAGAAGCTCATCGATAAGATGAAGGAAGAAAAGGGCGTTGAGTACGACGTAGACCTCACCGCAGACGATCTTCATGAGCTTGCAGATCAGTTCAAGGCTGAATACAAGGCTCAGCTCGGCAAGGACTTCCCCACAGACCCCAAGGAGCAGCTCTTCGAGGCTATCAAGGCTGTATTCCGTTCATGGGACAACCCCAGAGCGAACATCTATCGTATGGACCACGATATTCCTTACTCCTGGGGTACCGCAGTAAACGTTCAGATGATGGCGTTCGGAAATATGGGCGAGACCTCCGGAACAGGTGTTGCGTTCACTCGTAACCCCGCTACCGGTGAGAAAGGACTCATGGGCGAGTTCCTCATGAACGCTCAGGGCGAGGACGTTGTTGCCGGTGTAAGAACTCCTATGCCCATAGCTAAGATGAAGGAAGTTTTGCCCGAGGTATACGATCAGTTCCTCGGCGTGTGCAACACCCTTGAGAACCACTACAGAGACATGCAGGACATGGAGTTCACCATTGAGGACAGAAAGCTCTACATGCTCCAGACAAGAAACGGAAAGAGAACCGCTGCTGCTGCTATCAAGATCGCTTGCGACCTCATAGACGAGGGCATGATCACAGAGGAAGAGGCTCTCATGCAGATCGATGCCAAGAGCCTTGACATGCTTTTGCACCCCACATTCGACGCAGCCGCTCTTAAGAAGGCTGTTCCGATAGGCAAGGGAATTGCTGCTTCACCCGGAGCTGCCGCCGGAACTATCGTATTCACCGCTGAGGACGCTGTAACAAAGGGCAAGAATAAGGAAAAGGTTGTCCTTGTAAGACTTGAGACCTCTCCTGAGGATATCGAGGGTATGAAGTACTCTCAGGGTATTCTTACCGTAAGAGGCGGACAGACCTCTCACGCCGCCGTTGTTGCGCGTGGTATGGGTACCTGCTGCGTATCCGGCTGCGGCGACATCAAGATGGACGAAGAGAACAAGTGCTTCACTCTTGCAGGTAAGGTATATCATGAGGGCGACGCTATCTCTCTCGACGGCTCCACCGGTAACATCTACGGCGAGCTTATTCCTACCGTTCCCGCAGATCCCAACAGCGGATACTTCGGAAGAATCATGGAGCTTGCCGACAAGTATAAGAAGCTCGGCGTAAGAACAAATGCCGATACTCCTAACGATGCTAAGCAGGCTGCCGCTTTCGGCGCACAGGGAATAGGACTTTGCCGTACAGAGCACATGTTCTTCGCTCCCGACAGAATCGGAGCTTTCAGAGAGATGATCTGCGCTGAGACCGTCGAGGAAAGAGTAGCTGCTCTTGACAAGATCGAGCCCATGCAGCAGTCCGACTTCGAGGGACTCTTCGAGGCTTTGGGCGGATACCCCGTAACCATCAGATTCCTCGATCCTCCGCTTCATGAGTTCGTTCCCACCGACGAGGCTGACATCAAGGCTCTTGCTGACGCACAGGGCAAGTCGGTAGCATACATCAAGCAGGTTATCAACGGTCTCCACGAGTTCAACCCGATGATGGGTCACCGCGGATGCCGCCTTACAGTAACCTACCCCGAGATCGCTGTTATGCAGACTAAGGCTGTAATCAAGGCTGCCATCTCCGTTAAGACTCGTCATCCCGAGTGGAACATCGTTCCCGAGATCATGATTCCTCTCGTAGGCGAGGTTAAGGAGCTTAAGTTTGTTAAGGATACCGTTGTTAAGACTGCCGACGAGGTTATCAAGGAAGCTGGCATCGACCTTAAGTACGAGGTTGGCACCATGATCGAGATACCCAGAGCTGCTCTTACCGCTGATGAGATCGCTAAGGAGGCTGAGTTCTTCTGCTTCGGTACAAACGACCTCACTCAGATGACCTTCGGCTTCAGCCGTGACGACGCGGGCAAGTTCCTTCCTTCGTACTATGCAAACAAGATCTACGAGTCCGATCCGTTCGCTCGTCTTGACACCATCGGTGTCGGCAAGCTTATGGATATGGCTGTAACTCTCGGAAAGAAGTCGAGACCCGACCTTCACTGCGGTATCTGCGGTGAGCACGGCGGCGATCCGTCCTCTATCGAGTTCTGCCACAAGATAGGCCTTGACTATGTATCCTGCTCGCCGTTCAGAGTTCCGATTGCAAGACTCGCGGCTGCTCAGGCTGCTATCAAGAACAAGTAATAATAATGTAGCTTGCGCTGACAAAAGCGGCGCTTAGCTATCCAAAGCCCCCGGAAAATTCCGGGGGCTTTTTACTATTTCCCCTCATGTTCTGAACAGCCACGCTTAACAGCCCTAAAGCTCCCTTGCCACGCGGTTCTTTCGGTTTAGAAAAAGCGCGAAACCGCTCTTTAATTTTAAAAATATGTTGCATTAATGTTAATTGTATGATATGATGGCGTTGTGTGTAGATACCGAATAAGAAGATATGAATAGCTGATAGTTGAGAGGGATAATATGAAATTTACTGATGTTATTGCGCTCTTTGGAGGTCTCGCGTTTTTCCTGTATGGAATGGACGTGCTTTCCTCGGGACTTGAACGAATGGCCGGAGGAAAGCTTGAGCGCGCGCTCAAGGCAATCACTTCAAACCGCTTAAGATGTCTTTTGCTCGGACTCGGCATCACCGCCGCCATCCAGTCGTCCTCGGCAGTTACCGTAATGCTCGTAGGACTCGTAAACTCCGGCATTATGACTCTCAGGCAGAGCATAGGCGTAATAATGGGCTCAAATATCGGAACAACGATGACCGCATGGATTCTTACGCTGGCGGGAGTCGAATCTGATAATTTCTGGATATCTCTTCTTAACCCCGAAAACTTCTCGCTCATCTTTGCGTTTATCGGCGTCGTCATGATTATGGTATGCAAGGATACGAAGAAAAAGGACATAGGAAATATCCTTGCAGGCTTCGCTGTGCTTATGTACGGCATGAAGCTGATGAGCAACGCTGTCGAGCCGCTGTCAAACTCCGAGGGCTTTACAAATCTTCTGCTCGCCTTTAAGAACCCGATACTCGGTGTGCTGGTAGGTCTGTTCATAACGGCGGTAATTCAAAGCTCATCGGCGTCCGTTGGTATCCTGCAGGCGCTCGCCATGACCGGAGTCGTGTCCTACGGGGCTGCTATACCAATAATCATGGGGCAGAATATCGGAACCTGCGTAACGGCTCTTATATCCAGCTTCGGCGTCGGAAGAAACGCCAAGAAGGTAGCTGTTGTGCACATTGCCTTTAATGTGATCGGAACCATTGTCTGCCTTTCAGCCTACTGCATTCTTGACGCGATATTCGATTTTGCGTTCGCTGATCTTTCCGTTGATCAGGTCGGGATCGCGATAATACACACCTCATTCAACGTATTCACTACCGCTTTGCTGCTGCCATTCTCAAGTACACTTGAGAATTTTGCCAATAAAATTCTTCCCGAGGTTCCGGAAAAGAAGAAAACCAGCAGCAAGCTCTTGGACAGGCGACTTCTCGCTACACCATCTATCGCTATATCCGAGTGCGATAACCTCGCCACTAATATGGCTACCATCGCGATGAAGACGCTTCGCAGATCTATCTCGCTCATACACAACTACGACAAGAAGATAGCGGATAAAATAGTCTCAAGCGAAGACACGCTTGACAAATATGAGGACGAGCTTGGCACATATCTTGTGCAGCTCTCTCCGGAAAAGCTTTCCGACTCCGACTCTCTCAGGGTCTCGAAGATACTTCATGCCATAGGCGATTTCGAGAGACTCGGAGACCACGCCGTCAACCTTATGAAGGCTGCTCAGGAAATGCACGATAAAGGCATATCCTTCTCTCCGGCGGGGCAAAAGGAGCTTGCGATCCTTATAGACGCTATCTCAGAGATTCTCGATATAACCGAGGAGGCTTACACCAAGTCAGACGTTCGGCTCGCGATGAGGGTTGAGCCGCTCGAGCAGACGATAGATGTCCTTGTTATGACCGTAAAGGACAACCATGTAAAGAGACTTCAGTCAGGAGAGTGCTCAATTCTCCCCGGGTTTGTGCTTTCCGATATCCTCAACAACCTTGAGAGGATTTCAGACCACTGCTCAAACATCGCCGTGGCTGTTATAGAGCTTGCGCATCACTCCTTTGATACTCACAAGTATCTCAGCGGCATTCGCTCTGAAAATCAGGAATACCGCGACGCGTTTGATGCGTTTTCGGCAAAATATCAGATTTAGCCGGCTGAAAAGTTTAGATGAAATCAAAAAGCATTCCATGCCTTTACCAACATGGAATGCTTTTTTATGTTTGAATTTAGCGTTAGCTTTTTTTCTGCTCGGAAGCCTTTTTCATCTTTTTAGCGAGGTATCTCTCCTCCTCGCTGAATACGCATCCGCAGTACTTTTGCATGTAGTATCCAGCTTCCCTCGCTTTGCGCTGTCCCTCTTTGAAATACGGTCTGAAATCACGGTACAAAAACTTTACACCGTACTTAAGCGACATCTCCTGAGCGACTGAAATAATAAGCTCGTGGCGCTGATAAGGGCTTATCAAAAGCGAGGTGGTAAAGCTGTCAAACCCATGCTCTAAGGCATACCTTGCCGTCCTGTCAAGCCGGATGCGGTAGCATTTTTCACACCTGTCCTCAAGCTCCGGGTATATCAGCCTGACAAACTCCCTCAGACCGTAATCGTCCTCCACAACAAGAGGCATCCCGACATTCTTCGCGTGAGTTATGAGCGTATCTCTTCTCGAGCGGTACTCGGTAAAGGGATGTATGTTCGGGTTATACCAAAAGCCGGTGACTTGTATATTCTCGCCCCTAAGTGTCTCTATACACATATATGAACATGGAGCGCAGCAGATATGCATAAGCGTGTTCTTTGAAGTGTCCAAATTTTGTCTTCCTCTCATAAGTAAGGTACGTCATAATTGTAGCACACCAGGGTATTTTTGTCCACCGATATACATATAATTGATTATCTGAAATTTACAGCGTAAAAATCAAACTGTAGCTTTGGAGGTAAATATGAAAAAACGCTCTTTGATAGGTCTGATAATAGCGATACTGATACCCTTAGCGGTAGGCGGACTTTCAGCTCTGCTTTCCGGCGGAACAAGCGGGGATTTTCAAAGCCCTCCGCTTACACCTCCCGGCTGGGTCTTCCCTGTCGTATGGACAATTTTATATATCATGATAGGAATTTCAAGCTATATCATATGGCTTAAGTCTGACTGCAAGCTGACAGAAGCGCTGAAAACCTACATCTACCAGCTTATTGTCAACTTCTGCTGGCCAATAGTGTTTTTCAGGTTCGAGTATTTCTCTGCCGCAGCCGTTCTGCTCGGCGTACTGATACTCCTCGTAATTTCCAATATAGCAGAGTTTCGCAAGCTTGATAAAACCGCCGCAAAGCTGCTCCTGCCATACCTTATATGGTGCTTATTTGCATTGTATCTAAATATCGGAGTGGCTGTGCTGAACTGACCATAAGGTGCTTATCACCCGCAAAAGCCTGATTTAAGCTTATCTATCGCCCTCTTCTCTATCCTTGAAACATAGCTTCTGGATATACCGAGCATACTTGCTACCTCCCGCTGGGTGAGCGGCTGTCTGCCGTACAGCCCGTAGCGCAGCACTACGATGAGCTTTTCACGCTTGGAGAGTCTTGAGTCGATAAGTCCGTACAGTCTCTGCGAGTTTATCGCGGTATCGACCTCCTCGCATATGTCGGTGTCTACCGCTATTATGTCCATAAGGGTCAGCCGGTTGCCGTCCTTATCGGTATCTATTGGCTCATCGAAGTGGATGTCCTGAGAGGTCTTCTTAGTCCCGCGAAAGTACATCAGTATCTCGTTTTCTATGCACCTTGAGCCGTACGCGGCAAAGCGGTTGCCCTTATCGCAATCAAAGGTAGACACCGCTTTGATAAGCCCTATGCTGCCCACCGAAATGAGTTCGTCCTGATCGTCGGAGCAGACAGAGTATTTCTTGACTATGTGCGCCACAAGCCTCAGGTTGTGCAGGATAAGCTTATCCTTTGCCGACCTGTCGCCGGCGCCAAGCCTGCGAAAAAGTTCCTCCTCTTCTTTGGCGCTGAGCGGCTTGGGAAACGCGTTTTTGTCCTCTATGTGCAGCGCGAACCATAAAATCCGGTTGAATATACCTGCCAAAAGCTGCAAAAGCATACTGTCACTCCTCGAATATATACTATCAAATCATATTCGCAGTGAGCTTGGATAAATTCCACACTTTATCATGTCCTGTAGCATTTGCGAAAAGCTTTTACCATGCCGTTGTCCCAGAAATTTATGTGTAAATAAACCCGCAGCTCCATTCCATTTTGGATAAGAGCCACGGGTTCAATTTTATGTATCCTGAAGCTTAGCCTTCTTCCGTGCCGAAAAGTATATGCCTAAACAGCCTTGCCGTTCTTTCTCGGCCTAAGCCCTTGACAAAAACATCGGTGGATGGTCCTCCGTTTTCGAGCAGACCCTCGACATAAACTGCGGATTTCCTCTGCTTCTCAAGCTTATTCTCCTCGCCGATGACCTTGTCCGCCTGCAAAGCAAGATACTCCCCAAGATATTCCTCAGAAAGCTTGTCCAGTCTGCCGGACTTGTCCTTTTTTGCTTTCTTTGATATGCTCTGCGGCAGCTTTATACCGTCATACCAATGCTTTCCGGGATCGCGCTCGCGGATATCTGAGCATCTCTTGCTGACCCTGTAAAGGCTGTCCAGACTACATGGATTGAGCATAGTATCGTAGAGCTCAATGATCCTTGTATCGTTGCCCATGGCGTATATACCGTCATACGATAACAGCGGAAGGTCTATCTGCGTCGGGTTGATTATAAGAGTATCCATACGCATAAGACCAAAAAAGCCGGACGCGTTCATTATGGAAACATGCCCAAGCCCCTCGGCGCGGTACGCCTTGATACTAAACCGCATTCCTGATACCCGTAGACCGTCATACCCGTCAGTAGGCAGCTCGCAAAGAGGGTATTTATCCCCTATAAGCTTCAGTAGCTTCTCAGTAAAACCGGTATTCATGACGTTTTTCCTTACTTGAGCTTTAGCTGAGCGAGACCGTTCTTATGCAAAAGCGCGGCTCCGGCAAGGAAGGTTCCCTGACCCGCAATATTGACAAACTGCGCTATCCAGTTCATAGACGCCTGCGCAAAGTCCTGTGAAGACAGATATCCCATGCCCAAGGAGCAAACAAAGGAGACCGCAAAAAGCGCAATAAGAGCGGGCTTTCTCATCTTGGCGGAAATCACGCAAAGGCATGCGTCCATAAGTCCGAGCCCAACTACCATGAGGCCTACAAACACGAATGTTCCGGAGAATACCGGAGGAGCGATAGCATACGCGGCGGTAGTTCCCTGCCTGTGGGTCAGCATTGCTATGATTCCAAGTCCCGCAAGCAAGAAGCCTATTGACTGAACCGGGAAGAACATCGCATTCAGCGCCTCAAAATCGCACACTCCTGCCGCGTAAAGGAGCTTATATAACGCCTTCAGGCAGCCAGCGCAGGTGACGTCTATAGTGCCGGCGGCAAAAAGCGCGAACGCTCCCTTGCTCATTTTGTTGTATAAATCCCTCAAAAGCAGCACAGAGCCTATTGCAAAGAGTATGACAGGTATGAAGTCAACCAGCGCCATCGGAATTGTAAAGTCCTTCATTTTACAGACCTTCCTTTCAAATCATTGCTTGTTCAGATGATATATCGGAAGAAGAGGGATGATGATAGGTGTCTTGTCTGCATATTCCTTATATGCGGGATCGCTGCCGTAGCGTCCCATCTGACGCTTCTCGAGACGCTGAGCGCCGTTGAACATGATGAACACTATGCAGATATACGCTATCACAGCTATTATCCACTGCCCTGCGCCCTGATATGTGCTGATTCCCGCCACAAATATGCCTGTCCAGAAAATTATTTCACCCAGATAGTTCGGGCAGCGGACTATCTTATATAACCCCTGTGTGGCGACCATGTTTGGATTGAGCTTCTTCTGCGCGCTCTTCTGAGAGTCCGCAGCGGACTCGAGCACCAGTCCCAAAGCTGAAATAACAATGCCTATTACCGGAAGAACAACATCGGTTGAGCCGTTATAGTAGCGGTAGAGCATCGGGCTGAGCTGCGCCGTATAGAGTACGGCTACGCATATCCAGATCGTCACAAGGACAAACACCGGCATCTTCTTATCGTTGCCGGTCGCTTCCTTAAGGGTCTTGCGATATGAGGCGTTTTTTATCTCACGAACAAGCAGGAAGCCGGAGAGTCGTATTCCGTACGCGAGGAAAAGAAGCATCTGCAATACTGCAAGCCACTCCACTCCCTTTGCCCAGCCGTTTGCCAGTGCGAGGATAAGTACTGTGATTCCGCCGCCCGCTATCGCAAAGCCGTAGCCTATCGACAGAAAGTATACAAACTTATAAAATCCTACCGCGCACAAAACAGCGCACACGGCTAAGATTATTCCAAGAAACTCCCAGCCCATTTACTTTGCCTCCTTAAAGCTTTGCTTGATGTACTCCGCAAAGCTCATCTCGCCGTATTTGGTCGAGCCAACCATCTCTTCGGTAAGAGTCCACTTAGAGAAGCGGAGAATCGCTTCCTTTCCGTTTTTCTTGAGCTTGTTGACAAACGCAAGAACATCAAACAAAAACGCCGGGGCACGCTTGATGACAGGCTGTTTGCCTGCCGCCTCAAAGCACATAATGGCTATCTCCTCATATGAGTAGGTCTCCTTGCCGCCGATGTCATAGGTCTTCTTCTCATCGCACATATGTTTTACTATAAAGTCGGCAAAATCCTCTGTCGAGATAACATTAGCGTGAACCGGGTTCTTTCCCAAAAGCGTTACCTCGCCCTTTTCTATCATAGGACGGAACACCTTAACGATATCGTAAAAGTAACCTGTCGGACGGAATATCACCCAGTTAAGACCGCTCTTTTTGAGCTCCTCCTCGAAAAGATACTTTGCGTGGAGCATCGGAACCTTTGGAGCCTTGTCCGCCTTGATTACCGAAATATAAGCGAAATTCTTTACCCCAGCGGCCTTTGCCTCATTCAAAAGATTCAGATTTCCCTGATAGTCTATTTCATAGTTTGTGACGGTTGCGGAGGTCTTGGTAAGACCGACGGTGGTAACTACCACGTCGGCGCCGTCGCACAGCCCCTTGAGAGTTTCCGGCTTTGTGACATCCATCTGGCGGAAGGTATAGTTTCCGCTCACTCCGATGTCACGCTCCGCCATATCTGCCGCTACCACCTCATGACCTGCTGCCAGAAGCGAGCGGAATATGTCTGCGCCAAGATTGCCGTATGCACCTGCGAGTACAACTTTCATAACTGCACCTCATTAAAATATTTTGTATTATTTTGAGCCTGTTTCCTGCTTATTCACGGCTTATTTCTTGCTCTTCTCCTTGGAGCGCTTATCGTTGATTATCTTCATGTGCTCCTCAGTGATAAGCGTGACGTTGTTCTCCCTCGCCCACTCTACACAGCCCCTGAGGACTACCGGAAGGAAGATACGCGGAACGCCGAGTATGGTCTTAAGAGCGTCGTCCGTGAACTTTATCTTATCGTCTGCGCGGTCTGCCGCGTAGCGAACCGACTCCAACGTCGCCTGACGCATCTGAAGGAGCTCGGCGCGCATCTTAGCCTTTTTGTGGAACCAGAAGTTCTTGCTGTCTCTGTATCCATAGTCTACCGGGAGAGGAGGAAAATCCTTTGCCCTTACGCCGTTGATGATGGCGTCGCTGTACTTCTTCTTCATCAGTATCTTGTCTACCTTGAGAATGAAGTGGGCTCCGAATTTGCTGGTTATACCGTTGAAATCATGGTATGGTCCCTCATATCCGCTGAGCTCGCCCGGCTGATCCTTGTCGGCTCCGTCAAGCTCCCTTACCCATGTGCACTCTATCACCTGAATGGCGTCGGTGAGCACCATAGGACGCTTCTCGCCTGTCTCCTCCTCGATCATGCTCTTCTCGAGGCGGAAATTACACTTTGGCATCTTGTCACTCGGCTTGTCGCCCGGCCAAGAAAGCTTTACTGCCTCCTTGAAGGTTTTAGGGTTGTCGTCGATAAAGTTCAGCGCGCACTTGCCGTTTCTCAAGATATTCTGCGCAGTATTTGAGGAGTTGCGGCAGCTTAGGAGCATCGCGTAGTAGTCCTTGCCCGCGATGTAGTAGGGCTGAACCAGCGAATATGGTCCGAGGTTAGTCATACCGTCTTCGCAGAGCGTACTGATTATGACGGTCGGCATCGGGAAGAAGAGCGATGTCTGGTAGAAGTTGTCTACAATTCGAAGGTTTTCAAAGCTGCTCATTGTTAAAATCTCCTTTTTATATTATTTATCCGAAAACAGAAAGCGAAGAATCCCGCCAAGCTCCTCAAACGACTTGCCGCCTACCGCCCATGTCAGGAGCGCTTCCGCTACAAACTCGGGCAAAAATTCGCTGTCCGACTTTCCATAGTGCTCGCACATGGGGCGCAGTATCTCACTGAGCTGGCTCAATAGCTGGCGGTGACGCACCTGAAACGACCCCGCATAGGCGGCGGAGGCAGAACCGTCCGCAAAGAGCTTGGAATATAATTCCGAAAAATCACGAATAGCAGCATAGACATTTCGCACAACAGCCATCGGCTCCCCGTCAGAGCCGCAGCGCATACTACTAAGCGCCCGCTGCCAATCCTCGAGCATGAGCGAGGCTATCAGCATGTCCTTGGATTCAAAATAGTTGTAAACCGTGCCGACGCCAAGTCCGCACGCACCGGCTACAGAACGAATGGTCATGCCTGCGTAACCATTCTTGACAAGCTGTCGCCTTGCCTCTGCAATGACCTTTTCCCTCGCGTTTTCCAGAATTTTGGGCATTATATCCACTTCCCATTTTTATGAACCTGTTCATTTAAAGTATAAACAACCCTAAAAGACATGTCAAGGTAAATAGTTAACAAATTCACAAAATAAATTTGAGCAAGTTTATTAATGACCTTTTCCTTTCCTGTGATGCTTAGTTATGCGATGCATAAATATTATATACATCACAATGTTTAAAGGCTTTAGATGCACTTTACATCTATATACAATCAAATATAAAATTACTTATCTTGAAAACAAGAAACACATATGATACAATATGCATTAAATTGATGTTATGCACCGGTAGGCGATAACGCTTACTTTTTCGCTTTTGCACATGAAAAAGTATATGCAGAAAGACATGACATACTTGTTTTGCACGGAATGAACAAACACGTTTTGGGATTTTGTCAGTAGATGATGACACTGCAAATCACAGAGCTGCAAGTAAAATCCTTTTAGGCGAGGACATCAGAGCGGTGTGATTACAGTAAGTGTGGACAGAAAAAGTTGAACAACCTATACTGTCAAGCTAAAGTACAAAAAAGTTCAGCATGACCAAAAGCTAAAAATCTCACGCTCCGGAGTTCAAACAGCAGATCGTTGTACAACTTCCCGTGAATCTCCTTTCCACACCCTGAATGTGAATATGTCACCGGTTGAAGTGCCTTAAGCGGACGGGTAAAGCAGCTCTCTCCCATCGAAGCATCTTGGGACGAAACCTTTTTCCTTAGGAAGCATAAAGCTTTTCGAAAGGACATCCAGCGTCTTAAAATCGAGAATGAAACATCAAGCCTCCGCCATATTCTCGTATAACCATGGACACCGAAACCACATCCACCACCTGCGTCAGCTCGCCAAAGCATGAGCTTAGCGAAATAGAATTTAATGTTATAAAATACATAAGCTGTGGCGGAGGTTTATTCGGAGCTATATTTATGTATTGACATCAGGATTAGTATTCATAAAGATAAATTTCACACCAATCATGAAAAGGATGCGATAAAATGTCAAAAGCCGGCTTTATAGTATTTGAAGGTCTCGACGGTTCGGGAAAGGGCACTCAGATAAGCATGCTCACAAGCAGACTTGAGTCTGAGGGCGTAACGCTTTTCACAACCTGCGAGCCAACTCAGTTTTCCACCGGAGGGCTTATAAGAGACGCTCTCGGCGGACTTACGAAAAGAAGCCCGTCAGAGCTTGCGGCGCTTTTCCTTGCGGACAGGATATCACACTGTGCCGTGATTAAAAAAATGCTGGGCAGCGGCAGAACTGTCATCTGCGACAGGTACTATTATTCCTCCTTCGCATATCAGGGAATGGACACAGACCTTAGGTGGGTGATGGACTCCAACCTGAACTGCCCGGATATTATCAAGCCGGATATGTGCTTATTCCTTGACGTGCCGCCCGAGGTCTGCGACCATAGGATCGAGGCTGGCAGGGCGTCAAGGGAAATATACGAAGCCCCGGAGGCGATTAAAAAAATACGCGCCAAGTATATGGATGTATTCTCGCTCCTGCCAGATCACAACATCAGGCTCATCAATGCCGCAAGAAGCGCGCAGGATGTGGCGTCAGATGTACATGAAGCAGTGACACAGGTGATTAAAAGCAAATAACTGCGGCAGACAGCTTGAAGCCATAGATAAATCGCAGCGGTGAAAAATAAAGAGCCACTCGGCAGATAAGTATATTTTCACAGCGACAAATAAATGACATCAGGCATAACAGCGCTCCCCACGGCAGGAATAATATCCATGCCGCAGAGAGCGCTGTTTTACATTTTTGCCGCCAGCTCGGGCAGCTCATCAAGTCCTATTATGTATTCGTCCTGGCCGTATTCCGGGTGAGAGCCGTCACGGTCTATAAGCACCGAGCGGCAGCCAAATCTTTTCGCGACCGTTATATCCTTTTGCTCATCGCCTACCATTATCATCTCGTCGTGGGTGACCCCAAACTCGGCGGCTATTTCACAAAGTCCCTTGGGATTTGGCTTTTTGTAGCCGCAGGAGACGGAGGAAACATACTTATCAAAATAACCTAAAAGCTCTGCAAAGTAGCTTTTGTGCATCTCGTCCGGCATACCTGTTGCCACATCTGTCAGCGTCGCTATCTTATACCCGGTCTCCCGAAGCTTCTTCAGCGTGGGAATGGTGTCGGGGTAGATATATGCTCTTAGATTCATCGAACCGAAAAAGGCGTTTATCACGTCGTCAAGCTTAAAATAACATTTCCAGTGAGAGGTGACGTCCCCGAATATATGCTCAGGACTGTAATCCACCTCGCGATACTTTATCCTCGGGCTGTATGAGCGAAAAATTTCGATGGACTTAGCTATATCCTCCTCGCTTATCTCAAGTTTAAGCGCATTTTTTACGCTCTCAAACGCCGCGGGATAGTACTCAAGCCAGCTATTGGGCATGCCTACATACTCCATCAGCGTCCTGCCTATGTCAAATACTATAACCTTTATCATAATCGCCTGCTCTCCTGACAAGTATACAATCAAACAAACTGAGAGTTGTAGAGGGTAGAGTAGAAGCCGCCCTTTTTCATCAGCTCCTCGTGATTTCCCTGCTCTGATATCCTGCCGTCCTGGATCACAAGTATAAGGTCGGCGTTTTGGATAGTGGACAGGCGGTGCGCGATGACAAATGAGGTCTTGCCCTTCATCAGCTTTGCCATAGCCTGCTGGATCTTGATCTCTGTTCTCGAGTCTACATTTGAGGTCGCCTCGTCAAGAATCAGCATGTGGGAGTCCATAAGCATAGCTCTGGCTATGGTAATCAGCTGCTTCTGACCCTTGGAGATATTTACTCCGTTATCCGAAAGCATGGTGTAGTAGCCGTTCGGTAGCTGCTCGATATAAGTCTCAAGCCTTGCAGCACGGGCGGCTTCTCTTACGTCGTCAATCGTCGCGTTTTCCTTGCCGTAAGCAATGTTGTCAAATATCGTTCCTCCGAAAAGCCATGTGTCCTGCAAAACCATAGTATACGCCTTGCGCAAAGACGACCTCTTGACATCCTCGATATTCTTTCCGTCTACCAGTATTTCTCCGGCAGAGGCGTCATAAAACCGCATCAAAAGGTTTATTATAGTCGTCTTACCGGCTCCGGTGGGACCCACTATAGCGATGGTTTTTCCCGCCTGTGCCTTGATATTGATGTCCTTGAGAATCGGAGTGCCGGGAACATAGCTGAAGTCTACATGTCTTAGCTCCACATTTCCCTCGACGTTTTTAAGCTCGATTGCGTCTTTGGCGTCGGCAGACTCGGGATTCTCGTCTATTATCCTGAATACTCTCTCAGCCGCCGAGAACGCCGACTGGAACTCGTTCATTATGTTCGCAAACTCGTTGATGGGTCCCGCGAACTTTCTTGAATACTGGACAAACTGTGATATTCCGCCCAGAGTTATAAAGAACGCCGAGGTCTCGGCAAATGTCCCGCCGACAGAGTACATATAAAGTATTCCGCCTAAAATCATAACAAGCGAGAGCGACATGTTATTTATAAAGTTGACCGACGGCCCTAATGTAGCGCCGTAGTATTCGGCGTTATAGTAGGCGTTCATGGTATCGTTATTTCTCTTATCAAACCTGCCGGATATCTCTTTTTCTCTTCCGTACGCGCATATGGTGCGACCACCGGACAGCATTTCCTCCGCATAGCCGTTCAGCTCTCCGAGCTTAGCGGAACGGGTGTGGAAAAGAGGTCTGACCTTTTTCGAGCGGTATCTTGTAAAGATTATGGAAACAGGAACTGTCACCGCTATTACAACTATCAGCGGCTTGGATATCCGCCACATGAATATCAGCGAGCCAATAACCGTGTATACGCTCGTCATTATCTGAACAAGGTCGTTTGATAAAGACGCGTTGACGGTATCTATATCATAAGAAATTCTGCTGATGATATCGCCTGCCGGGTGGGTGTCAAAATAGCCTACGGGGAGGGTGGTAAGCTTCTCAAAAAGCTCCTTGCGCATGGCGTAAACTATCTTCTGGCTGATAAATACCATCAGCACCGCCAAAAGATAGGAAAGTATGCCTGACGCGATATAGCAGACAAGCATCTTTACTATATTCTCCGTCACAGCCGCAAAGTCCACGCTGTCGCCTATGGTCATGGCGTCTATAGCGTAGCCGGAATACATAGGTCCCATAAGCGCAAGCTGGTTGGATATAAGTGTTGTAGCTATCGCTACAAGGAACAGAAACTTGTGCTTGAGTATGTATTTTGAGAGGCGCAGGATTACGCTTTTTGTTCTCTTCTTATCCAGCTTTTCGTTTCGCTGGTCGCCCGCTCCGCCTGAGCGACCCTTTATATCATTTACAAGCTTGTTACTCAACGAAATCCCCTCCCATCTGTGACTCGCTTATTTCGCGGTATTCCTCGCAAGTACGCATAAGCTCCTCGTGAGTGCCATAGCCGCTCGGAACTCCGTCGCTAAGGACGAGAATGCGGTCGCAATTTTTGACCGAGCTTACCCTCTGGGCAACCGTTATAAGCGTGACGCCCTTCATGTCCTGCGACAATGCACGCCTCAGGTTCGCATCGGTCTTATAGTCGAGTGCAGAAGAGCTGTCGTCAAGTATGAGTATCTTCGGCTTGCCCGCTACAGCCCTCGATATTAGCAGCCTTTGCTTCTGCCCGCCTGAAAGGTTGCTTCCCTTTACCGCAAGCTGATAGTCATATCCCTGCGCGATCTCGCTTATGAACAGGTCTGCCTGGGCGGTCTTAGCAGCCTTGACTATCTCCTCGTGAGATATATCTCTTCCGAAGCGGATGTTTTCCTCTATGCTGTCAGCGTACAAAAAGTCGTTTTGCATAGCGGAGCCGAACATCGAGTAAAGCTCCTCCTTGGGAATTGTTCTTATATCCCTGCCGTCTATATATATCCCGCCCTCGCCTACATCGTAGAACCTCATCAGAAGCTTGATAAGCGTTGACTTGCCGCTTCCGGTAGCTCCTATTATGCCGAGCGAGCCGCCCTTCGCGATCTCAAGGTTGATATCGGATATGTTGTTCTTAACTCCGTTATACGAGAAAGACACGTTTTTGAATACAATGTGCGCGTCGGTTTTGATTTGGGGGTACTTTTCCTCGCTTTCTACCTCGAAATCCTCCTTGGAGTCTATTACCTCGGCGATTCGACGCGCCGAAGCCGCGCTTTTAGTGTACATCACGAATATTCTCGTAACCGACATCATCGCAGTGGATATGAGAGTAAAATACTGCATGAACGCAATTACCGTCTCCGGGTCAGACCTTCCGTCCTGCACCCTCGACGCTGCAAGCGCCACGACTCCTACTATTCCGAAATTCATCAGCATCGTCATTATCGGGTTAGCAAGTCCCATTGTAACGGAGGCTCTGGTTTCGTCCTTTATCAGGGCGGTATTGACCTTGTCATACCTGACATGCTCGTACTCGCCCTTAGACAAAGCTTTAATGACTCTTATTCCTATTACATCCTCTCTTACTACCCTTACCATGCCGTCTACCGACTGCTGCACCTTGGTATAAAGAGGGATTCCCTTCTTCGAGATAAAGAACACCGTCACGAAAATCAGAGGAAGCATGGCTATCATTATCAGAGCAAGATAACTGTCCATAATAAGTGTTATTGCTATTCCTCCGACAAGAAGTATAGGCGCTCTGACGCCCATTCTCTGCATCATTCCGACAAACTGGTGCACATTATATGTGTCGGTAGTTACCCTTGCCTCCAATGAAGCTATAGTAAAGGCGTCTGTCTGCTTGGCTGAGAGCCTTATAGTCCTCGCAAAAAGGTTCTTTCTCACTATCTCGGAAAAATCCCTTGCGACACGGGCAGCCATTCTGTTCGCGACTATGTTGAATATACACGCACTAAGGGCACAAAGTGCCATCAGTCCGCCCCACAGCAGCACCTTCTCAACCCGCTGCTGCTCCACTACATTCTCAAGTATGTAGCTGAGAATATACGGAAGCGCGAGCTCAATTACCGTTCCTGTCACCTTTATAGTAAGCCCAACGAGCATTATCCCGAAGAACGGTCTGAGATACTTAATCATCAGCCTCATAATTTATTCTTCTCCCCATATTCTCTTGCCTTTGCGGCAACCTTATTCAAAAGAACAGAAAGCTGGGACTTTTCCTCCTCAGTCAGATCCTCGGTCACAAGGCTGTTCCACTCCTCGCTGATTTTTCTGACCTGCGGCAATACTCCGAGCATTTTCTCGGTGGGATAGCACAAAGTGACCCGCTTATCCTCCTTTGACTGCTCTCGCCTGACATATCCGTGCTCCTCGAGATAGGATAGATTTCTTGCTACATTGCTTTTGTTGACGCATATTCTTCCCGCAAGCTCCTCTCCGGATATACCGGGATGAGAGCATATGGCAAGTATATAGCTGTGGTGGCAGCCGCCGAGCTCGCTGTCATGAAGCCTTCCCGAACGGTACAGGCTTGCGCTCCGGCTGATTATGTTGACCTGTCTTAAGATTGTAGGCATATCTTCCCGCTACCCTTTTCCCTTTATTAGTTTTAAAAAAAGTTGCGCACGCAACGATTGCGTACGCAACTAATTTTATTACAATCTCACCTGTTTGTCAACAAATCGGCACAAATTTTTTCTTTAATCCTTTCACCTAAGCTCAAAGCCCTTGAAGTGAGGATTTCCGCCGCCTATATACTTAAAATACAGCGAACGGACGCCATCGGGAATGGCTATATTCGCGGTGTACTTCCACCAGATATTCGTGTAGTCGATGTCAAGTGCAGCAAGGATCTCGCCGTCCCACGAGGTCTTGACCTCGAATCTGCCCTTTGCATAGCCTCTTGCCCAGATTGAAATCTCGCTGACGCCCTTGAAATCAAAGCTCTTGAAGCCGATTATTGAGCCGTTGACTATGCCGTCTATATGACCCTCTATCTCGTCTCCGTCCTTGCCGTCCTGTGTGACCTTAGGGTGACCGCCGTTTTCGTTGAACATATGGCAAGCGATATACGCCGGGTAGTAGCCCTTTCCATTGAGCGGACCGCCGTTCAAGCCGCAGGAGGTTATCTCGACCTGCCTGATGCTTCCGTCAGGCTGAACAGTTATCTTCTCGGCGCAGCCCTGACGGCTGTACCACGTTCCGTTTGTCTGTCGGTGATAGAATATGTACCACTGACCGTTTATTTCGACTATGCTTCCGTGGTTGTTTCCGGCAGGAGCCGCTCTCATGTCAGCCGGCTTGTAGCTGTCTATATGGGCGTCGCAGTTGCTTACTATTACTCCGCCGTACTTAAAGCCGCCGCGAGGGTTATCGCTTGTTGCGTAGCAAAGCTCATGCATCACCTCGGAGGAATAGATAAAGTAGTATGTTTCCCCGATTTTTCTTATAGAGGAAGCCTCGAAGAAGGCGTGACCCTCAAAGCCTGTTCCGCTTGAGTACTCGCAGCCGGGAACTACAAACACCGGATCTTCTATTATAGTCAGCATGTCAGGTCCGAGCGTTGTACACATCGAGCCGTGTCTTGACTTGTCGCCCCTTCCGCAGAAGCCGGTATAAAGATAGGTCTTGCCGTTCTCGGTGAGCACCCCGGGGTCAAACTGGAACTCGTCTCCCGGTCTGTCTCCCAAGCGGGTACCGTCCTGATAGTGGACATATCCTAAAAACTCATACCTTCCCGCCGGCTTGTCGCAAACCGCGACAGACACTACAGACACCTTGTCCAGAACATAATAAAGGTAATATCTTCCGTCAGGACCGACGGTGACGTCAGGAGCGTAAAGACACATTCTGCCGTCCTTGTTAAACGGGTCGGATGTTTTTGGATATATTACACCCTCGTATCTCCAGTCAGACAAATCGTCCACAGGCGCCGACCAGCATACATAGTCGCCCATACAGAAAACATATCCGTTGAACATATCGTGAGAACCGTAAACATAGACCCTGCCGTCAAACACATACGGCTCGCCGTCCGGTATGTACTCCCATGACGG
Organism: Candidatus Faeciplasma pullistercoris; assembly: GCA_018715525.1. Classification (GTDB taxonomy): domain Bacteria; phylum Bacillota; class Clostridia; order Oscillospirales; family Ruminococcaceae; genus Faeciplasma; species Faeciplasma pullistercoris. Next base: position 69,667 of record DVLL01000010.1, on the reverse strand, counting down.
CAGGTATGGATTGTAAGCCTGCTTTTTCATAGCTGATTTATTCCTCCCGGGATATATTTGTACTTAATGCCTTTATTTATCTGTAGTATCAGATTAAATCCGCAATATCTGTGTTTACACCCTTGAGGCCTATTACAGCTCCGTTTTTAGCCTCGCTCGACTCCGGATGAGCCAAAAGCCACTTGTTTCTTGCGGTCAAGAGGGTGTCCTCATGGTTTGCGGGTGTGAACTCAGGCTTTTCGGTGTTAGTTCCCTTGGGTAGAACAACCAAGACCTTAAAGCCCTCTCCCTTGCTTGCAGAGCAGGGCGCATAGTGCAGTGTTGTGGCATAGACCTCAACCAAAACTCCGGTGGGCACTCTGAAAGCTACTATATTCTTGGTGTCGAACATTCCGTCGTCCTCAATCTGCGACTCCTTACCCAAAAGAAGTATGAAATCATTTACACCGATGTTGATTTCGCTGTCACGATGGTACTCGAGGCAGTTTAATGTGGTGTTGTGACCGTTGCACCAGCCGAGCTGCACCGGCATTCCGCCGTAAAGCCTGTCCGAAAACTCCTTTGCTATCGGGAGCGCCTGAAGCTCCGGCTGCTCGGGAACATACTCGGTAGCTGCGGGAAGAGGCGTCACCTCATCTAAAACCCTGACGAGCTCCTTTGTATCGTAGCCTGTAATCACCTTGCCGTACTCCTTGAAAAGCGGCTCTGTTATCTCGTGGATTATCATTTTAATATCCTCCCTTTGTGTTTTAATTTATATATACGCCAAAAAAACGGCGCATAATAACGTTTTTAAAGAACGCAGCCCTTTTTCAGGATGACGTTCGCATACTGGCTTCTTTCTGAGGTAGCTATCACTGCGTACGCCTTTCTTGCTTCATCGTAAAACTCAAATCTTTCGAGCATATTTACGGACTCAAGACCTTTTCCTTCATGCTTTTTAAGAAGCTCATCGTATTTATTCCAAATTGATACGTCAGCATTGTCGCCCTTTACCCTGTCCATAAGGCATACCGGCTTTTCAACATACTGATCAAGCGGAATCAGCGACAGCACGGCGTCGAGTATTTCGGGCACTCCGTGTCCATCCATTCTTATGACTGCTGCTTCCCTTCCGACAGACTCAGAGGGAAAGTTGCCGTCTGCTATGACTATGGTGTCGCCATGTCCCATCTCGCACAAAATCTTCAAAAGTGCGGGCGGTATTATAGGGTTGATTCCTTTTAGCATATTATCTATCCTCCTAAATGTGGTCAAACGGTCAAAGCATATTTGCTATCGGCGAAAGCTCATCTTCATACTCAAAGCCATAGAAGCGCCGGGCGTTTTCACCCAAAAACGCTTTTTTCTCCTCGTCGGTAAGACGGGTGGTTTCGCGTATGAACCTCACCGCCATTTTGTAGGTTATCTCCGTCATCGTTCTCGGATAGTCGCTTCCCCACATGAGTTTGTCAGCTCCGCATATTGATATCGCTTCTCTTACGGCTTCTATTGCAGATGGGAAAGGATAGTATTCATAGTTAAACAGCCATGTCAGTCCACCGCTTTCTATGTATACGTTCTTGTTTTTTGCAAGAGCTATCTGAGACTGCCAGCCGTCGGTGGTAACCATACCGAAGTGACCTATTGCAATACGAAGATCGGGGCAGTTATCTGCAAGGTACTGCAAGTCCTGAGTCTGCTCCGCGCCGTCCGCCATGTCTATCGAAATAAACATGCCCTTTTGCTCGGCGTCCTTAAAAACGGGCAAAAGCTTTTTTAAATCTCTGTCGGCAAGCCTTGAAGCGCAAATTTTGATTCCGTCAAAGCCCTCGGTGCGCCAGCCGTCCTTTTCCTCGTACAGAGAGCATATTTTAAATCTGTTTGGGTATTTTTTCTTCACGGAAAGAAGGTACTCGTCCTGGTTTCCGTCCATATACTCCTGAGTGCATACGCATGCGTTTACGCAGGCATAGTCCATATTTGCTATGAGCCTTTCGGCGGTGTTTCTGCCGTCGTCCATGTACGCCGGCATCATCTGCCTAATCTCACCCAAAAACATGCTCTTGCCGCTGCCTATGTCGTAAACAGGCAGGCTATTTACCATGCCGTTCTGTTTTTCCCACAGGTGAACATGTGCGTCTATAATCAAACCAAATCACTTCCTTAATGGCGGGTCAAAGGGTGACGCCGTCCTTAAATATGGCTATTTCTCTATAGCCGTTTCTTTCGTTTGCGGTTTCCTCGCCGTTTGCAACCCCGACAACATAATCAAAGAAGCTGTCGTCAAGGTTTTCGCCGTTTATTATCCCGCCTGCATTAAAGTCTATCCACGGTCTTTTATGAGAAAAAAGTCCTGAATTTGTGGCGACCTTCACGGTGGGAACAGGGGCTCCCAGCGGAGTTCCTCTTCCAGTTGAGAAAAGCACCATCTGACATCCGCACGCCGTAAGATTAGTTACCGCGACAATGTCGTTTCCGGGGCCGTTTAAAAGATTGAGACCGCTCTTTTGCGCGATATCGCCGTAATCGAGGACATCCGTCACCGCGGAGGCGCCGCCCTTCTGAGTGCAGCCGAGCGATTTTTCCTCAAGTGTAGATATTCCTCCGGCCTTATTTCCGGGAGAAGGATTTTCGTAAATCTCCTGACCGTGATTGACAAAGTAATCCTTAAAATTATTTATCAAGCTTACTGTTCTGTCAAAGACCTCGCGGCTGACGCACCTGTTCATAAGTATCGTCTCGGCTCCGAACATCTCGGGAACCTCGGTGAGAACGCACGTTCCTCCCATGGATATCACCCTGTCGGAAAGCCTTCCTATCAAGGGGTTGGCGGTGATTCCGGAAAGTCCGTCAGAACCGCCGCACTTAAGGCCTATTTTAAGCTTTGATATCGGCACAGGCTCTCTTTTAAACGTGTCTGCGTAGCCTCTCAGCTCGCCCACAAGTCTTATGCCCTCTGCTATGTCGTCCTCAAAGTCCTGAGCGTTTAAAAACTTTACCCTTTGCGGGTCGGTATCGCCTAAGACCTTTTTGAACTCATTGATATTGTTGTTTTCACAGCCGAGTCCCAAAACAAGCACGCCGGCAGCGTTTGGGTGCATGACAAGCCCTCTGAGAATCTTTTGGGTAGTGGCGTGATCTCCGCCGAGCTGCGAACAGCCGTAAGGATGGGAAAACGCATATGCTCCGGTGAACTGTGCAAGTCTTCCGGCTATGCCGTTTACGCATCCGACGGTTGGAATTATCCAAACTTCGTTTCGTATTCCGACGCTGCCGTCGCTGCGCACGTATGCGTTTATCATCTTTGGCGCTGCATGCTCAACATTTGCTGCCGGTGTGGGGTTATAGCTGTACTGCTCGCGCTGATTGAGCGCGGTTTTCAGGTTATTTGTGTGAACTCTTTCGCCTTTTTTTATATCGCATGTGGCGGTGCCTATGCAAAAACCGTACTTTATTACGCTCTCCCCCGAGCTTATATCGCAAAGAGCCTGCTTGTGACCTGTTTCAGTATCTACTGCAACGTTGTCTGCGGGATTTATCCTTATAAGGCTCATGAAAGAGCCTCCTTATAGTACTCATCCATGCCCTTGTCTATAAGAGAAAGAGTCTGATTTATCTCATTCTCCATAAAGCTCAAATCCTCGCCCCAGTACTCCTGCTTTTTAAGAATCTCGGAAACCGACGCTGTCTTCATGAAGTTCATTATATCCTCGCCGTCGTTTGCCTCATCGGTGCGATAAAATGCGATGAGCGCCGCAAGGGACATCGTAAGGCATTTGGGCAGCTTGCCGAACTTCTCTTTATATTCAAGTATGGTCGGCAAAACTCTTGCCTTAAACTTGCTCACGGAATTGAGCGCTATGCTCAAAAGCTGATGCTTTACAAACGGGTTTGCAAATCTCTCAAGAACGGCGTTGGCAAAGCTTATATCCTCCTCGGTGTTTCCTAAGGTGGGGACGATCTCTTCAAAGAGCGTCTTTTTGAGCATTGCGTTCACCTTTTCGTCTTTAAGGCACTCTCCCACCGTGGACAAGCCGTACATTCTCGCAGCCAAAACCATTGAAGTGTGAGCGCCGTTTAAGATTCTGACCTTTCTCTTTTTATACGGTGTTACGTCATTTGTCCAGATAACGTTTATGCCGGCTTTTTTTAGCGGGAACTCGTCCTCATAATTGCCCTCTATTACCCACAGGTGGAATATCTCCGCCGTGTTAATAAGCCTGTCCTCACATCCGAGCTCGCGGCAAAGCTCTGGCGCCTCGTCCTTGGGATAACCGGTGCAGATTCTGTCAACAAGCGTATTGCAAAAGTGATTTTGGGTCTCTATCCAATTCACAAACTCATCGGGAAGGTTCCAAAGCTTAGCGTATTTTATAACATATTCCTTCAGGAAGTCGGCGTTATGGTCGATAAGCTCGCAGCACAAAAGGATAAAGCCGCCAAGTCCTGCCTTATATCTTTCATACAGGAGCGCGGTGAGCTTTGCCGGGAACGACTTCGGAGGGGCGTCGTTAAGGCTTTCGGTTCCCAAATACTCTATGCCCGCTTCGGTGGTGTTTGAGATGATAAAGCGCATGTCGGGGTTATGGGCAAGCTTTAGGTATTCAGCGTAATCAGTGTAGGGATTTACTCCTCTTGAAATTGATTTTACTTCGGTGCAGGAGTTTATGACCTCGCCGTTCTCTATGCCTCTAAGATACTGGTGATAAACACCGTGCTGATCATTAAGAACGCTTATAAGTCCTTTCTCTATGGGCTGAACGACGACAACCTTGCCGTCAAACACGCCCTTTTCGTTCATTATATGGACAAACATATCGACAAAGCTTCTTAAAAATCCGCCTTCGCCAAACTGAATTATTCTTTCCTTCATGTCAAATGTTCTCCTTTTAAAAGCTTAGTCGCCGATCTTGACAAGTACCTTGCAAAGGTCTCCCTTGTTGTTTGCAAGCGCCTTGAACGCCTCGTCTGCCCTGTCCATAGGATAAATATCGCTTACCATTTTCAAAACATCTACCTTACCGGAGGAAATAAGATCTATTACGTCCTTAAAGTCAGACGGATATGAATTTCTCGAGCCGTATACGTTGAGCTCCTTTTTGAGAAGTATGGAGTGCAGGAATGTGGTCTCCTTCTTTCCGTTTCCTATAAGGATAATCTTACCCGCAAACGCGCAGCAGTCAATGCAGTTGAGGAATGTCACCGACTGTCCGCAAGCCTCTATGCAGCAGTCAAAGCCGTCGCCGCCGGTTATCTTCATAGCCTCTTCCTTGATATCTGTCTTTGCGGAGTTTATAACGCCCTTTGCGCCGAAATCAAGCGCCTTTTCAAGTCTGCCGTCAAGTATGTCGGCTACATACACCTCTGCGCCCTTATTGATAGCCGCGATGAGGGCGAACAGACCGATAGGTCCAGCTCCCACGACCAAAACCTTGTCGCCCGCCTTTACGGGAGCACGATTGACGGCGTGATAGCTTATAGTGAACGGCTCTACAAGCGCAAGCTCCTTTGCGCTGAGTCCCTTTCCTTCGTAAATTCTTTCTACAGGCATTGCGACGTACTCGCAAAAGCTTCCGTCTCTCTGAACGCCCATAGTCTTATTGTCTGTGCAGCAATTTACAAATCCTCTTCTGCAGGAATAGCACTCTCCGCAGTTGAAGTAAGGGTTTGCGGTCACTACATCACCGGGCTTAAGACCCCTGTCGTTTTCCGGGATTGATACTATTTCCGCAGAAAACTCATGTCCGGGTATTCTTGGGTATGTAGTAAAAGGCTGATTGCCTGTATAGCTGGCGACGTCAGCGCCGCATATTCCGCAGTAGAGGATTTTAAGCAAAGCCTCGCCCTCTTTGACCTCAGGCTTAGGGGTATCTGTCACTGCAATCTCAAACGGTTTGTTGATAAGTACTGTCTTCATGATAAATCACCTTTCAAATATCAAATAGTATTTAGAAATTGATGTATTTCTTATTCCAGATTACTGCCGTTTTCATCGGCGCGCCCTTTGAGTAAATCTTGTTGTTGTATGCGCCTATTGGATCGCTTGTAAACTCATCCTTGTCGATAAGCTCTACTATCTCGTTATAGCGGCTCTTTGCCAAAAGCTCTATCGCCTTTTCCATGTGGCACTGCCTGAAGTTTATCGAGCCGAAAATGAGGTGGTTCTCAAAACCGAACGGCATAGTATCAAATTCTATCTTCGGTCCCAGAGAGAAGCTGTTATATACTCCGTTGCAGCCCAATACCTTATGCTCAAACGCTATCCTGTGTTCAACGTTTGCACCCGACACGCCTATAAACATAGTAGCTCTTCCGCCAAGTTTTTCGATGATCACGCCGGCAAGCTCGCTCTCGCTTTCGTAGGTGTTCCTTAAATACGACGCTCCTGTCTCTCTCAAGGCAAATCTGACCTTGTCGGAATCCTCGCTGCTTCTTGCCACAAAAAGAATTTTCGCATTCGGGTGGTTCCTTGCAATAAGATCGCCCATGAACATTCCCGTCGTTCCGAGACCGAATATTACCGTTCTCTCAAATATGTCGTCCTTTGCGAGCTTCCTTGCGGTCTCCTCATCGCAATGATGCTTTGCCATCTCAACTCTAAAGATATGCGCGCTTCCTAAGTCCTCCATTCTCTCAAGCTGGAACAGCATGCAGCCGTATGGGTCGGGAAACACCATTTTCTTGGCAAACTCCAAATCAAGCTTTCCGTCGTGGACATATCCGTCCGGTATCTTCAAAAGCATGTCCGGGTTGAAGTACTGCTTGTCGCAGAAAAGTCCGTCGGCCTTGTCGCAGCCGTACTCAAAATAAGTCTCATCCTCAGTGTATCTGGTGGGGTCGTAGCTGTCTCCGCCTCTTATGAGGACTATTGCAAACCTGTTTTCGGACGGCACCCATACAATGCCCTCATGTCCGTTTATAAGCCTTGTCTTGCCCTCCGGAAATTTCGGGGTCAAAAGTCCCTGCGAGCCCATATGCATAAGCTCCTTATCCGTTCCGCAGAAGCCGACTATAACCGGCTCACACAGCACGCCTTCCTTCTCCTCCTCGCCGCGAAGCCTCCTGCGCTTTACGTTAGTTATCTCAACGTCTCCGTAAACGAGCGGTTTATCCGGACTGTTTTGAAAATATGTACCCTTTACAATCATATTGTTCCTCCTTAAGATGCTTTCACATCTATTCATCAGTATATCATTCTATATCATTTTTACAAAATAATCAATAACCAAAGGCGGTTTTTGTGCCAAACTGCGGACAAAAATTGTCGCAGAATCCACCATCTTACGCATAGGTTGGATATGTTTGAAAAATCCAAGCCTGTGTTCTAACTTTTTGCGCTGATTTGAAATTACTTGTTGAAATTGCACCCGAAATAGAGTATACTTACACTGTCAGGCAAAATGCACACGCTTTGCGCGTGCAATGTATCAAAAAATTCACCATAGAAAGGAAGAATAAGTTGAAAAAGAAACTGATAATTTTGGCAACGGTCGCAGTACTGGCTTTTACCGCCACGGCGTCGGCAGTTTCCGACGCTCCTCCGCCCGTTGAAGAGCAGCCGCCGCTTCAGGCGATGTACACAACCCCCGCTGAGGACTGGGAATCAGAGGCCACCCCAATGGGAAACGGCTTTATAGGCGCAATGATCTTCGGCGGAGTGGACAGCGACAGAATCCAGCTCAACGAGCACACTCTCTGGTCTGGAGGTCCCGGCGCTGACCCCGACTACAACGGAGGAATGAGCTCAGCAACCGCCGAACAGAACAAGGAAAACCTTATGTTTGTCCGTTCAGAGCTACAGGAGCTTATGAACGAGTTCACCGAGCACAACTCCTCCTACATAGACGATGACGGAAACGTCGTATCCCACGATTACCCGTCCCTATCCAGCGAGATTACCGCCGCAATAGAAGCCTTAAAGGGCGATAAGAGCCTTTACGGCAACTACCAGTCGATAGGAGATATATACATCGACGATATCAACCACTCTTCCGCCGAGGTTGAAAACTACCGCAGGATACTCGACATAGATAACGCCGTCACCACACTCACATATACCCTTGACGGCGCAGACTATACAAGAGAATATTTTGTCAGCAACCCTGATAACTTTATGGCTATCCGCCTTACGGCGAGCGAGGCCGGCGCTCTTGATAAGAACATTCGCTTTACCACCCCTCAGCCGCTCGGAAGGATAACCTCTGACGGGGAGTCCTGCACAATAACCATGACCGGCAGACCGCAGGATCACCGGGCTGACATCGATCACCTTGAATTTGCCCTGCAAATCAAGGTCATCTCAGACGGCGAGATGAAAGCGTCAAACAGCAGCACCATAAGCGTCACCGGTGCGGATGAGATCATAATCTACATGACCGCAGGCACCAACTACCAGCAGTGCATGGATGATTCCTTCGACTATTTCAGCGACGAGATACCGCTCGACGCAGTAAGCGAAAGGATAGAAACGGTAAGCGCAAAGGACTACGACGACCTCAAGCAGGCTCATATCGACGACTACCGCTCCCTCTATTCAAGAGTCACCCTCTCGCTCTGCGGCGCTACCCAGCCTACAAAATCTACGAGACTTTTGTTCTCAGGCTACAAGTACGACATAAACACCCCTGAGGAAAACAGATATCTCGAAATCCTTTACTACCAGTTCGGCAGATATCTTCTCATTTCTTCATCGCGTGAAGGGTCGCTCCCCGCGAACCTACAGGGAATTTGGGCGGACGGACTGTACCCGCCGTGGAACTCAGACTACCACGCCAACATCAATATCCAGATGAACTACTGGCTGGCTGAGTCTACCAACCTGACAGAGTGCCATCTCCCGATGATAGACTACATCAACAGCCTCGTTCCGCGCGGAGAGATAACCGCTTATATGTATCACTGCACAGAGGACGGAGAGGATGTAAGAGGCTGGACGACATACCACGAAAATAACATCTGGGGCAACACAGGTCCGGCTGTTTCCGAAGCATTCTACTACCCCGCGGGAGCGGCATGGATGTGCCAGGACATCTGGGAACTCTATGCCTTCACCATGGACGAGGAATTCCTTGCGGAAAACTTTGACACCATGAAGCAGGCGGCTATATTCTGGGTAGACAACCTCGTTACCGACGAGCGCGACGGCACGCTCGTATCCAGCCCGTCATGGTCTCCCGAGCATGGTCCCTACTCTCTCGGAGCGTTCAGCGACCAGGCAATAATCTGGGATCTCTTTAACAACACGCTTGAGGCTGCGGAGATTTTGGGAATAGAGGACTCGGAGATAGACGAGATACGCCAGGCGTTTGAAAACCTCTCGGGACCGAAGATAGGTAAGGCCGGTCAGTTCCAGGAGTGGAAGGACGAAATCACCATGGACATCACAGGTGACTACGGTCACCGCCACGCCAATCACCTCTTCGCGCTTCATCCGGGACGTCAGGTAGTCGTTGGCAGAAGCGATGAGGACGATGCGTTTGCCGACGCTATGCGCGTCACCCTCGAAACAAGAGGAGACGGAGGAACGGGCTGGAGCAAGGCTTGGAAGATAAACTTCTGGGCAAGGCTCCATGACGGCGACCACGCCGGCGTAATGGTCAACCAGATACTCAAGGAATCCACCTATGACAACCTGTTTGACACTCACCCGCCGTTCCAGATTGACGGTAACTTCGGTGCGACCGCGGGTATGACCGAGATGCTCCTGCAGAGCCACGGAGGAGCGGTTGACCTTCTGCCGGCAGTTCCCACTATGTGGTCGAGCGGCAAGGTCGAGGGTCTCAGAGCCAGAGGCAACATCGAGGTTGACATAAGCTGGAGCGATAACGTCATCCAGACTGCCACTCTTCAGACCTTCACCGCTACCGAAGATCTCGAGGTAAAGGGTCTTGAGATAGAGAAGGCGACAATTACCGACTCTATGGGCAATGTCGTAAAGACCAGCGCCCGTTCAAAGGGCTCTGTAACCTTTGACGCTGCCGAGGGTGAAACCTACACCATCAGCTTCGACGGTAAGGGCGGCACAAACTGGCTGCTCATCGGCGCCTGTGCGGCAGGCGGTATAGTTGTTATTGCTGCCATAGTCATTATCGCCGTTTCTTCAAAGAAAAAGAAGGCTGCAAAGTAACCATTTGACCGCATAAATTATGCTCCCGTCTTTCTTGAAAAGGCGGGAGCGTGTTTTTTTTCATAGGACACTACGAAATATTGCGCAGGTCAATCACCATGCCGAAAAAATTCACCCATCCGCCTTTTCCAAAGCGTATGGGTGAATTTCATTTTATATGCAGATCATTCTCCCGGGATAGTTTCGGGAGTCAGCACGGTGTCATTTCTTTTGTGTATTTTAGCGCGGTAGAATATCAGGGACATCACGGTCGCTATCGTCCAGCCTATCGGCCATGCAAGCCATACGCCGGTAGTCTCAAGCCCGGTCTTTGAAAGGACTATCGCCAAAATTACCCTCAAAATCAAGTCGGTGAACGTTGCAGCCATGAACTGAGTCATGTAGCCGGCACCTCTGAGAACTCCGTCAGCCACGAGCTTGAGCGAAACAACAAAGTAGAACGGCGCGACTATCCACAATAGCATCATGCCTATCTTGGCAGCTTGCGTTCCGTCCGAGCTGTCGAGGAAAATATACACAAGCCACCTTGTGCAGGACAGGTACACTATCACTATCGGGAGGCAGAGCGACCAGATTATTTTTACGCCCGCCTTGAAGCCGCGGCGAACTCTCTCAATGTCGTTAGCGCCGATATTCTGAGCGGTATAGCTTGAGATTCCGTTGCCGAGGGTGGTGAACGCGGATATAACCATGTTGTTAAGCTTTATTGAAGCCGAGTAGCCTGCCATCGCAGCGGTTCCGAAGCTGTTTATTACACCCTGTATCACGATGTTTCCCACAGATATAAAGCTCTGCTGTAAAATGCTCGGCACGGCTACGACCGCGACCTCGCCCAATAACTTCCACGAAAACGCCTTTGCCCTTTCGGCGGTCTGTATTCCGAAGAAGCGGCGGAATACCACAACTAAAGCAAGAACGCAGCTTATTCCCTGACATATAAACGTCGCCCACGCAACGCCGTCTACGCCCATGTTGAACCCGGCTACAAAGAGTATATCCACCCCTATATTCGCAATAGACGAGCAGGCAAGAAATACAAACGGCGTCCTCGAGTCTCCGAGCGCGGAAAAGATTCCGGTTGCTATATTATAGAAGAAAACAAACGGAAGACCTAAGATATAGATATCCAGATAGAGCTTGGAGTCCTCCATTACCTCCGGCGGAGTATCTATCAGCTCAAGAAGGTCGCCGCAGAAGACTATGCCTAATGCCATAAGCAAAGCGCATAGGACAGCCGCCGCGATCAGCGTGGAGTAGACGGCAGTCTTCATTTCCGAGTATCTTCTTGCTCCGAACAGACGAGCTGCCACCACAGAGCAGCCTATGTTGCAACCGAACGCAAACGCTATAAATATGAGGGTTATCTCATAGCTGTTTCCGACTGCCGCAAGCGCGTTGTTCCCTATAAACTTTCCCGCGACAAGACTGTCCGCGATATTATATAGCTGCTGAAAAATTATGCTTCCAAACAGAGGCAGGCAAAATGCCAGCAATACCTTTTGCGGCTCGCCCTTGGTTAAATCCTTATTCATAATGATATACCTCTCCGAAGCGGCGGAAGCGTCCCCGCCGAAAAAACATTGACATAAAAGGCTAAAGCCGTTATCATACTCTATATATGACAACAACTTAAAGGAGAAACTAAAATGAAGCTTTTAATCGCCTCAGATATCCACGGTTCAAAATACTACTGCCAAAAGCTTATTGATGTGTTCCGCGATACCCTGCCGGACAAGCTCGTCCTGCTGGGTGATATTTTATATCACGGTCCGAGAAACCAGATCCCGAGGGACTACTCTCCATCCGAAGTATTTGACATGCTCAACGGTATAGCAGAGCACATACTTGCAATAAGAGGCAACTGCGACTCAGAAGTAGACCAGATGGTTCTGAAATTCCCGATGATGGCTGACTACGCCTGCATTTTTGCCGACGGGATAACAATGTATTGCACCCACGGACATGTCTACGGCGAGGATAACCCACCTCCACTTCAGGGCGGCGAGATTCTTCTCTGCGGTCACACGCATGTGCCGAAGATTTGCAGCCACACCGGAAATAACGGCTACACCTACATCAATCCGGGCTCCGTCACCATCCCAAAAGAGAACAGCTCAAACAGCTATCTTGTCTACGAAAACGGAGTATTCACCATCAAAGACTTTAACGGTGCAGAGCTTCTAAGCTATAAGGTAAAATAGGTATTTTGTCTGCAAAAACCGCCTGATTTAATGTCAGGCGGTTTTTTGACTTAGCTTTTACTTAGCCGAGCAGTCGTCTACGAAGAATTCTCTTATTCCGTTGTCGTCAGCCTTCTTGACTTCTGCGTTTTTGGGCTGCAAACGAGAAGCGAAGAACTTAGTGGCAACCTGCGGGAAGAGAGCGTAGCTCAGAACATCCTCCTCGCTTCCGTTGAAGCCGGGAACATTCTTGACCTCCTCGCGGTACTTGTCAAGCTCGGGCTCGATAAGGTCGGCAGGACGGCAGGTGATTATCTCAGCGTCGCCCAGAGCCTTCTTTCTTACCTCCTCGTTGACGTGAGCGGGAAGTCTTCCGTACTCGCCGCGAAGAAGCGCCTTCGACTCCTTGGGGAAGGTAGCGTATCTTCCCATGAGGACATTCAGAACAGCCTGAGAGCCTACTATCTGGGATGTAGGAGTTACCAGCGGAGGATAGCCGAAGTCCTTTCTTACATTAGGCACTTCCGCCAGAACATCATAGAGCTTATCCTCTGCCCCTGCCTGCTTGAGCTGAGACAGGAGGTTGGAGAGCATTCCGCCCGGAACCTGATATATAAGCGTCTTTACATCGACATTGAGAACCTTGGGGTCAAGTATTCCCTCAGCCTTGAGCTTGTTGGCTACCTTTCTGAAGTGAGCAGCCGCCTCGGTGAAGTCGGAAATATCCATTCCGGTATCGCGGTCGGTACCCTTAAGTGTGGCAACGAGCGCCTCGGTAGCGGGCTGTGAGGTTCCGTTCGCCAAGGGCGAGAGCGCAGTGTCAACTATATCAACGCCTGCCTCTGCCGCCTTGAGGTAAACCATGTCGCCTGTGCCGGTGGTGTTGTGGGTGTGGAGGTGTATCGGGATCTTGACGCTCGCCTTGAGCTTCTTTACAAGGCTCGCTGCCTCGTACGGAAGAAGCAGGTTAGCCATATCCTTGATACAAATAGTATCAGCGCCCATCTGCTCAAGCTCCTTAGCGAGCTTGACAAAGTACTCCTCATTGTGAACGGGGCTCACTGTGTAGCTTATCGCAGCCTCACATATTCCGCCGTACTTCTTGGTGGCATTTATAGCCGCCTTGAGGTTTCTTGTATCGTTAAGAGCATCAAATATTCTTATGACGTCTATACCGTTCTCTATGGACTTCTTTACGAAAGCGTCAACGACATCATCAGCATAGTGCTTATAGCCGAGGATGTTCTGACCTCTGAAGAGCATCTGGAGCTTTGTGTTAGGCAGCGCCTTCTTAAGTGCGCGCAGACGCTCCCACGGATCCTCGTTGAGAAATCTCATGCAGGAATCAAATGTAGCGCCGCCCCAGCACTCCAAGGACCAGTATCCAATCTTGTCAAGCTGCTCGCATGCGGGAAGCATATCTTCAAGTCTCATTCTTGTAGCCGCCTGCGACTGATGAGCGTCACGCAGGATAGTGTCGGTTATCTTTAAGGGATTAGACATATCAGTAACCTTTCCTTTCTGAAAAATTTTACTTTCAGGACGCTTTCAGACTCAGTATCAGCCCAAAAGCGAGATAAGTACGCCGGCAGCGATTGCCGAACCGATAACGCCCGCAACATTCGGACCCATGGCGTGCATGAGCAGGAAGTTGGCAGGATTCTCCTTCTGTCCTACGACCTGAGAAACTCTGGCGGCCATAGGCACTGCGGAAACTCCGGCAGAACCGATAAGAGGATTTATCTTGTTCTTTGAGAACAGGTTCATTATCTTCGCTATGAGCACGCCGCCCGCTGTTCCGAAGCCGAAGGCAACAACGCCGAGGACTATTATCTTAAGGGTCTGGGGATCAAGGAAGGTTGTGGCTGTAGCGGTAGCGCCTACCGAGATTCCGAGGAATATGGTTACTATGTTCATAAGCTCATTCTGAGCGGTCTTGCTGAGTCTCTCTACAACGCCGGTCTCCTTGAAGAGGTTGCCCAGCATGATAGCGCCGATAAGCGGAGCGGCGGAGGGAACGAGCAGGGATACGAAGATGGTAACGACAATCGGGAAGATGATCTTCTCAGTCTGGGATACGGGGCGAAGCTCCTTCATTACGATCTGACGCTCCTTCTTTGTGGTCAGGAGCTTCATTATAGGAGGCTGGATAACCGGTACAAGAGCCATGTAGGAGTACGCGGCTACGGCTATCGGGCCCAAAAGCTCAGGAGCCAGAAGCGAAGTGGTGTATATAGCGGTAGGACCGTCAGCTCCGCCGATGATTCCTATCGAGCCTGCCTGAGCGGGTGTAAAACCGAGAAATACTGCGCCGATATAGGTGATGAATATACCAAGCTGAGCGGCAGCGCCCAAAATAAGGCTCTTCGGATTTGCAATGAGCGGTCCGAAATCGGTCATCGCGCCTACGCCGATGAATATCAGGCAGGGATAAACTCCGAGCTTAACGCCGAGATAGAGTACATCCAAAAGTCCTACTGATACAGTCTCTCCGACTGTAAGAGTCTCGGCAAGCGCGGCGTTAGTCGTCGCGACCGTGTCTATTATCTCCTGAGTTATCTCTCCGCCTCCGAAGAGCTCCCAGTTGACATGTCCGCCGGCAAAGAGCACCTCATGGAACATTCCCGCTCCGGGAAGATTGGTCAAAAGCATACCAAAGGCTATCGGAAGAAGGAGCATGGGCTCAAACTTCTTCACTATCGCAAGGTACATAAGCACACAGGCGACAACCATCATGACAAGCACGCGCCAGTCGCTTGAGATCAGCGCAAAGCCTGTCGTTTTAAGAAAATCAAGTATCGCGTCCATTTACAAAATACCTCTCGAAGATATTATCCCAATACGCAGAGAACGTCGCCGGTCTTGACAGACGCGCCCTTCTGAACATTTACGGATACGACCTTTCCGTCGTTAGGAGCCATTATTTCGTTCTCCATCTTCATAGCTTCAAGAATCATAAGAACGTCGCCCTTCTTGACGCTGCTTCCTGTGCTTACATTTACGGAAAGAATAGTTCCGGGCATCGGAGCGGAAATTTTTGTGCCGCCAGCGGGAACAGAAGCAGCGGGAGCGGAAGCGACAGGCGCGGAGGCTGCGGGAGCCGCGCTTGAAGCCTTCTTAGCCTCGTCTGCGGAAATTTCCTCGATCTCTATTTCGTATGCGGTTCCATTTACATTTACACGATAATGCTTCATAGTTATTTACCCTTCCTTAGTAAGATTAAAGTTTTTTGATTGATGTGATTCTGATTGCGGAAACATCGGTTCCGAGTTCTTCTGCTATTGCTGCGGAAACCGCCGCTACAAACTGCTGTCTGTTCTCAATATCCGCAGAAACTGCGGGAACAGCTGTAACTGCCGGTGCGGAAGCCTGCGAAGATTCATCGCCGCTGCCATCCCTATTGCCCTGAAGCAGTCTGATAATAACGCCCAGGAGGTAGCATATAATGATGATACAGATAAGGCCAACAAAGACCATTCCCAAACCAAGTAATACCACCAGCGGAATTGACGGTTCCTGTACTGCTAATATCGGCATTTGATTTCCTCCTTTCAAATTGCCCAAATTAAAGTCATAGTATCATATTTATCGAGATTTTGCAAGAGATATTGCTCTCAAGCGGACTAAATCTACAATATGACAAAAACCGAGTTGTTGGCAAAGAAAAAAATAGTCACTTTTTAAGGCAAATCGATAAAGCTCTTACAGATTATAGCGTCAACAGGAAAATAACCTGAAAATCGGCTGATATTCTTCTTGAAAAAAGAGTGGAAATTTCTACACTAAGGTGATATAATACAATGTATGTGACTGCTCATGAGCTACAAAGCAGTCCTGTGAGGTAATAAAATGACTGCAAATATCGACAAGCTGAATATAAACTACTCCTCGACCGGAGTCTGTGAAAGCGACGAATGCGTACTCTTCCTTCACGGCTGGGGCGCAAACCTGACTCTTTTCGAGGGTCTTATGGCAACTGTGTCAAAAAAATACAAAGCTGTCGCGCTTGATCTTCCCGGCTTCGGAAAAAGCGACGAGCCTTCCGAGCCTTGGAGCGTAGACGACTACGCCGAGTTTGTCATTAAATTTATATCCCAGCTTTCCCTTAAGCCTGTCGCTCTTATCGGGCACAGCTTCGGCGGCAGGCTGATGATTAAGCTGCTCGCAAATAAATTGCTCCCTAGCGTTAAGTACGCGGTATTCATCGACGCCGCAGGCATAAAGCCGAAAAGGACCGCAAGGCAAAAGCTCAGCCTCGCTTTATACAAATGCGGAAAGCTCGTTCTCTCCTGCCCGCCGGTAAAGGCTTTGTTTCCGGACACTTTGGAGCGGCTCCGCAAAAAAAGAGCCTCGGAGGACTATCAGAACGCCACGCCTATCATGAGGCAGACGCTTGTAAAGGTCGTAAATGAAGACCTTACCAAGCTGCTCCCCAAAATACAAGTTCCATCTCTTCTGATTTGGGGTACGGCAGATACCGCGACTCCGATTTCGGACGGCGAAAGCTTTGAGCGGCTTATCCCTGACGCAGGGTTGGTCAGGGTACAGGGAGCCGGGCATTACTCATTCCTGCAGGCGCCGGAGCTCTGCTCGCGGGCAATATCCTCATTCCTCAAGATTCCATACTGATTTTTTCGGAGAGACATATGCTTTACTCAGTTTTTTCCGCTTTAGCTTCGATATGCTACCTTTTTGCAGCCGCCCTTGGCGCAAGGTTCTTTATCCATATGTTCCAGCTCAACTCCTATAAGCCCAAGGTTCAGCTTAAATGGGTGAAAAAAAATTCGAGGGCGTACCTCGGCTGCCACCTCGCGCTGTTTGCAGCAAGCGTGCTGTGTTTTGCTTTCATCAAGACCGAAGCCGGCTTCGCCGTGACCGCGGGCTGCTTCTGCGCGGCATTCCTTGTATCCGGACTGACAAAGCTCCCAAAGAGGTCGTACAAAACTCCGCTCAAATATACCAAAAGAGTGATAAGACTGATAGTCACTCTCTTTGTCATATTGATACTTCCGCTTCTTGTCCCTGTAATTTTCGGAGCGGAGCTGTCGGTCTTAGCCATCTCCATATGCTCGCTCTGGCTGCTGCTTCTTCCGCTTCTCATTCTTTTTGCCAACATGCTAAACCGCCCGCTTGAGCTGAGTATAAACAAAATGTACATTAGGGACGCGAAAAGGATACTCAAAAGCTGCCCCTCGCTTATAGTCATAGGAATAACCGGCAGCTTCGGAAAAACAAGCGTCAAGTATTTTTTGGACACACTGTTAAGCGTCAGGTACAACGTACTCAAGACTCCCGGAAACTTTAATACCCCGCTCGGAGTCGTAAAAACCATACGCGGTGAGCTTCGCGCGATACACGACATATTTCTTTGCGAAATGGGAGCGAAAAACGTCGGAGACATCAGGGAAATATGCGACATTGTCCACCCAAAGCACGGCATTATCACCTCAGTGGGTCCCATGCACCTCGAGAGCTTCAAGACGATAGACAACGTAAGAAAAACCAAATTTGAGCTTGCAGACTCTCTGCCCCAAGACGGACTTCTCTTCTTGAATATGGATGACGAGAACATACAAGCCGCCAATCATCCCCACCCGCATATAGCCTACGGCATTGATGATCACTCCGGCTACTATGTTACCGACCTGAGGATTTCAGAAAGGGGCTCCGAGTTCACTCTTCACGCCCCTGACGGCAAAAGCTGCGAGTATAAGACCGCGCTCATAGGAAGACACAATGTCGTAAACATCTGCGGCGCGATAGCGGTATCAAACAGCCTCGGCATAAGCTTGGAGGAGCTCCGTCCGGCTGTAAGAAGGCTTGAGAGTGTGCCTCACAGGCTACAGCTCATAAATAGAGGCGACTACTCGGTAATAGACGATGCCTACAACTCTAATCCGTCAGGTACAAAGGCCGCTCTTGAAGCGCTGTCTATGACCACGGGAATGAAGATTTTAGTCACTCCCGGAATGATAGAGCTGGGCGAGATGGAATATGAGCTCAACAGGCAGTTCGGCGTCGACGCCGCGGCGGTATGCGACTTTGTCGCGCTGGTCGGAGAAAAGCAGACCAAGCCAATATACGACGGCTTAAGCAGCGCCGGCTTCCCGGAGGACAAAATCTATGTCGCCCAAAGCCTTCAGGACGCCATGCACAAGGTCTACTCCTTGACAAGCGACGGAAGACGTAAGATAATACTTCTTGAAAATGATTTGCCCGACAATTATTGATAGCTGAGAGGAAGAATTGATATGAAAATAAATCTGGCGCTGATGTTCGGCGGAAAAAGCGTGGAGCACGAGATATCCATTATCTCGGCTTTGCAGGCCGCGCAAAACCTTGACAGGGAAAAATACAATGTCATCCCCATATACATAACCAAGTCAGGCGAGATGTACTGCGGCGAGCATATAGGCGACATCGAGGCCTACAAGGACATAAAGGGTCTGCTCGCAAAAAGCTACCCCGTAACCATGGCAAGGCATGGCGGCAGAGTTGAAATACTCAGATTAGAGCACAAGCTCTTTAAGAACCCGCTTGTCAGCTATGTTGACGTTGCCTTCCCGATTGTTCACGGAACGAACGTCGAGGACGGTACGGCGGCAGGATACCTTAACCTTCTCGGAGTGCCGTATGTCGGCTGCGACATACTCTCCGCGGCGATCGGAATGGATAAATACGCCATGAAGTCTGTCTTCAAAGAGAACGGCATACCCGTACTCGACTGCAGGATCTATCATTCCGACGAGTTTGACGACAATTCAAATCTTGTTATACTCGACATAGAAAAGAACTTCGGCTATCCCGTGATAGTCAAGCCTGTAAACCTCGGCTCGAGCGTAGGCATATCCGTGGCTGACTCAAAGAGCAAGCTCGAGGATTCTCTTTCGGATGCGTTCAGATACTCGAAAAGAGTGCTCGTCGAAAGGGCGATAACTAATCTCACCGAAATAAACTGCTCCGTCCTCGGAGACGACAGAAGCGCCGAGGCTTCGGTCTGCGAGCGCCCTGTCAGCGGCGATGAGATACTGAGCTACAGCGATAAATATCTCGACGGCTCAAAGTCCTCAAAGGGTATGGCGAGCACCAAAAGGATAATCCCCGCAGACATCTCGGCTGAGAACACACACTACATACAGGAGCTTGCGGTAAAAGCGTTCAAGACTCTTGGCTGCAACGGCGTTGTGAGAATAGACTTTATGATAGACAACGACTCGAACACCATCTACCTCAACGAGATAAATACCATTCCGGGCTCGCTTTCCTTCTATCTCTGGGAGCCTAAGGGCGTGCCATACAAGGAGCTCCTTGACCGGATGATAGCTCTTGCTCTCAAGCGCGAACGCGAACGCGACAGCGTCACCTATGCGTTTGACACAAACGTCCTCTCCGGCATTCACCTCGGCGGAGTAAAGGGCGCAAAGGGCACAAAAGCCTGACATCTAAAACACCTAATTTAGCAAAAGCCCTGCGAAGACAATAGCTGTCTTCGCAGGGCTTTCATATATCTGTTACCTAAAAAGCATGCAGGTTCCGCTCTCGCGGTAGTACCTTATTCTATCCTCGATAGCCTGACGGCTGACTCCAAGATACTCGGCAAGACAGTCTATGCACAAAAACTCCTCCGCGCACCTAAGAACCATCTTTCGGTATATCGCGATGTCGTCCGAGCCGAGCGGCTTGCCGCACTTTTTACAGGTGTCAAAGTTTGGCATTACATCTTGACGAGCTTGGCTCTTAATACCTTGCAGTCATGGGACTCGATATCGCATGAGTATCTCTCGGCGAACTTGCCCTCGTTCTTGTGCTCCCAGCAGTCATACATCTCAAAGCCATATCCCGACGCGGTCGGAAGTCCCATATCCCAGAAGCACACGGTTCCCATTCCTCTGTGGTCTCCGAAGTTGACCATGCAAATAGCGTAATCGCCGTTCTCCAGAACCTTGACCAGTATCTTTACATTTACGCCTGCCCAGCCGTTGGAGTTGAGCACATACGCTCCCCTGCCCTCGGGATCCTGATTTATGGCAATAATGTCCTTGTTCATGAGGATATTCTTGGTGGCGTCAGTCATGTTCCTGATGTCGCAGCCTATCATCAAAGGAGAATTCATGATTGCCCACATAGAAAAGTGAGTCTTGTACTCAATATCGGTGCAGCCCATGCCGTCCGCTATCCATGAGCTGTTCGAGCCGCCGTGCATTCCCACGACCAGCATGTCTATATCGTTCCAGCAGTAAACTCCCTGCTGGCTCTGCTTGCCGAACTGAGACTTTGCAAGGTTGGAAATGGAGTTCCATGTATCCTGAATGTCTCCGGTAGAGCGGAACATCTGAGCTCCCGATTCCCTTATCCAGTTGTGAACGCCGTCCGCGCCCCAGTTGCACGCCGAGAAAAGTATATCCCTGCCGCAGTTTCTTAACGCCATAGCCATTCTCTTGTACAGAAGCTCTCCCGGCATTCCGTCCGGCTTGTAGCAATAGTCGTACTTAAGGAAGTCAACTCCCCAGTCGGCGAATGTCTTGGCGTCCACAAACTCATGCTCAAAGGATGCAGGGTAGCCAGCACAGGTGTGAGTTCCGGCGCAGGAGTACATTCCGAACTTAAGACCCTTAGAATGTACATAGTCCGCTACAGCCTTCATTCCGTTCGGGAATTTTTCAGGGTCTGCGACAAGCACGCCGTTTTCATCGCGCTGCCTCTTGCTCCAGCAGTCGTCGATTACTATATACTCATAGCCGCAGTCCTTGAGTCCTGTTTCCACCATGGCGTCGGCGGACTCTTTGATGAGCCCCTCGCTGATCTTATCGGTAAAGGTATTCCACGAGTTCCAGCCCATTGGTGGGGTAAGTCCGAGATTCTTAGGCATTTTTATCAACCGTCCCTTTTGAGTAAATGTCATAATTTAAGGCGTGCAGGCCATACGCAGCATGCACGCCCAGTTGGATTATATCAACACCCATGCGGTTTGTCAATCAGTTATGCCGAAGAAGCGCGGGATCTGAAGCGCTCAGCCGTTCCAGATGTCGCGCATTTTCTCAAAAAAAGTTTTCTTGCCGGCTTCGTTTCTCTCATCAAGAGAATCATCGAACGCCTTAAGAAGCTCGGCCTGCTTCTTCGTCAGGTTCTTTGGCACCTCTACCTTGACGGTCACATACTGGTCACCTCTGTCGGTGCGGTAAAGCCTCTTTATGCCCTTTCCTCTGAGCCTGAATACGGTACCGGTCTGAGTCCCCTCCGGGACGGTGTACTTGACATTTCCGTCTATCGTAGGAACAGTTATCTCGTCGCCGAGCGCAGCCTGAAGGAAGGAAATAGGCATCTCGGTATACACGTCGAAGCCTTCCCTCTCAAAGAAATCACTCGGCGTTACCGACACCCTTATATTAAGATCTCCGTAGCCTCCGCCGTTTACTCCGCTGTCTCCGGCTCCGGAAACCTTAAGCGTCTGGCCGTCGTCAATGCCCGCCGGTATCTCAACCTCGCGGCTCAGAGTTCCCTTTACCCTTCCCCTGCCTGAGCAGGTAGGGCAAACGCTCTTGATTATCTTTCCGGTTCCGCCGCAGCGGTCACACGGCTTGGTCGTCTGGAATACTCCAAAGGCGGTGCGCTGATTTATTCTGACAGTTCCGGAGCCGTGGCAGTCGGGACAGGTCTCCGCGCTTGTTCCCGCCTTTGCTCCCGTGCCGTGGCAGTCGGGGCAGACCTCGTTTCTCGATATCTTTACATGCTTCTTGGTGCCCTTGCACGCTTCCATAAAGCTTATGGTGAGGTTGGCTCTTATATCCTGACCACGCCTCGGCGCGTTGGGATTTGAACGCTGCGAACCAAAGCCTCCGCCGAAGAAGTTTTCAAAGATGTCTCCGACATCTCCAAAGCCGCCGAAGCCCCCAAAGCCGCCAAAGCCTCCAGTGCCTCCTCCGTAGCTTCCAGCTCCGCCTGCGCCCGCACCTGAGCCTGCGCCGTAGCTCGGATCAACCCCGGCAAAGCCGAACTGATCGTACTTTTGACGCTTTTCCTTATCCGAAAGCACCTCGTACGCCTCGTTCACCTCCTTGAACTTCGCCTCGGCGTTCTTGTCGTCTGGGTGAAGGTCGGGGTGATATTTCTTCGCGAGCGTACGATAAGCGTGCTTAAGCTCTTCGTCGGTAGCCGTCTTGCTTACGCCGAGAACCTCATAGTAATCTCTTTTGTCCGCCATAATTTACTCCATCAAATAGGTTGGTTATTTCCGTTATACAGTCAATAACCAATCTGCCCGTTCTGTTTGGGAAGGGGCAGATTGGTATAAACTTAGTCAGCTATCAGTTAGCGTCTGTGAACTCGGCGTCAACTACCTTGTCGTCGGGATTGCCGCTGCCGCTCTGACCGCCCTGCTGGTTCTGCTGAGCCTGCTGCTGAGCCGCCTGCTGGTATACCTTTGTGGCTATGCCCTGGATAGAGCTCTCAAGCTCCTTCTGCTTTGCCTTGATGCTCTCGATATCAGTTCCCTTAAGAGCCTCCTCAAGAGCGGCTATCTTGGCCTCGCAATCAGACTTGTCGCTTGCGGACACCTTGTCGCCGAACTCCTCGAGGGTCTTCTTTGTCTGGAATACCATCTGATCGGCCTGGTTCCTTGCGTCTACATCCTCTCTCTTCTTCTTATCCTCGGCTGCAAAGGCTTCTGCCTCCTTGACGGCCTTGTCTATGTCCTCCTTGGACATATTGGTAGAAGAAGTGATCGTGATATCCTGCTGCTTGCCGGTTCCGAGATCCTTTGCGGATACATGGACGATGCCGTTTGCATCTATATCGAAGGTTACCTCAATCTGAGGGATTCCTCTCGGAGCGGGAGCGATTCCGTCAAGACGGAACATACCGAGCTGCTTGTTGTCCTTGGCGAACTCTCTTTCGCCCTGGAGAATGTTTATATCAACCGCGGACTGGTTGTCTGCAGCGGTAGAGAATATCTGAGTCTTCTTAGTAGGAATGGTGGTGTTTCTCTCAATGATCTTGGTGCATATGCCGCCCATGGTCTCAAGTCCGAGTGAAAGCGGTGTAACATCGAGAAGAAGCAGTCCTTCCTTTACATCTCCGGC
Source organism: Candidatus Faeciplasma pullistercoris (assembly GCA_018715525.1). GTDB lineage: Bacteria > Bacillota > Clostridia > Oscillospirales > Ruminococcaceae > Faeciplasma > Faeciplasma pullistercoris. The sequence continues at coordinate 46,301 of DVLL01000010.1, read as the reverse complement.
AAGAACTCCGCCCTGGTATGCGGCTCCGAGAGCTACGCACTCATCGGGGTTGATGCCCTTGAACGGCTCCTTACCGGTGATCTTTCTTACCTCGTCTATGACGGCGGGGATTCTTGAAGAACCACCGACCATAAGAACCTTGTTGATGTCTGACGTCGAAAGTCCGCTGTCAGAAAGCGCCTGCTTTACGGGACCTACGGTGGCCTCTACAAGGTCGGCGGTTATCTCGTTGAACTTAGCTCTTGTAAGGGTGTAATCAAGGTGCTTAGGACCTGTTGCATCCGCAGTGATGAACGGAAGGTTGATGTTTGACGAAGGCACATTAGAAAGCTCTATCTTAGCCTTCTCAGCCGCTTCCTTGAGCCTCTGCATAGCCATTTTATCCTTGGAGAGGTCAATGCCCTCAGTCTTCTTGAACTCGGATACCAAAAGGTCAATGATCCTCTGATCGAAGTCGTCGCCGCCGAGGTGGTTGTTGCCCGCGGTAGCAAGTACCTCTGTAACGCCGTCGCCCATCTCGATGATGGATACATCGAAGGTACCGCCGCCCAGATCGTAAACCATTACCTTTTGCTCCTCTTCCTTATCTATTCCATAGGAAAGAGCCGCAGCGGTAGGCTCGTTGATGATACGTCTTACGTTAAGGCCTGCTATCTGTCCTGCATCCTTTGTCGCCTGACGCTGAGCATCGGTGAAGTACGCGGGAACAGTGATTACAGCCTCTGTGACCTTCTCGCCGAGGTATGCCTCGGCATCGGTCTTGAGCTTCTGCAGAATCATTGCGGAAATTTCCTGTGGAGTGTAGCTCTTTCCGCCCAGAGTTACCTTATAGTCAGAACCCATGTGACGCTTAATGGAAAGAACGGTGTTCTCATAGTTTACAACCGCCTGTCTCTTCGCGACCTGACCTACAAGTCTGTCGCCGTTCTTTGAAATGCCCACAACAGAAGGTGTTGTTCTTGCGCCCTCGCTGTTGGGGATTACTACAGCCTCGCCGCCTTCCATAACGGCTACGCAGGAATTGGTTGTACCAAGGTCTATACCTATAATCTTTGACATATTGAATCTACTCCTTTTCAAATAAAGAAATTATTTCGTTTTTAAATATATATGTGAAAGGCTTAACAGTTTGCAACGGCTACCATAGCGTGTCTTATAACCTTATTTCCGCGCTTATAGCCCTTCTGATAAACCTGTGCGACTATGTTTTCGCCGAGATTTTCGTCGGTGACCTGCGCCACCGCATTTTCAAGATTCGGATCAAACACCTCTCCGACGCGGTCGATGACCTCGACATCAAGGGTCTTCAGTATCTCGCACAGCTGAGAATAAATCATCATTATTCCCTGCTTGAACTTTTCGTCCGTCGTCTCGACAGCGGCAGCTCTCTCAAAATTGTCCGCCAGCGGCAGGAAAGCCTCGATAGCTCTCGCGGTCGCCTCCGGATATATATCCGCTCTTTCCTTGGCTGAGCGCTTGCGGAAATTTTCGTATTCAGCCATCAGCCTCAAATGCTGATCCTTGCACTCCGAAAGCTCCTTTGTCAGAGCCTCGTTCTGCTCCTTAAGAATCGTGAGCTCGTCTTTTTCCTCAGGCTGCTCGGTTGCGGCAGCTGCCTCCGCCTTCTGCGGTTCTGTCTCGCCCACTATCTTTTCAGTATCCTTTTCCTCGCTGTTCATTAAATATCACCTTCACTGTCCGAATCATTATTACTCAAATCCGTATCGAATGTATCGTTTTCTTCCTGTGTCTCTTTTGTTTCTGTCGAGAGTATCTCGGTTATCTTGCCCGTCAGGTACTCTATATAAGGAATTATCTTTTTATAGTCTATCCTCATCGGACCTATAACTCCCAAATGTCCGGCCACCTCGCCGTCCTTGTAGAAATTAGAGCTTACAAGACTCGAATTCCCTATCATGAAGTTGTCGTCCTCGTCGGATAGAAGAACATGTATGCCGCTGAAGCTGTCGTCTACCAGCTTGCGCAGCTCCTCGCTGTTGTCCATAAACGCGACCAGCTCGTGCTGATCAATCTCCTTGCACTCAAGCAGATTTTTTGCTCCTCTTACGTCTATCTCCCTCTCGGTTATCTCCTTGGACATGTCAAATATACTCTGCACCAACGGCGACATCGCGATAAGGTATGTTCCCATGGCGGTTTCAATCTTGTTGAGCATCTCGTCGCTCAAAACGTCCACCGGTACTCCTTCGAGATTCTGCTTAACAAAGCTTGTAAAGAAATCCAGCTGCTCGTTCGTGAGCTCAAGCTCAAGACGGCAGGTCCTGTTTTTTATCTTGCCCGAAGAGGTTATCATCAGCAGAACATAAAGCCTTTTTCCTGTCGGAATTACTTCGACCTTGGATATCACCGAGAATTTGGGATTTTCACTTGAAACAAAAACTGCGCAGCTCGTCAGCTCTGCCAACGCGTTTGACGCCGACTTTATCAGCCTCTCCTCCGAATACTCGTTTTCGGGAAGCATGCTGTCCAGCCTCCTTTTTTCCTCAGCGGAAAGCGTCTCTGTCTGCATCAGTCTGTCGATATAAAGCCTGTAGCCGGAGTGGGTAGGGACTCTTCCCGCAGAAGTGTGCGGCTGCTCCAGATAGCCCTGCTTTTCAAGCTCCGCCATCTCGTTTCTTATGGTGGCGCTTGAGGCGTTAACATAGCTCATGATGGCTTTCGACCCGACCGGTTCTCCGGTCCTTATATACTCGTCAACAACCGCAGCAAGTATCCTAAGCTTACGATCGTCCACTTTTCTCCCCCCAAACTAAGGCTTTGGCAATTAAGGCTTTCAAGTGTTAGCACTCTTTGTTCCCGAGTGCTAAAATATAGTATACCCAAAATTTTCGAAATGTCAAGGGGTTTTCAAAAAAATTTTTTGTATTTCTCACTGCGACAAAATTCGCTATTTTGTCGCTGTAGAATTTATAAAAACAGCGCAAGGAGGTTTTAAGAGTGGCAGTATACATTGACTCCCCGGAACATGGGGTTCTTATGTGCAGACTCACAGGAGAAATAGATCACCACTCGGCGAGGTGGCTGAGAATGGACATAGACACCGCCATAAGCGACCACAAGCCGAAAATTTTGAGGCTCGACTTTTCCGGCGTCACATTCATGGACAGCTCCGGGATAGGGCTGGTGATGGGAAGATACAAAAACATGAAGCTGTCGGGCGGAAGCGTGGAGCTGACAAACATGCCTGAGTATATAGAAAAGGTTATGCTTATGGCAGGAATGGACAAGCTGGCAGACATGCCGCAAAGGAACAGCGTTACAGCTGATGAAAGGCAAGGTGAAAAAAATGGTTAGAAAGCCGGTCAACGAAATAAAGCTTAAATTCCCCTCACTTTCGGTAAACGAAAAGTATGCGAGGCTGGCTATATCCGGATTTATTGGACTGTACGACCCGAGGATAGACGAGCTGAGCGACATAAAGACAGCCGTAAGCGAGGCTGTCACAAACTGCATAGTCCACGCCTATCGAAATGAAGTCGGCGATATCGAGCTTAGCGCGAAGGCGTTTCCGGATGGACTGATATACATAAAAATCAAGGATCACGGCTGCGGAATAGAGGATGTAAAAAAGGCAATGGAGCCCCTTTTCACCACTCTCGCCGACGAGGAACGCTCCGGACTTGGTTTTTCGGTAATGGAAAGCTTTTGCGACAGCGTCAAGGTCAGAAGCAGACCGGGCTGCGGCACTACCGTGACCCTGACAAAAAGGCTTCGCACAAGGATAGAGTAGTCGAGAATGGGTGGAAGATGTTCACAAAAAGCGAGACTTTTTCAGAAAACGAGGAAATAACGGTAGAGGGCAACCTTGGGCTGGTAAGGCTTTGCGCCGGTCGGTTTCGAGGCAAGGGAATAGAATATGACGAATTATACAGTGCGGGCTGCGTGGGTCTTGTCAAGGCGGTAAAGGCGTTTGACCCGGAACGCGGCGTCAGGTTCTCGACCTATGCTGTGCCGGTGATCTTAGGAGAGATACGCAGGCTTTTCAGGGATGGAGGCGCGGTCAAGGTATCCCGCGCCATAAAGGAGCGCTCTCTTCACATATCCCGCCTATGCGAACAATTTGAAAAAAGCTCGGGCAGACAGCCTTGCATAGACGAGCTGTGCGAGCTCACCGGTCTTGAAAGGTTTGAAGTGATAGAGGCTCTCTCAGTCAGCATGCCTACTGTCAGTCTTACCTCCTCCGAGGACAGCGATAAGCCACAGACCGACATTCCGGTAGAACCTCCGGACACTAAAATAACCGATAACCTTGCCCTGCATCAGGTGCTGTCCTCTCTTTGCGAAGCTGACAGGCAGCTTATATACTGCAGGTTCTTTAAGAATATGACCCAGCAGCAAACGGCGGACAGGCTCGGAATGACTCAGGTACAGGTCTCAAGGAGGGAAAAAAAGCTGCTTGAATTTCTAAGGAGCAAGCTGTGAATAAAACGCAGGCTGTCATGCAGATTTATATTCTATACCAGATACAAAATACGCCGGCAGGTATCCCCTGCCGGCTTCGCTTTACGCAAAACGGTCGTTATATCAAAATAATATGATTTCTTAAGTTTGAATTTTAATTCAATAATTTTAACCTGATCAAAATCATTATTTCAAAAATTGTAGCTGCAACCGTATAGACAGCACGCGTTATATGGTATATAATTAAATAAAAAGGGTTGGTGCTGTTATGGATAATCCGCACAAGGGTCACAGAAAAAGACTACGCGACCAGTTTCTCAAAAACGGTCTTGAGTATATGCAGCCTCATCAGGTGCTTGAGCTGCTCCTGTTTTTCTCGATACCTCAGGCTGACACAAATGTGTATGCTCACAACCTTTTAGACAGGTTTGGCTCTATCGCAGGCGTATTCAACGCCGGCTTTGACGAATTGCAGACAGTTAAAGGCATAGGAGAAAACTCCGCCACGTTAATAAAGCTCATACCGCAGCTATATGCCCGGTACGCCACATCTGCGTTCGAGGGAGTAAAGCTTAAGTCCAGCCAAGATATGTGCAGGTTCTTTATAGCTCAGTTTTACGGAGTCACCGTAGAGGAAACGCGGCTTGTATGCGTTGACGATATGATGAATATCGTACTCAACAGCAAATTGTCTTCCGGCGACCCCGGTTCGGTGGCATGCAGCCCGAGAAAGATAGTAGAAACCGTGATAAAGTCAGGCTGTAACCAGTGTATACTTTCGCACAACCACCCTAAATCAAACTGCGAGCCGTCAAAGGAAGACTACTCTGTGACAATGAATCTGCAAAGATTGCTCAGAGAACTCGGTATAACCCTAATCGATCATGTGGTAGTAGGCAGAGACGGCGCAAGAACAATACTCAATGGCGACATAAGTATACTTACAAAAAGGGAACGTCAGGTGTAGAAGCCGATAAGACAAGGCTACCGCAATTTAAGGTCACTATATTATAGATGACACCGGGGAGCATAAGGTATATAAAGTGACGGCGCGGCCGGATTTTCCCTTTTTGCCGCCTTTTGACCTGTATTTTTACAAAAATAACGCCGTACATTGTACATAGCAGAAAAAAACAAACTGAGCTTCTGTTTGTTGCAGGAAGCCGTAAAAAAGTTCTTCAAAGTACTTGATTTTTTAAATTGACCGTGGTATAATAAGTCCATGTTTTGGGGTATTGGCGCAGTTGGGAGCGCGCCACACTGGCAGTGTGGAGGTCACGGGTTCGAATCCCGTATGCTCCACCAAGGTATGCTGAATCCGTTTCGTATGGGTTCAGCTTTTTATTTTGAAAATAATGCCGCAAATGTGCCGGTTATATATTATAACCCGGACAAACGCGGCATATTTTTTGCAAATCCCAAGTCCCCGATATGTCGGCGTCTCTGATTCACTCTGCTCCGCATACGCTCATACTCTGCTTTTATCGGGCAGGCGCATTATTTATATTTACATTTTTAAGCATATGTCGAAAGCAAAAACGACTGTAAAAAAGGCGACAAATATCGCCTATATACGTCTGTTAATATTTGAAACCAAGCAACCTTTTGGACAGCCTTTAGGCTCCAAGGGGCGGTCATGTCACGCCTTCGTATTAAAAACATATTTAAAATTTCTGCACTTATCAGTCGGGAAAGCTGTCCTACGCTCATCCCGGCTGTTTTTTTGACATTACGCAGCTGCAAGCTGTCAAAACGCCAACCCGAGCTAAATTTAAAAAGTATAAACATGTTTCATAACGCCGTCAATATAAAATATATTCTGCTTCGATTTCGCTCATACCATTACACTTGTATCAGCAATGCCGTACTAATTCATTTTAATATGCCGTTTTTGTCGGATCTCTGTCCTGCCCTAAATATATTTGATTTTCCCTTTCTGTAAGAGCATTTGTCCGTCGTCTGTAACCACGCATACAGCTCGTGCATAATTTGTACTACCGATGGCTTATACATCGGCAAAGCATAAAACCGCAATATGCAAGTATACACATATTGCTGAAAAGGAGTAATAGTAATATATGAATATTACAGATATAGTTCTTAACCCGACGGTGAAAAATGAGCCGGGACTATGCTGCTCGCAGCCTTCAACTGCTCTGCCAAAGAACATGCCTCCGGCAATGCTCTATGTTCCATACCAGAGCTGGCAGAAGGTATATGACCCGGTTGTAGGTATAGACAGAGGAACGATTTTTGAAGAGTTAGATAAACCGTTTATCGGAGAAAGGGCGTAAAAAAATGGCAGAAACAACTACAAACAAAGAGAAGATGCTAAAGACTGTTCAGGTCTACTCTTTCGCCGTGACTGAAGCGTCTTTGTTTTTGGACACTCATCCCGACTGCCGCGAGGCATTGGAATATTACAACAAGTACAAAGCCCTCTGCTCGGAGGCAAAAGCCGCATACGAGGAGAAATACGGGCCCCTTACAATCAGCTCGGACGCAAATTCAAGTGCCTGGAAATGGGCAAAAACCCCATGGCCCTGGGAAATCTGCGCATATGAGGAGGCATAGCTATGTGGCAATATGAAAAGAAGCTTCAATATCCTGTAAAAATTAAAACTCCAAATCCCGCAACTGCTAAAATAATCATAACACAGTTCGGCGGTCCGGACGGCGAGCTTGGCGCTGCGACAAGGTACCTGTCACAGAGATATACCGCGCCCTGCTCTGAGGTCAAGGCGATATTAAACGATATCGGAACCGAGGAGCTTGGACATATCGAAATGATATGCTCGATAGTTTATCAGCTCACAAGAAATCTTTCCATGAAGGAAATCAAGGAATCAGGCTTTGACACCTACTTTGTAGACCATACCGCAGGGCTCTACCCCATAGCCGCGTCAGGCGTACCGTTCTCGGCTCAAACCTTCCAGTCAACCGGCGATCCGCTCGCAGACCTCACCGAGGATATGGCCGCTGAGCAAAAAGCCAGACTTTCATATGACAATATTCTAAGGCTGGTAGACGACCCTGACGTTCGTGACGTAATCAAGTTTTTGCGTGAAAGAGAGATCGTCCACTTCCAGCGCTTCGGAGAAGCCATGAGACTCGTGACCGATCAGCTTGATTCTAAGAACTTCTACGCCTTTAACCCGAGCTTCGACAAATAAGGAATGTATAAATCGGGCAAATCCCAAGCGGTATGCCCGTTTTATTTTATGCCTAAGCAGCTATCTGTTTGTTTTCGGATTATCTGTGCGGCCAAGCAAATAATCGACCGACACATCAAAATAGTCCGCAAAAATAATCAGCGTCTTGTAATCTGCCTCCCGTGTGCATGTTTCATACCTGCTTATGGTATTCTGCGTCATATTCAAATCCATTGCCAGCTTGAGCTGGGATATCCCACGCTCTTTTCTGACGTCCCTTAAGCGAAACAATATAATCACCCCTTGACATAATTATCCCAAAACGGTATAATAAAAATATCCCGTTTTGGGATTTAATATTCTGTGACAAAAGCAAGTCCGTATGATCGAGCCGTTCCTTTTAATCCTGCCGGACGTGGCTGCGTAGGCATAGCAGAATGGCTTTTTTAGTCCTCAGCCGATTAGAAAACACCGGCGCGGGTATTCTTGGATTATCAGACCGCAGTTACGAACGACTCGCCGTAGATGTTCTCGTAAATGATACAGATAAAGTATATAAGATATATGTTAAAAAGGTCATAGAAAAGGTAATCGCTGTTTTAAAAAACTCAGCTTATACCAACGGTAAGAACAAAAGCAATCGTATGGAACGGTTCTGCGGCTATTGTTTAATAACACCCGCTTTTATGGCAGCCCGACGGCGTTGAGCCGACCGGCTGCCATTCTGTTTTCGACAGTTTGCGCGTCAATGTATATATAAAATTATTATGAATGAAATCTTTTGAAAGGGACTGTGAAAAATGAAAGGATCGGACAAAATTACGAACCGTGTTCTAAAGCCTGTTTGGGAGTTTATATCTAAAATTAACCATAAAAAAACTACATACGCCGCCGTATGTGCTTTTGCAGGAGCCGTACTCGCCCAGACAAGCGTATGGGGCGGAAAAGGCATGCTTGTCGCCGCTTTAACATCGGTGCTTCCGGCAGCACTGGGCGGAGCCTCGGTAATCGGAGGGCTTATAAGCGCGGTGTTATTCGGGATAACTCCCGAGGAAGTAGCGGCGCTCGCCTCTTCTGTCTGCGTAATTCTTGTAAGGCTTTGGTTTGACAATGTGAACCGTCTTCGCTATCCTCTTGCCGCCTCGATAGCCGCGGGAATAGTATATGCCTCCGGGAGATTTCTCGAGTGCAGAGTAGCAGGTTTAGAGCTTATAGACTATCTGGAGGCCTCGGCCTGCTCCGCGCTGCTTATGGGAGCGGTGCTGTTTTCCGCCAAGCTGTTTAAAACCTGCTCGCTTAGCGATATCCGGTCAGGTGACGCGGTGTCTATGGCTGCAATATCCTCTCTGATAGTCTGCGGAGCGGCTTCACTTAGCTTTTACGCCGTCAATCCGGGACTTATCCTCTGCTTTTTAGCAGCTGTTTTGTCGCTGAGCCTCTACTCCAGGGCGGAAGCCCTTTCATTTACTCTATCGGCGTCCCTTGGGCTTATGCTATGCGATATGAGCGCCGAGTCTCACATGCTTTATCCTCTCATACTCATCCTCCTATGCCCGGACGCAATACGAAAAAGCAAAGTTTTTCTTGGTCTGTACACTTTGCTTGGCGGCGGTGTTCTGTCATTCTTCTGCGATGAAGGCTATGACCTTGAAGCCGCTTTGTCCGCGATTATTGCGGCTTCGCTGTTCTTTATCATTCCTGAGAAGGCTATACCGGCAGCGGACGTGCGTCCTGTCAATTTTGCCGAGCACACTTGCGGAATATCGGGCAGACTGAGTTTTCTGGCAGACGGAGCGGATAAGCTTCTTGATCAGCTTCCCGCCGGCGAGTACTCCGTGACCGAAAGCGTAGGTGAGCGCGTGTACACAGGTCTGTGCGTCGGGTGCGAGTCGCACTCCGGCTGCTACGACGACGGCAGACAAACCGCCCAGATAATGCTCGCAGGTCTGGATGAGCTCAAAAACGTGGGGCGCGACTATTTTGCCCCCTTCTGCCAAAGAGCAGACGACGCGGCAAGACTGGTAAAGGAAACAAAAAGAAAGCTTAGCTATGTTTCCGAGGCTGAACGCAGGATATCAGCAAAAAGCTCAGGTCTGCGCTCCGCGCTCGCAGCCGCCGGAAAATCCCTGCGCGATGCATCCGACGAAAGCTCCGCTCCGGCAGGACTGATAAAGGAGCTGTATGATTCGGGAATAGCCTGTGAAGAATGCGTATACGATCCGGAAGGATGCGCCGAGATGTATTTCAAGAGCGGAATCCGCCTCAACGAAAAAAAGCTGTGCAGGATCGCGGGACGGTGGCTGCACACCTGCGTAGAGGTGAGCTCAAGAATACAAACCCCAGAGCTGCTCAAGCTTACGCTTCTGCCTGTAAACAGATTGAGACCCAAGGTGGGAAGCTGCAGCTTGCCCAAGGAAGCCGGAGGCTGCACCGGCGACTCCGTCAGTATATTTGAGAACAGTAAATACCTGTACCTGCTCCTGTGCGACGGCATGGGAACAGGCGAGGAGGCGGCAAGCTACGCGACAACGCTGGCAAAAAACATAAAAATGCTGATAGAGTCAGGCTTCTGCCCCGACTCCGCTATCTCACTCTCCGCCGAGCTTATGCGCTGCTCCTTCCCCGAGGAATGCTTCTCGACAGTAGACCTGACGCAGATTAACCTTCTTACCGGAAGAACAGTAATAAAAAAGTTTGGCGCGGCAAAGAGCATAGCGATATCGGAAAAAGGAGAGCAGCAGATTATAGCTTCCGGAGGCTACCCCATAGGAATAATCGAAGGCTGTCTGCCCTATGTAGCAGAGGTCACCATTAAACCCGGCGACGCTATTGTCATGCTGAGCGACGGAGCGGACAGCCTAGATCCCGGAAGAATAGCGTCAAGCATCTGCATCGAAAAAAATGTAGGAGAAAACGCAGTAGCCTCTAAGCTCGCGCATGAGGCTTTCGTTTCAAGGAGAACAGAGCAGCGGGATGATGTGAGCGTAGCGGTAATATCTCTCGCCTGAGAGTAGATTCAAGATAAAATCTATGTGAAACTAAGTCCCCGATTATTAATTCTATGAAACGCTATTGTTAAAATAGCCAAAAAACAAGTGATAAAAATGTGAAATCATGAAAATTGTGCTTAAAAATATTGCAAAAAAAAAGGAAATCATCTATAATATATTTGAGCTACTTTAATGTGGTCAACTTACTGAAATCGAAGCCCGGAACGCTTTAAGAACGCCTTTTGGCTCTGCGGTATCCCCGTTTCGATCCCAGAGTAAAAGGAAGTGTTTAAGTGTCCGAGAGCAACAATTACGCCGTAAAAGAGCTTACCGACAGATTTTTGAAAGGCGAATGCTATAACGCATGGGAGCTGTTTGGCGCTCACAAAACCAACGAGGGCGATTATATTTTCCGAGTTTGGGCTCCTAACGCGCAAAGAGTCTCTGTCGTAGGCGACTTCAACGGATGGGATAAAGAGAAAAATCCATGCAAGAGGGTATACGGCGGCATATGGGAATGTCGTGCTGCCGGTTTAGATCAATATTCAATATACAAGTACTGGGTCTTTGGAGCCGACAATGTCGAGAGAATGAAGGCAGACCCGTACGGCACTCACATGCAGACTCCTCCGGATACGGGAACAAAGATTTTTGATATTTCCGGATATAAGTGGCACGACTCGGCATGGCTTGCAAAGCGGGACCGCAAGCCGCTGTATAACGCTCCGATGAATATATACGAGGTCAACCTCGCCTCATGGAGACAGTATCCTGACGGAAATTATTTCAGCTATGCCAAAGTGGCGCAGGAGCTTATCCCCTACATGAAAGAGATGAACTACACTCACGTCGAGTTTATGCCCCTTTGCGAGTACCCATTCGACGGTTCGTGGGGATATCAGGCAATTTGCTACTACGCTCCAACCTCCCGCTTCGGCAGCCCAACAGACTTCATGGAAATGATAGACGCCTTCCATCAAGCCGGCATAGGAGTGATACTCGACTGGGTCCCAGCGCACTTTCCCAAGGACGAAGCGGGTCTATATGAATTTGACGGTTCACCCTGCTATGAATACTCAGATCCCCTCAAGATGGAGCACAAGGCGTGGGGAACAAGGGTATTCGACTTCGGCAAGCCGGAAGTCCATTCCTTCCTGATTTCCAATGCCGTGTATTGGCTTGAGAAAATGCATGTCGACGGGCTGCGTGTAGACGCCGTCGCTTCGATGCTGTACCTCGACTATGACAGGCAGGGCGGAGAGTGGAGACCTAATAAGGACGGAGGAAACCACAATCTTGAGGCCGTGGACTTCCTGCAAAAGCTCAACTCCGCGGTATTTGCCAGATGCCCTTCGGCTATGATGATAGCGGAGGAGTCAACAGCATGGCCTAAAGTCACAAAGCCGGTCTATGACGGCGGGCTCGGCTTCAACTTTAAGTGGAACATGGGCTGGATGAACGACATGATGAAGTATATGTCTATGGATCCCTACTTCCGCAGCTTCAACCACAATGAGATAACCTTCTCATTCTTCTACGCCTTCTCTGAAAACTTTATTCTTCCGATATCCCACGACGAGGTGGTGTACGGCAAGGGCTCCCTGATTCAGAAGATGCCGGGCGACACCGACATGAAGTTCTTGGGAGACAAGGCGTTCATGGGCTATATGATGGCTCACCCCGGAAAAAAGATGCTCTTTATGGGCTGCGAGTTTGCTCAGTTCAAGGAGTGGGACTACCGCACCGGGCTTGACTGGTTCCTGCTCGACCAGTTTGAGAGCCACCGAAACTTCCATGGCTTCGTAAAAAACCTCAATAAGTTCTATCTCGATAATGCTCCGTTCTGGAGCGAGGACTATTCCTGGAAGGGCTTCAACTGGATTTCCTCGGACGACTACCAGCAGTCGATCATAATCTTCCGCAGAATAGACGCCGAGGGCAAGGAAATAATCGTTGTATGCAATTTCGTGCCCGTGGACAGGACAGACTACAGGTTCGGAGTTCCGTTCAAGGGAACCTACACCGAGGTGTTCAACACCTCGTCGAGCGACGGCTCGCCCTACGCTAACTCCCCCGTAAAGTCGGAGGACATACCGATGCACGGGTTTGAGCAGTCCATTTCCATAAGCATTCCCGCCATGTCGGTCATGTATTTCAAGGTGAGAAAAAATCCGGCGCCGCGTCCTGCAAAGGTTCAGGCTGTCATTGAACATGACAAGCCGTCACGCCGGGCAAAAGACTCTGAGCGTCTAAGGGTCAGCGAGCAAGAGCCAAAGGCCAAAAACGCTACAGCTTTACAAAAGCCGGAGCAAAAGGGCTCCCGAGCAGAAAAGACCAAGCAGGCTAATACGGCAGTGAAGCCGAGCGAAAAATCGGGCACGAAGTCAAAGGCGAAGCCTGAAACAAAGTCGGATAAAAAGCTCGGCGAAACAAAATCCCGAGCATCCGCTTCACAGGCAAAAAGAGCGGGCGCGTCTGAATCAAAGAAAAACGCGCAAAGAAAATCAGGCACCTGACAGCGCGGCGAAACGCAAGGCGACGCTGTCTCAAAAATCGGTATTCTTCAAATCGAAAGGAAGAGAGAAATGTATAACAAAAAAGAATGTGTTGCAATGCTGCTGGCAGGCGGACAGGGCTCAAGACTCTACGCGCTGACAAAAAACGTCGCAAAGCCCGCCGTACCCTATGGAGGCAAGTACAGAATCATCGACTTTCCGCTGTCTAACTGCGTTAACTCCGGTATCGACACCGTAGGAGTCCTGACGCAGTATCAGCCCCTCGTGCTCAACGACTACATAGGCAACGGACAGGCATGGAATCTTGACAGAATCCACGGAGGAGTTCATATACTCCCGCCTTATCAGTCGAACTCCGGAGCTCAGTGGTATGAGGGCACCGCAAACGCCATCTATCAGAATCTATCGTTTATCGAAAGATACGACCCTGAGTATGTTGTTATCCTCTCAGGCGACCACATCTACAAGATGGACTATTCAAAGATGCTGCAGTTCCATAAGGAAAAGAACGCTGTGTGCACCATAGCCGTTATCGAGGTCGAGCTTTCCGAGGCCTCACGCTTTGGTATCATGTCCACCGACGAGACAGACGCCATCACCAAGTTTGTTGAGAAGCCCAAGGAACCGGAGAGCACCCTCGCTTCAATGGGTATCTACATATTCTCCTACCCCACCCTCAAGAAATACCTCACCGAGAACGAGCTTGACGCTACCGCCACAAAGGACTTCGGCAAGAACGTAATCCCCTCGATGCTTGCCAACAAGGAAAGAATGTATGCTTACCGCTTCCAGGGCTACTGGAAGGACGTAGGAACCATCGACAGCCTCTGGGAAGCCAACATGGATCTTCTTTCTCCGAACATCCCGATTGACCTCTATGATCCGACCTGGAAGATTTTCTCCAACAACGACTCAAGAGCTCCTCAGTTCATCGGCAAGAACGCCAAGATCCAGAACTCAATGGTGACCACCGGCTGCGTCATAGACGGCTCGGTGGACTGCTCTCTTATCTCCGGCGGAGTAACCATTGAAGAGGGAGCTATAGTAACAGATTCGATACTTATGCCGGGAGCTACCGTAAAAAGAGGCGCCGTCGTCGAGTACGCGATAGTCGGAGAGTCAAGCGTCATTCAGGCGGGAGCGCATATCGGCGCAAGACCGGAGTCATATGAAAATAAGAGCGAATGGGGCATCGCGGTGGTCGGACACAACATCAGCATCAGCTCCGGCACAATAGTAGCACCCAAGCAGATCATTTCTGCCGACATATAAGGAGGAGTAGAAGTTATGTATAATATGACAAATGTATTGGGAATTTTATTTGCAAATTCCCATGAGGAATTTATTCCCGAACTCTCTTCCAAAAGAACGATGGCTTCCATTCCGTTCGGCGGACGCTTCAGACTTATAGACTTCCAGCTGTCAAACATGGTCAATTCCGGTATGTCGAGAGTGGGAATCATAACAAAGTCCAACTATCAGTCCCTTATCGACCACATAGGCTCGGCAAGACAGTGGGATCTGGCAAGAAATGACGGAGGTCTTACAATCCTGCCTCCCTACGGGCAGATAAACTCCGGTCTATACACCGGAAAGCTACAGGCATTAAGAGGTTCTCTTGGATATCTCCAGAAATACCCCTGCGACTATGTTATCCTGTCTGACTGCAACTTTGTGGACAATGTGGACTACTCGGACCTCACGGAAGCGCACATAGAGTCGGGTGCAGACATCACCTGCCTCACCGTTGACGGTGATTTTTCCGCGATTGACACCGCAGACTCAATCGTGTTCGAAACCGGAACCTCCGGAAGAGTAAAGCAGACCATCATCAACCGCGCCCAGGCAGGAAAGTTTACAATGAGCATGAATGCTCTCATTCTGAAGAAACAGCTTCTTATCGACCTCATCAAGGATCTTGTTCCCAAGGGCAAGCTCGACTTCGGAAGAGATATTCTTCAGGCAATGGTTTCAGAGCTGGATATCAGGACATTTGCGTACAACGGCTACTACAGCAAGATAACCGACCTCGAAAGCTACTATCGCGCGAACATGGAGCTTCTGGACGCGGATATCATCGAGAAGCTTGTTCAGAAGAAGAGACCCGTATACACCAAGGTAAGGGACGACGCTCCATCTAAGTACGGTCTTGAAAGCGCTGTCACCAACTCCCTTATAGCCGATGGCTGCATAATCCTCGGCAGAGTTGAAAACTGCATTATCTTCAGGGGCGTTACAGTAGGCAAGGGTGCGTACGTTAAGAACTGCATACTCATGCAGGACACCATCATCGGCGAGGACACCGAGGTCTCAAATATCATAACCGATAAGGAAGTAAAGATAGGCGATCAGCTCTGCATTTCCTCAGCGGAAGGCAGTCCGCTCTACATCGCCAAGAAACGTGTTCTTTGATTTAACATTTCGTCTGCAAAAGCGGAGAGGTTCGGGCTAAAAAGCTTCCGAGGCTGCCGCTTTTGCGGCATATCAGGAAAATTCAGTCCGAAACCAGCTTTACTGAAAGGAAAATTTTAAAAATGAAAATACTATATGCGGCAAGCGAGGCGCTGCCATATGTCGCCTCGGGCGGACTTGCGGACGTCGCCGGCTCGCTCCCAAGAGCACTGAACCAGGCGGGACATGATTGCAGAGTGGTTCTTCCCCTGTATTCAAATGTCAGACAGGATCTGCGCAACAAGCTTGAATTTGTCACCAACTTTTATGTTTCAGTCGCATGGAGAAACCAGTACTGCGGAGTGTTCAAAGGAGTAGAAAACGGCGTCACCTATTACCTTATAGACAACGAATACTACTTCAAGCGCAGCGGCGGGATTTACGGCTACTATGACGACGCCGAGAGATTCGTTTTCTTCTCAAGAGCAATCCTTGAAATGATCGCGCACATAGACTTTGTTCCTGACATAATCAACTCAAACGACTGGGAAACCGCAATGGTTCCTGTATACTACGACATCTATTACAGGGACAAGCTTGGCATGGGAAACATCAAGAATGTCTTTACCATACACAACATACAGTATCAGGGCAAATACGGAATGGATCTATGCCAGAATGTCCTCGGCATATCTCCCAGCCACTACAGCATAGTGGAGTATGACGGCTACTGCAACCTGATGAAGGGAGCCCTTGAGACGGCGGACAAAATCACCACTGTCTCCCCTACCTACGCGGAAGAAATCCTCAACTCGTATTTCTCCTGCGGACTCGACCCGATTCTCTGGAGCAAAAAGTACAAGCTCTGCGGCTTCCTCAACGGCATAGATCAGGATGTATATAACCCTGCCACAGACACCGACATACCGTTTAATTACTCGGTTGATGATAAGTCGGGAAAAGCGGAATGCAAGAAGCTGCTTCTTGAGGAGCTTGGACTTCCTATCGGCAAGGAGCCGGTAATAGGCATCATCACAAGGCTTGTAGGACACAAGGGCATAGATCTTATCGAGTGCGTCTTTGACGATATGATAAACCTCGGATATAAATTTGTAGTCCTCGGCTCAGGCGAAAAGCATTATGAAGATTTCTTCCGGGCAATGGCGTACAGATACCCCGACAGGGTGGCCGTAAGAATAGGCTTTATCCCCGCCCTTGCGCACAGGATATACGCAGGCTCCGATATGCTGCTGATGCCATCTAAGAGCGAGCCATGCGGACTTTCCCAGATGGTGGCTCTTAGGTACGGAACCATTCCGATAGTAAGAGAAACAGGCGGCCTCAAGGACAGTATAACCGACTGCGGAGGTCAGGGCGGCAACGGCTTCACATTCAAGACCTATAACGCTCACGACATGCTTGACGCCACGGTAAGAGCAAGGGCATACTACGACAAGAGAATGCAATGGGGCAAGCTTGTAAGCCATGCGCTTAGAGAGGACTTCAGCTGGAAGCGCTCAGCCGAGCTGTATCTTGGTCTATATAAGGAACTGGTCGGATAAGAGTCCCCTCCTTCCCCGATTTTACGCAAATTATAACCCCGTATAGAGCATCATTGATCCTATGCGGGGTAAGCTTTTATATTTGATATTGTGTGCGGGAACAAGCTTTTATCAGGTCTTTCCCGCAAAGCATACGCATAAGAAAAGGGAGCCCCGCCTTGGAGGCTCCCCAATATCTTATCTCTGTCACGCACATGGCGAGAAGTCGGGATCGTGAGACAATAAAGGTTCAATGTTTTTTATTACCACTGAGTCAGCTCAAGATACAGATCCTTATACTGTCTTGCAGAGTTCTCCCATGAGACATCCTTTGCCATGTCTCTTTGGACGACCTCGTCCCAGTGATATCTGTTGTTGAAGAACTCCGTCTTAGCGCGGTTGATGGCGTCAAGGAGAAGTCCTGCGTCATAACGGTCAAAGGTGAAGCCGTTTCCGGCGCCGGTAATGTTGTTATAGGGCTCTACGGTATCCCTAAGACCGCCCGTCTCCCTCACGATAGGCAGAGTGCCGTAGTGCATGGCGTTGAGCTGGGTAAGTCCGCAGGGCTCAAAGCGGGACGGAACAAGCAGAGCGTCCGAGCCGGCATAGATGCGGTGGGCTCTCGACTCGTCGTACTGTATGCACGCGCTGAACATGCCGCGGTGGGTATTCTCGTAGTAGCGGAAGGTGTCCTCATACTGCCTGTCGCCTGTTCCCAAGACTATCATCTGGGTGTAATCGTCAAGGATCTGAGGAAGTATTGCGTTGATGAGGTCGAGACCCTTCTGGTTTGTAAGACGGGAAATGAGGGAAACGATGAACTTGCCGTCGTCCTGGACAAGTCCGAGCTCCTGCTGAAGAGCGCGTTTGTTCTCCTTCTTCTTTCCGAGTACGTCGCCTAAGCCGTAGTTCACCGCAAGAGCGGGATCGGTCTCCGGATTCCACATATCATAGTCAATTCCGTTCACAATTCCGCGGAGCTTATAGCTGTGATATCTGAGGTGACCGTCAAGCTCCTCGCCGTACTCCGGAGTCTGGATTTCTCCTGCATATGTACCGCTGACGGTGGTTATGCGATCCGCATATGCAAGACCGCCCTTGAGCATATTTGCGTCGTTATAGCCCTGCTTTAGCGCCCCCATGTTGAATACATCGCTCGGAAGACCCGTCCAGTACTGTAAGGTAGGTATATTGTATATTCCCTGGAAGCGTAGATTGTGTATTGTCAGGACAGTCTTCGCCCTGCCAACCGGTGAGGTTTTAAAGAGGCTGCGAAGGAATACCGGAACAAGAGCGGCCTGCCAGTCGTGGCAATGGATTATATCCGGTATCCAGTTCATATAGTTGAGAGCGGCAAGAGCTGCCTTGCTGAAGAAGCAGTACTTAGGAATATCGTCAACGAGATTTACATACGGATTGCCTGCTGTGAAGAACTCCTGATTGTCGATGAAGTCATATACTACTCCGTCGCATATGTACTCCATGATTCCCACATAGTAGTCTCTCTTGGTCTTGCCGAGATCCATGTAGAATTCTCCGCGGTAGATCATCTTGTCCTGATACTGCTTGGGTATGCAGGCATAACGAGGAAGAATTACGCGGACATCGCAGTTTTGCTTAACCAAAGCCCTCGGCAGAGCGTACATTACATCGCCCAAGCCGCCGGTCTTGACGAACGGGAAGCACTCTGAGCCAATGAAGGCTACGCTTCTTCTCGGAAGATTGTATACGGGATTGACCTCTGTGACCATTGGTGCGACCTCCTCATTTACAGGCTCGGATACCGGCTCAGAAGCTGTTTCTTCGGCAGCGGGAGCAGGATATTCGGCAGTCTCCTGCATTACTGTATTTTCTGCGGCAGTCTCTTCTGCCGGCGTCTTTACCTCTGCAGGTGCCGCCTCGACCGGTGCGGTCTCTACGGCGGCAGCAGTCTCTGCGGAGTTTGCCTCCGCAGAAGCGGATTCACCGGAAACAACTGCATCCTTGACTGGTTTATCATCCGCCTTTTCTGACTTTGTCACAGTAGACTTCTTTGTTGTCTTCTTATTCGATGCGGTGGATCTCTTTTTGGGCGCCGAGGCACTCTTGGCGGGCTTTTCAGACTCAGAAGCTGCGTCTGCAATCGGTTCGGCTGACTTCTTTGCGGCAGATTCCTTAACCGGAGCAGCCTCCGCAGCAGAAATATTTACGTAAGAAGTCTTTTCGACAGGAGCATTATCCACAGCTGCTGCCTTGGCATGAGACTCCTTCGGCGAAGCAGCAGCTTCCTTGGCGGAAGCTGAGGACTTCTTAACGGCAGATGAAGCCTTTTTTTCAGCGGTTTCTGTTTTTTTATCCATAGCGGCATTCTTTACCGCTTCGGCTGTATTAGCACCTGACTTATCAGCAGCCGGTTGGCTAATTACAGATTCAGATTTTTTGCGTGGCACTATGACCCTTCCTTTCGGTATTGTTTTTTACAACGATCCCCTCAGGCCGGAATATGGTTTTTGCTCTCACAAGCCTTTGGTTGCTTGATTAATCCTAAATATTCTTGATAAATAATATGCCTCAGGAAAATAGTAGCATATTCATAAACAAATTGCAATAGGCTGTTTATAGCTATTTTTGACAAAATACCAATGGTTTTTTCATCTCTCAGAGTATATCTGCCTGTTTTTTTGTAATGCAAAGCAAATATTGCAGATTTTTAGCCAAAAATAATATGCGGGCTCTGAGCCTGTTCGGACGCTTGAACGCGATGCACTCCGAGCAAAAGCAGCCTTAATTGAGCAGGCGGGTCGGTGTTGCTTTAAGTACCAAACGCAAATGATGCTCATCGTCTTTGCTTGTAAAAAAATGTCGGAGCAAAGTCAACTTTGCTCCGACGCTGGTCGGGATGACAGGATTCGAACCTGCGGCATCCTGCTCCCAAAGCAGGCGCTCTACCAAGCTGAGCCACATCCCGATGGCTATTTATTTATCTTAGGCATATCTGATACACCTGTGAACACATGGTATTATACAGTTGCAGAACAAAATTGTCAAGAGGCAAAACCGAAACTGTGATGTGATAAAAATAAGCCAACAGCCGCTCTGACCTGTCGCAGATAAAAGATAAAAAAGAACGCTGAACCCACAAAAATCGGATCCAGCGCCACACTGGTGCAGGTAACAGGACTTGAACCTGCATGAAATTGCTCTCACATGGACCTGAACCATGCGCGTCTGCCAATTCCGCCATACCTGCATAAGGTAAATTAACACGAGTCATAGCACGCCAGCATCCTAAGCCAACGCCTGCACGCTATCCGCAAAATCAGCGGTACACCCGGCGCTGCGGCGACCAACGAGCCCGGAATTTTCTCCCGAAGCAACACAAGTCACGCAACGCCATTTATTATACCATACCTTATCCTGTTTGTAAAGGGGTTATAAGACAATTTCTTTACTTATCACATTTACATACAGCTCTGGTTACTGTGTAGCAGTCCTACCGTGAAAACATATCCGTCATATCAGCGACCTGTACATAGCCGCAATGTCTTCCTTTGTGGGATCCTTGGGATTTCCCGGCCGGCACGCATCATCCATAGCCGACTGCGCGAGGAAGTCTATATCCTCCTCATTGACAATTCCCTTGAGATCAGACGGAATTCCGACATCATGAGATAGCTGTCTTACGGCGTCTATCGCAGCCTTTCTGTACTCATCCTGAGTCATGTCGTCCACGCCCTTTACACCCATTGCTCTTGCAATTTCACGGTACTTCTCGCCTGTCGCGGGAGCGTTATACTCCATGACGGTAGGAAGGATAATCGCGTTAGCTACGCCATGAGGAGTGTCATAAAGCGCGCCCAAAGGATGCGCCATAGAGTGGACGATTCCGAGTCCGACATTAGAAAATCCCATGCCGGCGACATACTGTCCCAGAGCCATACCTTCCCTGCCCTCGGGAGTATTCGCCACCGCGCCGCGGAGCGAACGGGAGATTATCTCTATCGCCTTGAGATGGAACATGTCCGAAAGCTCCCATGCGCCCTTGGTGATATATCCCTCGATAGCGTGCGTCAGAGCGTCCATGCCGGTTGATGAGGTAAGACCCTTCGGCATTGTGCTCATCATTTCGGAGTCGATAACCGCGACTACGGGGATGTCATGCGGGTCAACGCACACAAACTTGCGGTTCTTCTCGACATCCGTGATTACATAGTTGATTGTGACCTCGGCGGCAGTTCCCGCAGTGGTCGGCACAGCTATTATCGGGATAGACGGGTTCTTTGTATCTACCGCGCCCTCAAGGCTTCTTACATCCTCATGCTCCGGGTTGGCGATGATTATTCCTATCGCCTTTGCTGTATCCATGGAGGAGCCTCCGCCGATAGCAATGATATAGTCCGCCCCGCTCACTTTGAACGCAGCCACTCCGGACTGTACGTTTTCAATAGTCGGGTTCGGCTTGATGTTGGTATAAAGCTCATACGCATAGCCCGCCTCCCCGAGAACCTTGAGCACCTTGTCCGTCACATGGAACTTCACAAGATCCGGATCGGAGCACACAAACGCCTTCTTGAAGCCCCTTTTTCTGACTTCATCCGCAATCGCGCTGATTGCGCCCGCTCCGTGATAGCTGGTTTCATTGAGTACAAACCTATTCATAGCGATTTCCTCCTGACAATTTTATTGTAATTTTAATAAACACAGAAATATTTTTCTGCATTGGCTTTAATTTATTCCTGCTTTTTCGTAAGCCCCGCATCCATGCCGCTCCTGTCTTCTGAAAAAAGCCACGAGCCGCTATCTCAAACGGAATTTGCAGCATATTTCTATATTTATTATTACTATGATAGCTTATTTTATATAAAATGTCAATCAGATTTCCTCCTTCTTCCGCGGTGCATTTTTCACTCAGAGCCGCAAGGCAGCCTGCGTTTGAATCTGACGGAAGCGACGAGGCTATGAGAAAAATCGCAGAGGACGGCGCCAAAGACCTTGAGATGAGGCTGATGGGGTAACCGAATCATAAATCGCGTCAAAACATCACATTGCAGACCTGCGGAGCGCGTGTGTACATTAAACTGTACATACGCGCCCGCTTATTTTATGCAAATTTATACGAAGTGCATCTTGAATATTATCGCCGGGTAGTGTACACTATCGGAATGGTTAAATCTAATGATAGAGGTCTCGCCGTATGAGCAAATCAACAACAAAAAATCTCACAGAAGGAAAGCCGATGAAGCTGATAGTCGGCTTCATGATTCCCCTGCTTATAGGTCTTGTGTTCCAGCAGCTATACAACATGGTAGACACCATGATAGTAGGAAAGTTCTTGGGAAACCTAAGCCTTGCCGGAGTCGGCTCGACAGGTTCTATAAACTTTCTTGTCTTGGGCTTCTGCATGGGACTATGCTCAGGCTTTGCGATACCCGTGGCGCAAAAGTTCGGTCAGCAGGACTTTGACGGGCTGAAAAAGTATGTCGGAAACGCCATTTGGCTCTCCATCGGCTTCTCAGCAGTCGTCACAACGATAGTCTGCATACTCTGCGGAAACATTCTTGACTGGATGGACACACCTCGTGAAGCGTGGCAGCACGCCTACGACTACATATTCGTTATCTTTCTGGGCATCCCTGTCACATTCCTTTACAACATTCTCTCGGGACTGATGCGCGCGCTCGGCGACTCAAGAACTCCGCTCTACTTCCTGCTCATATCAAGCTTTCTCAACATTGTTTTCGATCTGACATTTATCCTTGTCTTTGACATGGGAGTCGGAGGAGCTGCATGGGCAACGGTGCTTTCTCAGCTCATCTCCGGACTGCTGTGCCTTTTGGTTATAGTTAAAAAATTTCCGCTGCTCCATGTCTCGAAAAGCGATCTCAAGCCTGACCCAAAATACATTAAAACCCTTTGCGTTATGGGACTTCCTATGGGATTGCAGTTCTCTATCACCGCGATAGGCAGCATCATCATGCAGCGAGCGGTCAATGGGCTCGGCTCGGAGTATGTCGCCGCCGTAACAGCGGGCTCAAAGGTCAACCAGATATTCGCCTGTGCGACCGACGCCATGGGAACCACAATGGCGACCTTCGCCAGCCAGAATGTCGGCGCAGGCAAGTTTGAGCGTGTCAGAAAGGGCGTAATAGATTGCAGCAAGCTCGGCATAGCCTATTCGATACTTGCGCTGATAATAGTATGGACATTCGGTTCGTACCTTAACTCCCTGTTTGTAGACCTTACCGACCCAAGCTCTTCCCAGATACTTGAATACGCAAATCTCTTCCTAAGGGTAATAGTTTGCTTCTACATCCCGCTCTGCTTTGTAAATATCATCAGGCTAACTATACAGGGCATGGGCTTCTCGAGATTAGCGGTTGTCGCAGGCGTGTTTGAGATGGTAGCAAGAACCGGCATAGCGCTTCTCGTTCCGATATGGGGATACAACGTCGCGGTGTTCTCCAACCCGATGGCATGGGTTCTTGCAGACCTGTTTTTGTTCCCCGCATTCTTCTATTGTGAGAAAACGGTCAGGTACAGGCTCTGGTAGCATACGTTCAGGATTACTTTTGGTATTTATTGCATATTAAATATGTCTGTCGGTAAAACAGGATTTTCCGGCAGGCATATCTTTTTTAGCCGATTATGCGCCGACTATTAATTCGCATCAGAAATATGAACCTATTATAATAATATAGCTGACAAAAATATATAATGTTTATCCAAAGGATTGATATATACGCATATGTATGGTACATTTGTATTATAGTAAAATTAAATGGTCATTGGCGATTTATTTTTTGTTATTATTACAGTTTTTACGGAGGAACATTTATGAAGCTTAAAAAAATCGCAGCTATGCTGCTCTGTCTGCTTACCTTTTCAGCGTGCATGACAGGCTGCGCAGATGAAGAAAATCCGCCGGAGCAGGACGAGCCTGAGATCCAGTACGGCGAGGACGATGTGGCGAAGCTCGCGGTATACACTAAAGAGTCTTCCGAGGGCTACTCAAGCTATATAGCCGAAAGCGTTCACATGGCGGTGAGCTTTGACGGCAAGACCTATGAGCCGCTCTTCTACGACTACGGGATGCTGTTTTCCGAGTGCGAATTTAGTGACTTGGATGGTATAGTGTCCACCGGCGTACTTGATCCCCAGATATACCTTGACGGCGATGAGTATGTCATATACGCAAAGGAGTACACCCGCGAAAAAACAGACCTCGGAGACTACGGAACAGAGATTAAGCTCAACGATACTGGAAAGTATATCGCATACCATGGTCACACAAGCCTCACCGACGGAGCAAGAGTTGACGGTATAAGAAGAGTACACTTCAGTGCCGACGGCTCACCTGTTCTCGATATGACAGCCGAGCAGGATCTTCCCACCGAGGAGCAGGCGGTTACCATAACTGTTATAGTTGAATAAGCATAAAAAATCTCCTAAATATCATACTCCTTGACAAAACGGCAATAATGTGGATAATTAAACTTAGGTAAGCATAGGCATTTCTCACGGCAATTTTAGCTGTGGGAATTGCCGCAAAGCGTCTTATATGGGAGGAATGAATAATGGAAAGAGATTCGCTTCGAGAGCTTTTATATTCTCTGGCAAGGTTTGGCCTTTTCTGGCTGATAAACATATTCGGAGTGATAATGGGCTATGTCCTCGTAAGAAATGTCATAGGCACGTTTTTACCAAGACTTCAGCTATACAGCAACCCGGTGCTGACCAGTTTCATAGCCTGGCTGATTCCTTCCATTCTCTTTATCGCACTTTTTGCGGATGACGCAAAAAGGCACACAGCCTACGGAAGATATAATCCTGCGCTGGTCTCCACCGTGATGATAGTCACCGCCGCGACATACTATGTCCCGGCGATAGTTATGGGATATGTCAAGGATATGAACGCAGCCGCAATGATAAGGGAACTTTATTTTTCAAGCTTCTGGATATCCTCGTTTGTCGGCGACGACGTCGAGATATACGGCTTGATCGGAGTGATACTCTCTTTGTTCATATGCGTACTCAGCTACATTACCGCCAGGAAAATATATTTGCGCAAATTTGAAAAAGGCGAGTATGAGTACGAGTACAACCGGTAAAAAGCAACCGGCAGGAGCATAGCTAAAGCAAGCACAAAATAACCTTTCCGTCCGGCGAATGCCGGACAGGAAATGAGTCAGAATAAACTATAATAAACTATATTGATGTAAAAACCGGTGCGACCTGAGCCACACCGGTTTTACTGTATAACTTTCATATGCTGATTATACCGAATACTTCTTTTACCCACCCCAACTATCCTTAGCCGCCTATTGCAGCTCATCCAGCTTGGATAGATATATATTCACATCGGAAAATGTTCCGTTCATGACATTAGCCCTCCAGGATCTAAGCTCCATGCTGTCAGGAGGAGCGAGCGGAAGTCTGAACGAAGCCATAAATCCGCAGTAATCAGCGGAAATCAGCAGGCTTGTGCCCGATTTCTCACAGAACTTCTTGACTACGGCAAGACCGCCGACATGGTCGCCCGGCTCGGTAAGCTGCGACAGATCTTCAGCTTCGACCCCGTACCCGTTGTCGGACACATATACCATGGCACTTTCAGACAGGCGCTCAGCCCTGACCTTTATCACTCCGTCCTCGGTGCTGACATTCTGAGCTGCATTGACAATCAGATTCATAACCGACGCAACAAGCCCGCCGACATCCGCAACAACGGCGATATCGTCCTCGCAGTCGCATGTAATTGTTATATTTGTGCCTCTGAGCTTTGACCTGCATATGGCGACAAGATCCTCAAGAAGGCTGCCAAGATTGATTTTTTCAGGATAATAGCTGTCAAGCTTTTCAAATTTCTCGGCGTTGATGATCTGAGCTAAGACCTTGTAGCAGCAGCCTACAACGCGCTCGACAATATCAATCTGATCGTAGCTCTCAGACTGCTCCAAATCAAAGGAAAGCTGGTGGGACAAGCCGATGATCTCAAGCATACTCCTTTTGATTGCCGAGCGATCCGCTTCGCCCATTGGCTTTTGGCCGCTCATTTGCATACACCTTCCTCCGGATAAATTCATATAAAGCACGCAGGCACAAACCATGCAGTATAGGCAGACAAAAATAATATATCTCAGGCCATGGCAATTATTATACTCATGCTGTAAAAACAAACCGTATTTTCCTACAGCCAAGCATTCGGCAAGAAAATCCAAGCATAAAATAAAATATAACAGCCATGTGACTACACTACATATGGCTATTATATCATGTATCTGCTTTCCCGTAAAGCAATTTTGTCGATTTTTGTCGAATTATGTCGAATACTTTTCCATGGCAGGACGACAGGTGAGCTGTCATCAGCCGTTTTTCCCATTCAAAGCAAAGAAAGCCCGGAAGTTCCGAGCTTTTTTTGCTATGTTAAGGTTATCACCAAATCTTATAATTTCCGCTGAGCATAAGCATGGCGAACAAGTAAAGGCAGTTGTCGTAATACCTGCGCTTGCCGGTACGCAAGGGAGTGTTCCAGAAGGTTTTTAGGAACATCTTGGCTCGCTCTGTGGTTTCATTATCCGCTCCGCCAGCTATCGACGCTAAGGACGCCGCCGCGTTGGAGGCTATCACCGCAGTCGGGTGCATCACCTTTTCATCTGTAAACACCCCGTCCCTGCTGGGAACGCGATCCCACTTGTCCCCTGCCCTGTCGAAGAAGCCTTGCAGCTTCGCAGCGTTTTCACTCTGCCACTTGGCGTCTTTGCCAAACCACTCATGATCAAGAGACATATTCATAACCGTGCGGTACGAGTCTGAATAGTAGCGATCAAACCTGCCGTGCTTGTTCCACGGAACACTCACTACCGGTTCTCCGGAATACTCCGCGTAATCTGTGCAAAGACCGGTTTGCGGGTGGCAGGCATTATGCAGGTACTCGCGGCTTGCCTGAGCGGCTTTTCCCCAGAACTCACGGTCGCGCTCGTCTGCCCACAGCGCGAACAGCTCATAGAAATGAGGAAGATGATAGGACGGGTCGGTGAACTCTACACCCGGCACAAACTTGATAAGGTGGTTATCCAGATTCCACATGGTAGGCCCCTTCTTATCGCCGTCGCCGTTGCGGTGAATACAGTCGCGCAAAATAGTCCTTGCCCACTCGGAATAGTTATATATTCCCTCTCCGTCTCCCCAGCGGTGGGAAGCAAAGAAAAGTGCCATCGCGAAATACTCCTCGCCGTCAGGAGCAGGTCCGTCGGCGTTCTTTTTGCCGTCGGGAGCGCAGGACCATGCAAAATAGCCGGCATGGTACCCGTCGGTCATATACATATTGGTCATTGTCCATTTCCAGATGCGGTCAAATATCTCCTTCTCATCAAGCTGGACGCAAATCATCATTCCGTAGGACATTCCCTCTGTCCTCGCGTCTACATTTCCCGTATCCTCGACATAGCCCATGTCGGCGCCGACGTCATGATATATTCTATCCTCATCGCCGCCTCTGAACATAGTCTCAAAGCTATCCTTTACCCTCTTCAGGGCTTCCTCATCGGATATGCCTATCTCAGAAAAGATATTGGCGTATCCGGACTTTTTGTAATCAGACATTTTCAGCTTTCCTCCCTATAATTTTCCGCGCCTTTCGAGCGCTCATACTCACGAAGCTTGGACTCGAGAATCGCCCACTCCTCATCCGTCTCGACCGGGAAGAGAGTAAGCGTCTTATCATCCGGATCAAAAACCGATGCGAATATCTCGGTATCTCCGTGCTCGTCAACTGTATTCTCGGTATAGACGATATAGCACTTGCCGGTAGCAGTGTTCTTAAATGTAAAGAGCACGTCGCAGTCGATAATCTCGCCGTTTTCGCCTATGGCGGTCATGATTGCTCTGTCAGCCATGAGTTATCCTCTCCCGTTCACATATTCTACCCTATTATAGCATACCTTTCAGAAAAGCTCAACACGCTTACAAAATATTTTAAGACACCGGCGTTTTAAGGTAATTATCGATAAACAAGCTGAATATAGATATAGCATAAAACCTTATCTACAAAGGACTCAGGAGGATATTATGGATTATAAGCTTATAAGGGAAAACTTCACCGTCCGCAAAACCATCTATGACGGTGTGGTGCAGCAGTCGGCTGAGCTTGACTATATTCTGCCCGACTACTACCCCGAGATCTACAAGGTGTTAAACATAAGGCTTCTGCCATTCATTCAAAAGCGGAGCCTGAACGGAACAAAGCTCGAGTATGAGCTGGCGGCAAAGGTAAGACTTGTCTATGTGTCGGAGTCGGGAGAAATAAGCGCGGTCGAACAGGTTCTTAGCTACGGCAAGAGCCAGGAGCTCGGTCAGGCGGCAAAGTCTATGAGGATCTGCCTTTCTCCCTATACCGACAGCGTAAGCTGCAGGGTGGTCAACAAACGGCGCGTGGACATCAGAGGAATTATCTCGGTTGCAGTCAGCGTCACGGCGGATGAAACCAAGCAGGCGGTCAGCGGAGCGTCGGGAGGCGGAATACAGCTCAAAAAGAGCCTCATAACCTATCCGTCCAGAAGAATCGCCGTCACAAAGCGAGTGACGGTAGTTGACGATGTGGAGCTCGGCACAAATTACCCGGCATTAAAAACGGTGGTGCGAGCAGACTCGTCTGTAATCAGCTTTGAAAAGAAAATCCTCTCAGGAAAGCTGCTGACCAAGGGAGAAGCTGAGGTGTCCCTTCTTTACATACCCGAGGGCTCGGCTGAGCCGCAAAGCATAAAGTTCAACATCCCCTTTTCACAGATATCCGACATAGAGGGTCTTGACGAGAGATACGACCTTGTTTTGGACGCCAACGTGGTAAGCTGCGAGATCAAGCCGTCGTCAAAGACGGAAACACCGAGCGTAAACTGCGAGCTCGGTATAGACATAAGCTGCCTCGCCATGAAGTTTGAGAGCGCGGAGCTTGCTACCGACGGCTTCTCCACAATTTACGAAACCGAGCTTGAAAGCTGCCGTGAAAGCATAGAGTGCATACCGGTCCCGATAAATGAGAGCCACCGTCAGAAATCATCGCTTACCTACAATGACGGCGAGATACACTCGGTCATATATGCGGGAGCGGAGGTCGGAAGAATAACCTGCGAGCAGCTAAAAGACGGCGAAATAATCCTAAGAGGAAGAATTACCATTTACGCCTACGCCAAAAATGAGTCGGGAATGCCTATATACCTTGAAACCACAGAACAGCTTGAGCACAGGATAGCGGGAAGCGCACAGGAGATCTGCGCAAGCGCGGAGGTTCACGCGATGGTTAACTCCGCTTCCTACAACCTTACATCCTCAAACGCGCTCGAGGTCAACGCGGATATCAAGCTATCCGGATATCTATACGAGGAATCTGAGCGAAGCTTTATAAGCGGTGTTTCGCTTGATGAGTCAAGACCTATCGAATCAGACAGGGACATCGCCATAAAGCTCTACTACGCGGAGGCGGGAGAAGAGCCGTGGGAAATCGCAAAAAGATGCCACGCCGGCGTAGCAGCCATAACCGAGGAAAACGAGCTCGACTGCGAGAGACTCAGCGAGCCCAAAATGATACTTATACCGATTGTAGACTGATATAAGGAGCAAAATAATGACAACTGACAACCTTTACAAAAGCATATCAGAGCGAACCGGAGGGGATATCTACATCGGCGTAGTGGGTCCCGTCAGAAGCGGAAAATCTACGTTTATTCGCAGATTTATGGAGACGCTCGTAATACCAAACATCAAGGAAGCATATATGAGAGAGCGGGCGGTGGATGAGCTTCCTCAGGCCTCCGCCGGAAAAATGATAATGACCACCGAGCCAAAGTTCATACCTGAGGAGGCGGTAGCTGTCAGCTTAGACGACATCGCCACCGTAAACGTCAGGATGATAGACTGCGTAGGCTATATCATGCCCAGCGCAATGGGCTACATAGAAAACGACGCCCCGAGGATGGTAAGAACTCCTTGGTTTGACTCTGAAATACCCTTTAACATGGCGGCAGAAATAGGCACCCAGAAGGTGATAACCGAGCACTCGACCATAGGCGTGGTCGTAACCTCAGACGGAAGCGTGACCGGCCTCGAGCGCGACGAGTACGCCGAGTGCGAGCAGCGTGTCATAGACGAGCTCAAGTCTATCGGAAAGCCGTTCATAGTCCTCATGAACACCGAAAACGAGCGCTCTGAGGAAGCAGCTACTCTTTGCAAGAGCATGCAGGAAAGCTATGGCGTGACCGTACTGCCAATAAACTGCCTCACCATGACAAAGGAGGATATCTTAAATATCCTATCGGAGCTTTTATACGCCTTCCCGGTCAAAGAGATAAATGTAAGCATGCCGAGGTGGGTAAATTCGCTTCGGAAGGGTCATTGGCTCAAAAACGAGCTGTTCGACGGCATAAAGCAATCTGCGCTCGACGTCAAATACATCAGAGACGTACGCAAGCTTTCCGATGCAATAGCAGAGTGCGAGGATGTCGCAGGCTCAGAGATAAGTTCGGTTGATCTCGGCACGGGAGTATGTAGGCTGAGCGTCAGTCTGGACAACAAGCTGTTCTATAAAATTCTCAGCGAGGAGACCGGCATAACCCTGCGCGGAGAGGATGAGCTCATGCCAAAGATTTTAGAGCTGGTCAGCTTTAAGAAGCAGTTTGATAAGTTCTCTCAGGCACTCGAGCAGGTAAACGAAACAGGCTACGGCATAGTGATGCCGGAGCAGTATGAAATGAGCCTCGATGAGCCGCAGATAATCCGGCAGGGCGGTAAATACGGAGTAAGGCTCAAGGCAAACGCCCCCTCAATACACCTTATCAAGGCGGATATCGGCGCCGAGGTCGCGCCGATAGTCGGCTCGGAAAAGCAGTCCGAGGAGCTTATATCTTACCTTATGAGCGACTTTGAGGACGATCCGTCAAAGATCTGGGAGACAAATATTTTCGGCAAGTCTCTGTCCGAGCTTGTCAATGAGGGACTTCACTCCAAGCTCTACCGTCTGCCTGATGACGCAAGGGAAAAGCTGCGAGAAGCCGTAGAGCGCATAATCAACGAGGGCTGCTCAGGGCTTATCTGCCTGCTCATCTAATCAAAAGTCATATATAGCCCGCACAGCTATGCTAACCACATAAAATCCTCCTTAAAATATAAAATAGAGAGTCTTCCAAGCTATTGTGCCGGAAGGCTCTCTGTTTATTAATACCAGCTTATTCTTATTCGTCCGTCTTTCCGCGAGACAGCATTGCCGCTCCTGCGCAGGCAAGCCCTATTCCGAGCAGCACGGAGGCATTTTCGGTTTCTATGCTGCCCATCAGAGACAGCACCGCGGTCGCGACTCCCATCGCCGTGGCTACAGCCGTAAGCACCGTTCTCACGGTTTCCGCCGCTCCTGACGGCAGCCCTATCTTCCGACTCGGCTCCTCTATGCTATCCTCGCAGCAAGACTTTCCATGCATCAGCTCGTCTATTGATATTCCGAACAGCTCGGAAAGCTTAGGCAGAAGGCTTATGTCCGGACAGGACAGGTTTCTTTCCCACTTAGACACCGCCTTATCCGTAACTCCTAAACGCGAGGCAAGCTCGGACTGAGTGTATCCAAGTCTTTTTCTGTGTTCCGCTATAAGATTTCCGATAGTCTGTTCCATAGAATGTAACTTTCTCCCCTCATTCAGTCTGCTTCTATGATAGCACTCCCGCCTGAAAAGAGCAACCGACCGTAGGTTTAATTCTCTCTACCGGCGGTTTATACAAAAAAGCGGGCATATTGCCCGCATCAGCCTCATCGGTGATTTATCAACGATGACAGCTTTGAATGAAGCTTAGGCGATAAGCCAAAAATCAAAATCACCATCTTTGGTATCAAGCCGGAGACCATAAATGCGCCTAAGCTGACATGCTTTCTGAATATTCTCACAAATTCAGCTTTGCCGTCGGTGACGCCATACCGATTATAAAGAGAATATACTCCTGCACAGGTCAGGCATATGTAAGCCTCAAGACGTCTTTGTTCCGCTCTTTTGTCGGCAAACCGCTCAAGAAGGCTGGTTCCAACGTCAAGGCTCGCTATGGCGTTTCCTTTTATCTTGCTCTCGTCCGAATAATCGTTAGTAATTGAATTGCTGTTTTTGCAGTAGTAATACAATATGTCGTCTAATTTTTTGATTGTCGGCTCTTTCCGATAGATTTGATAAAGAACATAATAATCCTCAGTATAGATTGCCTTAGAATGCTCTACACCCTCGAACAACCTTCTTATCACTCTTGACCACATCGCGGCAAGGTAGCCATATGGCTCGTACATAAAATTGGAAAGCACGGACATACGCTTTCTGAGCCTATGGGGAACAATATTTGTTCCTGTCTGCTCGTTATAATACCCGAACTCGAGAAGATCAACATCGTCGGAAATACTTTCGTCTATTCTTTCAAAATACTGCGGATATACATAGTCGTCCGCATCTATGAAGAGAACATATTCACCTGTAGCATTTTGCAGACCTATCTCCCTTGCTTTTCACGGGCCGCAGTGGTCGGCGTGAATGAGAGTCACCCTTTTTGAACAGTATGACTGCACTATTTTTGCAGTGTCGTCCGTTGAGCCATCGTCAATTACTATGATCTCATAGGAATATTTTTCATTTTGCTGTATGAGAATGCTGTCCATCGCTCTTGACATGTATTCTGCGGCATTATGCGCAGGCATAATTATGCTATATTTGACCGAATACACGCTTATCTACCTCTTTAACCGTCTTATGTGAATAATGGCGCTAAAGCTTCCCACGAAGTGACAGCGCATTTCCACACCATGTCACACAGATTGTACGCCGATTGCCAAAAATCGTAAGCAAATCTGCAAAAATCCATCCTGTTCCTAAAATCAGCAGGATGCCATTTTGCCCTCATGTGCAATTCGCCAAAGCGCAGGTGACCATTGATCTTATATAATCTGAACAATATATGTCTTGCGAAATTATTACGGTGTGTGATGCAGCTTAATTCTGACTAATTATCACCAGGGAATCGGAGTAGCCTATCTCGTTGAGCATGTCGTAGAAGTCGTCGGTAAGCTCCACGCCCGAAATCAGTGGAATTATATTAAGACCGGAGCCCTCCAAGCTGTCGTTTACACGCATAAACACTGCTTTAAGCAGGTAAACCTCGTTTAAGCCCTCGAACGAAACCTCGCCGCCGTCTTCTTTCGAGACTCTCACCCCGATCTCGTCGGGGTCGAATCTGACATACACCGTATCTGTCGGAAGGCTGTCCGGAGCTGTAAGTATCTCGTCGCTGCCCGCTATTATATCCCTCGCGGAGACCTCGATATAAAACTCGTTTCCCTCGCCGAATGACTCTCTCATTCCGGACGAGAAGTCAACCAGCGCGGTATATCTGTTTTCATCCTTTACTGACTGACCGATATAGTTTAGATCAGTACTTCTGAACGGCGGGAACTCAAGCTCGCCGGCTATCATTCCGACAAAGCCCGCCTCCGAAATTTCTGAGCAAATGGCGTTCATATACTCCCGAGAGCTATTGCTGAACGGCGAAAGCCACGGCTTTCCGCCGCTTGCCGCGGTGTTATCAAGCCATCTTGAGTCTGAATTTTCAAACATATAGCTGGTGCTCTTGTCATACCAGGAAACAATATGATCGCTCAGAGCCGACACCCTCGCATACGGAACAAGTCCCGCTTCCCTTATAGCGTCCGCAATCATCTTAAGATCTGATATGCCGCCCGCTATCACCGCGCCTGATTCTATGGCGGTTGTGTTTTCGCTTTGATATGTAACCTCTCCGCCGTCAAGAACAAGGTCTATGCAAACGCCGTAATAGCCTGACATATCCTCTGACTCGAGCCGGGACAGTATCATACTCTCGTATGAAGCCGAGAAGACAACATCCTGCGGATAGCTGATATAGAGTATGTTTTTTCTCACCGGCGCGACTTCAGGCTCCTCTTCCTCCTGCTCCGTCCTGTCGGTTTCATCTTCAGAGCCGGTAGATACGGGTGTTGTCGCGTCCGTCCGGTCTGTTACCGAAGGCATGTCCCCCTGCTGGGAAGAAGGGCTGTCGCTTTCGCCGCTGAAATACTCCAGTATAGGCTTGCCAACGCTGTAACCTACAAATACGAGCGCGGCAAGCAAAATCACCATTATAATTATCCCAAGCAGAGAGCTGCCCTGCTTGCGAGTATTAAAAATCGGTTTGTCCTTTTTTACCTTGTACCTTTTATTTGACATGCTGCTATCTCCTTAGTGAAGGCTTAGAAGCCGACGGCGTAGACTATCATTGAAACTATTCCTATGTACAAAAGATATATCGGAAATCCGGAAAACGCCGACGGTATGTCCTCTGAGTTCAACTTGTTATAGTTCACAGAGAAGACGTATGCTGCCAAGGCAAAGCCTATTCCTATCTGAGCCGAATAGAGTATCCTCTGTGGCAGCTCTGCGCCTGTTATCGTATTGTTAAAAAGCGCGCTCAGCACCGTACAGTTGAATGCAGAAAGGTGCACATATTTCTTTAGCTTTTTGAAGCCGTTCTTTGATATCAGCCATATAGCTATAAGCGTAAAAATATAGATGATTCCTATCGAGAGAATGTACACCGACGGCATAAACCTCTGCGCTATGCTGTTTTGTAGCATAACCTTCTCAAAGAGCCAGGATAAAATGCTGCCAAACACAGCGAAAGCCGTTATAAATCCTCCGAAGGAAAGAATATTCCACTTTTTCCTTGTAAGCTCGATAAGCGTGCTTGTACCAAATGCAGTTGTAAAAATTACGTTTTCTACGGTTACTGCCGCAAGCGAAGCGAGAAGAGTCTGCAAAATCAAGTTCATTTAGGCTGCTCCCCTCTTTTAATAGATAGCCTCACTATCCATCTGAACAATGCGCTCATAACAGCCAAAAGCATGAATCCTCCGAAAACGGTTGACATCGACGGAACGGCAAGCGGCAAAATACGAGAGCCCATAAGTCCGCCGTTGGCAAGAAGCTCTCTAACCGTTCCGAAGAACAAAAGTGCTATATCGTAGCCAAAGACATAAAAGCCGGCGAGCTCAAGCATATAATCTCTTTTCAGGCGGTAGAACTTTGCTTCCGCCTTGACTGTTATAAGCGAATTTGTAATCAAAAGCGGCGCATATATTCCCAGCGCGGCGTATTGGACAGGCATTATGCCCTCCATCATTATGGAAACAGGTACATACACTAAAGACGCGACAAAGGTGTATAATATAATACGAACGGTGTAAACCAGTTTTCTTGGCACAAAGGAGCAGACCGCAATCGTAACATATGTAACTATACTGAAAACTATGCAGAGCGCAAGCGACTGCATAAATCCGGTCGCAACAACTACCGCAGGCGCAATTATAGACCCGCTCGACAAAAGAGCGTTTGACGTCAGAAACGCTTCCTTTCCGGCGACGCTCACGCGGCTGTTTTCGTTCATGCTGCCACTCCTTTCACTTAGATTTCGCAATGCGTCCATGTTACGCGCATCATCCGGCGCTTTCAGGCTTCAGCCCCGACG
This sequence comes from Candidatus Faeciplasma pullistercoris, assembly GCA_018715525.1. Lineage (GTDB taxonomy): Bacteria > Bacillota > Clostridia > Oscillospirales > Ruminococcaceae > Faeciplasma > Faeciplasma pullistercoris. The sequence goes on along the minus strand of DVLL01000010.1, from coordinate 10,761 downwards.
CGGCTTCATCACTTCCGGCGATGTTCCCCGCATTTTCCGAATCGTCGCCCGGCTGATCTGCGCCGCTTGATAACGGCTCAGCATTCCTATCCGTCAAGTCCGTTTGTCCGGATTTAGTCCTCTTACCAACATATACAATAAAACTGCCTATTTTCTTGCGCAGGAAGTAAATAAGCCTTGTCAGCTGCACGTCAAGCTTATCAAGCTCGGCAGAAAATATGCTCACTATCAAAAGTGAAAATATCGCGGCGGTCTCCAGACCTGAAAACCTTCTCAAAAGATATGACAGCAAAGCAAAAATACCGCCGTACAAAATCTGCGCGAAGGCTCTTTTGGGGGCAAAGCGAAAATCACACGCCATGAATACTAAAACAAACATAAATGAACCGGTGGTCATAGCGTATATTACGGCAGTCCAGCCTGTAGCAGTCAGCGGGAATATCACAAACAGCAGCACATTGACCGCTACCCCGCTGAACAGTACGGTACCGGGTATGTCCCTGAAAAAGTACAAGGAAACAGCGCAAATTATAATTATTACCACGCTCATCGTTCCCATAGGCCCTGAAAGCTTGCCCCAGATTATATCAAGGTAGCTTGCCGAGCTGAGCGAAATGTCGGCGTAGTGCGTGAAAGAATAGCTCAATCCGTCCGTAACCTCCGTCCATAGTGGGAGCTGACCGAAAGGAACGGGAGACGGAAATCTGAGCACATTATTAGACCATGTCAACGCGGAAAACGCATACGCCACCGCGGCAGGACTGAAAATAAGATTGTTGTTCCCGCCGAAAGCGAACTTGCAGACGGATATCATGAACGCGCTTGCGAAAGCTACAACCATGTACGACACAGACGCCGGCATCAAAAGGGCGAGTATCATCGCCGATACAACCGGAGAAGTGTCCTTGATGTCAAACTTTTTTCCGGTTAATGTACAGCATATATACTCGGTCAGCAGACTGACGCCTACTGACAAAAGCGATATTATGACAGCTCTGTAGCCGTAGTAGTAGAACGCCATCACATTGAGCGCGACAAGAAAGACAGTAAGCCTTGCAAAGCGCTGAAGCTCTGCTCTGTCTGAAACTGAGGAGACTGAGTTAATCTTATTCACCATCCTTCAATAAAACCAAAAGCACCACTCAAAACATAAAACAATTAAATCACGGAAGGGTGATATTTATTTCCGAAGTATCCGAACCCTCGGGCATCCCACCCCAAAAAAGGGTCAGGCTTGCGGCTTGGCCCGCAATAATGGATCTATGCTGCTGTGCGTCCACCATGAACGAGCTCAAAAATCTTGTAACTATTCTTTCCAAGTACGTCCAAGCGCAAGTCAAGCTCGGAGGCCTTTACTATCTTTGCACGTCAATTCCCACACGAGCCGTCCCTCCCCTGCTTCCGCTGATATGTGAGCATTCGGAGCGGGTATTCATAGGAAAAGACTACAAACGGCTTTTCTGCGAGCATGGAGAGATTATGTATAGCTCTTCTATCCACGAAGCTTTTTGACGTTTTGAGCCATATTCTCGGCTTTATAAAGATATGAGCCGGAAACAAGTACGTTTGCTCCCGCTTCCTTTACCAGCGGAGCCGTGCTGTCCGTTATTCCTCCGTCTACCTCTATATCAGTTGCAAGCCCCATGGAATCAAGCTTATTCCTGAGCTCCTTTATTTTTGGAAGCATGTCATACATGAAGCCCTGACCGCCAAAGCCGGGCTCAACCGTCATCACAAGCACCATGTCAAGCTTGTCCAGATACGGATAAATCACCGACACCGGAGTCTTGGGCTTAACGGATACGCCAGCCTTGATACCTCGGGAGTGAATTTTCTCTATTATTTCTTCCGGGTTGCCGTTTGCCTCGGCGTGGAAGGTAATTATATCCGCCCCGGCATCGGCAAACTTATCTATATACTCGAGCGGGTTGGTTATCATAAGATGGACATCCATGGGAAGCCTCGAATATTTTTTCAGAGACTTTAGCACAGGGACTCCATAGCTCAGGTTTGGTACAAAATGTCCGTCCATTACGTCAAAATGTATAAGATCGCAGCCGGCGTCAATGGAGCGGTCAAGCTCAGCGGACAGAAAGCCAAAATCAGCGGAAAGGATAGAAGAACTGATAAGTATGTTCATTTTATTTCTCTCCTTATAACTATTCACGGTAATTATACTCCAAATAAAATTGCTATGCAAGCCCGAAAAGCTCAAATTCCGGCGAAATATTTACTAAACAATTTTCTCACTTGACCCGCTTTAGCTACAGTCTGCATAACAGATAATTTTTCTCCCAACACCAAAACGCCGCCAAAGATATTTCTGTGACGGCTATATATAAAAACGGCTCGGTGATGTCTGCATATCCCCTCAATGCATTTTCTAAAGCAGACTGCCTGCCGTTAGTTTATTTTATGCCGGGGCGCTGCCGGAGGTTACATATAATCGGTCTTACAAAAACCAAAGGGGAGCGATTTGACTCGCTCCCCTGAATTTATATAATTTATAAGACCTTCGTGCTTTACTGAAGGCAGCCTATTCAATCCACTTTCAGCCGTGACTTTGCCCGGACTGGCTCGAATACCCATCTCCCAAGAACTACCCGGGAGCCGCTCAGGAAGCTGCGTCATATGAAAGCACACATTGAGGACATTATCACTTAAATGCTCTTCTCGAATCAACGGGAAGATCCGCTGTGAACACACTCTTGACTTCCCTTCCGAGAATCACATGGACGGGAGGCTTCAAAAGAAGCTATCCTCAACATCGTTTTCGGCGTTTGCTGCTTTCACCGAAAAGCCGAAATACTTCATCCATGAAAATTGTTTACTCGCTAATCTTCAAGACGGCTGTATTCGCTCAGGCTTTCCTGCGTTGTTCTCCGCCGGATCAACACAATCCGACTATAAACATGTGTCAACAGTTCGCTTGCCGTGAGGTTGGGTCAAATAGCTGTCGCTATTAAATTCAAGCTCTTGCTCTCGTAGATACACGATGTATAAACTTGAACAAACAACGGTTCTTTGTAACTTGGGTTCTCAAGATTCAGGCGACGAACGAATAAGCTATCAAAAATCCTATCACCAGAACATGATCCTATGAATCAGCCCTCGTCCTAATTGCATTTGTCTCAGCAGAGGAGTCAATACGGCGGACACACACCTTACGGCGAATGCCCGCCATTACTGATTAGTTTCTTCAACTACCATTTGCAATTATCTGCTCCTGATTAATTTCTTGAAAACATCACACAGATGAATCAAGTATTGAATTTCTGTTTTCTTCAAACACGACTTATTATTTGATTCGTACATCTGATGTCTTACTGCTTCTTTGCATCTTAGCGACACCCTACGGCGTCTTGTCGATACTCATGGCATATAACACCGATGTGTTAAGCTAAACTCTTCTTTGGACTCACCCCTACCATTCAGGTTTTGATATACCTTCTGAATATTTTCATGGGAATCATATCCTCTATATCTGTATTACCGAATAAACCTTAATCCATATCATGCCTTAAAGGCACACAAATCTTTAATCCTGTCGTTTGACACATACCTGAAATTTGCATCAGCATGTAGTATAACTCGCCAAAAGGCTAACTGTGCTCTTGCTTTATGCTTGCCGTGAACCGCATTCTCCTCGCCTTGGGCTTTGGATATGCTTTTACGGAGATTTGTCAGGTTTTTGTCATGTGAACTAAACTAAAGTCTTTGTCGGACTCACCCTTTCGCTTTAGATTCTACCAGTTATCCTGAATACAATCATCGGAATCAACCCTTTTCGCAAACATTTTGTCGTAAGCCAAGCCGCTAAGCAAGCTGTACCTCTACAGAATCATGTTAGCTCATGACCTAACATCCAGTTTTGACGAATATCAGATCTAATCTGACATTACCGCGATTTTCATCGGACTCAATCCTTTACTTGATTTTGCTCTTCTTCTGTTAACTGCACCGAGATTAACTCTTGAGCAGTTAATTTAAGCTATTGGTCACGCTGTACCTCTACAGAACCGTGATCTATAAAGTCTAAAGTCTTTTGTCGCCGAAGCTTTTCGCTTCGCTTCAGATTATACCGGATTCCTCTGTCAGCTTCATGGGACTCAATCCTTTGCGTTTATTTGTCTATCCTTAAGCCGTCCGCTTATTTCCAAGCATCCGGTCTCTATACAGTTTCTTTATCAACGCTTAAACCAGCCTGTAACCCTACAGTCAGATATTTAAGCCAAAGCTAAAGTCTTTGTCGGACTCACCCCTTCACCTCAGATTTCCATACATCTTCTGAATAGCTTCATTGGGATATATCCTCCTTGGATTTTACTCCTTGGATTTAAAATTTCGTTCAGCGATTATTACCGTTCGGGGAATCACCCCTTAGGGTCTTTATAGGCTCCGAGAAACTTTCTCAGGGAACAATCCCTGTAAAGTCATTCGACTCGGATCGTAAATTTTTCAGTCAGTTTCTTTATTGCCTTTAACCAGCTTTAATAGGTCTTTGACCTACACCTTTCAGCCTGTTTCAAACAAGTGGGACTCAATCCCTGCTGAGAAACACCTCAAAATGTATCAGGTCTGGTCGGTTTACCGGAGGCTTAGAAACTTCTTCTATGCACAGAATGCCGGACTCACACCTTTCTATTGTTGGATTTTTGTTAACAAATTCCGCTTCTGGCAGCCCTCATAACAATCATCCATCCTTTTTGCTTACTATGTGTAACTAATCATGCTATCCTTGCTCGCCTCATCTTTTGCTTTGCATTTTCTGAAATTCACCGCTTTCGCTAAGCAAGTTCAGACTTGCGTTAAGCCAAAGACTTCAGCTTTTTGAAAAGCATCATTATGTTACTCACCGGTCATCATCTGCCGACTGCTGTTGGAGTCTTTATCCTCAGACTTACCTGTACATCGGAACCCTCTCCTTTTTTATTTTCCTCGACTTCTCTTTTCTTTTGTCAACTATAATATAGCACATGTTTTGTGCAATGTCAATACCTTTTAAAAACTTTTTTCTAATTTTTTTATTTATATATATCTTTACCTGTTTGATGTTGACTTTAACTCAAAAATACATTATAATTACATCGGACAAAGAGATCAGCCGAGAGAGGAGCTAAAAATGAGAATGGACGATATGGACTATACTCCCGACCTATATACCTTGAGCGATGAGGACGGCAAAGAGCAGACCTTTGAACTTATCGACTACTACGAAGAGGGAGACAACAAATATTACGCCATGGTCCCCTACTACGATAATCCCACCGACATAATCTCGGACAGCGGAGAGCTAGTAATTCTCAAGTCTGACTATTCCGACGGCGAGGAAATGCTTGTCACCATCGATGACGACGATGAGTACGACAGGATCGGCGAAATCTTCATGTCCCGGCTTGAAGATTACTACGACGGCGATGACGACGGCGAAGAAGAGGACGACGATATCAGCGAGCGCGATCCGAGCTGAGTTGCTGCCGAATTTTCGCTTTACACTTACACCCGCTCGCGCGAGTAGCCTGAAATTTTCGGCATAAATTCTTTGCGCGGGGATATAATAATCTCGCAGTACAAAAGCTGCGTTATGCACTCGATAAAGTAAAATCTAATTCTGCCTTGCTCGATTAAGCATGTTTGATATAATCCTACACTTCTTAAAAGGGAATTGTTCTCCGGGCGCGGATTGCAGACCTCCCGCCTATGGCGGACGAAGGGAGCGCGAAACATTCGGGACAATTTACCCACCCTGCTTAACAGCGGGTTTTATACGCATGTGGCGACAAGGCGGAGTTCTTTTAACAGCAAAACCGTTTGCAACCTTACTTGAAAAGGTTGCAAACGGTTTATTGTTTGTCTGGAAATAATTATACCTGCTGCTTGCTGCCCGACTTTTTCTTTCGGTAGCTCAGGTAGCTTTCAAGTATCAGGGTCGCCGCGACGGTATCTATGACCGCCTTTCTCTTCTTGCCGCGAACATTGGTCTCGTTCAAAATACCTATCGCCTGAACGGTAGTCACCCGTTCGTCCCACAGTTCCACCTCAAGACCGGTCAGTTCCCTAAGCGAAGCCGCAAACTCCTCGCACCTTTTCGCACGCTCTCCGCAGCTCCCGTCCATATTCACCGGCAAGCCGACTACTATCAGCTCGGTGCCAAGCTCAGCCGCCTTAGCGGCAATTTTTGCCGCGCAGGCGTCACGGTTCCACTCGCATACCGTTCCCACCGGCGAGGCTATCGACTCGTACGCGTCGCAGCACGCGAGTCCCGTCCTCGCTTCTCCGTAATCAACGGCCAGTATCCTCATAAAAGCACCCTCTTTCGCGCCTAACTTCTCCCGCAATTCAGCATGTCTATCGCAATAACCGTCATAAGGGCGTCAAGCTCGTTGCTGTCGCTGAATATCTCAAGGGAATAGGTGTCTCCCCAGTTGAAGAGCTCCTTGCTTATGAGTGCAACAGTTTCTCCATATCTGTCGGTTATAGAATAGTCCCAGCCGAAGAAATCGCCTTCTATCCCCCAGCCGTTGTAGTCAATACTATACTTGGGACGCAAAAAGCTGAAATGCTTGGTAATGCTGCCGAGCTCGCGTCCTCCCGCGCTTATCTCGGCGCCGCCGAACATGGTAAACAGCTTCTCCCTGATGACGCCAACCTCGTTTCCGGATGCGTGGTCGTAAATATGGATCTTATGACCTATAGTGAAAAACTCTGCCTTTACAAAATACTTCGGGATCTGGTTCGCCCCATAAACGTCATATGTGTCCGTCCATGAAAACACTCTTTGCTTAATGTAGAGCTTCATATCGCTGCGCTTCCTTTCCAACCAAGGCTACCTACTCTGCCAAAGATATGCCGCGCCTATTATTCCGGCATCGTTTCCGAGCGAGGCTATCACTATTTTAGTGTTTTTTGATCCTCGTCTTGTGTAAACTTCACCCGCAACCTGCTCCCTTAATGGAATCAAAAGGTTATCGCCCTCGTTGCAGACTCCGCCGCCTATGCACAGTATATCGGGCTGGAAGACGTTTATCGTGTTGGTTATTCCCGCGGCAAGGTACTTGATATACTTATCCACGACAGCTTTTGCGGTCTCGTCCCCCGCTCTCATAGCCGCAAAGGCAAGCTTGGCGGATACATGGTCGCCCATCATCGAATGCATCAGTGACTCCGGATGCTCGTTCATCGCCTCTATTGTCATCCTGATAAGTCCGGTAGCGGAGGAATATACCTCGAAGCAGCCATGGCGGCCGCAGGTGCATTCCGGACCGTTTATGTCTATTACGGTGTGTCCAAGCTCCGCTCCGCCGTAATTAAAGCCGGAATAAAGCTTGCCTCCGATTATTATTCCTCCGCCTACGCCGGTTCCCAAGGTGATACACACGACGTCCTTTGCTCCGACTGCGCTTCCGGCTACAAACTCCGCATATGCGGCGGCGTTGGCGTCGTTCTCTGCATACGCAGGTATCCCGAGCTCGCTGCGAAGTATTTCAGCGGCCGGCGTATTTGCAAAATTCAGGTTGTTGGCGTACTCTATCACGCCGGTTTCGCAGTTTACAGTTCCGGGAGACCCAAGACCGACCGCGCTTATATTCTCCATCTTAAGACCGGCGTTCTCAACAGCCAGCCTTGCAGCCTCCGCACAGCAGCGTATCACCTCATCGCCCGAAAGCTCACGGTTTGTTTTCAGCTTGGATCGGGCTATTATCCTGAATTTTTCGTCTACTACCCCGGCAGCTATGTTTGTGCCTCCAAGGTCGATTCCGACATAGTAGCTCATTAAAGCACCTCGTTTAATATTGATAGCTGTTTATCCGAGCAGCTCGTCAAGCTCGTCGATAAGCTTTCCGAAAAGCTCAAGCGCCTGAGCGACAGGCTCGGGAGAATTCATATCCACTCCGGCGATCTTAAGCAAAGATATCGGGTCGGCTGATGAACCGCTCGAAAGGAACTTAAGATAGTCCTTGACCGCGGGCTCTCCCTCCTTGATTATCCTCTGAGAAAGCGCAATCGCAGCCGAGAAGCCGGTGGCGTACTGGAAGACGTAGAAGTTATAATAGAAATGGGGCACTCTCGACCACTCAAAGTCTATCTCGCGGTCAACCACCATGTCCTCACCGTAATACTCTACGTTAAGCTTGTGATACAGCTCGCACAAAGCGTCGGCAGTAAGGGTCTCTCCCCTCTCCGCCATCTCGTTGGTAAGGAGCTCAAACTCGGCAAACATGGTCTGACGATACAGCGTAGTCCTGAACTGCTCAAGGAAGTAGTTGATAAGATACGCCCTCTCGCTCTTGTCGGTAGTCTTGCCAAGAAGATACTGCATAAGAAGAGCCTCGTTGCATGTAGAAGCAACCTCAGCTACGAAAATCACATAGTCACTGGTGCAGACAGGCTGATTCTTCATGGAAAGATATGAGTGAAGCGCATGACCCATCTCATGAACAAGAGTAAACTCGCTGTCGAGCGTGTCCTTATGATTCAAAAGAACATACGGATGAGGTCTCGCTCCGGCGGAGTACGCTCCCGAACGCTTTCCGGTGTTCTCATAAACATCTATCCAACGGTTATTGAAGCCCTCCTCGAGCATGTCTGTATAATCCTTGCCGAGAATCTTCATCGCGTCGAGAATTTCAGACTTTGCCTGCTCGTATCCGACCTTTACCTTTGCCTCATCGACAATCGGCACATACACATCATACATATGCAGCTCGTCAACACCGAGAAGCTTCTTTCTGAGCTTCATGTACTTATGCATATAGCTCATATTCTTGTGAACCGCATCTATAAGGTTATGGTAAACAGATGTGGGAACCTCATTGCGGGAAAGAGCTGCGTCGAGTGCAGACGGATATTTTCTTGACGAAGCGATGAACATCCTTTGCTTGACCTCGCCGAAGTAGAGAGTGGCAAGAGTGTTTTTGTACTGCTCATAGGTGTGATAAAGCTTATCGAATGCCTGCTTTCTTATATCCCTGTCGCTGCTCTCAAGGTATGTGACATAGTTTCCATTGGTCAGCGGCAGCTCCTTGCCGTCCTTGTCAACTACCGGAGGGAACTTGAGGTCGGCAGTGGTGAGCATCTCAAATGCGTCAGAGGGCACTGCCTCGATATTTCCGGCAGACGCCATTATTGCCTCCTCGGCATTGCTCAGCGTATGCTCTCTTTGAAGTCTTATCTTGTCGAGACTGCGCTTATAGACGAGCAGCTCAGGCTTTTCGGCATAGAACTTTTCAAGCGTCTTGTCGTCCGCGGCTATTATCTCAGGCGCTACAAACGCCGACGCGGCACCCAGTCTGGTTACAAGGTTCATGGTTCTCGACTCAAAGTCCTGATATTTAGCGACTGTAGAGTCCTCGTCATGCTTGCGGAAGGAGTAGCAGGCAAGGCGGTTAAGATCAATCGTGCACTCGTCGTCGTATTTGAGAAATTCAAGCAGAGTATCCGCGCTCTCCATTATCCTGCCGCGGAACGACGCGGTTTTCTCTATCATGCCCTCCGCACTTTTGAGTGCCTCGAGCCAAGCTTCGTCGCTCTCATAAAGATCTGTAAGATCCCACTTGTACTCCTCAGAAATTTCACTGCGGGTTAAAATTTTATTTTCGTCCATAATGCTGCCTCCTGATTTTATAATAGCAATTATTTCTTGTAAAACTGCTTCTTATGCAATCTTACCACAGTTTCGAGCTTTTGTAAATACAGGCGCATACCGCATCCGAAGCGGGAACGACCGCGATGCCGATTCCCGCGCCGCGGGGCGGAGTATTTCAATCCACGCTCCCCGCAGTGGGAGCGACAGATAAAGTATCCCCCCCTGCATCGATAGAAACAGATTTCAATCCACGCTCCCCGCAGGGGGAGCGACACTATTAACGACAGACCTATAGTGCCGGTCGCAGATTTCAATCCACGCTCCCCGCAGGGGGAGCGACAAAAATAGATTGGTGTCACTCGTGCCAGTTACGACATTTCAATCCACGCTCCCCGCAGGGGGAGCGACTTATGTTGGTAATGTTCCCTATTCTACTTATGGCATTTCAATCCACGCTCCCCGCAGGGGGAGCGACGACTTGAATAGTAATATAGATTCATCTACAGAAAATTTCAATCCACGCTCCCCGCAGGGGGAGCGACCTCACGGTCAGTCACGTCACCATTCTTGAACGAATTTCAATCCACGCTCCCCGCAGGGGGAGCGACTCAACGGAAAACACTACGATCAATTCATCATAAATTTCAATCCACGCTCCCCGCAGGGGGAGCGACGGACAATGTTATCATGGTCGCTTCTTTCCTTGACATTTCAATCCACGCTCCCCGCAGGGGGAGCGACTAGCCGTAGTAGATTTCCATTTCCTGCCCGGTTTCATTTCAATCCACGCTCCCTGCAGGGGGAGCGACGTAGTTTGCGGAACACTGCCTGTTCGTAGAAGCAATTTCAATCCACGCTCCCCGCAGGGGGAGCGACACAATCGTCCGATCCATCACATTTTGTTTCCCGGCATTTCAATCCACGCTCCCCGCAGGGGGAGCGACTATGCCCGCTATTCATCGTCCGGACAGCGGGACGAATTTCAATCCACGCTCCCCGCAGGGGGAGCGACGTAATCCCTTCAATGTTGTATCCGGTCGCTTGTCCGATTTCAATCCACGCTCCCCGCAGGGGGAGCGACCAGCGGCTGTGCGATCTTCTCCGAGGTCGTTGATTATTTCAATCCACGCTCCCCGCAGGGGGAGCGACGGAGCAACCTTGGTGCGAATGAACTC
>DVLL01000009.1 GCA_018715525.1 Candidatus Faeciplasma pullistercoris | reverse complement strand
AGGTGCCGACCAGATTTGAACTGGTGCATAGCGGTTTTGCAGACCGCTGCCTTACCACTTGGCTACGGCACCGTATGGAGCGGATTACGAGGCTCGAACTCGCTACCTCCACCTTGGCAAGGTGGCGCTCTGCCAAATGAGCTAAATCCGCATGCGTGGTGCCTCCGGTCGGAATTGAACCAACGACACGGGGATTTTCAGTCCCCTGCTCTACCAACTGAGCTACAGAGGCATGCGCACAACCTATTTCCACTCGATATCAAAAAAGGAGTGGCGACCCGGATCGGGCTCGAACCGACGACCTCTAGCGTGACAGGCTAGCGTTCTAACCAACTGAACTACCGGGCCATATGCTCCAGCCGGCGGCTGAAGCGTGGTGGAAACTATAGGGCTCGAACCTATGACCCTCTGCTTGTAAGGCAGATGCTCTCCCAGCTGAGCTAAGCTTCCGTTCGTTTGAGTCCCTGAAAAGCGGAGCGCTTTGTCAGGCGACTTTGATATTATAGCGCATAGATGATGGCTTGTCAAGTGGTTTGACAGCTTTTTTGAAAAATTTTTGTAATAGCTGTTCTTTGGCGGAATACTGTCCTGTTTAGGCTGAAAACCGGCGAGCTTGTCGCCTGCGTTTGCCGCAAGCAGCAAGCTCCCGTCTTTTCTTGTCAGGCTTAACAGCGCGAGGAATTTTGATTCCCTTTCAATTTACCGCTTTATTCTTCATTCTCAGCCAGACTTTTTGCTATGTCCTCATAAATAGCCGTGTATATCGGCAGCGCAGTGTAATAGTTTTCCTGCATCTGCTCATACGAGGTAGAAAGAAGCTTTGCGGGCTCCCTCAGACCTATATACAGCTCGTCCGGCATAGCCTCCCACTTGAGCGCTTCCTTAGTCAATGGGCAGCTCAGCCTTATGCCCTTGTCTGTCACAAACTCGCCCTCAAGCTCTCCGGTAAAGTCGTGCACCTCAAAGTCGGTGGTTCCGTCGGATATTATTATCATGTTGTCTCCGAGCTGTAGCTGAGTCATAAGCTGAGCTTGGTAGGAGGACGCCATTGTTGCGTCAGAGTAGTCGGTGAAGATGTAGTAGACCAGCACGTCCACCTCTCCGTCGCCGTTGAGGTCAGGGCAGTAGCGCTCAAAGAAGCTTTCCAGCTCGACAGTTCTCGCGTAAAGTCCGCTGTCGGATGAGACCGCGAGCACCGTGATATCCGGATTCTGCCTTGTCGCGGTGTCGTAGATAATGTAGCCGACGGCTACTGCCATAACGGCAACAAATATGATAAGCCATTTTGAGCGGTACCAGACATTTTCCATCCACTCGCCCAAGCTGAGTTTGACAGTCTGCGGCTTTTGCTCCTGAATGCTTGAGTCCGCCTCGTCTACTACGCCCTGCTTGAGCTTGATAAGCTCTATTTTCTTGCTTTGAAGCTCCGACTCATACTGCCTGCGTTCCTCCTCCTGCTTTTTGTTTTCTTCCTCGGAACGCTTTTCTTCCTCCTCCGAGGCGAGCCTGGCTTCTCGTTCCGCCTTTGCGGCTTGCTCCTCGAACTCCGCGTCATCCTCGGGGATAAGTCCGTCATTTTTGTGCATACTGCTTCCTCCTTCCGGCAGGTCTGAATTTATTAGTTAATCGTATTTTACCATATAATCGGTCTTTTTTCAATACCGACGCTGAGCGAAAAAATTTGCCGGTCAACGCTCAAGCCTTTACACCTAAAAGATATGATATGTATAAAAACGCGTCTGAATATAGATAATATAGCATTACATCAGGAGTAATATACCCAAGTATGTCCAAGGTAACATACCCTGAGAAATGATATAAGGAGGAAGGATAATGCAGCTTTCAGATAAACAGTACGCCATGATGGCGGATGACGCGGCTCACCCTTCTAAGTCGCTGAAAAATTTGGCTAAGGCGTTTTTGATAGGCGGACTGATTTGTACGCTTGGTCAGGGACTGCTTGAAATGTTCAAGGCGTCAGGGCTTGAGGATGACAAGGCGTCCGCTTTTACATCCATATCGCTTATAATCCTGTCTGCGGTTATGACCGGACTTGCTCTTTACCCCAAAATCGCCAAGCACGGAGGAGCGGGCACGCTTGTACCGATAACCGGCTTTGCCAACGCGGTAGTCTCGCCGGCGATAGAGTTCAGGACAGAGGGCTGGATACTCGGAATCGGAGCGAAGGTGTTTGCCATAGCGGGACCTGTAATACTTTACGGCTGCGCGGCAAGCGTTGTATACGGGCTGATATACTGGCTGGTGGGCGTACTTTAAGGATAAAAAACAAAGACAGAAAGTATAATCAATACAATATTATACAAATAGTGTTATAAAATAAGTTTTCTTTTCCATATAGCCATATAGCCATATAGACATGATGCCCGGTTTATGATACAATAAGCTCACGGAACATTATGGCAAAACAGCTTATAGCTATTATTAGGAGGCGGTTTATATGGCAGAGAAATACCACTCGAAAATAACGGTTTCGCCGGACGGCAAGGCGGAATTTCACAACAACGTCGATTTTTGTGTCGGCACGGGAAGAATGGGGCTTGCGCTCCAGAAGGAGTACTTTGACCAGCTTGCGCTTGTTCAGCGTGAAATAGGCTTCAAGCACATCCGCGGACACGGACTCTTTACTGATGACATGGCGATATATCATGAATATGAGGAGGACGGAGAGACGAAGGTCGAATATAATTTCACCTATCTCGACCTTGTGATGGACAGCTATCACAGCCTCGGCATCCGTCCGTTCATCGAGCTTGGGTTTATGCCCAAGCAGCTCGCGAGCGGCACTCAGACGATATTCTACTGGAAGGGCAACACGACGCCTCCGAAGGACTATTCGCGCTGGTGCGAGCTTGTGAGAGAGACGCTTGCCCATCTTGTCGAAAGATACGGCGACGAGGCTTACGAGTACCCGATAGAGGTCTGGAACGAGCCTAATCTCCCCGGCTTCTGGTACAAGGCGGACATGCAGGAATACTTTAAGCTTTTCAAGGAGACCTATCAGGCGGTCAGGGCTCTTGACCCACGCTTCAGGATAGGAGGACCGGCCATATGCGGAGTCAGGGACAAGGAGTGGATAAAGGAGTTCATGGAGTTTTGCCGCTCCGAGAAGCTCAGCCCTGATTTTGTCACAAGGCATCACTACACAACCGAGCTTCCCGAAAACTCAGGACACTACGGCTACGCCAAGCTGATGAATCCCTATGACGGCTTCGACAATTTGCAGTCGACAAGGGATATAATAGACAGCTATCCCGAGTACAAGGGGCTTCCAATCCATATTACCGAGTTCAACACCTCGTACATCCCCAACTGCCCGATTCACGACACCAACCTCAACGCGGCTTACCTTGCTGAGCAGCTTTCACGTCTCGGCGACGTAAACGAGTCCTATTCATACTGGACCTTCGGCGACATTTTCGAGGAGCAGGGGGTGCCTTTCGCGCCTTTCCACGGAGGCTTCGGCATGGTGGCGAACGGCTGCATACCCAAGCCGACCTTCTACACCTTTAAGTTCTTCAAGAGGCTTCAGGGTGACTGCGTCCACAAGGACGCCGACGCGGTGATAGTAAAAACCGAGAGCGGCTACCGCGGAGTCGCGTGGAACTATTGCCCGATGGGCGGCGACATGGAGAAGGAGCTTGAGCTGAGCTTTGAGGCGGGCTCTGAGTCCTGCCTTATAACCGAGACGGTTGACGAGACCACCTGCAACCCTCTCAAGCTCTGGCACGATATGGGCGAGCCGCAGAGCCTGAGCGAGTGTCAGCAGGAGCTTCTTCGTCAGGCGGCAAGACCTCTTGTCGGCTCGCGCAGGGTTTCGGAGGGCGAAAGCGTAAAGCTTGAGCTAATGAGGAACTCGGTCATATACTTCGAGCTTATTGACGCTCCGATGACCTCGGACAGGGGCTTTGATTATCAGAGAGCGACTACAAAGATGTGATATTGAGCTTCAGCGGCAGGGCAAACGCCCCGCCGCTTGGCTTTTTGTCCGAAAAAACGGCGGAAACAGGACGGCTTTTCGGGTTGACATAACGAAAAAATGCGGATATAATATAAAACTGAGAATATGGGCGAATATACCCAAGCCGGCGGCTGAGGCAGTCAAAAGGCTCGCAGGCGGATAGATTTTCAGATAATTGCGGAGGTATCAGTATGGCTGGAAAAGCAACGACGATGTCAAGAGACGGCTTCAACAAGCTTCAGGAGGAGCTCGAGTACTTAGTAACGGTAAGACGTAAGGAAGTAGCCGACAAGCTCAAGGAGGCTCGCTCCTACGGCGACCTTTCCGAGAACGCGGAGTACGACGAGGCTAAGAACGAGCAGGGAATGCTCGAGGCTCAGATAGCCGATCTCGAGGTCATAATCGCGAACGCAATAATAGTTGACGACGGCAGCGTTTCAATGAACGAGGTCGGAGTCGGCTCGTTTGTAAAGCTTAAGGATTTTGAGCTTGACGACATTGTTGAGTATCAGGTAGTCGGCTCGACCGAGTCGGACCCGGACAACAACAAGATTTCCGACGAGTCACCGATAGGCAAGGCGTGCCTGAAGAAGCATGTAGGCGACATTTTCGAGGTTGAGGTTCCCGCCGGAACGCTCAAGTTTGAGATACTCAATATCAGCAGATAAAATATATACGAAAGGCTTTTTGACATGACGGATGAGATTTTGGAAAGCGTCTCTCAGGAGAAGCTTTCGGCTGAGGAAATAAACTCACTCAAAAAAATAAGACTCGACAAGCTTGAAGCGCTCAAGGACGAGGGAAAGAACCCCTTTGAGATAACCAAGTTTGATTTCAACACCAATTCCAACGAGCTGAAGAGCTTCTACGAGACCGAGGAGGCAAGAATCAAAGCGGAAGCGGCGGGAGACGAGGATAAGCTTAACGCCGGACTCGAGGAGCTCAAGAAGACAGACTGGAGAATCGCCGGAAGAATAATGAGCTGGAGGGATATGGGGAAGGCGAACTTTCTCGACATCCAGGACTATGCCGGCAGGATTCAGTGCTATGTCAGGCTCAACGATGTCGGCGAGGAGACCTTTGCCGACTTCAAGAAGTGGGATATAGGAGATATCGTAGGCGTAGAGGGCTTCGTTTTCAGGACAAGAAAGGGAGAGATATCCCTTCACGCGAAGAAGATCACGCTTTTGTCAAAATCGCTCTGCCCTCTTCCCGAGAAGTGGCACGGACTTAAGGACAGGGATACTCGTTACCGTCAGAGGTACACGGACCTCATTGTAAATCCGGATGTCAAAAAGACATTTATTCAGCGTTCAAATATAATCAGCTCGATAAGAAACTACCTCAACGCACAGGGCTTCATAGAGGTGGAGACCCCCATGCTGGTTGCCAACGCCGGCGGAGCGAGCGCGAGACCCTTTGAGACCCACTACAACGCCCTTAACGAGGATGTAAAGCTTAGAATCTCGCTTGAGCTGTATCTTAAGAGGCTCATAGTAGGCGGACTTGACAGGGTGTACGAGATAGGCAGAGTGTTCAGAAACGAAGGTCTTGACACCCGACACAACCCTGAGTTTACCCTTATGGAGCTTTATCAGGCTTACACCGATTATCACGGTATGATGGATCTTTCCGAGAACCTTTATCGCCATGTAGCGAAGGAGGTCATAGGCACGACCCGGATAGAGTACATGGGAAATGTGATAGATCTTGATAAGCCGTTTGAAAGGCTTACCATGTTAGACGCGGTCAAAAAGTACGCCGGCATAGATTTCAACGAGGTAAAAACCGACGAGCAGGCGTTTGAGCTTGCCAAGTCCCGCAGCATAGAATTTGATCCCAAGCGCCACCACAAGGGAGATATACTCAATCTTCTCTTTGAGACCTATGTTGAGGAGAAGCTCATTCAGCCCACCTTCATCATGGATCACCCTGTCGAGATATCTCCGCTCACAAAGCGCAAGCCTGATAACCCTGACTACGTCGAGAGGTTTGAGCTTTATATCAACTGCACCGAAATGGCTAACGCCTATTCCGAGCTCAACGACCCAATAGACCAGCGGGCGAGGTTTGAGGCTCAGGAAGAGCTGATAAAGCTCGGAGACGACGAGGCCAATCATATCGATGAGGACTTCATGCACGCTCTTGAGATAGGCATGCCTCCGACGGGCGGAATAGGCTTCGGCATAGACAGAATGGTTCAGTTCATGACCGGCTCTCCCGCGGTAAGAGACGTTCTGCTCTTCCCGACAATGAAACCCTTGAAAGGTGTAAATGAAGAAATTGGTGTAAACAAAACCGAGTCCGAAGCGCCGAAAGCCGAGCCGGAAAAGATTGATTTTTCTAAAGTGGAAATCGAGCCTTTGTTCAAGGATTTCGTGGATTTTGAGACTTTCTCTAAGTCTGATTTCAGAGCAGTCAAGGTGCTTGCCTGCGAAGCAGTACCTAAATCCAAGAAACTTCTCAAATTCACGCTGGACGACGGCACAGGCGCTGACAGAGTGATTTTAAGCGGTATTCACGAGTATTACGAGCCGGAAGAACTGGTTGGAAAGACCTGTATCGCTATTACAAATCTTCCGCCGAGAGCGATGATGGGCATTGATTCCTGCGGTATGTTGATTTCGGCAGTACACAGTGAGGAAGGCAAAGAAAAGCTCCATCTTTTAATGGTGGACAATCATATTCCGGCAGGCGCAAAGCTCTATTGAGATGGTCCGTTTTGCCTGTGAAAACGGGATGTACTTCATAGTCGGAAAAAGCCTCAAAAGTACACTTTTACATCAAATTTACATCATTTGGTGCAGGAAAGTGTGCAGAGCCTAAAAAATCGCATAATTAACGGAATAAATGGGCAGTCCTTAATCGGGATTGCCCATTTTCAAATAAAAGAAAAACAATACTATATGAGGTGTGGACTATGGATATTAAAGAGGTAAAAGAAGGTAAAAAGCAATATCTTGATTTGCTTCTGTTGGCAGATGAACAGGAAAATATGATAGACCGATATCTTACAAAGGGGACAATGTATGTTTTAGAAGATGATGGAGTCAAAGCCGAATGTGTTGTGTTAGATGTCGGTGGCGGAGTGCTTGAAATAAAAAACATTGCCACAGATCCACAGTTTCACGGTAAGGGCTACGGTAAAGCATTGATTGAGTTTATTATCAAAAAATATCAGGGCGATTATTCGATATTGCAGGTCGGAACTGGTGACAGCCTATCAACAATCCCATTTTATGAAAAGTGCGGCTTTACCCGTTCTCATATTATTAAGAACTTTTTTACTGATAATTATGACCACCCGATTTATGATGGTGGTGTGAAGCTGACAGATATGGTTTACCTGCGAAAATATTTATAGGAGCAAGGTTTGTGACTAATATATCCAATGTTAATATGCGTTGCTTGTAGCAACGGATTGTTCGGAATACAATAATGGTAACGACTGAAAGAAAGGTGGTTATCCATAATGCTGAATGAAAACATTAAATCGTTAAGAAAGTCAAAAGGACTTTCGCAGGAGGAACTCGCTATAAAACTAAATGTAGTGCGGCAGACAATTTCTAAATGGGAAAAAGGCTTGTCTGTTCCTGATTCCGATATGCTCATTTCCCTGTCAGAAGTGTTAGAAACTCCCGTAAGCACTTTGCTTGGAGAAACAATTGATGAGCCAAAGCCGGATGATTTAAAAGTGATTTCCGAAAAGCTGGAGGTCATAAATCTACAGCTCGCCAAAAGAAAAGGGGCGAGACGAAAGATATTTCATTGGGGGTTTATCTCATTGTGTGCGCTTATCGTAATTGCTTTTGCGGTTATGTTCGTGCTGAAGAGTCCATACTTGGAGTGGGATTACAGTAAACCTGAAACCGAAGTTATGGGAGTAGGCTTTCACGCATTTGAGTGGCTGTTCGTAAGATCAGCACCTATTGTCCTAATCGGAGCAGTTGTCGGAGCTGTTTTGACACGAGAGAAAAAGTAACCTCTATAAGCAACAACGGGTTGCTTGTTTATAGAATGCACACATATTATAATATTTACAAGGTGGTGATTTTAAAGGATACGAAAGATGTTATACTCGAACTGCGAATGAAAAAAGGCTTGTCACAAGATTAACTTGCCCAAAAGATCAATTTACAAGGCAAGCGGTATCCCGTTGGGAAACAAAGAAACAATTCCAAATACAGAAACCTTAAAACTGCTCTCCAAGTTTTTCGATGTTTCTATCAATACGCTTTTAGGTTCTCCAAGACAGCTTATTTGCCGATGCTGTGGTATGCCTTTGGATGATTCTTCTATCAGTAAAGAACCTGATGGGAAATTCAATGAAGAATACTGCAAGCGGTGTTACACTGACGGGAAATTCACATGCGACTACGACAATACGAAAACGCGCGGCGGCAGGCGCGGTTTTTGTAAGCTCCCCGCCTGTCCGTAACAAATGTATGTCCGGATTCATAAAATGAATAAACGCTCATTTAGGAGGAAATAGATTTTATGAATAATTGGAATAAATTCCGAACCGGAAAGAGCTGCTGCTCGCCATGCCATTGTGGGTGCCGGGTAACCGGCCCTACCGGTGCGACCGGAGCAACCGGAGCTACCGGCCCGATAGGCCCTACCGGGCAAACCGGCGCTCGTGGCTTTTTCGGACCTATGGGTCCGACTGGGGCTACAGGAGCTACGGGCGCAACCGGAGCAACAGGCGCCACAGGCTTAAGTATAACCGGCGTGACAGGCGCCACCGGGGTTACGGGAGCTACGGGACCTACGGGCGCAACCGGAGCAACAGGCGCCACAGGCTTAAGTATAACCGGCGCGACAGGCGCAACAGGCGCCACCGGTCCTACAGGACCTACCGGCGCCACGGGAGGAATTGAGCCGAATCCGTACGACCTTTATGTGCAGGCGGACGCCGCCCCCGGCGGAAACGGAACCCAAGCCGCTCCGTATCAGACGATTCAGGAGGCGCTGGACGCAGCTCAGCCGAACGCAACGATACATGTTTTGCCCGGAACATACCCGATAACTCAGCAAATAAACGTAAATAAGCCGGGAATTAAGATAGAGGGCAGTGCAGGATCGGAGATTTTGCTCCAGGCGCCGGTGGTGCCGTTTCTGCTTGGCAGCGATGACGATACTATACAAGGTCTTACCATGACCAGCGACAACCCCTATCCCGTTGAATTTATACAGGTTGCGGGTGACAACGACCAAATCCTCAACAATCAGATATATGGTCCTGAGCAGCCCGGGGACTCCTCGACATGGGTAGTGAACAGGGGCTTTGTGACTCAGGGAGGAGCGACCAACCTTTTGGTTCGAGGAAATGTTTTTCATACTCTGCGTCAGCCTGCGTATCTCAATCCCGGCTCTACGGGCACGATAATGAATAATGTGGTTTATAATACGCGCGGGTATGTGGTGGACGGGGCGCTGTTCCAATTCTCCGGCAATTCATGGGGCATACCCCAAAACGCGGTTGATATCGCTTTACTCTCGGGAACAACTTCCGGCGCGCCGTATGATCCTCTTTCCGCCTTAGAGGCGAGCAACAGCGACGCCACCGTGAGCGATCAGCGGTAAAAAAGAGACGACCCAAGCAGGCGTGCTGCCTTGACAGCAAGCCTGCATTTTTTATATAATAGCCGTGTCAAACCAAGCGGTCTAAAAAGGAGGAAAGTCGCAATTATGAATCATATCTCGAACGACAAAATGAACGCTATGTTTAAAAGCGTTATAGACATGGACAGAAATTCGGTTGTTATTTGCGATACCGGGCATAAAATAGTGTATATGAATCCTGCTGCGGTCAAAAATTACTCGAAATCGGGCGGCAAGGCGCTTTTGGGCAGTTCTGTACTCGACTGTCACAACGAGCGTTCCCGTGAGATAATATTAAAGGTTTTTGAGTGGTTCAGCCAAGACATTCGCAATAATATGATATACACCGGTCACAGCGCCTCAAAAAATAAGGACATATACATGGTAGCGCTGCGTGATTCCGACGGCGAGCTGATAGGCTATTACGAGAAGCATGAGTTCAGAAACCCCGAGACAGCCGGCCTTTACGACTACTCCTTATCGCTGGTATGAGTAATAGCCTAATTGTAGGGTATACCTACATAAAAGCGGTTGCGTATTCATATAAAATATGATATACTGAGTACAATAGCGGTCTGAATGTGACTGAACAAGGAGGATTTTTGTATGCGCTATGAGATAAAGGGCGAGCCTATGCCGGTGGTGATCTGTCATTTAGCGGCGGGGGAGTCGATGATTACAGAAAAGGGCTCAATGGTCTGGATGACTCCGAACATGCAGATGTCGACCGGCGCGGGAGGACTTGGCAAGGCTTTCGGCAGGATGTTCTCGGGCGAGACGATATTCCAAAACACCTACACCGCGGTAGGCGGAGAAGGAATGATAGCGTTTGCGTCCAGCTTCCCCGGCTCGATACTCGCAATTCCGATAACGCCAAATAACCCTATAATCGTTCAAAAAAGCGGATTTTTGGCTGCCGAGACGGGAGTTGAGCTGTCCGTATTCTTCCAGAGGAAATTCCGCGCCGGTCTTTTCGGCGGCGAGGGCTTTATCATGCAGAAGCTGTCCGGAAACGGCATGGCGTTTATAGAAATAGACGGCACGGCGTTCGAGTACCAGCTTGCCGACGGTCAGAGCATGATAGTGGACACGGGCAATCTTGCCATGGCTGACGCCACCTGCTCGATAGACATCCAGACCGTCAAGGGCGTCAAGAACTTGCTTTTCGGCGGCGAGGGGCTCTTTAATACGGTAGTCACCGGCCCCGGAAGCGTGACCTTGCAGTCCATGCCGGTATCCGCAGTTGCCGCCGCGCTTATTCCGCATATGCCGACTAACAGCAACTGATATAGGATAGGAGAGGTTTATCATGAGCGACGAACTGAACATAACCGGAGAAGACGGACTCAACGGTGAGAATATCATCACCATGACCGACGAGAACGGCAACGATGTCCAGATGGAGATTCTCGACATGGTGGAGTATAACGGCGAGCAGTATATAGTGCTCCTGCCCGGCGATGAGGAAGAAGAGGGCGAGGAGGGCACGCAGGTGCTCATTATGAGGCTTGAGGAGGGAGACGAGGACAGCGATACCGATAGCTTTGTAGGCGTTGAGGATGAGGAAACCCTACAAGCGGTCTTTAAGCTTTTTGTCGATTCCTTCAACGACAGGCTTTCCGGGATGTAATAATATTTCTGCCGGATGGCATCAAAAAATCCCCTCCGCACACTGCTTGCGAGGGGATTTTTGATTTATTGCAGGGAAAAGATTAAATAGTCCCAAAGCCATTCGGCAGCCGCTCAAAAACGCTTTAACGCTTCATTATCAGACCTTTGCCGCGGAAAGCTCCTTGGCTATCGGAGTAACCGTCTCCAAATCAAAATAGTCTATCTTTTTTCCGTAAGCATCGACGAACATCCTGTCCTCCTCGCTCAGAGAGGTCTTGGACTTCATCACTTGATATATGCCGGTCATCATAGCCTTGTGGATAAATCCAAGCTTGGAAAAGTCTATCCCACCTCGTAAGCAGTATACTTTTGCCGAGCGGAAGCTATCGGGAAGCTGATTTTTGACCGACGATGTGATTCTTTCGACATTTTTTGGAATCGCGGGGGTCGGCAAGACCGACTGTAACCACGCAGACCGACGCCCCGGGCGCTATGCGCTTGATGGTCTTTTTCAGCGCCGTTACCCTTTGCGCGTATAGGCTTCCTACAAATATCACCCGTTCGTCTGAGTGCGCTCCGGCAAAGGCGTTTGCGGAAACGACCTCGCATTCAAGGAACTGTGCAAGCCTGCGCGCGTATTTTTCGGCTGTGCCGTAGCGTGAGCCGTATACTACGGTTGTTTTCATTTTATCACATCCCGTTTGATTGTTTTATACAGCCTCCGCCGTACCGCTTTTTTGCTTTGGCGGCGGGCAGAGCTGCCTGCCGCCTCAAATACATGGTATACCCTATTTTGCGCATGTCAATAACAAAAATTAACAAAAATATTGGTTTGATTCTCATGGCGAATGAATAAAAACGCTTGACATTTTTTCATGGAAGTAGTTATATATATGTATATATTGCTAAAAAATCAAAAATAATCTTTTTCGCGCAGGCTTAGGCATTATTGTGCCATGCCATATCTAAAACGGGAGGCTTGACCTTGAACATCCGCATCAATCCGCGTATAAAGCGCTTTGACAAGGCACTCAGGGGCGCTTTTATAGAGAAAGCTGTTGCAGAAAACAAAATGATAGTCCGCGCGGCGATGATATTCATCATAATCGCCGAGCTGATAAACATAATACGGGTGCTGTTCCTGAGCAACAGCGGGCTCGGCACTTTTAACAACAGGGTGTACTTTACATTTTACATTGTGTACTTTGCGGGCGCTGTGCTGGTATTGGCGCTGGATCTGTTCGCGAGGCTGTCGTCGAGGGGAAGCTACGCGCTGTATACCGTCGCGGCGGTATCGGCGCTGTTTTGGCACACCTTCTTCGATATGTATGATATTTATGCCTCTGACGTACGAGGCTATTTCAACATAATCATAGCGATGTTCATCATCTGCTCGCTCATCACCATAGATTCGTGGTGCGCCATAGGCTCGCTCGCTGTCTGCGCGACGATGTTTATCACCTTCCTGATAGAGCACGCCAGCAGCGGAGAAATCTCCAACTTCCTGTCTGTCACTCTGCTGTGCATGCTCATTCACTTTGTCAGGGTATATGCGCTGTACGACCGCATCGAAAAGGAAAGACAGATAGCCGACATGCGCAAGGAGATAGAGGAGCAAAAGAGCTTTAAGCTGTCCGCTGAGCAGTACGAGTTGCTCGGACGGCAGGACAACAACATGATCACCTTTGAGTGGGACATTGAAAAGGACAGAGTGAGATTTTCGGACGAGTGGACAAAGAATTTTTCCGACTCCACTGATATAGACGGATTATCAAAAAAATTGGAAAGCAGCAGAATACTCGACAAGGGAAGCGTTCCCGTGCTTAAAAGCTGCATACGAGACATAAAGGCGGGAAAGGCTTTGCAGACCTGCGATCTGATGCTGAGGGATAGGATGGATACGCCTCGCTGGTTTGAGCTTAGATTTATTACCCAAAGAAAGCTTTCCGGCAGACCGACATACGGCGTCGGCTTCCTGTTCGATGTTACTGACAAAAAGAACAGGATCACAAGGCTTGAGCGGGAGATACAGACGGACCGTTTTACCGGACTGTTCAACAAGTTTTCGATTGAGAGCTATGGAGAGAGAATGATATACGAGCTCGGCTGCGACTGCGTATTTACCGCGATAATAATAGATCTCGACGGTCTTAGGGAGATAAATGACGAGTACGGTCACCCGGGCGGCGACCATGTGATAAAAAGGCTGTCCGAAATAATAAGGCAAAACCTCCCGTTCGGCGCGAGAGCTGGCAGGATAGGCGGAGACGAATTTATAATAATGCTCAAGTGCGGAAGTGTTGACGAAGCTATCCCTGTGGCGGAAAAAATACTTGACGGCGTCAAGGCGATTGAGCTTGACGGAAAGCCGATAGGCGCGTCATGCAGTATAGGAATAGCTCATACAAGAGCCGGAGAGCTCAGCTACGGCGAGCTTTATCGTAAGGCGGACGAGGCGCTTTACGAGGTAAAGCGCTCGGGAAAGAGCAGTATAGTTGTCGTATAGCCGGGAGCATACCGAAAAAGTGTGCCCGTAAAGTTAGGATTATTTGTGCGTCAGAGGTGTAGCTGCGTGATCGAGAAAAGGCTGAAAAGGCAGGCCGTATATATGGCGCTGCTGACTATTGTCAGCAGCTTGGTGCTCTGCGCGGCCGCGATAGGTATGACAGTTCATGTCTTGAATGTTGCCGATGAGACCGAGTATGCTCAGACGGTGGCGATAGCTAAGGAATACCGCATGAGGATAACCAGCCAGATCGACAAGAACATGCAGATACTCGCCACTCTGGCGTACGGGATGTCCGAGGGTGACTACACCGGTTCGCTGGACAAAGCGACTCAGATAATACAGGTCGCCAACGCGGGAAATTCCTTTGTCGGCATGGCTTATTTCGGCGCAGACCGAATAGGCTCGATAAATATTGTCGGCTATGACACGGAATACAATGTGGAATTGGAAGCGCTGGACGATGCTGCGATTGCGGCGATTGAAAAATCCTTTGAGGGCGAAAACGCGGTGTCCCGCATATTTACGCTTGAGGTCAACGGGCAGATGCTTTTTTCCTGCTCGGTGCCGGTATATTCCGGCGAAGAGGTCATAGGCGTGCTCAGCGCCGTAGACACTATAGACTTCTTCAATGAAATCGCGAACGGCAACGCCGTGATGGGCGGGAGCGGATATGTGCATGTGCTTGACTCTACCGGAAGATTTTTGGTAAGGTCTCCGCACTCGCTTGTAAAGGAGCAGCCTTCGACCATTTTGGAGCAGCCATATATTTTGGACAACCCTCAGGAGGTTATCGACGCCATGGAGGCTCAAAGCTCCATGTTCGGGGACTTTACATATGAGGGAACGGTGTGCCACTTTTACCTTGAGCCGATAGGCGTAAACAACTGGTACCTTTTCTGCGTAAACAGAAGGTGGGCGACGGTGTACACAATGCAGGATCTCGTTGTGGTCATGCCGCTGTTTTCGGTAGGATTTTTGCTGGTCGTCACGATACTTTCGCTCGCGGTAATCAATATCTACCGAAGAAATACCAAAAGACTGCTTAGGGCGGCTTATTGGGACAAGGTTACCGGCGCTGCCAATACGGTTCAGTTTGACGATATTTTCAATGAAAAGCTGTCCGGAGGCACAGGCTACAGCACGGTCGCCATAAACGTCCATAACTTCAAGGGGGTAAACGATATTTTCGGCTCTGCGGGAGGAGACAAGGTGCTTCAGTATGTCAAGAGGGTAATACAGGAAAACCTGCGTCCGGGAGAATTTTTCTGCCGAGACAGTGCGGATCTGTTTTATCTGGCGTTGCTGGACACCGACGAGGAGACGATAAGAGCCCGCCTTGAGAATATACGTCAAACTGTCAGCCATGCCTCAGCCACAGCGGGAGAGTACAGCTATGAGCTGACCCTATACGCCGGAGCGGCGGTAAACGGGGGCAGAGAGGAAGCTCTCGTTGCCATGCAGTCTATAAAGAACAACCATACCGTGGGACTGGCTTTTTACAGCGATAAGCTTCACGACAAGATAAGAAAGAAAAACGACATCGAGAGCGTGATGTTCTTAGCGCTCAGGAACAAGGAGTTCAAGCTCTTCTTGCAGCCCAAGACGGCTCTTGATACCGGCAGGCTTTCGAGCGCGGAGGCGCTGGTGCGCTGGCGGAACGCGGACGGAAGCTACCGCTATCCCAAGGACTTTATACCTATATTTGAGGAAAACGGCTTCTGCACAAACCTCGACATGTACATGGTCGAGCAGGCGTGCGAGCAGATAAGAACGTGGATAGACGCCGGCGTCCAGCCGATACCTATCTCGGTCAACCAGTCAAAGACCCTCTTTTCGGACGGAAATTACCCGAACCATCTTGAGCAGATAGTTGACAGGTACGGCGTATCGCATTCTCTTGTTGTGCTCGAGATACTTGAGAGCATGGCGTCCGATGATCTTAGCCTGCTCCAGCACCAGATAGAGACGCTCCATTCAAAGGGCTTTAAGGTGTCCATGGACGATTTCGGAAGCGGCTACTCCTCGCTGGGTATGCTCTATAAGCTTAAAATCGATGAGCTCAAGCTTGACAGAAGCTTCCTTAGCGAGACCTCCGACGAGGACAAGGCAAAGCGGGAGGTGCTTCTGTCGCATATAATCAAGTTCTCCTCAGCGCTCGGCATAACCACCATTGCCGAGGGAGTGGAGACAGAGGAGGACAGGCAAACCATGCTCAGGCTCGGCTGCGATTACGGTCAGGGTTATCTTTACGATAAGCCGCTTTGCGCGGATGAGTTTGATAAAAAATATATGCGCGGCTCTAACCGGACGGCGCAAGGCTGAGCGCAGCGGTAAAACCGCAAAGTCTGAGAGCGAGAAAGAATTCAAAAAGCCTATGCAAAAATCCCTCTGCCCATTAAAGAGCAGAGGGATTATCCTGTCTTATGATCTTGTCAGTCAATCTCAAACTCACAGCGAGCGCAGCCTACCGTAGAGTCGGAAAGGGTGTAGCCCTGTATTATCCTGTATTCTCCCGAGGGCAGCTCCATGCAGTCCGCGCCGAGCGTGAGCTCGCTTCCCGCCTCAAGGGTGGTGTACTCTATCGGCAGGTCGTGATCCATGGGAAACAGCACCGTGAGCCATTCCCCGTCAATAAGCACCTGCACATATGCCTCACGGTCAAGGGTGATAGGACCGCTCGAGTCGTTTTTGATTGTAAAGGCTACCGAGTCGCCGCCGGTATATCCGCCGGTAGTCATGGTTATGCCCGAGATTTCCGCGGCGTCAGCCAATCTCGACTCGGTCTGGGTCGTGTCGTAGGGGAAGCTTCCTTCTTCCGCGGGCTGCTCCTGCTCATCGCTTACCTCCGCACCGGGCAGGTCATCAGGCTGGGCAGCCGAGCTGTAGACAAACTCCGCGCAGGCATAGCGGCTCTCGCCGTCCTCAGAGCCGACAAGGTATTGCTGTGCCACACGGTACAGCCCGTTTGGGATGTTGAACACGCCGGTCACGAATTCCCGCTGCGCGCCCGGCTCTATGATTATCATCTCGAGCGGGTCGGTGACAGTATCTGAGAACATAACTCCTACCCACTCGCCGTCTATATACGCGTGGATGCTCGCCGAGCCTATGATATAGAGGTCTTTGTCAGAATTATTCACGAGGGTATATTTCACGCCCTGGGCGTATGACTGGGTGACTGCCGCCTCCACATCAGGGGAGCTGTAATCGCCGCTGAGCTCATATGTCTCGTACGGAAAGCTTTCAGCGTCTATTTCAGCTGGGGTTTCGGCTGTGGGCAGCTCGTCGCCTTCGGTTTCTTTGGCAGGAGCTTCCTCGGTGGCTGTAGTTGCCTCCGCGGCAGGGCTCTCCTCCGTGGTCTTTGTTTCGGGCGTCTCGGTTCCCTCGGCTACTGTAGTCAGGCTTTCCCCGGTGACCGACGTTTCGGCTGTCACGGCTTCCTCGCCGGCTGTGGTCATATCCTCAGAGGACTGCGTCTGGGCCGTGGCGGTCGTCTGCACGGCAGGGTCTGGCGAGTCATTTGCGCAGGAGCACAAGGCAAGCGATACTGCCGCAGCAAGAAGCATGGCGGCTATGGGTCTTACGGCTTTCATGTAAATGCGAGCCCCCTTTATTATTGATAAATAACAGCATAAACACTGCATAATTATAATACCATAGAGGTATTATAATGTCAATTTTTCTTTAAAAAGGGTATCATTACATAAAAACATTTGTCATAGCTTATATTGCGGCAAAGCTACCTCGCTCGAAGCTGCCAGAATGCAACCGCGCTCGCAGCAGCCACATTCAGCGAGTCCACGCCGTGGGACATGGGTATCTTCACCGTGTAGTCGCAGGCGGCGATAGTCGTCTTGCTCAGTCCGTCCCCCTCTGAGCCGAGGACTATGGCGAGCTTTTTTTCCGCCATCAGCCGGTGGTCGTCTATTCCTACCGAATCGCTGCAAAGAGCCATCGCGGCGCTTTTGAAGCCAAGCCGTCTGAGAATCTGAGCGCCGTGGCTCTCCCATTCCTGCGGCTCGTCGCAGACATACGCCCAAGGTATCTGGAATATCGTTCCCATGCTCACCCTTACAGCCCGCCTGCACAGCGGGTCGCAGCAGGAGGGAGTGACCAGCACGGCGTCAACGCCGAGAGCAGCCGCCGAGCGGACTATCGCTCCGACATTTGTCGCGTCGGCGATGTTTTCAAGCACCGCTATTCTTCTGACATTATCTCCCGAGCATATCTCCTGCGGGGCTTTGGGAGCGGGTCTTCTCATGGCGCAGAGCACTCCCCTTGTGAGCCGGTAGCCTGTGAGCTTCTCAAGAACCGAGTCGTCTGCGGTGTAGACCGGTATATCCGGACAGCGTGAGATTATTTCCCTCGCCTGACCCTCGATATGCTTCCTCTCGGTGAGTATAGACAGGGGCTGATATCCTCCGTCAAGCGCGAGGCTGATGACCTTCGGGCTTTCGGCTATGAATATCCCCTTTTCCGGCTCAAGACGATTCCGAAGCTGCGCCTCGGTCAGACGGGCATATGCGTCGAGCTCGGGCTGTGATATGTCTTTGATTTCAACTATCCGGGGCATGAAGTCCTCCTAAAAAGTATAAGCATGGTAATAATAGAAATTGCCTTCGCTGATTTGGGTTGTGACGTGTTGCAAATTTGAATAAAATATAGTATAATTTGTATGATTATAGCTACAGTATTATTCGGAGGTATATGTATGGGCTTTATTGTTCAGTCTTTTTCGCTGCTTGGGCTCGGGCTGTTTGTTCTTTTAATGCTGGTTCCCTGCGCGCTTGTGTTTATACTTCAGCTTTGGCTCTGCTTCAAGCTCGCCAAGTTTGCGCTCAAGCTCCTGCCGCTTGTTCTCGGGCTGATTTTGGTGCTTATAGCGGTGGCTCTCGGAGGAGCGGGATTATTCGGCGTTCTGCTCGGCGGACTGTTCGGAATAGTCATTTTGGGGCTTGCGTTCGCTCTTGTGGTCGCGTCGATATTCGGCTGGGCTGTTTACGCGATTGTAAAGCTTTTGTTTTAACAAGGTAAAACTTTTCTTTAGTCAGTATTCGGAGGAATATTATGTCTGAGCTATCTCAGTTTTGGTGGACGGCGGCAGCATTCAACGAACATGACGGTTATTCTGTGAGAAGATTCGGCTTGTTTTCTGCGAAGCATTTTTTGTGGCTCGGAATCGCGGTGATAGTGATTGCTTTGTGCGTGGTTCTGTACCGCAGGCTAAGCCATACCGGGCGCAAAAGGATGCTTATAGTCGTAACTGCGCTGCTTATCTCAGACGAGCTCCTCAAGTATGTCGCTACGGCTGTGACCGGGCAGTTTGAAATATCGTATCTGCCGTTTCACCTATGTTCGATAAACCTGTTTGTCTGCCTGGCAAATACCATCAGACCCACAAAGACGGCTAAGAACATTCTTTACGCGCTGTGCCTTCCCGGCGCTCTGATAGCGCTTTTGGTGCCGACATGGACGGTTTATCCGATGTGGAACGTGATGTTTTTGCACTCTGAGACTATACACATACTGCTTGTAGTCTATCCATGCCTGCTTCTTTTCACCGGCTTCAAGCCTGATTACAGGGAGCTTCCCAAAGTAGGAGCCTTTCTTGCGGGAACGGCAGTTGTCGCGGTGATAATAAACTCGATTTGGGACACAAACTTTCTGTTCCTGAACGGCACAGCCGGAAACCCGGTGCTAAGGCTATGCGCCGAGGTGTTCGGGGATGTATACCAGATAGGTCTTGTGATAATTCTCGCTCTGGTCTGGACGCTTTTGTACTTCCCGTGGGGCATATACCGCATACGCCGGGCTGCAAGACTCAAGAAAGTGATGACAGCGGCTGCATAGCGGCTTCGGTTAAAAAAACAGGCTGCAACGCGGGTGCGAAGCAGCCTTTTTTGGAGCTGGAAACGTGACTTGAACACGCGACCTGCGCATTACGAATGCGCTGCTCTACCAACTGAGCTATTCCAGCGAAATTATCACACAAGGGTTATTATATACACAATTTGCCGATTTGTCAACAAATACGGCTCAATTTATTTCTTCCTCTTTACCAAAAATATTTGGGAAAATATTTGCACAAATATATTTGCTTTTATCCACATAATATGATATACTTACCTTGAATATCAGCAAAACCGACATCGGTATTTCGGGAGGAATGAACAACATGTTTCAGGAAAGCGTAAAAAAACGCAGTGCCGGTCAGATAGTGGGAATAATTTGTGTGTTTATTCTTGCTCTTCTGATAGTGTTTACTTTTGTGCTCTACGGTATCTTCAAGGACGACAACTCCGCTCCGAGCCTTTTCGGCAACAGGATCTATATAATGAACGGCAACGGCATGGAGCCGAGGATCGCTCAGGGCTCAGCCGTGTTCATAGACGAGGGAGTGATGCCCGCCGAGCCGGGAAATGTAATCTTATGCAACATTGACGGCAGACTTGCCGTTTTGGGATATATAGGCTCTCAGAGCGTTACAGCCGCGGACGGCACGGTAACTACAAGGTATATAGTAAAATATGATAATACCCCCGCCGATCAGGTGTGGGCAGTCGAGGCGGAGGATATAATCGGACGAGCGGTATCCTATGACGCTTTTCTCGGCGGAGTGATAAGGTTCGCCTCCTCGAAAACGGGTATCCTTGCGATAGTTATAATACCCTGCGCCGCGCTGATAATATATGAGATAGTGATGCTTCTGATGGCGTCTAAGCGCTCAAGGAAGGCTGAGGCTAACGCTCGGGACAATGCTCCTGACCCGACTTTGTCCTTTGAAAATATACAGCCCCTTACAGAGCCTCGGCGCAACAGAGCTGCCGAGAAAAAGCCGTTTAGGGCTGATAATGTGGATGATTCAGACCCGATCATGAGCTTTGAGAGCATGCGAGATGAGCTTTCAAGGCAGACTGACGGCAGGCAGAGCGACCCGAGCCTTTCCGAAAACGATATGTTTGAGCATATAAGAACAGCATCTCATGAGGACATGTCAGCGAAGAGCTCAGGCTTCACTTCCGTCCCAGAGTATATGAGGGTTCAGCCGAGTTACGAACAGAATCAGTCGGTAAGAACGGCTCAGGAATCGGCGCCGTTTGGATTTACGGCGGACGCTGAGCCTCAGAGTAGAACCGAGCCTTTAGCCGAGGCTGTAAAGCCGCTCGAGGGACAGCAGGTAGCAAATTCTCAGGAGTCGGCTAAGGCGATGAGCTCCCGCATAGACGAGCTTATCAGGCTTCTCGAGGAGGAAAAATCGAGACTGGCGGACAAATAAAGCATGCGAATGCACAGTGAAAACAGGCTGATTTCGTTTCCGGCGAAGTCAGCCTTTGCTTTTAGTGTTGTATTGTGGTTTAAAAAATATAATTTTCTCTCAGGGCTTTGAGGCGGGTTTATCCGTATAATCCTTCCCATTCGGCAAATAATAGCAGAGCAAGCATGCAATTTTGCCGAAAGGAATGAATAATATGAAAGCAACAGGAATTGTCCGAAGAATAGACTCTTCTGTTATAATAGGGGCAAAGGTCAGAAGCCTTGAAAACACGGGGTTTTCGCTGATTTTTGTCCAATTTCATCAATACCCCAACCCGTGATGCGGCTGCCATCACAACGGCAATTACGCTGTAATAGGAGGAAGCAGCAATCAAACTTCATAACGCATAAAGGCGTTCATTGACTTCTGAGAAGCAATGAGCGCCTTTTGTCATTTCAGAGACTTGGAGGAATTTATGAACGAAACCATTAAGGACATTCCCTTGGGTGAACTTCACCCATTTCCAGACCACCCTTTCGGAGTACGAGACGATGAAGCTATGGAGCAAACAGTTGAGAGCATCCGAGAGTACGGAGTCCTCGTTCCTGCGATTGCCCGTCCTCGTGAGGATGGCGGCTATGAGCTGATTGCAGGACATAGACGTAAACACGCCTGCGAGATTGCAGGACTTCAAACGATACCGGTCATTGTCCGAGACATTGACCGCAACACCGCAACCATCATAATGGTGGATAGTAACCTACAGCGAGAAAACATCTTACCGAGTGAACGAGCCAAGGCGTACAAGATGAAACTTGAAGCTATCAAGCGGCAAGGTGCAAGGCAAGATTTAACTTGTACACAGGATGGGTACAAGTTGGACGGGACAAAGAGCATTACCAAGGTTGCCGATGAAGCAGGTGTCAGCAGAGAGAATGTACGTCGATATATTCGTCTCAACGAGCTTGAACCACAGCTTATGCAGATGGTCGATGAGGGCAAAATTGGAATGACCCCTGCGGTCGAGATTTCCTATCTCAAACCCGAAGAACAGAAGTTACTCATTGAGACCATCGACAGCGAACAGGCTACGCCGTCTTTCTCCCAGGCACAGCGAATGAAGCGTCTCTCCCAAGAGGGCAAGCTGAACGATGATGCAATGCTCGGCATTATGATGGAGCAAAAGAAACCCGAAACGTGGGACTTGAAACTCCCTATGGATAAGATACGGAAATATTTCCCTCGCTCCTATACGCCACAGCGTATGGAAGAAA
The DNA here is from genome assembly GCA_018715525.1 of Candidatus Faeciplasma pullistercoris. GTDB lineage: Bacteria > Bacillota > Clostridia > Oscillospirales > Ruminococcaceae > Faeciplasma > Faeciplasma pullistercoris. The sequence goes on along the minus strand of DVLL01000009.1, from coordinate 5,183 downwards.
CCATTATCAAGCTGCTTGATATGTGGATGAAAAAACGTCAGCGAGACCAACAGAGATAAAAATGAATACAGGACATTAGCCGAACAGGAACCCATTTTTTCCTCGTTCGGCTTTTTTAATGCCCGGATTTAGGAGGAAAAATGGCAATCAGAAATTTCAAGTACACACCGGAGGATGTGGACTGCCGGTACTGCACCGAGTTCATACACGGTCGTTGCCGAGCACAGAAGTGTTCCTGGATGAAAGAACGAGTCGAGGCAGGTGTCATTACCTACCAAGAGGCGGTAAGAGAAGCCTTTGACGAGCGTTCCCCTTATCGGTTCAGAGTTCAGTTCGTCCTCAGTTTCTATAACAAGTTCTTCTGGAAGGACGAAGCACATTTTCGCAGATTTGAGAGGTTGCAGGCAATCCTCGGCTACTACAAGAAGCGGAATACCGAAGCCTACTATGCAGCCCTTTATCTGCTCAGCTCCGACGAGGAACTGCTTGTAAGGGCGATTGATTGCTTTACAAAGAAGCAAATCAACTTCTCCCTCTACAACACAAGAAACATCTCACCGGAGCGATATGCCCTATATAAAATCGCAAAGAGCCTTTACACAGATTCCGCCGAGGTTGGCGTAGATGAGCTTGCAGACCCCGAACTTGTAAGCACCGAGTCGTTCCATTTGGTAGTCAACGCTATGCTGATTTATCGTTATGGGCTTTCGGCTCTGAGCTTAAAAAGTGAGGATGGTGGTTATGGAGCTTTTTGAAATTGAGCAGTTAAAAGGATATACAATCACACCAAACTTTCATCAGCGAGACAGGACAATCACCCTAAAGGCGAAAGGACTTTTATCGCAGATGTTCTCTCTCCCCAACGATTGGGATTACACGCTGAAAGGTCTTGCCTACATCAATCTGGACGGCATTGACTCCATCAGAAGTGCTATCCGAGAGCTTGAAAAAGCCGGTTATATCGAGCGAACGAGAATCCGAGACGACCACGGACGATTGCGAGGTACGAAGTACAAAGTCTTTGCAAAACCACGTTCACCTACATCGGATTCACCTACGTTGGAAAATCCAACACAGGTGAAACCTACGCAGGCAAAACCTACGCAGGCAAATCCAATGCAAATAAATATAGATATAACAAATACAGAAAAAACAAATACTGATTTATCAAATACTCATTCATTCCTTTCCGACGGCTCACGCTCGTCTGTGCTTGCAGCACTTGAAGCGAAGCGAAAAGAAGCGGACTTGCGAGACATAGATGAGTATAGAGAAATCATCAAGGAGAACATCGACTATGAGTATCTGCTTGCGGATATGCCCTACGACCACGACCGTTTAGAGGAAGTCTTGGAGCTTATCGTTGAAACCGTCTGCTCCACGAAGAAATATATCCGAGTTGCAGGCACGGACTATCCTGCAGAGGTTGTCCGTTCAAGGCTCTTGAAACTGGATATGGAGCACATCAAGTTCGTGTTTGACTGTCTCAAAGAGAACACGACCAAGATACGCAACATCAAGCAATACCTGTTGACCACGCTGTACAATGCCCCCACCACTATCGGCAGCTATTACTCGGCGTTGGTTCAGCATGATTTATACGGTGGCGGCTCTCGTGATTAAACACGGGAGCATTTTTCATGCCGGGAAAGGAGGTTCTATTTGAAAATCTTTATCTACCATAGGGTGAAACCACCTTAGTGCGAGAACCCGATCAACCGCCTGCGCTCATTTCCAAAGGAAGGAGGTATGTCTATTGCAGGAAGAAGTTGAACAGCGAACAGTAACATTGGCAGTAAGCACTTCCAAAATGACAGCCAACGTGCTGAAATCGGCAATCTCAAAGTACCTTGCGTATCGAAAGGAAAAGAAGCGTGAGGGTCCTGTTAAGCCCTGCGGGAAGCAGAGCGCGAAGCAGCTCGTGGGGCAAGACCAGGGCGTGACCAACATTGAGATAACCGACAAGAACATCAAGGACTTTGAGCGAATTGCGAGGAAATATGGCGTGGACTTCGCTCTGAAAAAGGATAAGACGGGAGAAATCCCAAAGTACCTTGTTTTCTTCAAGGCTCGTGATGCCGATGCTCTGACAGCGGCGTTCAAAGAGTACACGGCGAAAACCGACCGCAAGAAGGAACGCCCCTCCGTACTCAAAAAGCTCCGAAAATTCAAGGAAGTGGCAGCGGACATCGACACGCCGAAGGTTCGCAAGAAGGAGCTGGATGCACGATGAAGAACGTGAATTATAAAAAGCTCATTCTGCCCAATATCCCGTATGTGTTCATAGGTCTGCTCGCCACAAAGCTCGGACAGGCGGCTCGCCTTGCACCGGGTACGGACTTTTCCTCAAAGCTATTGAACATCATGCAAGGTATGACATTGGCATTTGAAAACATTGTGCCGAGCTTCCACCCGGTTGACCTGCTTGTGGGCGTAGCTGCCGCAGTAATCATCCGTCTTGTGGTGTATTTCAAAGGCAAGAACGCCAAGAAGTACCGCAAAAATATCGAGTATGGTTCAGCTCGTTGGGGTACACGGGAGGATATTGCTCCCTTTATGGACCCCGTGTTTGAGAACAACGTCATTCTTACCCAGACGGAAAGCCTTATGATGTCAAACCGCCCCAAAGAGCCAAAGAACGCACGAAACAAGAACGTGCTTGTCATCGGCGGTTCGGGTTCCGGTAAGACAAGGTTCTTCCTTAAACCCAATCTTATGCAGATGCACAGCTCCTACGTCGTAACCGACCCGAAAGGCAGCGTGGTCTGCGAGGTTGGCAAGCTACTTGAACGCAACAACTACAAAATCAAAATCTTCAATACCATTAACTTCAAGAAGTCCATGCACTATAACCCCTTCGCCTACATCCACAGCGAAAAGGACATTTTGAAGTTGGTAACGACCCTCATCACCAACACGAAAGGAGACGGTAAATCCGGTGATGAGTTCTGGACGAAAGCGGAAACGCTTCTGTACTGTGCCTTGATCGGCTACATCCACTATGAAGCACCGCCCGAAGAACAGAACTTCACGACCCTGCTTGAGTTCATCAACGCTATGGAAGTCCGAGAGGATGACGAGGAGTACAAAAATCCCGTTGACCGTATGTTTGAAGAACTGGAAGCAAGAGAGCCGAACCACTTCGCCGTCCGTCAGTACAAGAAATATTCTCTTGCGGCGGGCAAAACGGCAAAGTCGATCTTGGTGTCCTGTGGTGCACGATTGGCTCCCTTCGATATTGCGGAGCTTCGTGAGATTACCATGTATGACGAACTGGAGCTCGATACCCTTGGAGATAAAATCTTCGTCAATCCGAACAACAAAAAGGATACGAGGTTCTACAAGACAGCTCTGTTCCTCATTATGAGCGATACCGACTCGACCTTTAAATTCCTCATTTCCATGATCTACACGCAGCTTTTCAATCTGCTTTGCGAAAAAGCGGATGATGTGTACGGTGGCAGATTGCCCGTCCATGTGCGTTGCCTTATCGACGAGGCGGCGAACATTGGTCAGATACCGAACCTTGAAAAGCTCGTGGCAACCATCCGAAGCCGTGAAATCTCCGCCTGCCTTGTCCTGCAGGCACAATCACAGTTAAAGGCTTTGTATAAGGACAATGCCGACACGATCATCGGTAATATGGATAGTCGTATCTTCCTCGGCGGTTCTGAACCGACCACGCTGAAAGAACTGAATCAGTCTCTCGGCAAGGAAACAATCGACACGTTCAATACCGGCGAGAGCCGAGGCAGAGAGGTTTCCCACTCTCTCAATTATCAGAAGCTCGGTAAAGACCTTGCAACGATAGACGAGCTTGCCGTCCTCGACGGTGGCAAGTGCATCCTGCAGCTTCGTGGTGTACGTCCGTTCATGTCGAACAAGTTTGATATAACCAAGCACCCGCAGTACAAGTACCTCTCGGATGCAAACCCGAAGAACAACTTCGATATTGAGAAGTTCCTTTCCACCCAGCTCAAAACCAAACCGGACGATGTTTACGAAGTATTTGAAGTAGATGCGTCCGATGTGTCAGCAACCGCTTAATGGCGGTTTTTATCATAGATAAGACAACTAAGACAAAACGACCACTTTCAAAAATCAATTCAAGCAAAATTTTTGAAAGGAGTGCTGAACGACAAAACCTGTGGTCTGTGGGGTATTTGTACCTCACTCTTTGCGTTTGGCTGTTTTAATCTATGGAATTTTTTAACTCTGCGGTAGGTGTCCTCCAGACTCTCGTTATTGCTCTTGGTGCCGGTCTCGGTATTTGGGGTGTCATTAACCTGCTCGAAGGCTACGGCAATGACAATCCCGGAGCCAAGTCCCAGGGTATGAAGCAGCTTATGGCTAATTAGATGTAACAAAAGCTAAGAAAGGAAAAGCACAATCCAGACGGAACCGGCGGTGCGGTCAAGAAATATTGTGGAAACACAAGATTTCTGCTATAATGGGTGCAGAACACTTGACGATGGAAAGAGAGGCGTGAGCCTATGCACATAAGCTATCAGCCATTATGGAACACCTTGAAAGAGCGTGGCATGAGAAAGGAGGACTTGCGGCTTGCCGCCGGTCTGACAACCAACATGATTGCCAACATGGGCAAGGGAAAACACATCAGCATGGAAACCCTACTGAGAATTTGTAATGCTCTGAATTGTGATATTTCAGATGTGATTGAATTGGAGCAGGATGAAAGTACCGCTGAAAAAGGGTGACAAATACAAAGTTGAAGGAGCGTGTGATTACATGAAAAAGATTTTTCTGAAAATAATGCTTGGGGTTGTTCTCGTTTGCGCTTTGTTTGTTGGATTTCTTTATGCCAACAATGATATTGGTGTGACTTCAACCAATTTAGAAGCGGATATTCGCTCGTCGCAAAAGATTAAGGATGATTGGACAGTTGATGGAAGTGTTTCCGACACGATGGCTGCATATATTTCTTATCCCCAGGATATGAGTGACCACAATTTTTCCGTCTATGTTAATCGTCCAGGGCTCTCCTTTGGATATTTCTTTCGTGGTGGCGGGAGCCTTTCAGGAGTTGAAAGGGGAATTGTAGAGTTCACAGTAGAGGAATATAAAGAACGAGCATTTATTTCTATGAATCAACAGCAGGTAACACAACTACAAATAGATGATGGCAACTCCATTCAGGGGATTTCTATTGATAGCAATAAACC
>DVLL01000008.1 GCA_018715525.1 Candidatus Faeciplasma pullistercoris | reverse complement strand
GATAGAGAGAACTATTACCGCTATCGAGAAGGTGTAGAAGATCTTTCTTTTTCCGACAACATCAAAGATCTTATTCGTTTTCATTGACAGCACCTCCGTATAGCTTAAGATTTCTCAGAGCCTTGAACCTTGAAAGGGAGGCGAGCATAAGTCTTGAAGCGAATACTCCGAATACAAAGTTGAGTATTACGCCGACAAGAAGAGTATAACCGAAGGAGTAGATGGTTCCCTCGATGGTCGCGGGGAACACGAAATACAGGAAGCCCATGAGCTTCGCGAAGAGGCTGTCCGGAGGTCCGAACGCGCCCATAAGTATAACAGCTACGAACACGATGGTGATATTTCCGTCGAAAATAGCCGCCCACGCTCTCGAGTAGCCGAGCTCAAGAGCGGAGTTGAGGGTCTTGCCCTTTGAAAGCTCCTCCTTGATTCTCTCGAAGGTCACTACGTTAGCGTCAACGCCCATGCCTACCGCCAATATGATACCGGCGATACCTGGTATCGTAAGGGTAAAGCTTGGGATGTTTCCGAAGAAGCCGGTTATGCAGGCAATGGTTCCGACAACCTGTCCGACCAGAGCGATAGATGACACAACTCCGGGAAGCCTGTAAACTATTATCATGTACAAAGCGACAAGCACAAAGGCTATAACGCCGGCAATAAGCATGGCGTTTCTCGCGCCGGTACCCATCGAAGCGGAGATCGTCCTGAAGTTAGAGGTCTCCAGCTTATAGGGAAGCGCTCCTGCGCTTATCTTGTCAGCGAGATCCTTGGCGGACTCGTAGTCGAAGTTGCCGGTGATCTGGCTGCGTCCGTCGGTGATGGCGTTCTCAACGGTCGGGTAGGAGATGCAGGTGTCATCCATCCATATAGAGATCACTCCGCCTGTGCCGGCAAGCTCCTGGGTCGCCTCGGCGAAGGCGGCTGTGCCCTCCTCGTCAAACTCGAGTGACACTCCGAACTTATACTCGCCGTTTTCCTCCCAGGCGATAGCCTCGGCGGAAACTACCTGGTCGCCGGTGACGATTATGTTCTCGGCGGTAACTCCGGTGGGAAGTCCGTACTCGTCGGTCTCATAGCCCTCTCTGAAGGTCAGCTCAGCCATCTCGCCAAGCTCCTGTACGGCGGCTTCGGGATCAAAATCCTCTTCGCCCGCCTGCCACGGGAACCTTACGATGATGTCGTAGTTAGAGTAGTCAACATAAAGCTCATAGTCTGTGATTCCGAGGTTGACCAAACGCATTTCAAGCGCAGCCTGAGCCGCGTCCATCTGCTCGGCAGTTGCTTCCACACCCTCCGGCGGAGCAAAGGTTACGTCGACGCCGCCGCTGATATCAATGCCCCAACGAATGTCGTCAGTGGACTTGATTATCTTTGTTTCGATGTCTCCGTAGGTAGTGCTGATGCCGTGAAAGGTCAGAAAAGCAAAAACAGCTATAAACACAACAACAATAAAGAAAACTGGTTTTTTTATGTGTCGCACTTTTTTGCCTCCTTAATTTTAGTACGCCACTCCGGGCAGCCGACCGGCACTGTAGCGCCGACAAAACTCACCAAAATGACATTCACTTAGATAGTATAGCCAAATACTCCCGAAAAGTCAATACCAAAAGACTAAACCTTGGAGGCGTTCGCAGGGTTTGGCTTCTTTCTCAGTTCCCATTATTCAGCTCTTCTGTCGGAGCGCCGTATAAAAGATACTTTTGCCTTGCTCTCTCACAGAAGCTTTTCTTCACGCTTCCGTCCGGCTCAAGCTGAGGATACAGCAGCCCCGGGCACCTTTCGCAGTATCCCTCGTACTCGCAGCTAAGGCAGATCTCGGGCTGCCTGAGACGGCTTACCATGTCGTTGAGCTCCTTCCAGCACTCGGACAAGGGTCTGTCTGTCGTATCGACGCTCGGCTCGGTCAAAAACGCGCACATCTGCATTTTGCCGTTCCAGGTTATCCAAAAGCCCCTGCGGTAATTGCTGCATACCAAAAGGTAATCCTCGCAGCGCGCTCTGGGATAGCGGGTGTTTTTCCGCCTCAGCTCGAGTATCGTATCTATGTCGGGAAGCTTCTGCTTGAGCCTGTGGCTGTCCGGGTCGGACTTCGCTCCCCTTACCGGCTCGGACAGGTCGGAGGAATGAATGATAGGAAGCCCTGAGCTCTGGGCAAAGCGGTAAATATCCGGGAAATCCCCGGCATTTTCTTTTGTCACCGTAGATACGAGGTAGAGCGGCATCCCCGCGTTTTTGAGCAGCATGACCGCCCGGCTGACCTTTGTGAACCCGTCAGGCATGCCGCATACCCGGCTGTAGGTCTCGTCCGTGATACCGTACAGGGTTATTCTGATGGCGTGCGGAGGAAACCGCTTAAGCCAATCGACCGTATCCTCATCTATCAGATAGCCGTTGGTATAGAGCTGTATCAGAAAGCCCATCGAGTAAAGCTTCTCGTATAGCTCCCTGAAATACGGGAGGATAAACGGCTCGCCGCCCGTTATCGAAAGCTCGAGCACGCCGAGCTCCTTTGCCTGCTCGCCATAGTCAAGCCACTCTTTCAAGCTTCTCTCCCTGCCTATATGCGGCAGGTCACAGGCATCAAGCCTTACATAGCACATGCTGCACCTGAAATTGCACCTCGGAGTAAGCTCAAATACCGCTTTTACAGGCTCCATCCTCTCGTAAGCCGCCTTTTGAATCATGGCATAGTACTCCGCCATGTCGCCCGTAAGGATGCTCTCGCAGTCCTTCATACCCTTATTACCTCCTTTTTCGCTCTTTGCTCTTTGACCTTTGCCCTTTGACATTTGCCTTTTGCCTTTTGCCCTCGAGACCCGCCAGAAAATATTTGTGTGATATCAAACAGTCCACCTTTTGGTAAAGGTGGACTGATAATTTCATATTATAGGCTACACTACCGTAGCTTCCTTGACAGCTTCCTTTTCCCGCTCGCTTTCCTCGGCGCTTTCACAGCTTTCGCTGTTTTCCATGTATGTCCTCTCATACGGCTCGCCCGTCTCGGTCATTCCGCCGTCAAGGTCGTCAAGCTTTTTCTCGAGGATAGCTGTCTGCTCAGCTAATAGCCTTATCTTATGGTTGAGCTGAGAAATCCTTATCGACATAAGGAAGGAACGCATAAGGAGCGTGAAAATAATTATAAGGAATACGGCGTTTTCGGTGCTCTGAATGCCCATAAGTCTGGCTGCCGCTCCCGCAATGCCGGGGAACACGCTCAGAAGTATCAATATCGCCGAAAAAACAAGCCAGAAAATAGCGTCATATCCCTCGACCTGAGACTTTTTAAGCTTCCTCGCTATGTAAAGGAAGGTCACTACCGAGACGATAATGAGGATCGCTCTGAACACTTGACTCATATCTTCACCTACCTGAACCAGTGTATAAGAAGGATCGACAAGCACGTCCTGAGCATATACGTAATCGAGGTAAGACCTCCGATATAGCTCTTTCCCGCCTGTCTCTCTTTCATAACAACCGGAACCTCCGCGACCCGGAAGCCGTCCTTCATAAGAGCGGCGAGCGTGTCAGGCTCGGGGTTGACGTTCATCTGGGACGCTATCTTTTTTATTATCTTCCTTCCGAAAAGTCTCATTCCCGAGGTGGGATCATGTATTTTCCTGCCCGTGACAATGAAAATGCACAGGCTTATGAGCCTGCCGCCTATCTGCCTCGGCGTCCAGCCGATCTTATCGTCTACATACCTTGAGCCTATGACAATGTCGCAGTCGCCTACGCTTGCCCGCTCCATCATTCCGGGAATTGACTCCGCAGGGTGCTGACCGTCTCCGTCAAACTGCAAGACCCAGCTGTAGCCCTCCTGATACGCGTACCTGACGCCCGCCTGAAATGCTCCGTACAAGCCAAGATTCATGGGCAGATTAAGGGTCGAGTATCCGTTTTCACGGCATATGTCAAGAGTAGCATCGGTTGAGCCGTCGTTTATCACGATATAATCATACTCCGGGCAGGTTTTCTTCAGCCCCTCAACGGTGTTTCTGATGCTTGCTTCCTCATTATACGCGGGAATCACCACCAGAAGAGGACTTTTACATAAACCACTCATCATTTATTACCATTTCACATTTTGTGGGGTCGATCAGGCATGGCGACACACCCGCATGCTTTTCTGTGCAAAGTTATGCGAGGCAGCCGGAAATAGCACCTACATCATCATTTGAAACCGCATACTGGCTTCCAATCTGATATCCCATAATCCCGGTATCCTGAATGCCGTTGGAGCCAAACCTGTAATTAGCGCCGCCTCTGGTTATCCCGCCGAGGTCATAATAAACGTAACTAACCTTGTACCCGTCTGCTCCGTTGCTCGAAGCGATATTCTCATTGAGCTTGACGCTCATGACCTTAATAACAGGGCTTTCCCATTTTTTCATTTAATATATCCTCCCAAATTTGTCTTATATTTGTTTTTGTGGATAGACTTTTTATCCGCCGGTTTTTAAGCCGACGGATACTTAGCAACATAATTTCTTTTTAAACCGGAGGGCAGCTTACCCTACGCGGCATTTTATTACAGAGGGGTACTGTCCGTCAGGGGCTGTGGGCAGTCCGTAAGAACTCACCGCATTGTAACCGGTATCCTGAATGCCGCTGCTGCCTACATAGTACAAGGCGGTCGTTCCGCTGCCGGATCCCATTATCTTCCACGTTCCGGAGTTATCGTCATAATACCCATTGATATACAGCTCCTGCTGAGTATAGCCATCGTTGGAAGCGCTTGAAGCAATATTTTCATTGAGCTTGACGCTCATGACCTTAATAACAGGGCTTTCCCATTTTTTCATTCGATTCACTCTCCTCACAAAGTTCGATTCAGCCCCGGCAGCTGTTATAAATAATTTACCATCATCCACTGCGCCTTTATCTCACCACGGCGGTAAACAAATCGCGGTTAAATAGTGCGCGAAGCCACTCTGACACTTTAAGTTTATATCATTTTAGCAGAAATGTCAATAGTTATACAAATGATATTTGCGCCGGGGTTTCTAATTATTTGACTGTTTTTAGATAATATTATGTGAATAACTACTAAATATTTCCTAAAATATCAGCTTTGGCTTGCCGGCGGCAGGACGTCATTCGGCTCTTCTTTTACCAGTTTTCTGTCTACCGCTCTGTAAACGCCGTCGCAGATAGATAAAATCCCTTCGCGGTGAGTGATTATTATGCAGGTGCGCTTTCTTTTCATCCTTGATATATTTTCCATAAGACGCTTTTCGGTATCAGGGTCGAGCGCGGAGGTGGATTCGTCCAGCAAAAGTATCGGAGCGTCGCAAAGAAGCGCTCTTGCTATCGCGAGCCGCTGAAGCTGACCTTCCGACAGACCTACTCCCCGCTCCCTGAGATAAGTGTCTATTCCCTCGGGAAGCTCCCTGACAAACTCATCCGCGCACGCCGTCTTAAGCGCCTCCCATATTTCCTCATCAGTTGCCTTGTCGTTGATAAGGCGAAGGTTTTCCGCAACGGTTCCGCTCATCATTGTGTTGCCCTGAGGCACAAGCGCAAAAAGCCGTCTTGTAGCGGTAGATATATCGATTTCCCCATGCTTTGACTCTAACCTCGCGCTCCCGGAGCTCACGCCGACAAGCCCGAGAAGTATCCTGAACACGGTCGTCTTTCCCTCTCCGGACGATCCGACAAGCGCCGTTATCTTGTTCGGATATGCGCTCAGTGACGCCGACTCAAGCACCTCGTCTCCGCCGCTATAGGCAAAGCTGACATTATCCAAAATTACCGATACGCCGTCCGAGCCGGTCTCCTTGGCAAACCTTTGCGCCTCTTCTGCGGAAACATCCTGCTCTGCGGGGATCTTTGTAACCTCTATTATCCTGCCCGCCGAGGCTGTGGCGTAAATAAGATTCGGGAAAAATCTCACCATGCCGGAAAACGCTCCGCTCAAGGAGCCGCTCATCTGCATGAAAAGCATCAGGGTACCGTAGGTTATTGCGTCCGTCCAGAGACGGTATGCTCCCCAGCCAAAGGTCAAGCCTGACACGAATAGTCCCACAAACGAGAGCGATACGGTGGCTGCTATCGAAAACCTGTTGTACTCGAGCTGCACGTCACGGTACTTATCCTGCTCCTTGGAGAAGCCCTCGCTGAACCTGTTTATAAGACCGAACGACTTGATATATTGTATGTTCTGGAAAGCCTCTTCGTTATACGCCATCATATCGGAGCTCGCCTGCCTTATCTTCAGGCTGAACGACCTCATCTTGGTCATCATCACTCTCGACGCCAAAAACATAAACGGCGCGCTCATCAGAGACAAAAACGCCAGCACCGGGTCATAGTAGAATATCATCGCGAACGCGCCGATAAACTGCACCGCGCTGGTAATAAAGCTCGGCATGAGATTTACAACGCTGCCGGACACCGCATCGACGTCGCCGTTGAGCCTGTTCAGCAGGTCTCCCGAGTGAAAGGCGGAGACGTTCTCCCAGTCGGCAAGCATTATTTTGTCAAAGACCTCACGCCTGAGCTCAAGGTTTACCCTCAGCTTGATTTTGAGGGACACCCTTCCGGTAAGAGCGTTGACTATTATCTGGAACACCTGCATTCCGACATAGGATATCGCGGCTACGAGTATAAGGTCGGTCTGCTTGCCTGTCACTGCGTCTATTATCAGCTTTGAGGTGTAGCCCGCGGCAAGACCCAAAACCGTGCTCAGCACTCCGGTAAATATATACCATATCACAGCGCCTTTATTCCTTAGGGTATAGCCGTATATCCACCTGACCTCCTCCATAAACGCCTTGAAGGAGTCTCCATGGAGCTTTTCAATAAACTTTTTTATTTTTCCAATCACTCTAAGCAACCCCAAACCGCTTTTTTGGTAATTCGCACCGCCTCTTCATCCGGCAGGCAGCCAAGAAGATATACCGGCACGCCTGCAATCAGCTTGTCGGCGCTTTCCAGCATGCTCCTCGTCCTTTCCTCGCACCAGGATGGATAGAATATATGCCTGAGCGTCTTTGTCACCGCCTCGCTTGGCTCAAGACGCCTTATAGAATTGCTTTTAGCCTGCTCAAGCACTATTATTGCCTTGAGCGGAGCGCAGCGGTTCACGGCATAGGGAGACGAGCCCTTCCACGGAGAGCCCCAAGCAAGTATCTTCCCTTCCGACTCAGGCGTCTGGATATACGCCTTGTCGCCGTTGAGTATGGCTGCGCCCATGTACCGCTCCCACAGCCTTGCCTGAGTGGTCTTTCCCACTCCCGAGTCGGCTGTGAACGCGATAGAGCTTCCCATGTGCTCCACAAGCGAGGCGTGCATCAGTATACCGCCCCTGCCCGCCATATATGTATAAAACCCTACCAAAAACAGCTCCATTACTCCGTCCTCGCAGCAGGAGCAGTTTTCTATATATATTTTATCCCACTCAGGGCTGCAAAGCATCCTTGTTCTCGGCTGCTGCCTGCTGCCAAAAACATAGCCCTGAGCTACGGTGTACTCTATTCCGTAGCAGGACTGATAAAGCTTCTCGCCGGAATAAAGCTCGGCTACAAATTCCGGCTTTTGGGCGCGCTCCGTCTCAAAGCCTTTAAAAAGCTCCGGAAGCTTTGTTCCGAAAAGACGTACCTCTACCGAAACTCCGACAATTTTGTAATTTTTTATGTCCATAAGCTGTTCCCTTTTATGTTCTAATGTGTTATACTTGACTAAGGTATGAAAATATTTACGCACCTGCGTCAAGCGAGGTAATGCTAATGAAAAAAACAGGTGAATCAAAAAATAAGGTCTGCATCTTCTCCGGAGACATATCCAGAGGCGGCGGAACCGAAAAAATGGCGATATTTCTGGCAAACGCCCTTTGCAGCTCCGGAAGATTCGAGGTCGAGATAGTCTGCATCTGCCAAAGCGGCGGCACGCCAAGGTTCAAGCTCGACCCGAGGGTAAAGATAACTCCTCTGTGCAAAAGCTGGGTCAATCCGGGACCCGGGTATCTCATAGTAATGAAAAGACTGTACAGCTACCTCAAAAGGAGGAATTTCTCGGTCATCATAGACGTGGATGTCGTTTTGGACGTGCTCACCCTGCCCTTAAAGCCGCTTACCGGCGTTAAGGTGATCTCCTGGGAGCATTTTCACTACGCCCTAACGCTCGGCTCGTCCTACCGCAAGCTGATACGCAAGCTGACCTGCCGATTCTCAGACTGCATAGTGACCCTCACCGAAATCGACGCCTCGACATATATCCGCGAGGGCAAGCCGAGATGCCGTGTCGTGCCTATTTACAACCCGATAGACCGCTTCGCATCAGACACAGTTCCTCCGATGAGCGAACGGGAAAAGCTGATAGTATCCGCGGGGCATCTGACACGGAGAAAAGGGTACTCAGACCTCGTTGAGGCGGCAGCTATTCTGCATCCAAGCTTCCCCGACTGGAAATTTAAAATATACGGCGACGGAGAAGAACGCGAAACGCTCGAAAATCTCATCCGAGACAGGGGACTTAACGGGGTGTTCGAGCTCTCCGGCTTTACCGGAAATCTCGCCGATAAGCTTTCCAAGGCCTCAATATTCGCCATGACCTCCCGCAGCGAGGGACTGCCGATGGTTTTGCTCGAGGCAAAGCTAATGAAGCTGCCGAGCGTAAGCTACGACATCCTTACCGGTCCGTCCGAGATAATTTTAAACGGGGTAAACGGCTACCTCGTCGAGCCGGAAAATGTTAACGCCTTTGCCGAGAGCCTTGCAAGGCTTATGGAAAGCGAGAGGCTCCGCGAGGAGTTTTCCGCCAATGCCTGGGACAACATCGCCAAATTCGACTCCGCTGAAATAACAAAGAAGTGGATAAGGCTTCTTGACAGCCTTTGATGACGGCTAAGGCTTGGCTTGGCGCCCTTTAAGCCTCGTGTATGCCCATATCGCCGCTGGGCGCAGCGGCTTCAGCGATACCCACAGCCGCGAGTAAAGCCGGTAGCTCAGGCTGTCGCAGGAAACATATCTGTTTTTTCTTATCAATCCGTCCGCCACGGCCATAACCTGACAGGGGCGGATTTTTTCGCACCATGTCTGAGCGTCTCCGTTGATTGTAAGCTCGTCGGGCTTTACTCCTATCACCCTATGAAGCACCGGCTTACCGTCGTCGCGCCGAAAAAGCACTATATCCAACCTTTTCGGCGACCTGACCTCAGGAGATACAAGTACGACGCTGTCTCTAAGATTTTTTAGGTATGGTCCCATGCTGGATCCCGTCACTGTGAGAGTTACGCCGTCTCCTGCCTCAAAGTTTTGTCTAAGAAGCTCCGTAAGCTCGGTAATATTCAGCTCTTGAGGCTTAAAATCCCCGCTCACTTTTCTGCTATCCCTCTGCTTTGCAGCTCAGCCGAGAACCTTTGGACTGCCTCCCTGATTTCCTCGATCGGGGCGTCATACTCATTTGAGAGCAGCTGCACTATCTCTTCCTCGGAGCGATCCTCTTTTTCGATGAGCTTCCAGATGTCAGCCGCGGTCTCGTTAAGTGACATCAGCCCCCCTATCTTAGCCGCGTTCTCGCCGATGGGAACTACCATGAACGAGCCTGCGACCTTCCTTAGAATGAATCCTTCCTTGATCTTCATATCAGTTCCTCCAAAGTTAAGGATTTTATATAATGCAGCCTGCCCAGCGGGACGAAGCCGTCCTCGCCGGCGTTTTTGTTTGCGGTATGGATAGTGCTGCTCCAGTCTCCCTGCCTGCCGTAAAGCCTCAAGGAAAGAGTGTATATCCCATCCTCCAGCCCGGGCATGCGTATTTCAAGGGTAAATGGCTTGAGCGGCGTCCTGTATCGCAGCTCCGCATCAAATTCTATGCTCTCGTTCCGGCCGGTGATGTCGTCATGGAACCTGAGCTCGGCGCCGCATTCGATATATATCGGAGAATACCCGAGGTTGTTCATTTTCACCTCTAAGGTTTCCTGAATCCCCAGCATGCCGCCTCGGAACTCAGCGCCTGTTATAAGGAACCGGTAGCCCAGCCTTGAGGCTATATAATCCAGCCCGCTCCTGCCGTCAAACGCGCTGCCCTTCTTGTTATACACATGGCTTTCCCACTTGTCCAGCACCGACCTGTCATAGTCTGAATTAAGGTATGACACTCGCATCCGTCTTAGCGTCCTGTTGGCCTGCTCAAAGTCGTTGAGAGGGTTTGACACAAGCACCTCTCCCCCGTTCGGGACATACAGACAGAGCCTATTCTGGAACCTAAGCTCCTCTTCACGACGCCACTTTGCGTGTATACTTAGCGGATCCCGCCTTGACATCTCGCCGTAGCTGCCGAAATCCGTTTCTGAAGCTGTTATCGCATCGTTAAAAAGCGATACCCTCGACATCTCACTGCCATCGGACGCCTCCTGCTTGTCGAGAGGTTCTGTCCTCCCGGCGGCAAGTCTCCATATCGCGGGGGTCCTCACAGCGGAATACGCTCCCGGCGGAAGCATCCCTACCGCCTTTTTCACAAGGATATTTATACTTTTGTTGTCAAGATACGCCGAGTTGTGCATCTCTCCCCAGCTTCCTATGAAAACGCCCTGCATTATATAGACCGTCCCCGGGAATTCGGCAAGCACCGACTTTATCTGGCTCATGTGCCAGATCACCTCGTCAAGCTCCTTGGGCTCGTACAGCTTTCCCTTTCCGTCCCAGTCGTAGAGTATGCGAATGATGAGGGTGACTCCCGCTTTTTTGTATGCAGTAAGGATAGTCCTCAGGTTCTCCTTCGCTTTATCCGTCAGCTCGGTGCGAAAATACCTGCTTATATTTATCTCGAGCATCTCAAGGGTCGTCCCCTCGCGTATGGGGTAGCTTTTAAAAAAGCATTCGACATCGGCTTCAGAATCGGTGAGCATATACTTCTTCATCCGGTAAAAGCCGCAGCCCGGGTTTTTAAGCAGCCTGCCCGAGTCCGCGAACTCAAACTTTTCCCACCTGATTCCCAATTACATCCTGCCTCCAGAGCTGTCAAACAGCTTTCTTTCCTTTTCCTGCCCATGCAGCTTTTTTGCTTTTCGCACGCGAGGACTCATGCTGTACCGAATGCGTATAAGCCAATACTTAAAAAGATATCTGAGCCATTCCGTAAAGTGCTTTGACTTGCGATAGTTGCTTTCCACCCTTCCAAACAGCTCCGTCTTCATATCGGGATTGCTCTTGAAGTAGCTCTTATGCTTGTCATACAGCTGCAAATATCCTATCGCCTTGTCCGACGGACGCTTGGTATGCGATTGAGACTCCGGCTGATAGCTGCAAAGGAGCTTGTCAGGAAGCCTTACCACCTTTTCTCCCGAAACTCCCACCGTCCTCAGCCACATGTCATAGTCGTAAAGGCACTCGACATGCTGGTCAAAGCCGCCCAGCCTGATGAAAACATCCCTTCGGAAGACAAGCTGGCTCGGGTCGTATATTGACTCCCCGAGATAGTGCTCGCCAAGACTTACATCTCCCTGGCTGTTCCCCTGCGGAGGGCTGCGAAATTCATTTGAAAACGCGTCGTCGAACGCTCCCCACGCCTGACAGACTGCCACGTCAGCCTCGGGATGCTCCTCAAGCGCTCTTGTGCACTTGGCGGCAAACTCGGGATGGATGGCGCTTTCCGCGAACAGAAAGGTTATATACTTGCCCTTGGCATAGCTCGCGCCGTTATTTATCACCTGGGCAAAGTCCTTCCTTGACGGGCAGCCAAGCGATGTGCTCACCGCTCCGAACTCGTCGCACAAATGCACGTCCTCCTCAAGGGATACGCTGTACTCGTCGTCCTTGGCGTTTGCGTTCACAAGGATAACCTCTAAATTTTTTTCTGTCTGCTCCCGTATGCTCCTGAGCGCCCTCCTCAAAACAAGCGAGGTGTTCCTGTATGACAGCACTACTATGCTCAGCAACGGATTTTCCATGATCTCACCCTGTAATTTTGTAATATTTTATCTATATTATACTTACGGTTATGTTTCCATGAGCTGAACAAACCGCTTTGCCTCATCGACCGAGGTCTGCATTTTTAGCCTTGCGGCATGTCCCAATCTCTGGCGAAGCTCTTCGTCGTCTATCAGGCGGCTTATCGCCCGGGCAAGCTTGTCAGGCTCTCCGGGGACGATTATTCCGTCCTCCCCGTCATTTACCTGCTCGCGTATTCCTGTTGTCTGGGCGGAAACTATAGGTAGCCCAAGTGTCTGGGCTTCCTCTATCACTATGCTCTTGCCCTCAAATCTGGAGGTGCACACATAAATGTCGGACTGCTTGAAATAAGGGTACGGATTTGACTTTGCGCCCATAAGAACGAACTCATCCTCGACTCCCTTTTCCTTTATCAAGGCTCTTAACTTCTTTTCTTCCGCTCCCTCGCCGATAACGCACCACTTGAATCTCCTGCCGGCATCCTTTAAAAGCCTTGCCGTCTCAACGGCGATATCATAGCCCTTCTGATAGTGGAGTCTTCCGACTGTCAGCAGCCTTACGCCGTCAAACCCGTCGGTAAAGCCCTCCTGCGCGGCAAGAGCGTTTATCCTGTCGGTGTTGATTATATTCATGAACAGCTCGGTTTTGCTCTCATACTCGGGATAGACGCTCAAAAAGCCCTCTTTTACGTTCTCGGAAACGGCGAATATACGGTCGAACGCCTCGTAGCAGCCGTTATCCATTGTACGGTCATAACCTGCCTTGCGATAATCGATATGCAAAAACGCCGCCTTTTTCTTGGCCTTTACCTTTTCGGCAACGTACCACGTTGCCGGTCCCTCAAGGTACGCCGTGGCAAGGTCGAACTCCATATCCATACCAGGCGCGCCGTCGGCAAAAAGCCGTCTGATCGTCTTCTCAAGCCTCACCCGGCGGGAAACATCCGACCTGCCGAACAGCACGGCGCACATCCTCCTGACCATCCTTGTAAAGCAGCGAGGCTTAAAAACGTACCTGACAAGCTCCCGTAGAATAAATAAGCTTCCGCCCCTGGACAGCACAGACCGGTTGTCATAGCTTTTGTTAAGAATCCTGACTGTATCCGGCAATTCGTCGAACAGCTCTCCCCTGGGGATAATCACATAAAGATAAATATCCGCATCCTTTGTGTCTATTGCCTTGGTCAGCTCTATCAGCGCCCTCTCGGCGCCCGCTCTTCCCATGGTATTCATGACAAAGAGCACCTTTTTTCTGTCCGAACGGTTACTGCTCAGCATCAAGCTCTTCTTCATCATCTATGAATCCCCCAAGTCTTCGATCATATACCTTTGGCGACGGCATCGGTCTGTTTAGCTCCTCGACAATAGAGCCACGGCAGAAAATATGCTCGTTCAGATGCCGTTCCACCCACCTGACACGGAAATACGCCACCGTCCAGCCGACTATGCTTCCCGCGAAAACGCCGAGAGCGTACCAGTCCTCCGGGAGATTCATGGAAAGCAGGCTGAAAATAAATACCGATACGCAGAAGGCTATGCCTGTCAGCATTGAGCCTGTCAGATCGTTGAAGTATTGCAGGTAAAGTATCACCGTGTAGGTTATGAACAAAACGAAATAGCCCGCCGCCATACACGGGTATATCGACATAACCAGTCCGCTCATTCCCAGTCTCGGCAGAACGATCAGGCAGACAAGGAAAAGCACGACAGATATTATAAACTGGATATTGACTATTCTAACTATCTGGTCGGAGAACAGCCTGAACATCCTGCCCTTGGCCTTCATTATGTCCTTTAGCCGTCCGCCGATCACCGCCTCGTTGTAGTCCTGATATCTCTTGCGGAAGTACATTTCAACATACGCTATAAATATAACGCTCGCAGATATATTTGTAAACATAGCGATACAGCTCGCCATGTCATACGGCTGGTTGCACACATAGGTGTCTGCAAGCACAAGCCTCATGTCCTCCTTTGTCCAGAAAACAAAGTTGTGGACATAAAGCCCCAGCACATAGAAAAAGTTGGTCAAAACCAGCTTCCAGTATAGCCTGAAATATCCGAATACCTCCCTGTAGTGATGGCTGTTTGAGTGGAAGTACCTCTTGACGAAGGAAAACTCGAAGCAGGCTATCAAAAAGAAGCCTACAAACATCGAAAACAGCATGCTGTAGGTTATGCTTACGCCGAAAATATAGTGCAGAACAAGCGACAGAACAAACGTCACAAGCATCCCGACGGCGAAGAATACGGACACCCTCCTGTACTGCTTGAGTATTGACAGGTAGAGCATCTCATGGAAACACAGACCCAAGCTTATGTAGCAGAAGAAGGTCGTCGCGACATAGTAGACGGGTATATGCCCGACAACTACCGCCCAGACGCAGAACGGGATGCCGACCAGAGCCGCCAAGCCCATGTTCAAAAACAGCCCGACATAGTTGCACGGGAGTATGTCCTGATACCTCTCCTCAAAGATCCTGTCTCCAACATACTTTGACAGCACCGAGTTAAAGGGCGCCGCCGTCAGGAGCGCAAAAATGAATACATACAGTATCGAGCAGGAAAACAGCTCTCTGTCCCAGTAGCCCACCGACTCAAAATTGAGAAAAATATACATAAGAAGCATGGTTCCTATGACCAGGAGCATCGGGGCTATGGTGGCGAGGGTGCTGTAGACGGAACCGTATATGGTCCTGCTTATAGACTTGCCGCCCTCGTTGAATATTCTATTTAGCTTTATGCCTATGCCTGCCACCGGACTTGCCCACCTCTTCTTTCTCTATGACTACGTTCTTTTCCGGCCATTTTACGCCGGCTTTCTCAGCCAGCTCCTTATATGTGTCGGTATACACCCTTTTCATGTCCTCTATTCTGTATTTCGCGCAGACGCGGCGGTAGCCTATCTCGCCCATTTCCTTGGTCTTTTCAAGGTCTTCCGCCATTTCGCATATCGCCCGGCTGATTTTTTCTATGTTCATTACCGGAACTACCATTCCCGCCGCTCCGAGTCCGTCGCCCTCTCCGTATATCAGCCCCCGGCAGTTGCCTACGTTTGTGGCTATATGCGGTCTTTTTGCGGCGAAGCCCTCAAGTATACTCAGCGGCTGTCCCTCGCTTATACTGGTCAGAAGAAGCATATCCATCCTGCCGAGGTAGTCCTTTACGTTGATTCTTCCCGTGAACTCGACATCAGGTATGTTCATCGACCTGACCAGTTCAAAGCACTCCCTGGCGTACTCCTCGTCCTCATCCCAGGAGCCCATTATCCATAGCTTGAGCTTCGGGTTTTTCTGCTTGGCGTAGTAAAAAGCCTGTATCATCGTCTTTACATCCTTGATGGGCGTTACCCTTATGGCGGCGCCGATATTTATCATGCCGTCGTCGGGAGCCTTTTGAGGTATGTTTTCAAAATCCGAGACGCTTACTCCGTTGGGTGTGACCCTCGTCTTTTCCTTGGGGCAGCCGAGCTCTATCTGGAGCGAGCGGGCGTCCTCAAAAAGCGAGGTGACTATGTCCGCATAGTCGTATGCGCACATCGACATCTTCTTAAACTGCTCTATCCAGAAGTCCTTATATACTCCCGTTACCCACTTCGCCTTGATTATCTCCTCCTCGCGCTCACGGGTGTATATTCCGTGCTCTGATATCAAAAGCGGCGAGCCGTACAATTCTTTGCCCACGCTTCCTACTATTCCCGAGTAGCCGGTCGCTACGCAGTGGTACAGATCCGCCTTGGCCGGCGTGTGCTTGAGAGCAAAGCCGAGCGGAAGATATATTGAGCGCAGCGTCCACAAAAAGTCGGAGAACACGATGCTCGGATACCTGAGCTCGTATACCTCCTCGGCGACCCTGAGGAAATCCTCGCTCATCAGAAGGTCGTTCAGGTGAAAGCGCCGGTGCTGGAACATGTCGAATATCGTTTTCCAGTCGACCCGCTCTCCGATAACAAGCCCTCTTATCGCCTCGAATTCAGCGGTACTGAGCCTGAGCTTTGCCTTTTTGTTTCTCCTGCCCGTCTCAAATTCGTCGTCCATGAGGTAAATCTCGTTGACCTCTGAAACATTGTCAGGCAGCTTGTAGGCAAACTTCGCGCGCTGGCTGCGGTTCGCCACTATCGAGGTCACTATGAATTCTATATTCGGGAACTGCTGGATCAAGCTGTGTACCCAGCTCGAAACCCCTCCTACAACATAAGGATAGCAGCCCTCGGCGATTATGCAAACCTTCATATTATCACTTTCACCCGCCCGTATACTCGGTCTTGTTCGTCTGCTCGACGGTAACTACCGCGCTTTCATCGGTTATGTTTATCAAATACCAGTCCGTCTCCAGCTCGGTATAGCTTCCGCCGGTGATACCGGTTATCTCCTCGCCGTGCAGCCTGAGGATAAAATAGCACTCCTCGGAATCCGTTACCGGAGCTATCGTTATCTCATCGCCCTCGCGGAAATAGTCGTAGTCTATGGCGAGGTAGCTTCTCACTCTTGCATCGGCAGCGGTGGCGGTAAGCTTGTCAAAATAGCTGAATCTTATTCTATAGGGACGGTAGTACTTCGCCCAGTCCTCACTCATGATGTTGAACAGGTCGTTTGGTTCCTCGGGATACACTACCTTCGAAAGATCGGTCATGGTGGAATAATAGCCGTACGCTGTCTGAAGACAGCACAGCCTGAAGTCATCCTCGTCCTCATGCACGGTGCTGTCCATATATATGCTGAGCCTGAGAACGCTGTCGCTTCCCACATAGTCAAAGAACGAGTCGCTCCCCTGCTCTTCGTATGGAGCTAAAACAGTCCTGATATCCTCAAGGACCTCGCCGGTATCAAAAAGACTCTCGTACTCGTCAAGCTCAAGCCCTCCCGAGTAGAAGGTCTGTATTTTATAGTTAGGAAGCTGCTCCCCGAACACATCGGCGTCCTCAGTCAGCTTTTCCTCTAACGGTATGTCAGACACCTGATAGCCGGAAAGACCCATTTCTCCCCTCATCTTGGATATCTCCTGATAGAGATACTCAAGCGTCTCGTAGGACGTTTGCTCATAGCTGACATAGTCCAGCTTTGGGGAGCATATAGTGGTCATCTGCTCGTCGGTATCGTAGTAAATCGCGGCAATAGTGGGCCAGATGATGTCTCTGAATACCGCGATTGAGCCCTGACCGTAGTTGTTGTACACCGCCTCTGTGTTTTCATCAGCCAGAAGCGGAAAGGCGTTTACTATCGACATCTGGGCGTTTACAACCGGGTATACATACTCCGCGGCGGCGTCAGAGGCTATGCCGGTAAGTATTCCGGCGGCGATATGCCCTTCAAGGAAGTCGGCGTTTACCACATACACGCTTCCTGTATAGTTATAGTTTCTCCATAAAAGCGGCGGGAGCTCCTCATTTTCCAGTTCCTCGAACCAGCTCTCGTCCGACTGCCCCACTATAAACACCCTGACAGAGGAGTCGAGCTGCACAAACGGAAGGCTCATCGCATAATCGTCATATACGACCTCTCCGCCGAGGATAAAGCTGGCAAACATCTTGAAGCCGTCCAGCTCCACCTCTTCCTCCCTGACGGTCTCTATCCCGAGACAGTCCATGACCGCATCAGAGCTCTCAAGGACGCTCACTGAGGGAAGCCCTGAAATAACTACCGTTTTGTCCCTGCTTCCAAGAGTTCTCAAAGCGTCCCCGCTCTCCGGGGTAATCAGGCTTGAATCTACGATAAGCATATCCGGACAATCGGAATCGTTCGCCGCGTCTTCAAGGTTCAAATAGCCGCAATAGCTCTTTTTCTGGTTGACGCACCATTCCCTGGCATACCGAAGGCAGGGCTCGTCGCTGCCGACAAGTCCGATCCGGCATTCCGCCGCATCGCCTGAGGAGAGCTCCCCAGAAATCTCGTCATACTCCTCGCGCAGCTGAAGCTGAGCGTCCATATCCGCGCCGAGTTCGAGACTGAGGTTTTCTCCGCTGCTCAGGGCTATCTCCTCGGAGATGCTGGTAGACTGGAACATAATCAGCACTACAAGCATTATTATAGTGATTACCAGAAAGTTAGATTTGGTTACCATTCGGATTATCCTCGTTAAAGCCGTAGTCTATTGCCAGATTGTAAAGATAGTAATCGTTTTGCTCAAGGAAGTAGCATACGAATTCGTCGTTCTCATAGAACACCTTGAGCTCGTTCGGGTATCTGAGCATGAACTCCTGCGCCCAGTAGTACATCCTTGAGTTGAGTATGATTCTGTTCGTGCCGTTATACTGAGAGAGTTCGGATTTTTGGGGCAGCGGCATTGAAGCCCACTCCTCGCTGACCGTCGGATCGATATCCGATGACCATGCGCCTATGGCGTAATTCAGGCTTTCCTTTTCGATGAAAAAGAAAACGTAGTGCGTGGGAATGAGCATCTGGGTATCATTGTCGTAATGCTCTATGTCCCTGAGGAAGTCGATTACCTCGTAGTGCCAGCCGGTGGAGTCCATCATCGCTCTTTCCTCGTTGCATGAGACTATCGTCCACACCTTCTCGGGATACCTGTTCATTATCTCATACAGGCAGATGGCAGCCTCGTCGGACTGAAGACTGCTCTCTCCTGCCCTCATCAGTCCCCTGACCTTTCCGAAGGCGAAGCAGCTTATTATACATGCCGCCGCAAGCCCAAAGGAAATGATATCTGTCAGCTTGACCTTTTTGATTATTTTGCTGAGCACAACAAGCGGTGCGTCCACCGCGATTGCGATAATAAGTGGCATCTCATAGCACTGGAAATTTGACATTCTGTCCGGGTCAATTATGACAGGCAGGTCGAGCTGTCCGGTTATCGAAACGAACGTAGTTATCACGAGGTTAACTACTACTGTCACTACTATCGAGACATACTCCCACTCCTTGAAGAAGAGCAGTATAAACGCGCATACCAACGGCAATATTGCCGCCGCGACGATGTACGGGAAGTAATCGGCGCCGAAGGTGTAGTTTTGGAAAAATAATCTGGCCGCGTCAGGGAGCTTTACAACTGCCTGCTTTAGCTTTTCGCTTGGTGAAAGCTGCTCTTGGGGGACTTCCTCTCCGGCTGCGGCAGCGCTGCCGTCGGGCTCCTCGCCGTCCTCGGTCATTCCGCCGCCGTTTTCGGCTTCCTCGGTCTGGTCGCCGGCAGCTTCATCATCCGCCGTATTCCCGGTATCCTCGTTGAGCACCTCGCCAAGGTCTATTCCCATTACCGAGGTCGCCCAGTACAGCGAGCCCTGAAGCGGCGTGCCGGAGGCAAACGCCGCCGCCATCGGCGTTACAGGTATAATGACCGCTATCAAAGCAGCTGCGACAAGTCTGCCAAAATACTGCCTGCGGAATATGTACGGCAGATATCCCACCGCGATAGCTACTATCAGAACTCCGGCAAGAATAGTGACGTAGAAATGAACCGCCATGGTAAGACCGAAGCTGATTATCAGCAGCCAGAGCCAAAGCGTTGACTCTCTTCTCTTCCTGAGCTTGCCCCTGCGGACATAATACATGTCCTGATCCTTGAGCGCCTTTTCTGCGGCTACCTCAGCCTTTCTCTCCCTGAAGAACATAACGGCGGCGGCAAGGCAGGGCAGACAGTAGATAAGTCCGTACTCCTGCGGGAGCATCGACAGAAACCTTGCAAGCTTTGTCTCGAGTGTAAACGACGCGCCGATATACAAAAAATATCCGATATACGGCGCAAATCTTGTCCTGCATATCTGCTTGGTGACCGCAAGCACCACCATAAAGGAGAAAAATCCGTGTATAGGCGGCAGAAGCCTGAGAAGCAGTACCGTGGGAATATCAAATACCGCGTGGATATAGTACACCATCGCGTGCATTCCGAAGGGATACACTCCCGCTCCGAAGATCTTATTGTCGCTGGAAATGGTATTTATCCAGCCCTGGTGAGTTACTATGTCCGAGGCAAAATAGCTGTAATGCTGGGTATAGGTGTATCCGAACAGCACCAGCGTCATTAGGATGCAGAAGCTGAGTATGACAATCTCCAGCACGTTTTCAAAACGCGTGATGCGGAGCATCCTATCAGCCTTCTTGAGCCTGCTTCCGGCTCTTTTTACGCTTTGGCGAATAGCGAGCCCCAGCGGCACCTCACGCTTGAAAATCCTGACGGTCGTCTCCCAGCCCCGCTTTATCTTGGGAAAATATACGCTCCTGATTCGCTTCCACCTGACAGCTATGATTATGGCGACGGTAAGAAGCGTAACGCCTATCATAACTATCCGCTGCGTCAGGCCAAGCAGTCCGAAAACAAGCACGACATTCATATAGTAGAAGGAGCTGAAAACTACGCAGATAATATATCCCTGTGACAGGGTCTTCCCCCTCAGAATAGGGCGCAGGGCTACTGCGGGTACGGCAACGATAAGCAGTCCGTAAACCACGAACAGCTTTATCATCCACCACAAGGTTTCCAATGCAAACGACATACTCCACTATCTCCCGGTCATCGCCTGAACAGTCTCATGTACTGCATGGCCTCGTTGTCAAGGACGACGCTTGAGCTCTTGAGCCTGTCAAGGCACTCGAAAAATCCGTCCCTGTTTTTTATCGTATAATAATATTTCATGGCGCCGACGTACACGTCAAGACTCTCCGGGCGCTGCTCCATTCCCCTTCTTACCCATTCCTCCGCCGCGCTTATTACGCCTATATCCGTCAAAAGCCCGGCAAGCCTTTTGTAATCCGCGCCTTTGAGCAGGCTTACGTCATTATCGTATATCGACTGAGCGGTATCGTTCGCCATGTGGGTATATGTGCTCTTCTCCGTGCCTATGAGCATTCCCTTCCCAAGTACCTCAAGAAGACTCGACAAAAGTGAGACGGCAAGATCCATATCCTCCGGATCCTTTTTCAGGGCCTCCGCCATATTCTGGACAGTCCCCCTGAACTCTGAAAGCGCGTCTGTCATTACCGACGCTGCGTAGTGCGAGGTCTCCGAGTCGGGGTTTTCTATCGCAACCGAAAGAGTCGCCATAGCCTTTGCGGTGTCCCTTTTCAGAACGTCGAGGAGCATCCTGCGGCGCAGCGCGGTATCGCTGACGTTGAGAGCCTCCTTCATAGGCACGATGTTTATCTCGCTTCCTATATCTGCGGCGATATCAACCTTGACCCTTTCGCGGCTGAAGGAGACGTCGCTCATATCTACCTCTTTTCCGGAGCCGAGCTTATATAAAATGTGGGAAAAGGCAAGGAAACAGATGCCGACAGGCGGCGTTACCAATATGACAAACGCCAGCATGACATACTTGCCTCGATGCCCTCTCTCCTGCTCCGCCCTTCTTCTCCTGACAAGCCCATATATCAGGTATACCAGCGCGATAACGGTGTTTATTACCAGAATTATAATGATGAGATATTCAAGGTAAGGCATGTCAGCCCTCCTTCAGGCGGCATTCCACGCCCTTATTTCTGAATCTGTCAACCACCGTCTGAGACTCGATGGCGTTAGAATTGTAAAGCAGAACGTAAACGCGCCCGTCCCTGCCAAGTCCGAGATAGTCGGTGTCTCGTATGCTCGGAAGCAGCCTGCGCTCAAGCTCCACAAGCTCCTCTCGCCTTGCGTCCGCTCCTCGTCCTGCGCCGGAGACGTGTCCGGTGATCTGTATGAGTGAGAAACCGAGATAATCCTTGCTGTTAGCCTTGCTTCCGACGTCTATCAGCCGCTCAAATTCATCCGGGTTGAGTATGGATGTTCCCTCAATGTACCTCTTCGATCTGACGGCGTCGTTATATACGTCGTGCCTTCGGATGGCGTTCTGGATCATGTGGCATACGACCTTGAACATGTCTATCTCGTGCAGCGATATCTTCTCAAACGCGAGATTCCATACCATTATTATGTACTTCAGGCTGCCTTCCTCATAAAGCCCCGCAGCCAAAATAGGCATATCCGGATCAAGGCTTCGGTTGATGTATACCTCGTTTCTTGAAAACGCCTCAAGCATACCGGTCTTTGAGGAGTACTTCATCGACTTTCCGAATACTCCCGCCTGCTCGGTGGCGGATATCATCAGCCTCGCGTAGTCTGCGTTCGAGGTTCGGTAAATGGCTACATCCTTTGTTCCCATAAGATCCTGCAAAACCTCGGTCGCCCGGATAAGAGTGTCCTCCGAGCCGAAGTTTTCCAGCCTGTCTACTATCCCGGACAGCGTTCCAAGGGTGTTGTCATAGTCGAGAATGTGGTCTTCAAGTATATTTTTGACCCTGAGGTTGCTCCTGTTGATATCCGACATGTCCTCAAGGCTGTCGTTAAGATAACCTATCTGCTCGTCCTTGTCTTCGGAAAGCATGTTAAGCGAGTCCCTTAAGTGTCCTACGCTCATTCCGACTATGAAAAACTGGGCTATCCAGATATAGGTGTTGATATCGATAAGGATATCCACGCCCGATCTGTCGTACTGCTGCCTGAAAACATACGCTCCGACGCTCAGCACCGCGGATATTACCGCCTGCTTCTTGCCGTAGAACACGGCGAAAAGAACTACATACAAAAGGAATATATCAAGCTTCTGGATATACCGGCTTCCTGCAGTCCTGTTGTTCAGCATAAACACCAGTATGAATACGATAAAGTTCTCGATATACGGAGCAAGGATACGGATCGCCTTTTTCAGCCTGTGCCAAAGAGCAGACCAGAAGCCGTGCTCCCTCTCCTCGTCCTTGAGAAAAAGCCTCTCGTGCTTTTTCATATAGTCGAGAATGGCGGGCACCTGAGTAGTATAGGAATACTTTATTGACAGCCCGAATTCCTCCTGAGCAAGCTTTCCGCTCAGGACTATCCTCTTTGTGAGCCCCACGGTGTTGTCCTTGATTATCGCAAAGTCGGCGTCTTCCTTTATCAGCTTCGCGACCTCAGTCTCTACCTCCTCCTCGCCGGAGGTGATATGATATATGACCTGCCTGTGGTTCTCAGCCTTGACTATCTCATATATCGAAAAGACGGCGTCCGAAATATATGTAGAAGAAAATATCTTCTTCGCGGAGGCGGGTATCTCCTTCTTGGCAAGGGCGCTCAGGCACATGCGGGCGTGAAGCTCCCTGACGTCGGAGCGCTTGCCCGGTATCCAGTACAGGTTATCCACCCTTAAAATGATGGTATCCATCTTTGAGGTTTCACCGTAGTTTCGCACAAGCTTTTCGCCCTGAGCGATAATTATCCCGTTGTTTGACGCCGGAGAGGGCTCTGTCTGCTCGTCAATATCAGAAAGATAGCTGTTTCCGAATACCTCGTTTGAAGATATGTAGACAAACCTCGGCACCCCCATCATCCGGGAAGCCATCAGGAGGTTTACCAAGCCCGACATGAAGTACATAGACTCCTTTCTGCCGCTCTGCTCATAGACGCTCTCGTCATACGCGCCCGCAAACAAAACAACGTCCGGAGAAGCGGAGTCGATGATGTTCTTGATGCTGTCGCTGTCAAACCTGAAGTTGTACTGCTCAAATACTCCCCTGTACCTCACATGGTACTTTTCGGTGCCGGTAAGGTAAAAAACGTCCCAGTTTTCTTTATTAAATTTTGAAATGAGCTGGTCGACAAAGGCAGAATACTGCCCGGCAATCAAAATCTTCAAGTTACTTACCTCTTACCTTTCTTTCTAAAAAGCTCAAGCTCCTTAAGCAGCTTGCCCCTTTCTTCAGCGCTCTTAAGTATATCGATGGTTTTTACTTTGCGAAGATGCCTGTTGTTATGAAGAAATCCAAAAACGGTGCCAACCCATAGGAATGGCAGAAGTACAAATATTTTTGACGCTCGAGGGTATTTGAACGATGTCTGGCGGTTGAGCGTCTTTAAGTATGAAATCAGCCCTAAATCATCCGGCACGGCAACCATCCTGGGCTTCTGCGCAGCCCCGAAGTCTCCTCCCGAAATTATGTCAAGATACATTTTTTCAAGCTGTTCACCGCTGACACCGCACCTGAGCATCGACATAAACGGCGCGTCCGCTCCTATGTCGAGCCCCAGCTTCTGCGAGCATATTGCTGTGACAGACCAAACAAATTTTCCCATGCCCGCGCCACAAATATACCGGCAGAACTTTTCACAGTCCATCTTTGCTCCCTTGCTCTTAAGAAAAACGACCCAGTCGCAAAGAAGTCTCAAGCCAAAGCCTGCGCTCATAAAATGCTGAAGCATGTGCAAGCATAAGCTCATGGCATAAAGCTCAGGCCGCAAGGCGGGAACATCCATGCCTAAGGGATGATAATTATCAGGATCCGACGCTGCGTCGGAAAATATTTTCTCGACCTCGCGCTGGCAGCTCCCGTCCGGCAGCGAGGCGGCGGGAAACGAGTGGAGCTCGAGGATAAACACTCCCTGATTCATTGTATAACTGTATTCGAGGTGGTGATCGACCTGGTTATGCATCCTAACAAAGCCACGGTCAATAAGCAGCTTCTTAGCGCGGTTAAAATCCTCCTTGTCGGGAACGTATATATCCGCGTCGGTGAGATTCCTTACCTCACCGGCAGGATAGAGCGAGCTTAGGGTAATCCCCTTTAATACTATACAAGGAATACCGTTTGAGCGAAAAATTGAAACCACAAAGGATGTAAATGAGCAGAAGGAGAAAAATCTGATCGCCGATGCATGTGAAATCTCCTCAAAAAGATCGCGGATATCCGCCGGAACAAGCTGGTTACAGCCGCACCTTGACAGCTCATAGTAGACAAGAGCCTGAATCTGATGAGTACAGCTCATCTCCCACAGCTTTCTCCAGTCATCTCTCGTAAGCTGCTCGGCAACAGGTTTAAGATACTCCGCATCCGCAGATTGCGTTACAGCGTGCCCCGCAATGAGTGTCAGCAAATCATCGGTACTCAAATTTTCCACGCAAAATCCTCCACTTGCAGCCGCTGCTCCGGACGCAGGCAACATTCAGACAATCTTTTTTCTGATAAATATACTGCAAACGTCGGTTCAAGCCCGTCAGCCCGCATCGTAAATATATATGAGTGGTAAAATAAAAAATTGATTTTAAATAAGCCTTTTTTAAATATCGGCGTCAAAGAAAAAAGGCACACGACTTCACAGTACTGTATATATGTACAGTATACTTTAATGCAAAAACGCTGTCAAGGAAAAAAAGCTATTTTTTTACTCAAATTATATCTTTTTGGCAGTCATTAACGGCACGCATAAGAAATAATTGCAGCAATTACACCTAAAAAACTGCAAAAAAGAAAACACTGTATGGCAAAAGTAAATATAAAAAAACACAATATAGACAAAAGCAAACTTTTAATAAAGATATTGACAAATATCATTAAACAGATATATAATATGTTCGTCAAATTTATATTACCACACCGCCGGCACAAACGGCGGTGATTACATAGAAAAAACCTATCCCACATTCATTCCTCTGTGGGATAGGTCTGTGGGATAGGGTGTTTTTTGAACTTGAAAACAGACCTCTTTTTTGATATAATAAAATGATAAAGGAAAGAACCTTTATGGGCGGCTTGGGGAAAGAAAGGAAACAGTTATGAGCAAACATGATTATCAGTATGTCCCCATGTCTAAAGCAAAGCCCGTATGGAACGAGCTTGTCGAAATTCTACACGAGGTGCAGAATTTGGTTCGTCAAGAATTCACATTTCATTTTACTCCAATTGGAAGCTACAAGCGAAATATGGTCACTTATGATATGAAATCGAACATTGGTTTTGATTTCGATGTCAACATTGAGGTTAACGATAAAGAGGAAGCGTTTCGCCCTGATGAAATAAGACGCATTATTCGCAACGCAATCAATCGAGTTGCACCTCATTACGGATATGGTTATTGTGAAGATTCTACCAGTGTGTTGACGATAAAAAAGGTCAATAATTTTCAATCACGAATTATACATAGTTGTGACATTGCAATTGTTTATGAATGTAGTGATGGGAGACAGCAGTATATTCGTTTTAACAAAAATAGTAACAATTATACATGGGAATATAGAGGAAAAGGGTTCGACGGTTTCTCTGAAAGATGGGACTGGCTTATTCATAACGGGCATAAGGACGACCTGTTAGAATACTACATTAAAAAGAAAAATGATAACAACGACCCTAATAAGCATTCTCGCTCTTTACTGGCTGAATCGGTCAAGGAGCTTTGTGACAAATTTGGGTATTACAGATGATGGGGGGCATTCCATGAAAAAATTTATACTACCCTTGATGATTGTTCTATCACTTGTCCTTAGTTCTTGCTCAAATTTAGCGAGCAGTAATGTGGAAACCTTAAAAGGATGGTCTTTTCAGTATAATGAGGGAACCAACGATTATAGTGTTTTCTTTGCCCTATTAAACAAAGCAGATCAGTATGTTTCTGCAAACGTGGATGTGGACATTCGCATTGAGGATGAAAGCGGTACTGTTCTTTACTCAACGACCAAATCTGTTACTGATGATAACTTCGGATACTATACAAGCCAAGCTGCAGGAGAACAGTATCTTGCTGAAATCAGAATTCCAGAAGATGAGATTGCTGCCGGACAATCAACAAGTGGAACCGTTTATTTGACAGTATATAAGGACGACAGCATTCGCTTTGATGAGGTTAATTGCAGTGCTCTGTACTGCCTGCCTCTTTTGGATGTGAATCTTGTTGCGGAGCAACTTCCTGTTGAGGTAAATGTTAACAGCTACTTTGGTCTTGAATCGACTATGCAAATTGAAGAAGTCAGCTTCGAATATGAAGAGAACTTCTCTCCTCTTATGCGAATTACAGTCTCTGGCACAAAAATCTATGGAGAATCAAACTCAGGCTATGATATTATAAGCTATAAAATTTTAGATAGCGACGGATATGTAGTCGATGCCAGCCAAGTTTTTATCTATTCCCTCAGTCAAGGTGATAAATTTAGAGATGATTCTATCGTTATCTACGATGTCGTTCCCGGCGAAACTTATACAATTTCATTTTCGGGATACGATTTTTGAACGGATTAAGAATGTCTCCGAATAATACGCATAAAGCGGATGGGCATAAAAATTTCACCCATCCGCTTAACTTTGTTCAGCTATATTGTTTTATCTGTAGATAATCTCCGTGTTCACAATCTCCATAGCGCAGGAGCGGATATTGTTCATATTCTGCACCCAATTCAGGGCATTTTCCGCCTTGAGTTGTTCCGTGATACCCTCTGCCTGTTTCATCTGCTCTACAAGCGTTTCCAAACGCTCCTGAGCCTGTTCGTTAATGTCGGCAAGGTAGCTGTTCAGTGTACCCTCCATCAGCATTGTGGTGTAGGTGGCTTTTCTGTGTTCTTTCAGGTATGCCTTGTGTCTCTGCCCCCAAATGCCTATAGGCTTGCTTTCTTCTTCGGAGAGCGTCAGGCAAGGAATATAATAATCTCCTTGCAGTTCATACCACAGACCATTTTTATCATCGTAAATATACTTGTCCATTGAAAAATCCTCCGTTATAATATATTCGCACATATATCACAGTTCTCCGATTGCCACACTCTTTTATATCTTGTTATGAGATTTTTCTTCCCTTGATTTTTCCCTTATGAGTGGTCGAGGGAAGCATAAAATGTTGTGAAATCGTATAAAGGGATAAGGTGAGCACACTGTGAAAAATCCTTTATTTGCAAGGCTTTTGGAGGATTTTAATGATAACCTATAACCACTGTTAAGAGGTCATAGTTTATAGAAATTCAAATTCGCATTTGAAAGGGGAAAATATATGGCAAAAATTGTTCAAATCTCAGAATCGGTAATATCCATAGGACTTGATGACGGAAGTATTCAGGAGGTGCGAGCTTCCGATATCAATTTCGTGCCGCATATCGGCGATGAGGTCGAGGTTTTTAAAAGTGAAACAAAGGTCATAGTCAGCAAGGTTCAGCCGGCTCAAACCAACATTCCTAACGGAGGAATTAACATTAACCTTCAGAACGTGCAGACTTCAATCGGCGAAAAAAGCTCCTCAAACACAAAGGCTGTTAATAAAGTCGCGTACTGCCTGCTGGCGTTCTTCCTCGGAGGAATAGGAATACATAAGTTCTACGCCGGAAAAACAGGAGCTGGTATACTATACCTCATCTTCTGCTGGTCAGGTATACCTGCGATAATTTCCTTTATCGAATTTATCGTCGCTCTTTGCAAGAAGGCAGACGCAAACGGAAATATTCTTGTCTGACAGAACTTATTCGGGCTTGCATAGAATAAAGAGCAGCAAATAAGGCGGCACCGCTTTTTAGTGCCGCCTTTTAGATTTATGTTGTATTAAAAAAATAAATCTCCCTTTTTCAAGAGAGATTTTTGGCTGCCTCTGTCGGGCTCGAACCGACGACCCCCTGATTAACAGTCAGGTGCTCTACCGACTGAGCTAAGAGGCAATACGACGAAAGAGAGCATCAGAGCTCT
Organism: Candidatus Faeciplasma pullistercoris; assembly: GCA_018715525.1. Classification (GTDB taxonomy): domain Bacteria; phylum Bacillota; class Clostridia; order Oscillospirales; family Ruminococcaceae; genus Faeciplasma; species Faeciplasma pullistercoris. The sequence continues at coordinate 444 of DVLL01000008.1, read as the reverse complement.
CTTTCGTTTTTAGTGCCGGCAACACCAATTTTCCCAGGCAGTTACCCGCCAAGTATCGTAGGCGATGATGAGCTTAACTTCTGTGTTCGGCATGGGAACAGGTGGGACCTCATCACAATCGTCACCGACTAATCGAAGTACACTAAGGTAACTTCAAAATTGAATAATGAACTCAAAGCTTTGATGCTATTGCATTGATGCTTTGCATTTATGCTTTGCATCTATGAACATAATTTCTAAAGGTTAAGCCCTCGACCAATTAGTACTCGCTAGCTAAACATGTCACCATGCTTACACTTTGAGCCTATCAACCCGGTAGTCTTCCGGGGGTCTTACTCAGTTAACCTGATGGGATATCTTATCTTAAGGACGGCTTCACGCTTAGATGCTTTCAGCGTTTATCCGATCCGCACTTAGCTGCCCAGCTATGCCCTTGGCAGAACA
>DVLL01000007.1 GCA_018715525.1 Candidatus Faeciplasma pullistercoris | reverse complement strand
AATATTATATAATATACCGCTTACAGGTAGGATAATTTTATTAGGGGGATTGTTGTGAGAGCGAGCGGTCTACTTTTGGGCATAGCAGGTTTGCCCGGCAATTACGGCATCGGAAAATTGGGAAAGGAAGCGAGGAATTTTGTAGACTTTCTCAAAAAATCAGGACAAAGATATTGGCAGATATTGCCTCTTAGCCCTACCGGCTACGGGGATTCTCCGTATCAGTCCTGCTCCGTAAGGGCGGGTAACCCGTACTTCATAGACTTTGAGACGCTTGAGCAGGAGGGCTTACTCAAGCCCGCGGACTATCAGAATACGCAGTTTGGGGATAACCCGAGGTATATTCACTACGGAATGCTCTACCAGACGGTAGCGCCCACTCTCAAAAAGGCGTATGAGCGCTTCAAGCCGGACGCGGGATATGAGGAATTTCTCAGGAAGAACGCGGACTGGGTTCAGGACTACGCGCTCTATACCGCTGTCAAGGAGGAAAATTCGGGAAAGCCCTGGTACGAGTGGGAGAATTCTCTCAAGATGGCTCGTCCGGAGGCTCTTGCGGCCGCAAAGGAGCGTCTTGCCGACAAAATAGGCTATCAGCTCTTTGTTCAGTATGAGTTTTTCAAGCAGTGGCATGAGCTCAAGCTCTACGCTAACCGCAACGGCGTCGAGATAATAGGCGATATGCCGATCTACTGCGCGTATGACAGCGTGGAGGCGTGGCTGAATCCCGAGCTCTTTGAGTTTGACCAGAACAAGAGACCGCTGAGCGTAGCGGGCTGTCCTCCGGACGATTATGCCAAGGACGGTCAGCTATGGGGCAACCCGATATACAACTGGAACGCCATGAGAGACAACGGTTATAACTGGTGGATAAACAGAATAGCCTTCGAGACCGATATATATGATGTCCTGAGAATAGACCACTTCCGCGGGTTTGCCGGATATTTCTCGATACCGTACGGTTCTCAGACCGCCGCTGCCGGAAAGTGGCGCAAGGGTCCGGGAATGAGCCTGTTTAATTCCACCAACTACTGGCTCGGTCCCAAGAGGATCATTGCCGAGGATCTCGGCTTTGTGACCGACGACGTGAGAACCCTGCTTAAAGAGGCGGGCTACCCCGGAATGAAGGTGCTGCAGTTCGCATTTGATCCCAACGCAAAGAACGCATATCTGCCCTGCAACTTTGAGTCCAAGGACTGCGCGGTCTACACCTCCACCCACGACAGCTCGACTGCCTCGGGATGGGCGGAAAAGCTGGGCGGCGATACTCTTAAGTTCTGCATGTCGTATATGAATATCACCGATAAGAAGGATATTCCCGACGGGCTTTTAAGAGCAGCCTGGTCGAGCATCGCCGATACCGCTATAGCTCAGCCGCAGGACTTCCTCGGTCTCGGAGACGAGACGAGGATAAATGTCCCCGGGACGCTGGGACTCAACTGGCGCTGGAGGCTTTCGAGGGAGGATCTGAGCTTCGCGTTCTCTGACAAGCTTCTTAGCCTGACCAAGACCTACAACAGAATAGTGACCGGTCCCGTGCCCGCTCTTCAGAAGGCTCAGGGAAGGTAAACCTAAAAAACGGCTCGCCCGGATTTCGCCCGGAGAGCCGTTTTTGCGCTTATGTACAACTATATGTCACTGTATGTGCGCACCCGTATAGGACTATATTAGCCTAAGATAGTTTTCAAGAGTGGCGTCGCAGATTTTTTTAATATCTTCCCATGCCTCCTGCGAATGCCTTTCAAGGACTCCCACGCAGTACATGTCCGCTGATTTAGCGCCCCGACAGCCGGCGAGGATGTCCTCGAAAACTATGCAGCGCCCGGGATTCATTCCGAGCCGCTCGGCAGCGAGGAGGTATATGTCAGGGAAGCCCTTACCGCGCTTGACGTCGTTTACTGTGACTATTGTCTCGAAAAGACTGAGGCAGCCGTGTCTCTCGAGGCAGGGGATATACAGCTTCGGGTCGGAGGCGGTGGCCAGAGCGAGCCTTACCCTGCCGCTCTTGAGCCTTTTAAGAAAGTCCTTCGCGCCGGGTATCATGGGGATATTCTCGGAATACTCTTTTTTGACCATCCGGTACCACTCGTCTATGACTGCTTCCTTCGGGTCGGTGACGCCGCACTCTCTTATGACATAGTCCGCAGCCTCTGAAAAGTTCATTGCCGCGACTTTAGAGTAAAAGTCGTCCGGTATGGGGAGCTTTCTTTTTGCCATAAATTCCTCGTCTATATCTCTCCATACGCCCACGGAGTCGATCAGCGTGCCGTCGAGATCGAATATCGCGCAGTCGGCGTCTATAGTCAAGCCGTCAAAATCAAGCCTCATTGCAGGTCCCTCACTTTCTAAGCGTTTTGCCGCATGAGTACAGTTTATATTAAACGGGTGTTGTTTGTCAACAAAAGCTTGAAATGCCGGACGCTCTTTCGTATAATAGGCTTGAAAGCTTTAATCGGGGAGGTGAAAAAATGTCCTTAAGCGACAGCGTGATGTATCTTGGCGGAGTGGGTCCAAAGCGTGCGGAGCTGCTTAAAAAGCTGGATATCCATACGGTCAGGGATGTTTTGTACCACCTTCCGAGAAGCTATATAGACCTGAGCGCCCCGGTGAGTATCTCCGAGGCGGCATTGGGAGAGCAGTGTACGGTGCGGGTGAGGGTGGTAAAAAAGAGACCGCCCGCCCTGATAAGAAAAAACATGAGGATATACAAGGTCTTATGCACCGACGGAGAGTCGGATATGACGGTGGTCATTTTCAACTCGGTGTATCTGTATAACTCTCTTTCGGAGGGAGAGGACTATATACTGTACGGCAGGATGAGCGGGAACCTCACATCTCGTGAGATGAGCTCTCCGATGATTTTGAAATATTCCTCTGCCGACAAAATACTTCCCGTTTACCATCTGACAGAAGGTATAAGCGCGCAGGTAATGCGCTCCTGCGTCAGGTCTGCCCTCAAAAGGCAGGATTTAGCTGACTGCGAGACGCTGCCCGGGGATATTTTGCGGGAGTGCTCGCTGATAAGCTGCGAGGACGCCATAAGACAGATACACTTTCCGCAAAACGAAGGCATGATAGCTCCGGCAAGAAGACGTCTCGCGTTTGACGAGCTGCTTACTCTTCGGCTCGCCATGCTTTCAATGAGGGAGAAAAACCGCAGTCTCACCGCTTATGCAATGGGAAACAAGCCGATTTCCCGCTATTACTCCTCTTTGCCGTTTGAACTGACCAAGGCTCAAAAAAGAGCGATAGAGGAATGTCTTTCGGATATGCGCGGGAATATTCCTATGAACAGGCTGGTTTTGGGAGATGTCGGCTCCGGTAAGACCGCCGTGGCGGCGGCGTGCTGTTATTTCGCCTTTTTGAACGGCTGCCAGTCCTGTCTGATGGCGCCGACCGAGATACTTGCCGACCAGCATTATGACACGCTCGTGGGATTTTTGGCTCCGCTGGGAGTCAGGGTGGCTCTGCTTAAGGGCTCTATGACCGCTAAGGAGAAGGCACAGATAAAGCGGGGGCTTGCGAGCGGAGAGTACGATGTGGCGGTGGGGACTCACGCCCTGATAGGTGAGAGCACGGAGTTTAGGAACCTTTCGCTCGTAATAACCGACGAGCAGCACAGGTTCGGCGTAAAGCAGCGCGACAGCCTTGCAAAAAAGGGAGAGAACCCACATCGTCTGGTCATGAGCGCCACGCCTATTCCAAGAACTCTCGCGCTGATGATATACGGCGAGCTGGACATATCCATACTTGACGAGCTGCCGAAGGGAAGAAAGAAGATCGAGACCTACGCTGTCACCGGGAAGCTGAGGGAGCGGGCGTACCGCTTCGCTGCAAAGCAGATAGACGAGGGGAGGCAGGCGTACATCGTCTGCCCTGCGATAGAGGACGCTGAGGGCGGTCTTGACATAAAGAATGTCACCGAGAGGGCAAGGGCTCTTAAGGAAGGCGTATTTAAAAACTGCCGAATAGCTATTCTTCACGGAAAGATGCCCGCACAGACCAAGGAAAGTGTCATGAGGGGCTTCAAGGAGGGTAAAATCGACCTTCTTGTCTGCACTACCGTGGTAGAGGTGGGAGTAGATGTCCCGAACGCCGCGGTCATGGTGGTGGAGGACGCCGACAGATTCGGACTGAGCCAGCTTCACCAGCTTCGAGGAAGAGTGGGCAGGGGAGAGTATCAGTCCTATTGCATTCTGATAGCGGAAAATCCCGGCGAGGACTCTAAAAAGAGGCTAAGAGCGCTGACAGCCTCCTCGGACGGCTTCGCTATATCAGAGGCGGATTTAAAGCTCAGAGGTCCGGGAGACTTTTTCGGTCAGGCGCAGCACGGACTTCCAAGACTCAAGATAGCGGATCTTGCCGCTGACTCCGACCTTGTCAGACTCGCCTCGGATACCGCCGACCGGCTTTACGGCTCAGGCTTTCTTGCCTCCAAACAGGGCAGGGCGCTGAAGAACAGGGTAGACGCTCTCTTAGGCGAGGGCGCGAAAAACTAAAGTCGGCTTTCTATACCGAGTCGTATGCAAAAACCGGTCTGTCGTTTTAGGCGGCAGGCCGGTTTCTGATTGGTGGATAGTAAAACGCAAATTGTCTAAATTCCGGATGACCGTGGCTTGACGCTATTTGCCGCTGTCATCCTTCTCGCTGTCCTTAGTGTTATTTGGCAGCTTGTTGGGGTAATTCTTCTCATAGCCGGATTTGTTCTTTCTTATTATTGCCCTTATGACAACGACTATGATAGCTATAACGACGCCGTAGATTATGAGATACGGCAGCGAGCTGACTATGCCGACAAAGAAATTCTTGAAGCCGTTTCCGATATCGCTGAGATTTTCGGAGAGGTTCTGACCGATTCTTTCAAATACTCCGAGCTGAGCCACAGACTCGGATATCCTTTTTACCTCCTGCACACTGAGCCTGAGGGTGCTGTAGGCGATGAGGCTGTCATATGACTTTAGCTGGGCTGTGAAGGACTCTATCTGGTAGTTTACGTCTGTCAGATAGCTTTGTATCTGAAGTATCTCGTCTACCGTCTGAGCCTGCTCCATAAGCTTGAGGAAGCTTTCCTGCTCGGCGCGGAGAGAGGCGAGTCTTGCCTCGATGTCTACATAGCTCGAGGTCACATCGTCTACATACTCGTAGGAATAGGTGACGGTTGCCATATCGCCTATAAGGCTTGTAAATTCCTCAAATCTGTCTGCCGGAATCCGTAAGGTATAGTTTGCGCTGCGCAGACTTGACTCATAATAGGAATTAAGGCTCATTGTGGAGTCCTGGACATATCCGCCGTACTCGGAGACTTTTTGAGAAAGCTCGGTTGTGAAGCTGTCAAAATCAATCGTTTCAACGCTCATATCCTTGTTCTTTATAATCTTGCGTTCAGATAATGCGTCCGCCTCGGGACTATCGGATGTCACCGATTCCTCGGGCAGCATTGGAGATGAGGGATACGCGACGGAGTCCTCGGCAATTTCAACCGTTTCCTTATCAATCCATCCGGTGACGCCCGAGGCTGACTGGTTGTAGCTCTTGTCCGACACCTCGCTGCTGTCCGCGCAGGAGCAAAGAATAACCGCGCAGAAGAGCATCGCGACCGATGCCGTAATGATTCGCTTTATTTTCACTATTATCAGTCCTTTCGGTCTCTTTTGTAAATAAAACAATTAAGCCCGGCTTTTTATTGCGCTAAAGCAGAAAAAATTGATTTTTCTCTCATAATTTTGAATTGATTGCTATAAGTTCACTATATTGAGACCGGGATATATGGCATATTTAGGCATTATCACGAAAAACAATTATTTTGCAAACTCTACTTGACATATTGACAAAAATAGTGTAACCTTTTAATTTGTATCATAATGGCAAAAAAGACGCCTATTTTAAAAAAGCCGATTTTTGGTTATGTTTTTTTAACGAAGTTTTTTAAAGATAACGGCTGACGTATGTTTAAATATAACAAATGTGTTCTGCCAAGGCGGACAGTCGGCAAAAATCGGCGCGGCTTTTAGCGATTATTTCTTAATAATATATAAAGAATGAGGAGTGATAAGCCAATGGTCAATGTCAAGGACGTACAGCTGGGTAAAAACGTAGTCCGCAAGAGCTTCGCCAAAATCAACGAGGTTCTTGAAATGCCAAATCTCATCGACATTCAGAAATCTTCCTACAAGTGGTTTTTGGATGAGGGCTTAAGAGAGGTATTCAAGGACGTCTCCATCAAGGATTACAACAACACTCTGGAGCTGAGCTTTATTGACTACAGGCTCGATTCCGAGCCCAAGTACACTATTGCGGAATGTAAGGAACGCGACACAACCTATGCCGCTCCTCTGAGAGTTACCGCAAGACTTCACAACCTTGAGACAGGCGAGATCAAGGACAGCGAGGTATACATGGGCGACTTCCCGCTTATGACCCCCTCCGGCACATTTGTAATAAACGGCGCGGAGCGTGTCATAGTTTCTCAGCTGGTTCGTTCTCCGGGTGTTTACTATGCGGTGGAGAAGGACAAGGTTGGTAAGGATCTCTTCAAATCTACCGTCATACCCAACAGAGGCGCGTGGCTGGAGTACGAGATGGACTCAAACGATGTGGTTTACGTCCGCATCGACAAAAACAGAAAGATCCCGATAACCACATTCATAAGAGCTCTGGGAGTAGGCACCAACGCCGAGATAGACGAGTACTTCGACAACGACCCGAGACTTGCCGCGACCATCATGCAAAAGGACTCCACCACCACTACCGAAGAGGGTCTTATCGAGGTCTACAAGAAGCTTCGTCCCGGAGAGCCCTCCACTGTTGACAGCGCGATAACACATATAAACAACCTCTTCTTTGACCCGAGAAGATATGACCTTTGCAGGTTCGGACGCTACAAGTACAACAAAAAGCTCGGCGTTGCCTCAAGAATCGCCGGCTTTGCGCTCGCAAGACCGGTAGTCAATCCGCTCACGGGAGAGATCATCGCTGACGCCGGCGAGATGATAACCAAGGAGCGCGCCGCCGAGATAGAGTCCTGCGGCGTGACTGAGGTCTACATCCTCGTCGAGAAGAGAGAAACTATAACCAGCCCCACCGGAGAGGTGACCCACAAGGTCGACAATGTCGAGGTGAAGGTAATAGGCAACGGAATGGTCGACATATCAAAGTATGTCAACTTTGACGCCAAGCCGCTCGGCATAAACGAGAAGGTTTCCTTCAAGGTTCTAAAGGAGATCCTTGAGTCGGCCTCTAATGACGATGACATCGCGAGAATGGTTGCCGAGAGAGCGGAGGAGCTGATACCCAAGCACATCGTGCTTGAGGACATAATGGCTACGATAAGCTACTTCCTCAATCTCTGCGAGGGAGTAGGAACGATAGACGACATCGACCACCTCGGAAACAGAAGAATCCGCTGCGTAGGCGAGCTTTTGCAGAACCAGTTCAGAATAGGCTTCTCCAGAATGGAGAGAGTTATTCGCGAGAGGATGAATATCCAGTCCCAGGACATCGAGGTAGTCACCCCCACCGCTCTGATAAACATAAGACCGATAACCGCGGCTATCAAGGAGTTCTTTGGCTCATCGCCGCTGTCCCAGTTCATGGATCAGACCAACCCCCTCGCTGAGCTTACTCATAAGAGAAGGCTTTCCGCTTTGGGCCCCGGTGGACTTTCCCGTGACCGCGCAGGCTTTGAGGTTCGAGACGTACACTATTCCCACTACGGAAGAATGTGTCCTATCGAGACTCCTGAAGGACCGAACATCGGACTTATCTCATATCTTGCGTCCTTCGCCAAGATCAACGAGTACGGCTTTATAGAAGCGCCGTACCGCAGGGTCGATAAGGCGACCGGAGTTGTCACCGACGAGGTTGTATACATGACCGCCGACGTCGAGGATAACTACATGGTAGCTCAGGCGAACGAGCCGCTTACCCCGGACAACAAGTTTGCCAGAGCTAAGGTAAACGGCAGATACCGTGACCAGATCATGGAGATCGACCGCGAGAACATAGACTTTATGGATGTATCGCCCAAGATGGTTGTTTCCGTCGCTACGGCGATGATACCCTTCCTTGAAAACGACGACGCGAACCGCGCTCTGATGGGCGCTAACATGCAGCGTCAGGCGGTACCGCTTCTTGTCACCGAGAATCCTATAGTCGGTACTGGAATGGAGTACAAGGCGTGCGTTGACTCCGGAGTAGCGGTAGTCTGCGAGAACCCCGGCGTAGTCGAGAGAGTAGACGGCTCGGAGATAGTCGTCCGCGAGGATTCCGGCGAGCACAAGGTTTACCAGCTCACAAAGTTCAAGCGTTCCAACTCGGGAACCTGCACAAACCAGCGCCCGATTGTAAGCAAGGGCGAAAGAGTAGAGCGCAACCAGGTAATAGGCGACGGACCCGCTACCTGCAACGGCGAGATATCGCTCGGAAAGAACGCTCTCATAGGCTTTATGACCTGGGAGGGCTACAACTACGAGGACGCCGTTCTGCTCAACGAGAAGCTTGTAAGAAATGACGTTTATACCTCTGTTCATATAGAGGAGTATGAGATAGAGTGCCGCGACACCAAGCTCGGTCCGGAGGAGATAACAAAGGACATACCCGGAGTCGGCGAGGATGCTCTTAAGGATCTTGACGAAAACGGAATCATAAGAATAGGCGCTGAGGTAAGAAGCGGCGATATACTTGTAGGTAAGGTAACGCCAAAGGGCGAGACTGAGCTTACCGCCGAGGAAAGACTTTTGCGCGCTATATTCGGCGAGAAGGCAAGAGAGGTAAGGGACAACTCCCTCCGTGTGCCTCACGGCGAGTCGGGAATAATCATCGATGTAAAGGTGTTCACGCCTGATAACTGCGACGAGCTTTCTCCCGGAGTAAATATGCTTGTTCGCTGCTATATCGCTCAGAAGAGAAAGATCTCTGTAGGAGACAAGATGGCGGGTCGTCACGGAAACAAGGGTGTCATATCAAGAATACTTTCTCAGGAGGATATGCCCTTCCTCGAGGACGGTACGCCCTTGGATATAGTTCTTAACCCGCTCGGCGTTCCTTCACGAATGAACATCGGTCAGGTTCTTGAGGTTCACCTCGGAATGGCAGCCAAGAAGCTCGGCTGGAAGGTAATGACCCCTGTATTCGACGGCGCGCATGAGGAGGACATAAGAGAGTGCTTCAAGCTTGCCGGAATGGCGGAGGACGGAAAGACGACGCTTTACGACGGACGTACCGGAGAGCCGTTTGACAACAGAGTAACGGTAGGCATCATGTACTACCTCAAGCTCCATCACCTTGTAGACGATAAGATCCACGCTCGTTCCGTAGGGCCCTACTCACTGGTAACACAGCAGCCGCTCGGCGGTAAAGCTCAGTTCGGCGGTCAGAGATTCGGAGAGATGGAGGTTTGGGCGCTTGAGGCTTACGGCGCCGCGTACACTCTTCAGGAGATACTCACTGTTAAGTCTGACGATACTGTCGGAAGAGTAAAGACCTATGAGGCTATAGTCAAGGGTCAGAATGTTCCCAAGGCCGGAATACCCGAGTCGTTCAGGGTACTTGTCAAGGAGCTTCAGTCTCTGGCGCTCGATGTCAGGGTGCTCGATGAGCAGGGCGAAGAGATAGACCTCAAGCAGAACTTTGACGACGACAACGATATCATTCCTCAGCCTGTTTCGGATGTCGATGACACCGCGTTTGCGGGAGTCGAAACCATCGACGACGATTACACAAGCGATGCAATAGCCAACGACAGCGACGATTACTTAGACCCGGACGTTGATCCCGACGGCGACGAGATAACAGGATTCTCCATCAGGGAGGACGAATCTCCGGAGGATCTTGTTTGAGCCGGTAAGGATCAGGTAGAAGCTAATCAGTCTGAAATTTAATGTAAAGAGGGTTTGAGCATTGGACTTTAATGTTTTTGATCAAATAAAAATCGGTCTTGCGTCTCCTGAGCAGATTAGAAGCTGGTCTCACGGTGTCGTTGAGAAACCCGAAACCATAAACTACCGCACCCAGAAGCCGGAGAGGGACGGACTCTTTTGCGAAAGGATCTTCGGCCCTACAAAGGACTGGGAGTGCCACTGCGGAAAATATAAGAAGATACGCTTTAAAGGCAAGGTGTGCGAGCGCTGCGGAGTCGAGGTAACAAGAGCTAAGGTAAGGCGCGAGAGGATGGGACACATTGAGCTCGCCGCACCTGTATCACACATCTGGTATTTCAAGGGTACTCCCTCGAGAATAGGTCAGATGCTCGAGATCTCCCAGAAGAGGCTCGAGGAGGTGCTTTACTTCACAAAGTACATCGTGACCGACCCCGGCGAGACAAGCCTTGAAAAGAAGCAGATACTCACCGAGAAGGAATATCAGGACGCAAGAGAGAGATATGAGGACAAGTTTGAGGCGGGCATGGGCGCCGAAGCTATCAAGAAGCTTTTGCAGGAGATAGACGTAGAAGCCCTTGCAAACGAGCTTAAGACGGAGCTCAAGGATCTTCCCCAGGGACAGAAGCGCATAAAGCTTTTGAAGCGTCTTGAGATAGTCGAGGCGTTCAGAGTTTCCGGCAACCGTCCCGAGTGGATGATACTCGACGTTGTGCCGGTAATTCCTCCGGACTTAAGACCTATGGTTCCCCTCGACGGCGGCAGATATGCCACCTCCGACCTTAACGACCTTTACAGGCGTGTAATAAACAGAAATAACCGTCTTAAGAGGATGCTTGAGCTTGAGGCTCCCGATATCATAGTAAGAAATGAGAAAAGAATGCTTCAGGAAGCCGTTGACGCACTTATCGACAACGGCCGTCACGGCAGACCGGTAACAGGTCCGAATAACCGCGCGTTCAAGTCTCTTTCCGATATGCTCAAGGGTAAGCAGGGACGCTTCCGTCAGAACCTTCTGGGTAAGAGAGTCGACTACTCGGGACGTTCGGTTATAGTTGTAGGTCCTGAGCTGAAGATGTATCAGTGCGGACTTCCCAAGGAGATGGCGTTAGAGCTCTTCAAGCCGTTCGTAATGAAGAGGCTGGTAGATACCAACCCTCAGATCAATATCAGATCGGCAAGAAAGATGGTAGAGCGCGGAAAGGACGAGGTATGGGACGCTCTTGAGAACGTAATTCAGGGGCACCCCGTGCTCTTAAACCGTGCGCCCACGCTTCACAGACTCGGTATTCAGGCGTTTGAGCCGGTGCTCGTCGAGGGAAGAGCCCTGAAGCTCCACCCGCTGGCATGTACCGCGTACAACGCCGACTTCGACGGCGACCAGATGTCGGTTCATGTGCCTCTGTCGGTAGAGGCTCAGGCTGAGGCGAGATTCCTGATGCTCGCCGCCAACAACCTTTTAAAGCCCGCCGACGGCAAGCCGGTAACCGTTCCTACACAGGACATGGTTCTTGGCTCCTACTATCTGACCCTTGAAAAGGACGGAGAGAAGGGCGAGGGCAAGATATTCCGCGATGTAAACGAGGCGATGATGGCTTACCAGGCGGGAATAGTATCCCTCCAGGCAAAGGTAAAGGTAAGAATGAGCCGCACCGTGGGAGATATCACAACCTCAAAGATAATAGACGCGACCGTAGGACGCCTTATTTTCAATGAAAACATACCTCAGGATCTCGGATATGTGGACAGAAGCGATCCCGAGAAGCAGTTCGACCTTGAGATAAGCTTCCTTGTAAAGAAGAAGCAGCTTACCGATATCATCGAGAGATGTATCCGCAAGCACGGAACCACCAAGACCAGCGAGGTCCTGGACTGCATCAAGGCTCTGGGCTTCAAGTACTCGACAAGAGCCGCCATCACGGTAGCGGTCTGCGACGCTGAGATCCCTCCGGCAAAGAAGGACATACTTGCCAACGCGGATAAGCTTGTCGATAAGGTAGACGCTCAGTATAAGAGAGGTCTCATCTCAAGAGCGGAGAAGTCAAAGAGGTTTATCGAAATATGGTCAAAGGCGACAGACGATGTCACCGTTGCGCTTCAGAACAACCTTGATAAATACAACCCCATTTACATGATGTCCGATTCCGGAGCCCGTGGTTCTATCGCTCAGATAAGACAGCTTGCCGGAATGAGAGGACTTATAGCAAACACCTCAGGTGCGACCATCGAGATGCCTATAAGAGCCAACTACCGTGAAGGACTCAACATCCTCGAGTACTTCATATCGTCAAGAGGAGCGCGTAAGGGTCTTACCGATACCGCTCTGAGAACGGCGGACTCAGGATACCTCACAAGACGTCTTGTTGATGTATCTCAGGACGTCATTGTAACCGAGGAGGACTGCGGAACTCACGAGGGAATAGACGTATTTGAGATAAGAAACGGCAACGAGATGATAGAGCCGTTCGCAGAGAGACTTGTAGGGCGCTTCCTTGTCGAGGATCTTGTATCCCCGGAAACAGGCGAGATGATAATGTCCAAGGATAAGCTGATGAACGCCGCTGACGCGAAGAAGGTCATCGAGGAGCTTGATAAAGAGGGCAAGGACAGGATCGCCATTCGCTCTGTGCTCGGCTGCAAGTCCAAGAGAGGCGTTTGCGCCAAGTGCTATGGCATGGATCTTGCGCATTCGACGCTTGTATCGGTCGGCGAGGCGGTAGGTATTATCGCCGCTCAGTCGATAGGCGAGCCCGGTACTCAGCTTACGATGAGAACCTTCCACACCGGAGGCGTTGCTTCCGCGGAGGATATCACTCAGGGTCTTCCGAGAGTTGAGGAGCTCTTCGAGTCAAGAAAGCCGAAGGGCGCCGCGATACTTACAAGGATAAGCGGCGTGGTTTCCATTGAGGAAATCAAGAAGTCAAGAGTGATAGTTGTAACCAACACGGAGACCGGCGAGGTAGAGCAGTACCAGATCCCGTGGGATTACAGAATCAAGGTCAAGGACGGCGACGAGGTCAAGGCGGGCGACGAGCTGACAGCAGGCTCAAAGAACCCTGCGGACGTGCTTGCCATTTTGGGCAGCGAGGCCGTCAGAAACTACATCATCACCGAGGTTCAGAAGGTATACAGACTCCAGGGTGTTGACGTAAACGACAAGCATATCGAGGTTATTACCCGTCAGATGCTCCGCAAGGTAAAGATAGAGGATCCCGGCTCAAGCTACCTACTGCCCGGAACTCTTGTAGACAGGCACGAGATAGACGAGATAAACGCTCAGATCCAGGAAGAGATAGATGCAGGAGACACCTCTGCAAGGCTTATTACCACAAGCCCGGTCATCCAGGGTATCACAAAGGCGTCCTCAAGCTCGGAGAGCTTCCTCTCGGCTGCCTCATTCCAGGAGACAACCCGTGCGCTCACCGATGCCGCTATCAAGGGCAAGAGCGACCATCTGCTCGGACTTAAGGAGAATGTAATTATCGGTAAGCTTCTTCCTGCCGGAACAGGAATGCAGGTATACAACAATGTCGAAGTTGTTTATAACGATACCTACATCGAGCATGCGGCTCAGTCACACGAGCCTCCGCAGGAGACTGTTGTATAAGAAATCGAAAACATTCGTTAATATTGTCACAGCTATGCTGCAAAGCGGCGAATCATGCTTGGTTCGCCGCTTTTTATTTTTACAATTACAAATAATATACCTTGACAGACAATGTATGTTGTGATATAATGTGAGAAAGTGAGGAGGCTGATGAGATGTCGATGGCATCTGAGCTTATGCGCGGAAGAGTCGACGCCGCGATCTTGGCAAACATTATCAACAAGGACAGCTACGGCTATGAGATAAACAAAATGATATTCCACAAGTCTGGCTGCAGATATGAGCTTAACGAAGCCACGCTGTACACCGCGTTCAAGAGGCTGATAGACCTCGGCTATATCGTCACCTACTGGGGAGAAGGGGAAGTCGGCGCGAGGAGAAAATACTACAGGATAACTCCAGACGGAAAGAAAGCATATTATCGTATGGTGAGCGAGTGGGAGGACGCAAAGAAGCTTGTTGACGCCATACTTGAAACGGAGGAATGAAAGATGGAGCAGAGAATAAAAAACTATATCGACGGGCTTTTCAGGGACGCGCCTCAGACCGTGCAGGCGGACGGCGTGAGGGGAGAGATAACCGCGAACACTCTTGACAGGTTCAGGGAGCTGAAAGACAGCGGAATGGATGAGGAGGCGGCGTTTCACGCGGCTATATCCGGCATAGGCGACATACATGAGCTGCTTGACGAGTATTCTAAGAACTTGTCCGACGCCGGTGAGGCGGACGACGGGAAAGACCGACGTAAGAAAGCCATGCTTATAAGCATAGCCGTGGCGCTGTATATAATAAGCGTTGTTCCGGTAATTTTGATTCCTGCCGGTACGCTCGGCATATGCCTGATGCTTGTAATAGTCGCAGCCGCGACAGGGCTGATTATATACGCCGGCTCTTACCTAAAGGCACGGGGAGGTCGTGATCTGTCAGAGGAACGGGAGCAGGACGCCGGCGGCGAGGCTTTATGCAGTCCGGAAAAAAGGAGGCGTGAGCACATGAAAAAGGAAATAGACGGTATGGTCTGGACGACTGTAGTGATAGTTTATCTGTGTGTCAGCTTTTTGACAAGCGCGTGGCATATAAGCTGGATAATTTTTCTCATAGGCGCTGCGGTCAGCCACCTTATAAACGCGATTTCTGATTACAGGGAAGCAGCTAAGGACGAAGGAAAGGACGAATCGGAGTGAAAAGAAAAGCTATAGTAAGGATTGTCGTATGGTCTTTAATAATAGTTCTGCTTGCGGCTGTGATCATATCAGCGATAGCAGCATCTAAAAACGGATTAGGCGGCTTTCAGGTCGGATTAGGCAGATTTTCTCTTGGCTATTACCGCTTTGGGAATTCAGGGGAATATCAGATAGGTGATTTTTCCGCGGACGCAGGAAGCGTAAGCGAGATAGAGATAGAATGGCTTTACGGGGACGTGAGGGTTGAGTCCTATGACGGCGACAGCATTTCGGTGAGCGAGGACGCAGGTCTTGACGAGGACGACATGCTCAGATATAGGATCCATGACGGCAAAATAAGCATAAAATACCGCAAAAGCGGCTTCTATTACGGCAGCAGGGAAAAGGATTTAGTCGTGATGGTACCCAATGATGCCGATTTAGACGAGCTTAAGGTGTCGGCGGGAGTAGGAGAGCTGACGGCCGCAGGATTAAGCGTAGCCCAGCTTGAGCTTGAAATGGTGAGCGGCAATGCAGTCTTGGAGAGAATAAGCGCGAGCAAGCTGAGCACCGAGTCTGTATCCGGCAAGATAAGCGTGACCGGCTCAAGTTTCAAGGAAGCCAATGTATCCTGCGTGTCCGGTGAGATAGACTTTTTGGGAACTGCGGACGAGATGGCATTCGAGTGCGTTTCGGGGGAAATGAGCGCGGCATTTGAGGCCCCTCCCTCCTCCATTGAGATAGACGCCGTGAATTGCGACGCCGAGATTTTCCTCCCTGAGGGCAGCGGCGTGGCGGCGTCAACTGACGGAATATCAAGCCGTATCAGCATTTATGGGGTTGAAGCGGGAAGTGAGTACACCTATGGCGACGGTTATACCAGGCTTAAAGTCGATTCTGTGAACTCGGATGTGACCGTCTTGGCAAAATAGCAGTTATATATAAATTTGTTTTACTTACGGACATCTCGGAAAATAATTCGAGGTGTCCCTTATTTCTACAAAATTAGCTCGTAGTCATTGTGCATACTGTCCAATCAACCGGCTTCCAAGATGTGTATTTGGACAATTTTATAAGTTTAGTTGACTTTGATGTGAGCAAGTGATAAAATTCTAATTATCCATTAGCCTAATTTGCCCCGACAGCGTTTTCAGTATGATGCTCCCGGGCGAGCATGGCTGAACCGGCTACCATAAAAGCGGCTGGAAACTATTTTTTTATGGAGAGTCAAAGCACATGAAGAAACTTATTTCAATCCTTTTGTGCGCGGCGATGCTCGCATCGCTGAGCGCATGCGCGAACGAAGACAATGGGGATGTGGACAAGCCGGACGACACCTCTGCCGTCACCGAAGCCCCCGATGAGGAGGAAGAAGAGGAAACCGAGGAGGTAACCGAGGCTCCCGAGGATGTTACCACCATCGAGCCCGAGGAAACAGAGGCTCCCGAGACAACCGTCCCCGAAACGACAACTGAGGAAGCAACAACGACCGAAGCCACTACTGCAGAGGTCACCACTGTGACTACGACTGAGGCTACTACCGTCACTACCACCGCGGAGGAGATCAGCGTTGAGCCGATGAGCGCCGAGATGTATGCTAACGCGAGCGTAAACGTAAGAAAAGGACCATCGACCTCGTATGACAGAGTAGGTCACCTTGACGAGGGCGAGAAGGTAGAGGTCACCGGCGTATGCGAAAACGGCTGGTACAGGATAGAGTTTGAGGGCGGTGAGTATTATGTCGGCGGAAGCTACCTCACAGATACCAAGCCTGAGGTTGTGACAACCGAGGCGACCAAGGCTGAAGAGCCTGAGAATGAGCCTGAGGAAGTGGATTCATTTGAGCTTGCGGAGGAGTTTATGAGCACAGTTGATATTTTAACCTTCCCCTCCGAGGATTACAGAACCGCTAAATCGGGAGTTACATACGGAAACGTAATTAAGACTACATACTATTCCACCACATGCGAAAAGAACAGACCTGTAAACATCGTCCTCCCTGCAAATTATGACGAAAGCAAGGAATACCCTGTGCTTTATGTTCTCCATGGTATTTACAACAATCAGAACACCATGATGGACAGCAATCAGACTCATCTGGTTATAGGAAACATGATTGATGAGGGCATCGCAGAAGAAATGATAGTCGTGTTCCCGTACATGTTTGCAAGCAAGGATAAGGATACTTGCGACGGAATTACCCTTGAAAACGTAGCGGCATACGATAACTTCGTAAACGACCTTGTAAATGATCTCATGCCGTTTATGGAGCAGAACTATTCAGTTGCAACCGGCAAGGACAACACAGCTATCTTCGGATTCTCAATGGGCGGACGCGAGGCGCTTGCAATAGGATTCATGCACCCCGAGATGTTCGGCTATGTCGGCGCGGTAGCTCCCGCTCCCGGACTCGTTCCTGCTCAGGACTGGGCGCTCAACCACCCCGGACAGTTTGCCGAGGATGAGCTAAAGTTCACAACCGAAATGCCTTACCTTGTCATGGTTGGTGCGGGCGATGACGACCACACCGTAGGAACCTTCCCCAAGAGCTATCACGAGCTTATGGACAAAAACGGCGTAACTCATATCTGGTATGAGATACCCGGTTCAGACCACGGCGACCCTGCAATAGAAAGCGTGACATACAACTTCTGCAAGTATGTATTCAAGGCAAAGTAAAAATCTGATTTGAAGGACGGGAAATATGATGAAAAAACTTATTTTGATGTTCGCCTGCGCTGCGATGCTATTGTCGCTGTGCGCATGCGAAAATACAAATGACAAGGAAGATGAAGTAGTGGATACAAGGAGCTCCTTCGAGATAGCCGAGGAATTTATGGACAGCACCGAGATTGAGACCTATATGCCTGACAACGGCTATCAGGATCCCGCCGAGGAGGGCGAGGCAGGCGAAATAGTTGACATCACCTACTATTCCGAGACAGTTAAGAAGGACAGACCCGCAAAGGTTCAGCTTCCTGTCGGCTATGATGAGGACAAGGAGTACCCGGTTCTTTATGTCCTGCACGGAATCTTCGGCGACCAGACAACGATGATAAACAGCTGGCAGACAAACGACATTGTTGACCATATGATAGCCGAGGGTCTCGCTGAGGAAATGATAGTTGTTTACCCATATATGTACGCGAGTGAGACTGAGGATACCTGCCCCGGCATCACCGTGGAGAGCGCAGCAAACTACGACAACTTCCTCAACGATCTTGTAAACGACCTCATGCCCTATATGGCCGAGAACTTCTCGATAGCTGAAGGTAAGGACAACACAGCGGTCTTCGGCTTCTCGATGGGCGGCAGAGAAGCTCTTGCCATAGGCTTCACCTACCCGGATATGTTCGGCTACATCGCGGCAGCTTGTCCCGCTCCCGGACTCGTTCCCGGTCAGGACTGGGCTATGCAGCATCCCGGACAGTTCCAGAACGACGAGCTTAAGTTTACCGATGAGATGCCTTACCTCGTGCTTATCGGCGCCGGCGACAGCGACGGAACAGTCGGAACCTTCCCTGAGAGCTATCACAATCTCATGGATGAGAACGGTGTTAAACATCTGTGGTACATCATTCCCGGCTCAGATCACGGCGACCCCGCGATTGCGAGCGTGACCTATAACTTCCTCAAATACGTATTCAAGGCGAAATAAGATAGCCGGACAGCATATCCGGCGGCATTTACCGGAGAAACAGCTTATGAAAAGAACTGCCATACTTTCTTTTGCTATCCTTGCGGCTTCCGTGTGCGTGCTTTGCGGATGCGAGGCGATAAATGTTGACATCGGTCGGGGAGACAGCGCGGCGACTACCGTTACGGACACCGCTTTGCCCGACGAGTCGGAGGATGTCAGCCTTACGACAGAGCCTGCCGGCACAACTACCGCCGCGACAACTTTCCCCGAAATCACCACCCCGCCACAGACGACCACGGTTCTCCCTGAGACTACGGCTGCGACCACCACCGCCGTACCCGAGACGGAGGCTCCCGAGACGACAACCGAGTTCAGCTTTGAGGTCAAGCCGATGAAGGCGACGATGTACGCCACGGCTTCTACGCATGTCAGAACCGGTCCCGCAACCTTCTTTGACATTGTCGGATATCTTCACCCTGGAGACGAGATAGAGGTAACCGGCGTATGCGACAACGGCTGGTACAGGATCAAATTCAAGGACGGCGAGTACTATGTCGGCTGGCTGTATGTGAGCGAAGAGCGCCCCGGCGAAAAGACATCCTCCCCGACAGACGAGGAGGCGATAATCCTCCCCGATGAATCAGGGGCGGACGAGTCGTTCGAGATAGCCGACGAGTTCATGGCTGAGGTGACCGGTGGCATTTTAGAGTACTGCCCTGAGGAATATTCTGAGGAGCAGTCCGGCAGGGAATACGGCGAGCTTGTGGTTGACAGGTACTATTCGGATACCTGCGGGAGGAACAGACCGGTCAACATAATCCTCCCCGCCGGGTATGACGAGAGCAGGAAGTATCCTGTTCTGTACGTCCTGCACGGGATGTTCGGCAATGAGTACGCCATGATGAACAACAACCGCACTCACATCATTTTGGGAAACATGATGGCGCAGGGACTTGCTGAGGATATGATTATAGTCTTCCCGTATATCTACGCCGGACAGGACAAGAATGCGTTCACAGACTTTACCGCGGAGGATATGTCCGGCTACGACAACTTCCTAAACGACCTTGTCAACGATCTTATGCCGTATATGGCTGAAAATTACTCGATAGCCCAGGGCAAGGACAACACCGCGGTGCTCGGCTTTTCCATCGGAGGCAGAGAGGCTCTTGCCATAGGATTTACTTATCCGGACATGTTCGGATATATAGGAGCCGTATGTCCGGTGCCCGGACTGACGCCGTCCTCCGAGGAGTGGAACCCCGGGCAGCTAAGCGAGGAGGAGCTGAGCTTTGGCAGCGAAACGCCATATCTTATTATGGTAGGAGCGGCGGAGTCCGACAGCGTCGTCTCAGACGCCCCCGAGAGCTACCACAAGATAATGGAGGACAACGGCGTGACACATCTTTGGTATGTGGTTGAAAACTCCGACCATGGGGAGCCTGCTATTGCGAGCGTGACCTACAACTTCTGCAAGCACGTATTTAAAGCCAAGTAACAGGCAATATTTGCGCCGCTCCGTATATGAGATACGGGGCGGCGCTTTTATTCAGCATATTACACGGAGGAGTACATTGTTTATGATAAGAAGGGCGCTTGTCATAGACTTTACCTGTCCGGAGCTGCTTGGTATGTCATCAGGAACTCCTATCACGGAGATTCGGCGATAGCGAGCGCCCCATATAGCTTCTGAAGCTATGTTTTTAAGGCAAAATAGCAAAATAACGGTTGACATTCCCGTTTCAATCACCTATAATAGTGGTGTTTGAAGCGGCGACGACGGGAATGACTGCTGGTATGGTCTTTTTAGAGAAAGGGCGGATGGTGAAAGCCCCCGGGATCGGCGGCAGGTGCTACCCCTGAGCCTTGCGGTAAACCGCAGCGGATTGGCGCGTTATAGCCTTATGAGGTCTTTTTAAGACAAAATTGGGTGGTACAGCGATAACCTCGCCCCATGTTTGGGGCGGGGTTATATTTTTTTGAGCGTAGTCCTTTGTGGGGCAAGCCTCAAGCCTCGCTTGCCTCCGACCCGTGTCTTACGCTCATGCGGCGTAAGATTGTGATTTTGTCTTAACGCTCGAAGCTGTGCCGAAGCTATCCGCCTTGCCGCGATATTAGTGAAAGGAATTGTGAAATTTATGAAATGGACAGGAGTTAACGAGCTCAGAGAGAGCTTTTTAAAGTTCTTCGAGTCAAAGGGATGCCTAAGGCATAAGAGCTTCCCTCTCGTTCCTCAGAACGACAACAGCTTGCTTTTGATCAACGCCGGAATGGCGCCTTTAAAGCCTTATTTCACCAAGCAGGAGGTTCCCCCGAGGACGAGAATGACCACCTGCCAGAAGTGCATAAGGACAAACGATATCGAGAATGTCGGAAAAACCGCCCGTCACGGCACATTCTTTGAGATGCTTGGCAACTTTTCCTTCGGCGATTATTTCAAGAAGGAGGCTATAAGCTGGGCTTGGGAGTATATCACCAAGGTGCTTGAAATACCCGAGGACAGGCTTTATGTGACCGTTTATCAGGACGACGACGAGGCTGAAAGGATATGGCATGAGGTAGTCGGACTTCCGATGGACAGGATATACAGAATGGGCAAGGAGGATAACTTCTGGGAGGCAGGAGTTGACGGACCCTGCGGACCCTGCTCTGAGATATACTTTGACAGAGGACCGGAGTACGGCTGCGGCAAGCCCACCTGCGGCGTCGGCTGCGACTGCGACAGGTATATGGAGTTCTGGAACCTTGTATTCACCCAGTTTGAGCGCCACGAGGACGGAACATACACTCCTCTTGCTCAGAAGAACATAGATACCGGCATGGGTCTTGAGAGACTTGCCGCCATGATGCAGGGAGTCGATTCAATATTTGACGTTGACACTATCAAGGCGATAAGAGACCACATCTGCCGCATAGCTGGCTGCGAGTACGGTAAGGAATACAAGAAGGACGTTTCTATAAGAGTTATTACCGACCATATAAGGACTGTTACCTTCATGGCGTCAGACGGAGTGCTTCCATCAAACGAGGGCAGAGGCTATGTAATGCGCAGGCTCTTAAGAAGAGCGGTGCGCCACGGCAAGCTCTTGGGGATCAACGGTCTGTTCCTTAAGGATCTTGTAAAGACGGTTGTTGACTGCTCGAAGTGCGAGTACAGCGAGCTTGAGGAAAAGTATGATTATATCGTCAAGCTTCTTACCAATGAGGAAAAGAATTTCAACGACACTATCGACAGAGGAATGGTGATCCTCGGCGGCTATATCGACGAGCTCACCGCTTCCGGTGAGAAGGTTCTTGACGGAAAGAAGTGCTTTACCCTTTCGGATACCTATGGCTTCCCGATAGATCTCACCAGAGAGATACTCGAGGAAAAGGGCTTTGGCTGTGACGAGGAGGGCTATAAGCAGGCTCTCGAGGTTCAGAAGGAGACTGCCCGCGCTGCAAGAGGCGGCTCGAAGTACATGGGAGCGGACGAGACAGTCTTCCACAAGATAAGCCGCGAGTACACGACAAAGTTTTTGGGCTACGATACTCTTGAGTGCGAGGACGAGATAGATTACATTGCTACCGACGATGAGCTTATCGATGCCGCAGGAGCGGGCGACACGGTTTACATTATCTCGAAGGCTTCTCCTTTCTACGCCGAGAGCGGCGGACAGGTAGGAGATATAGGAACTATTACCACCAAGACGGGCAAGTGCCGGGTTATTGACACTCAGAAGGCTGTAGGCGGAAAGATTGCCCACAAGGTCAAGGTCATGGAGGGAGCGGTTCAGGTAGGAGAGCACGCAGTATTCAAGGTAGACGCCGAGAACAGGCTCGCTATAATGAGAAACCACTCCTGCGCGCACCTTTTGCAGGCAGCTCTCAGACAGGTTCTTGGCGACCATGTTCATCAGGCGGGACAGCTTGTGGACGCACATAGGCTAAGATTTGACTTTGCGCACTTCTCCGCCATGACCAGGGAGGAGATAGACAAGGTAGAGCATCTTGTAAACAGCTACATCCTCGGCGGAATAGAGATAGACACTCGCGAGATGCCGATAGAGGAGGCAAGAAAGCTCGGAGCGATGGCTCTTTTCGGAGAGAAGTACGGCGATGTTGTAAGGGTCGTCAGAATGGGAGACGCTTCGATAGAGTTCTGCGGCGGAACTCACCTTGACAACACCTCAAAGGCGGGACTCTTCAAGATTATAAGCGAGTCCTCGGTAGCGGCAGGCGTAAGGCGTATAGAGGCGGTGACCGGCTGGGGAGTACTTGACAGCTTCAAGCGCAGCCTCGGGACAATTAACGACGCGGCTGCGGCTCTCAAGCTCGCTAATCCTTCGGAGCTTGTCGCAAAGTGCAGGTCTGTAGCAGATGAGGTTAGGTCTCTTGAAAAGGAAAAGAGGGATATGTCCGAGGCGATAGCTGAGCTCAAGTCAAGCGCTCTGCTTGCCGGCGGAAGGGACGTATGCGGAGTCAAGCTGATTGTTTCTATTATCAGGGATGTAAAGCCAGATGAGATAAAGAAGATGTCCGAGGCTGTAAAGAATAAGGTCGCGGATTCAGTCGCGGTGATAATCGGAGTCAACAACGGCGTCGGAAATATAGCGGTGGCCTGCCATAAGGGCACTGTGGACAGAGGTATACATGCCGGAAAGCTTGCCGGAAGAGTGGCGGGACTCACCGGAGGAAAGGGCGGAGGACGTCCTGACAGCGCGATGGCGGGAGTAGGCGACGTATCTAAGATTGAATACGCCGTAACTCAGGTCGATGATATAGTCAAGGAAATGCTCGGTGAATAAAATTTATTTTTGAGTATAAAGGAAAGGAAGATGCAAGAATGTCAGATTGTCTGTTTTGCAAAATAGCGGCGGGCGAGCTGCCCTCGAAGAAGGTATATGAGGACGAGTATGTCTACGCCTTTGAGGACATAAACCCGGTAACTCCCATTCACATCCTGTTTATTCCCAAGGAGCATATCTCGGGGGCAAGCGAGATAACTTCGGAAAATTCGGCGGTGGTTTCAAAGATTTACGAGGCGATAGCCAAGGTGGCTAAGGAAAAGGGGCTTGATAAGAGCGGCTTCAGGGTGGTGTCAAACTGCGGCGCGGACGCCGGACAGACGGTTTTCCACCTTCATTTCCATCTTCTCGGGGGAACAAAGCTCAACTGGCCGTGATGTGACCCATGTACTTGGACTTTCGGTCGCGAAATCAACCTGCTATGAGCAGTGTAAATTTGAAAGGATTGAACCAAAATGGCAGAATACTATACGCTTAATGTCGCCGGTCTGACAAGACAGCTTCCGATATGCAGCGTCAACGAGCATATGGACATAGCGGCGTTTGTGATGTTCTCTGATGTGGAGCTGACCGTGGCGTGCGCCAAGGCTCTTCTTGAGAAGGCTCCTGAGTGCGACGTTATCGTCACGGCGGAGTCAAAGGGCATACCGCTGGCTTATGAAATGGCTCGTCAGCTCGGAAACGGGATGAGATACATTGTCACCCGCAAGATGCCGAAGCTTTATATGAAGGACCCCATATGCGTGGAGGTAAAGTCTATCACGACGGCTGTCCAGCAGAAGCTCTGGCTGGACAAGAACGAGGCGGACTACCTGAGAGGAAAGCGGGTGCTGATAGTTGACGACGTCATCTCTACCGGTGAGTCGCTGGAGGCGGTAAGAAAGCTGGTCGAGAGCGCCGGCGGCAATATTGTCGGCGAGTGCGCAGTTCTTGCCGAGGGAGACGCCGGAAAGAATTTCAACATATTCTACCTTGAGCATCTTCCTCTCTTCTTCAAGTAAATATAAAAACCGCTGTCGGTTTTGAGCCGAGCCCCAATAGCTGCGCGCTGTCGGGGCTCGCTTTGTTTATAAGAGGGCAGTTTTTTCTTGCTTAAACCGGATAGTTGTATTATAATAGCTTTAAAAAGGGGGATGATTATGGCGATTTTCAGCGAGACAGAGCTTGTAAAATCAATTCGCTCCGGCAATATATTGCCCTGCTATATGTTTTGGGGCAGAGACAGCGCGACGGTCGGCATGATAACCTCCAAGCTGGTCAAGAAGCTGATGCCCGATGAGGCAAGAGACCTCAACTATCACTTTTTCAATCCTGAGAGCTTCTCGCTGACGGAGCTCGGAGATATCTGCGAATCGCTTCCGATATTCTGCGACAGGGTAGTGGTCGCGGTAAACGACCTTAATGCGGAGCTTTTGCGTCAGGATGAGCTAAAGCGCCTTATGGACATCATCTCCGGAATAGACCAAAAGACCACCACGGTGATATTTTACTCAACCGGCGTTGACCTCGCCGAGGGAAAAAAGTCGTTATCACCGAAAAACAAAAGGCTTGCCGAGCACATATCAAAATGCGGCGGAGCCGTCACCGAGTTCGGATATAAAAAACCTAACGAGCTGGTGAAATATATCAACCAGCGTCTTGGTAAGGCAGGCTGCTTCATGAAGCCTGAAAACGCGGAGTATCTGGCCTCTATACTTGGTTGCAGCCTTTTGATGATAAACAATGAGTGCGACAAGCTTTCTGCTTACCGTGGGAGCGGAGAAATAGGCAGGCAGGATATCGAGCTTTTGGTCTTTGCTCAGGCGGACGCGGACGCGTATAAGCTTTCAAAGGCGATAGTCTCGGGCAGGCGCGCTGAAAGCTATGATATTCTTGATATCCTTTATTCAAGGCAGGCGGAGCCGATGTCTTTAGCATCTGTGATAGCCAGCGCGTTTATGGATCTGTACCGAGCCAAAACCGCCATACTCTCCGGAAAAAGCGCGCAGGAGGTAACGGACGACTTTTTGTATAAAAACCGCGCCTTTGCGGTGACGAACGCATTTCGGGACTGTAGGGGAATGTCTTTGGAAAAGCTTCGGAGCTGTATCGGTATTCTGTCAGACTGCGACAGGAAAATGAAGTCCTCAAGATTAGACCCAAGGGTGCTGCTCGAAGAGGCGATAGCCCGTATGCTCGAGGAAATTTAGTATGGGTAGTATGCTTCATTACGGCGGCGCAATAATAGTTGAGGGCAGGTATGACAAGGCGAGGCTTTGCAACCTTGTGGACTGCCCTGTGATAGTGACAAACGGCTTCGGCGTATTTAAGGATAAGGAAACGGCGGAGATTATAAGGTTTTATGCCAAGAACGGCGGGATAATAATCCTTACCGACAGCGACAGCGCGGGCTTCAGGATACGAGGCTATATCAGGGGAATAGTGCCGCAGGGAAATATAAAAAACGCCTATATACCCGATATTTACGGCAAGGAGAAGAGAAAGACCGCTCCTTCCGCAGAGGGAAAGCTCGGAGTTGAGGGAGTGCCTGACGAGGTAATACTCTGCGCGCTCAGGTCATGTATAGAAGACGAGCCTGAGCGAGGTAATCAATCAAGAAAAATAACACGGCTCGATCTGTATGAGGACGGGCTTTCGGGCGGAAAAAATTCGGCGCTCCTCAGACAAAGGCTGCTCGGCGAGCTTGGGCTCCCGCAAAGGCTTCCGGCAGGCTCTTTGGAGGACGCTCTGAACCGTCTTATGAGCTATGAGGAGTACAAAAGGACGATTGAAAAGATTAAATCGGGAACTGTGTAGGATAAAGGACAGGTAAACGGATGGTTTTTGCAAGTCTTGAATTTTTGTTTTACTACCTTCCGGCGGTGCTGCTGGTTTATTTGATAACCCCCAAAAAGCTTAAAAACGCGCTTCTGTTTGTCTCGGGCGTTCTGTTTTACTCCTGGGGCGAGCCGGTCTATGTCTGGGTCATGCTGGTATCCACCCTGATAGATTACACCGCTGGCAGACTGATGGCAAGGACCGAGAGCCGCAAAAAGCGTTTTGCCTGCCTGATAGTATCTATAGTGATGAATCTGGGGCTGCTGTTTGTCTTTAAGTATAGCTCCTTCGCGGTAGGGGTATTTAATTCGGTCTTCGGAACGGGGATACCCGATCCGGGTCTGCCTTTGCCGATAGGAATATCCTTTTTCACATTCCAGAGCATGTCCTATACTATCGATCTCTACCGCGGAAAGATATCCGTCCAGAAGAGCTTTGTCAATTTCGCGGCGTATGTCACCTGCTTTCCTCAGATTGTGGCGGGACCTATTGTCAAGTACGGGGATATCGCGTCTGAGCTCGAGGACAGAAGGGTCAGCGTGGGAGACTTGTCCGACGGGGTGACCCTGTTTATAACAGGGCTTGCGAAAAAGGTGCTTTTGGCAAACACGATAGGCGAGTTCTGGACGGAAATAAAGGCTCTTGACTACTCGACGCTCCCGGCGCTCACCGCATGGATAGGAATAATAGCCTTTGGCTTCCAGATCTACTTTGATTTTTCCGGCTATTCCGATATGGCTATAGGAATGGGAAAAATGCTCGGCTTCAATTTCCCCCAAAACTTTAACTACCCTTATATGTCAAAGAGCGTGTCGGAGTTCTGGCGCCGCTGGCATATCACCTTGGGCTCATGGTTCAAGGAGTATGTGTACTTTCCTCTCGGCGGAAGCAGATGCTCAAAGCTTAAGACGGTCAGAAACCTGCTGATCGTATGGTTGCTCACCGGTCTGTGGCACGGAGCGAGCTTTAACTTTTTGCTCTGGGGGCTTTGGTTCGGAGCGCTGATAGTGATAGAGCATCTGTGGCTGGGAAGGCTTTTAAAAAAGCTTCCGGGAGCTGTGTCGTGGCTTTACACCTCATCTGCGGTGCTTTTCGGCTGGGTGCTTTTTGACACCGCCACATTATCGGACGCATGGAGCTATTTCGCGGCGATGTTCGGCGGTGGCGGAAGCTTCGCGGATTACGGAACTCTGGCAATAATCTCGGAGTCTGCGATAAGCTTTGCTCTTTGCATATTCTTTGCATACGACGCGGTGAGTAACTATATCTCCAGAATCGGCGGTGACAACTCAAGGGTAGTGGTCGTATTAAGGCCGCTGGTGACATGCGCGCTTCTTATAGCATGCACATCATATCTTGTCAACTCGGGATATAATCCCTTCCTTTACTTCAACTTTTAGGGGAATCTCCACAGATGAAAAGCAAACTTAAAAAACTATGTCAAATTATAAACGCAGCAGTATTTTTCGGCTTTATAGCCGCTTTTGCGGTGACATCCGTTCTGCTCCCGAAGGAAGAATACTCGGAGCTTGAGAACCGCTACCTTTCCGAGCTGCCCGAGCTTGACGCCTCGGGCTGGTTTAATGGCGATATTGCCTCAGGTCTTGCTTCATACGCTGACGACCATTTCCCGATGCGCTCAAACTGGATTTCGCTGCATACCAGCCTTGAGATTCTCGAGGGGAAAAAGCGTGTCAACGGCGTGTATATAGGCGACGGAAGAATGATGGAGCTTGCAGAGCCTGCCGACCTTGACCGTTTGGACAGGTCTTTGGAGGATATACAATATCTGTGCGAGATAGCCGACGCGCCTGTTTTTGTGATGATCGCGCCTACAGCTGCGCAGGTTTATTCCGACGATATTCCTGACTATGAGAATGTTCTCAACCAGTCTGAGCTTATCGATTATGTATACGAGCGTATTGACGGCGAAGCTGTAACAGTTGATGTGTTGCCTGCTCTTGAAGAGGCGAAGGACGACTATATCTATTACAGAACAGATCATCACTGGACTCCTCAGGGGGCGTATGTCGCTTATACGGAGATAGCAAAGATGATGGGAGTCGTTCCGGCAGGACTTGAGAGATTCGATATTATGCACGCCAGCCACGCATTTTACGGAACGCTTCATTCAAAGACGCTTTATGACGGCACGGAGCCGGACGTTGTTGACTTTTATATCAGCAACGACAGAAGTATCACACTTACAGCCGGAGAATATGTCGGCAGCCCGTATCGCACCGAGTATCTGCAGTCCAAGGATAAATATCTTTGCTATCTGGGTCCTAACATGCCCATAGTAAGCCTTAGCTCCAACGCTTTTGGGATGAAGCTGCTTGTTATAAAGGATTCATACGCTAATTGTATGCTGCCGTTTTTGTCAGAGCATTTTTCAAGCGTAGACGCGATAGACCTCAGGTATATGACCGATCCTGATGATTATATAGAGCTTGACGAGTATGATGTGGTACTCATTTTATATAACGCGGACAACTTTTCCGCCGACACAAACCTTGATAAGCTGATGCTTATAGACAATGATTGAGCATATTCACCATATCCACAGACTAATAAAGGGACATTACTCAGCACAACCCCCAAAAATGCAAAAAGGGCTTGACAAAAGGGTATAGGAAGGTGTATGCTAAGCAAGCTGTCTCGGGAGAGCGGCGGAGGATAGAGCGGAAGGATTGATGAAACCGCAGGGGAATCCGGTAGCGGGCATTAAGACGGAAGCGAAAAAAATCCGAAAAAATGCTTGACAAAGCCACGGAGCTGTGGTAAGATAATTAGGCTGTC
>DVLL01000006.1 GCA_018715525.1 Candidatus Faeciplasma pullistercoris | reverse complement strand
ATTAAGCATGGCACTTGACGGCGTATATCTCAGCCTTGTAAAAAGGGAGCTCGAGGGAATACTGATAGGCTCACGGGTGGACAAGATCCACCAGCCCTCGAGAGACAATTTAATCATATCCCTTAGAACCTTGCAGCACGGCACAAAAAAGGTGTTTTTCTCTGCGTCGGCAGGGACGGCAAGGGTGCATCTGACCGAGTCGGAGCTTGAAAACCCAAAGACACCGCCGATGTTCTGCATGCTATTAAGAAAGCATCTTTCCTCCGCGAAGCTCGTTTCGATACGCCAGGATGGATTTGAGAGGATACTTGACTTTGATTTTGAGGCTACCGATGAGTTTGGGGACAAGGTCATACTCACTCTTGCCGCCGAGATAATGGGAAAGTACTCGAATATAATCCTGATCGGCAAGGACGCAAGGGTGATCGACTCGATAAAGCGGGTGAGCGAGGATATGTCCAGCGTCAGGACGGTGCTTCCCGGGATAGTATACAGCCTTCCCCCGAGGGAAAAGAGGATGAGTCTTTTTGAGATAGACAAGGCTCTTCTCGGCGAGGAGCTTGCGGCGTCGCGCTCGCCCGAGTCGTCAAAGGCGCTTGTGAAGCTGCTTGAGGGAATATCTCCGGTCTTTGCAAGGGAGGCTGTGTATTACGCCTGCCACGGAGAGGACAAGCCTCCGAAAGAGCTTACCGTGGACGAGCTTGACAGGCTGGTGTTCTATCTTAGCAGGACTGCCTCGGAAATCTCGGAGGGAAAGAACAGGTATGTCCTTTTAAAGGACAAGAACGGTCTGATGAAGGACTTTTGCTTCACGGATATCCGTCAGTACGGAGCCCTGATGGTGACTAAGGAGTTCGATTCCCCGAGCAGGCTTTTGGACTATTTCTACTCGGAGAGGGACGTCATAGCGCAGACGAGGCAGCGCGCCTCCGATCTTTTCAAGCTGCTTGTCAGCCTGTCCGAGAGGATAGCCAGAAGAGTGTCTGCGCAGAAGCTTGAGCTTCAGGAGTGCTGCGGCAGAGAGGAGCTGCGGCTAAAGGGCGATCTCATAATGGCGAACCTTTACCGGCTCGAAAAGGGCATGAAGACGGCAAGGCTCCAAAACTACTATGACGAGCAGGGAAGCGAGATAGACGTGGAGCTTGACCCGAGGCTGACGCCTAACCAGAACGCCCAGAAGTATTATCAGGAGTACCGCAAGGCGGACACCGCGGAAAAGAAGCTCACCGAGCTGATAAGCAGCGGCGAGGAGGAGATGCGTTATATCGACTCCGTCTTTGACTCGCTCAGCAGAGCCTCCACCGAGAGCGAGCTGACCGAGATAAGGCTTGAGCTTGCCGCCGGAGGATATGTCAGACAGCCTAAGCTCAAGACAAAGCTGCCAAAGGCTCTGCCGCCGGTTGAGTATGTTTCGAGCGACGGATACAGGATACTTGTGGGAAGAAATAACCGCCAGAATGACAGCCTTACGCTTAAGATTGCCGACAAGTCGGACATATGGCTCCATGTCCAGAATATCACCGGGGCGCATGTGATAATCGAGGCGAGAGGGCAGGATGTCCCCAAGAGCACAATAGAGGAGGCCGCCCTTATCGCGGCATACAACTCCTCGGCGAGAAATTCCTCGCTCGTTCCGGTGGACTACGTCTTAGTCAGGTATGTAAAAAAGCCGTCGGGAGCCAAGCCCGGAATGGTGATATTCACAAACAACAAAACGCTTTATGTCACTCCGGATGACGACGCGGTAAGCTCGCTCCGGGCTGACAAGGCAAAGCAGCGGTAGGGAGGGCGGTACTGATGAAGGATAGATTTGAAAGGACGCTTTTCTATCTTGTTGTACAAATAATACTTTTCGGGCTGCCGCCCCTTCTTTGCGCGATGTACGGCGCTCCCATGCAGATATATATGCTGCTGCCGCCGGCTGACCTGTGCGTGGCACTTATCGCTGGCTTTTTCTTCGGCAAGAAAAACGGCGCCGACTGGCTGATGAGCATATGCAGCACGGTGGTATTTTTGCCGACCGGTCTTTTCTTCTACCCGGGAGACGCAGTCCTATTCATAGTAGGCGTATTTGTCTGCTCGCTTATCGGAGTGTTAGTGGGAAGCGTGTACAGGCGCAGGGTAAGGTAGAGGCAGATCTGGGGCGCGCAGAAAGCGGTCCAAGCTGAATAGCGGCCGGTTTGTGCTTGACAAACCGGGTGAGGTCTGCTATACTGTTCCAGTCGGGATTTTTAGACGTTTACCGGCTGAGCCGTTTTGGACGGCGCCGGACTTTCGCATGCCGGTGTGATGGAATTGGCAGACGTGCTGGACTCAAAATCCTGTGGTAGTGATACCGTACCGGTTCGACCCCGGTCACCGGCACCACGTCGCCGCGGACGTCATATCGTTCGCGGCGACTTTTTTGCAAAAGTCACCTCTCATTCATTTTGTCGCGGCTCCTTTCCAAATCTAACCCGCTTACGCTGGGCTTCGATTTGGTTTTTTGGGTGCAGACCTGGAAGCGACGTCATCTATACTGTTGCGATGTTAAAAAAACGACAAGCACCGTTAGGGGCTTGTCGATTTTTACTTATTCACTATCCACTCTTCACTTTTCACTAAATCCGAAGGGTCGATTTTTGGAAGTGAATAGGTAACAGTAAAGAGTGAAGAAGTAAGGAGTGCCGCGCGGCGGTACGAAATTTACGCCTGCTCCGGAGCCTTTAGAACCTTTATCATATTCTCGTGCTCGGCGTACAGAGTGTAGCCGCAGGCGGTGTAGGCGTCGATATAGCTTTGATTTTCGTAGCGCAGGTCTATTACGACAAAGTCAACGTCAGGTTCGTTGCCGTGCGACTCAAGCTCGTATATCTCATCTCGGTCGGCAAGATGAGCCACCAGCATGGACGAGGCGCAAACTGACGAATCCTCGGGAATGGTGTCAAGGAATTCCTCGGCGGCGATAAAGTTTTCTCGCCCCGAGCGATATGCGCTCAGCCGGAAGGCAGCCTCCCGGGTGACAAATGTGGTGTACAGGCAGAAGCAGGATATGACCGCCAGCCACAGCGCTCCCGCTCGGATGTCGGGCTTTATCTGGGGGATGTTTTTTATCATGGCGTAGACAAAGAACGCCGCCGCCCCGAAGTGGTACTGGAAGCCCAGATCATACTGGTAGCCGTACATGGTAAGTAGATTTATCAGCACCGGCGCGGCAAGCAGCCACCTTGAGGCTTTTTTTGAGGCGAATGGCAAAAAGCCGACGGGAAGCAGCATCTGTATCAGGTACAAAAGCTTTTGCGCTCCGCCGTCAGAGGTGGTTACCGACTGTGATAATACATATCCCGGGTTGAGTATGGCGGTCGAAATCACTCCGAAAAGCCCACCCGATTCGCCGTATATCAGGTTTTCATACCTCCAGGACATAGCTCCCATGCCGAAGCCGTTCAAAAGCGCGATGCAGACGGCGAAGTATCCCACCGCAGTGACTGCGAGGACTGCTCCATGGAAGAAGCTTTTTTCTGACAGCATTATGAACACGGCGAATATCAGTATATACACCGCTGCGTCCTCCTTGACCATAAGGGTGAGAGCGGCGAAAAGATACATCAGAGGATATTTCTTCGTCTCATAGCACAGGAACATCGATAGCAGGCAGACAGGCAAAAAGCAGTTCTCGTGAAGGTCGTAGAAGCAGGAGGTGCTTAGCGCCGGGTAGAAGGCGTATATGGCCGAGACGAGCATTTTCTGCCAAGGGCTCAGACCTAAGCGGCGGGAAAGCAGGTGCACGGGGATTATCCCGAGCGCGACCACGGCAGCCTGACAAAGCTGCAAGGTCACGGGAGAGCGGAAAAGAAGGTAGGCGGGGAGCATGAGATAGTATATAGGGGAAATGTGGACGGCAAAGTGAGATAAAAGCATATCCCTCTCGCTTGTGACCATCGGCAGCCCGGATTCAGCCATGTTGTGGAACATGTTGACAAACAGACCGAAGTCAAAGTTGGGAGCGGCAAAGCTCTTATATCTTAAGACTGTCACAATGCTGATGGAGCTGAACATCACAATGCCGCATATCGCTGTCCATACCAGCGCTAACCTGTCCTTGTTTGCGGCAATGAGACGCAGCTTATCCAAAAGCCCGCGGTTCGCATGCCTGAAATAAGCGAATATCAGGCAAAGAACCACTATGCAACCTATCGCGAAGTATATCCTTTGGGAGCTGTTAGGGTAACGCATCAGCCAGACAAAGCATGAGCCTGTTCCGCCTACGGCGAGCGCCCATGAGTCAAGGTGGATTTTTACTTTGGAGGAGGCGGCGCTGAGCGCGGCGAACAGTGCAGCTATGATAAGCGCGGCAGCCCAGACGGGAAGCTGTCGCAGATATGAGATGTCCCCGAAGTTTCCGCCGGTAGCGAGAGCTCCGAGGGTGAACAAAAGCCAGGACGCGGCAAGGCGCGAGACGAGCCTGTCGATAGTAAAAGCTGAGCTTGATGGAGTGTTGTTCATAGAGTGTTTCCTATAGTAAAATGTAAATGCATACCGCAATTATACCAACCATTTGGGCGGTTGTCAACTTTTAATAGTTGCGCAGGAGTTGTTCATGCCGATTTGTTTCGGCTTAGCTGTCGAAAATATCAATTATGCGGCGAGGTCAGGTGATAATTTCGGCGTATTGGACATATATTTTTTTCTTGACATTCACCTTTTGCACAGCTATAATTGAATAGCATGCGAGATTGTGGGTTTTCATGGGTATATTATATATCTGTATATGTAATTATCCCAATTATCCCCGAAAATTTGCAGTCAAGCGCGTATAGCACTATATTTTTGAAGAAAGGAGATAAGAAATGCCAACCTTTAACCAGTTAGTACGCAAGGGAAGAGACATCACTGTTGACAAGACCGGCGCACCCGCTCTTCAGAAGAGCTACAACTCCAAGAAGAAGCTCGTCATCGACCAGTCCTGCCCCCAGAAGAGAGGCGTATGCACCTCTGTTAAGACCGCTACTCCTAAGAAGCCTAACTCTGCTATGAGAAAGATCGCCAGAGTTCGTCTCACAAACGGCACCGAGGTCACGGCGTACATTCCCGGAATCGGACACAACCTTCAGGAGCACAGCGTTGTTCTTATAAGGGGCGGAAGAGTTAGGGACCTCCCCGGTGTGCGTTACCACATCATAAGAGGTACGCTCGATGCGCAGGGTGTTGCAAAGAGAATGCAGGCAAGATCCAAGTACGGCGCAAAGAGACCTAAGGCTGCTAAGAAGTAATCGGAAACAGCACGCATGCAAAGCCGTGCATCCGGACGCATCATGCGGCGCTGAAAATTTTCGCATGAAAAAAATTAAGCACTCAATCTACCACAGCCAAGTGGGGTTAACATATATATATTTTAACCTCTTTTGGACTGACGGGGTCCCCGGTAATCCTCAAATGGTGCCGCCGCGGATAAAGCGGACATGCACCATAGCATCAGATTGGTGTTTTTTAAGGAACCGGGTGAAAACGAGTACCCATGATATCATTATGTGAAGGAGGGAAGCGAAGTGCCAAGAAGAGGTAATGTTGCAAAGCGTGATGTTTTGCAGGATCCTATATACAACTCAAAGCTTGTAACCCGTCTTATCAACAGCGTTATGCAGGACGGCAAGAAGGGTGTAGCTCAGAAGATTGTATACGGTGCATTCGAAATCGTAGAAGCTAAGTCCGGCAAGCCCGCTCTCGAAGCTTTCGAGCAGGCAATGGAAAATGTAATGCCGAACTTGGAGGTAAAGGCTCGCCGTGTAGGCGGAGCTACCTATCAGGTGCCTATGGAAGTACGTCCCGCAAGACGTGAGACCTTAGGACTCAGATGGATAACAAAGTATTCTCGCGAGAGAAACGAAAAGACCATGAAGGAAAGACTTGCAGGCGAGATCTTAGATGCTCTTAACGGAGTGGGCGGAGCTTGCAAGAAGCGTGAAGATACTCATAAGATGGCTGATGCCAATAAGGCGTTTGCACACTTCCGCTGGTAATCAGGCTAAACGCCGGATATTGATACTAAGCTAAGGAGAGTTATAATGGCAAGAGATGTATCTTTGTCAATGACACGTAATATTGGTATCATGGCTCACATTGACGCCGGAAAGACCACGACCACAGAGCGTATTCTTTTCTACACCGGTATCAACCACAAGATGGGAGAGACCCACGATGGTTCGGCGACAATGGACTGGATGGAGCAGGAGCAGGAAAGAGGTATAACAATAACCTCCGCTGCGACCACTGCATACTGGAAGGGTCACAGAATCAATATCATTGACACCCCCGGTCACGTTGACTTTACCGTTGAGGTTGAGAGATCTTTAAGTGTTCTCGACGGCGCGGTAACGGTTTTATGTGCCAAGGGCGGCGTAGAGCCTCAGACAGAGACCGTTTGGAGACAGGCTGATAAGTATAAAGTCCCCCGTATGATCTATGTAAACAAGATGGACATAATGGGTGCGGACTTCTACCATGTACTCAAGATGATTCATCAGCGTCTGAAGGCAAATGCCGTTCCGATTCAGCTTCCTATAGGAAGTGAGACCTTCTTCAAGGGAATCATAGATTTGCTTGAGATGAAGGCGTATGTATACTATGATGATCTCGGAAAAGACATCAGAATAGAGGATATCCCCGAGGATATGGTTGAGGACGCAGAGCTTTATCACTCGCAGCTCGTTGAGGCTGTGGCAGAACTGAACGACGACCTCATGGAAAAGTATCTCGACGGCGCAGAGCTTACAATAGATGAGCTTAAGAAGGGCATAAGAAGTGCTACAATTGCGGGCAAGATGGTTCCCATCACCTGCGGCACATCTTATAAGAACAAGGGCGTTCAGAAGCTTTTGGACGCTATAGTCGATTACATGCCCGCGCCTACCGATATAGAGGACATAAAGGGAATCAACCCCGACACCGGCGAAGAGGAGACAAGACCTTCCGACGACAACGCTCCGTTCGCGGCGCTTGCATTCAAGATCGCTACCGACCCGTTCGTAGGAAAGCTCTGCTTCTTCAGAGTTTATTCCGGAACGATAAACGCCGGAGATACCGTTCTCAACTGCACCAAGGACGTCAACGAGAGAATGGGACGTATCCTTCAGATGCACTCCAACCACCGTAAGGACATCGAGACCTGCTACGCAGGAGATATCTATGCGGTTGTAGGCGTAAAGAACACCACCACCGGCGATACCCTTTGCGATCCCAAGCACCCGATCATCCTTGAGTCGATGGAGTTCCCCGACCCTGTTATCCAGCTCGCTATCGAGCCTAAGACCAAGGCAGGTCAGGAGAAAATGGCTATCGCGCTTTCAAAGCTCGCCGAAGAGGATCCTACCTTCAAGACGTGGACTGATGAGGAAACCGGTCAGACCATTATCGCAGGTATGGGTGAGCTTCACCTTGAGATCATCGTGGACAGAATGCTCCGTGAGTTCAAGGTCGAGGCAAACGTAGGCGCGCCTCAGGTTGCGTATAAGGAAACCGTTAGAAAGATGGCGGACGTCGATCACAAGTACGCTCGTCAGTCAGGCGGTAAGGGTCAGTACGGTCACGTTAAGATCAAGCTCGAGCCCAACGAATCCGGCAAGGGATACGAGTTTATCAATGCCGTTGTCGGCGGCGCTATTCCGAAGGAATACATTCCCGCTGTTGACAAGGGTATTCAGGGCGCTATGAAGGCGGGCGTTTTGGCGGGCTATCCCGTTGTTGACGTCAAGGTTACGCTCTATGACGGATCCTACCACGAGGTAGACTCCTCTGAAATGGCGTTCAGCATCGCCGGTTCAATGGCGTTCAAGGAAGCCATGAAGAAGGCAGACCCTGTTATACTCGAGCCTATCATGAAGGTATCCTGCATCGTTCCCGAGGAGTTTATGGGAACCGCTATCGGCGACCTCAACTCGAGAAGAGGACAGATCCTCGGTCAGGAGGTCAATAACGGCGTTTCTCAGGTTGACGCTTTGGTTCCGCTTTCCGAGATGTTCGGCTACTCCAACGACCTCAGATCCAAGACTCAGGGTCGCGGTCAGTACACCATGGAGCCTCACAGCTATACTGAGGTGCCTAAGTCTGTTGCGGAGAGCATCATGAACGCGAGAAAGCGCAGCGACGACTGATAAAAATCAATATTTTAGGTAAAATGTGTGCTTAAACGCTTGCATTTTACACAATAATCTGTTAGTATAAATCTATTGACTATTACATTAAGGGAGGAAAAATCCTATGGCAAAGCAGAAATTTGAAAGAACTAAGCCCCATGTAAACATTGGTACAATTGGACACGTTGACCACGGCAAGACCACTCTTACCGCAGCTATCACCAAGGTTCTGGCTCTCAAGGGTCAGGCTAAGTTCGAGGCTTACGATATGATCGATAAGGCTCCTGAGGAGAGAGAGCGTGGAATTACAATCAACACTGCTCACGTTGAGTATGAGACCGACAAGCGTCACTACGCTCACGTTGACTGCCCCGGCCACGCTGACTACGTTAAGAACATGATCACCGGTGCTGCTCAGATGGACGGAGCTATCCTCGTTGTTGCGGCTTCCGACGGACCTATGGCTCAGACCAGAGAGCATATCCTTCTTGCTCGTCAGGTTGGCGTTCCTGCAATCGTTGTTTTCATGAACAAGGTTGACCAGGTTGACGATCCCGAGCTTCTCGAGCTCGTTGAGATGGACATTCGTGACCTTCTCAGCAAGTATGAGTTCCCCGGCGACGATATCCCGATAATCAAGGGCTCTGCTCTTGCAGCTCTCGAGTCTACCTCTACCGATGTCAATGCTCCTGAGTACGCTCCTATCCTTGAGCTTATGGATGCAGTTGACGAGTACATTCCTACTCCTGACCGTAAGGCAGATCTTCCCTTCCTTATGCCTGTTGAGGACACTATGACCATTACCGGTCGTGGTACCGTTGCAACCGGAAGAGTTGAGAGAGGTCAGCTCAAGGTCGGCGACGAAGTTGAGATCATCGGTCTTAAGGAAGAGAGAGCTAAGACTGTCGTAACCGGTATCGAGATGTTCAGAAAGACCCTCGATTACGCTGAGGCCGGAGACAACATCGGCGCACTTCTCCGTGGTGTTCAGAGAAAGGACATCGAGAGAGGACAGGTTCTTTGCAAGCCCGGAACGATCCATCCTCTTACCAAGTTTGAGGGTCAGGTTTACGTTCTTAAGAAGGAAGAGGGCGGACGTCATACTCCCTTCTTCACCAACTACAGACCTCAGTTCTACTTCAGAACCACCGACGTTACCGGCGTAATCACCCTTCCCGAGGGCAAGGAGATGTGCATGCCCGGTGATAACGTTAAGATCTCTGTAGAGCTCATCACCCCCATTGCTATCGAAGAGGGACTCCGCTTCGCTATCCGTGAGGGCGGCAGAACAGTTGGTTCAGGCGTTGTAACCAAGGTTATCGGCTAATTTTCTTCAAAGCATTAAAGGTGCGGTTTAAAAGCCGCACCTTTTTTTTGCAGGTTTATAAAACAAAACCGGCAGTCTGCTGTCAAAGCGGGCTGCCGGTTAAGCATGTTATTTTGATTTTTTATCCGCAAGCTTTTTTTGCCTGAGCTCAGAGAAAAACTCGCTCAGAATAGCCGAGCACTCATCTTGCATGACTCCCGCAGTCACCTGCGGCTTGTGGTTGTAGCCAAGCTCGAACAGGTTTGTAAGCGAGCCGAGCGAACCGGCTTTGGGGTCTGACGCGCCGTAGACCACCCGGTCTATCCTCGAGTTGATGATGGCGCCCGCGCACATAGGGCAGGGCTCAAGCGTCACATATAGAGTGCTGTGTACGACCCTCCAGCCTCCGAGCTTCTTTGAAGCTTTGTCGATAGCGATTATCTCGGCGTGTGCAAGGGGGGATTTTTCGGTTTCCCGGAGATTATAGCCCTCGCCGATGATGTCGCCTGTAAGGGTGTCCACTACCACAGCTCCTATAGGAGCTTCTCCCAAGGAGTAAGCCATTTTCGCAAGCTTTAGAGCGTGCGACATATATTCCTCGTCGGTTTTTACTGACATGCTATATCTCGTTTCTATTTTCAAGAGCCTTGAATAGGGTCATTTCGTCGGCGTACTCGAGTATTCCGCCTATCGGTATGCCAAATGCAAGCCTTGTGACCTTGACGCCGAGCGGCTTTAGCAGCCTTGAAAGGTACATCGCGGTCGCCTCTCCCTCCGGGGTGGGGTTTGTCGCCATTATGACTTCCTTTATCTCTCCGCCCGATATCCTGTGCAGAAGCTCGTTGATGCGCAGCTTTTCAGGAGTCACGCCGTCGATGGGGGATATAAGTCCGTGCAGCACATGGTAAACCCCCTTATATTCCCTCGTGCGCTCGAACGCAGCGACATCCTTGGGGCTTTCAACCACGCAGACGGTGGAGTGATCTCTTGAGGGGTCATTGCAAATAGGGCAGATTTCCTTGTCGGTTAGGTTTTGGCATACCGAACAGGAGTGAACCGTCCTGTGTGCGTAGACTATTGCCTTTGCGAACTCCTCCGCCTCGCTGTCCGACATCTGCATGACGAAATACGCCAGCCTCTGGGCAGTTTTCATACCTATGCCAGGCAGCTTTGCAAACTGCTCAGCCAAAAGAGTGAGAGGAAGCGCGCCGTCCTGAGCCATCAGAATATACCGGGCATATTGAGCCCGCCTGTGATTTTCTGCATTCCCTCGGTGGATTCTGTCTCAATGGTAGTAAGTACCTCGTTTACCGCGCTGGCAACCAGATCCTGGAGCATCTCGACGTCCTCGGGGTCAACTACCTCCGGCTTAATGGAAATGCTGACTACCTGGCGCTTGCCGTTCATGGTTATCTCTACCGCTCCGCCGCCGACGGAGGACCTAAATTCCTTTTCCTCGAACTCAGTCTGGAATGCCGCCATATCGTCCTGCATCTTCTGCGCCTGACGGATCATCTGGTTCATATTCTGGGCTTGACCCATTCCCTGTGGTATTCTTGCCTTCATAATTATTCTCCTTTGGATTTATCTTTAGTTTATGTCAAACGGTATATCCGCCTTTTTCGCCTGTTCTATAAGCTTGGACAGCTTGTCCTCCTTTTCCTGAGCGGGCTCTTTTAATTGTCTTGCCCGTATCGAAAAGCTCTGTCCTGTTATTTCCCTGACGACGTCCCGAAGAGACCTCGCGTTTTCCGACTTTTTGAAGAGGTTGAGGAAGAACTCGGACTGCACCTCGATGAGGAGTATGTTTTCGTAGTACCTCCCGCGAGAGCCCTTGAGCGCGCCCGCACAGCCGGGGTTTACCTCTGTGAGCCGGTCGAGCACCTCATCCCAGCGCTCAAAGGGTCTTAGCATGTCGTCGGTAAGCCTTACTTTTTCCCAGTTAGCTCCGCCCTCGACGTTTTCCGGCGGAGCGGTCATATCAAGCTGTGCAGGTTCAGGCTTAGAAGCTTGTGAAGCCGCAGCAGAGGGACTAACGCCCGAGCGCTTTATCTGACGAAGCTCATTTTCAAGCTCGGACACTCTTCTTGAGAGTGCGGAAATAAGCTCAGCCGCGTCCGAGTCAGAGGTCCTGGCGCCCGCTTTGGCCGAATTTGGCTGCGAGCCTGAGCATATCTTTATCATTGCCATTTCAAACTCGGTGCGCTTAGAGACGGCGCGCTGCATGTCAACGCTTGCAGACTCAAGTATATCAAGGTACGAAAAGATCTGCTGAGTGCTAAACTGTCCTGCCAGCTCGGAAAGAAGCGCTATCTCTCCGGGAAGGGCGTTTATCAGCTCGGTGTTTTTAGGCGCGAGCTGTATAAGCATGATGTTTCTGAGCTGTACTACAAGCTCGTCGCAGAGCCTTGCCATGTCCTTGGAGCGGGAGTACAGGTAATCCACGGTTTTAAGAACTCCTGCGGCGTCGCGGCGGGCAAGCCCTCCGAGGATCTCGAAAAGCGAGTCTCTTCCCGCTATTCCCGCGGCGTCGGACACCGTCTCGGCGGTGATGTGGTCGGAGTAGGCTATGCACTGGTCGAGAAGCGACAGGGCGTCTCTCATAGCTCCGTCAGATATTCGAGCTATTGTCTGCGCCGCCTCCCGCTCAAGCGTCACGCCCTCTTTTTCGGAGATGTACAGCAGCCGCTCGGTTATGTCCTCCTGACGTATTCGCCTGAAGTCGAACCGCTGACATCTGGAAATTATGGTGGCGGGGACCTTGTGTATCTCGGTGGTGGCAAGGATAAACTTCACATGCTCGGGCGGCTCCTCCATGATTTTGAGCAAGGCATTGAACGCCTGATTTGAGAGCATGTGAACCTCGTCGATGATGTATACCTTGAAGCGGCATAGCTCGGGAGTATACGCGGCGGATTCCCGCAGGTCCCGTATGTCCTCGACTCCGGTGTTTGAAGCCGCGTCTATCTCAATGATGTCGTTGAGCGTTCCGCTGTCCGCCGCGCGGCATATCTCGCATTCAAGGCAGGGCTTGCCGTCATGCGGATTAAGGCAGTTGACCGCCTTTGCGAATATCCTCGCGCAGGTGGTTTTTCCGGTTCCGCGCGAGCCGGTGAAGAGATAGGCGTGCGCGGTCTTGCCCTCGGCGATCTGACGGGATAGAGTAGTCGTAATATGCGGCTGGGAGATTACATCGTCAAAGGTCATCGGACGCCATTTTCTGTATAATGCCGTGTACATGAATAACCACCCTCCACTCAGAAAAAATCCAACCCGACATATAGACGTGCAGGCGAGACTGCGTCACACAATGCAAACTGCTTAATGCTGCTCGGTTCCCCGCCTGACATGGTTCACAGCGCCTTGTTGCACAGGACCCGCACGCCTATATCTCGGATTGGCATATTGACAATATTACGCTACCCCGTTCGGATAGTATGTACAGTTTACCACAAATTTGCCGCAATTGCAATACCCGGCGAGAAAATTATGCGGTTATGCCCGCCGGACCGTAAATGCTTTTTTAAAAATGACAGATGACGAAAAAAAGTTTTCTCTGCATTTGCATATATGCATATAGTTTTTCCCGAGCTGATAAAAGATACTCCT
Organism: Candidatus Faeciplasma pullistercoris; assembly: GCA_018715525.1. GTDB lineage: Bacteria > Bacillota > Clostridia > Oscillospirales > Ruminococcaceae > Faeciplasma > Faeciplasma pullistercoris. The sequence continues at coordinate 65,252 of DVLL01000006.1, read as the reverse complement.
TTTTTTGAAAATAAGCAAAGCGGCGCTTTAATTTTGTAGCTGCCGCTGGTTGGCTTTGGATTGTCGAAATATTTTCCCGTGATTTTGTTATTTTCTTCTTGCAAAAAAGAAAGCATGTTGGTAATATATAATTGACATTGGTATGATTACATAAACATGAGGAGGAAATGGAATGGATCAGGTCAAAATTTCCGCTTTTGCGGATGAAGCCGGCAGCGCGATAGACGAGCAGATAGCGGCGGTAAAAAGAAACTCGCTTGACGGAATCGAGGTAAGGGGCACTGAGCTTGGAAACATCTCCGACTTGTCCTTTGTTGCGGCGTGCTATGTCAGCAAAAAGCTCCGCGACGAGAAGGTGGAGGTATTCTCACTCGGCTCTCCGATAGGAAAAATCGGGATACTCGACGAGTTCGCCCCTCACCTTGAAAAGCTTAGAAACACGCTTGAGCTGTGCAAGGTGTTCGGTGCGAAGCATGTAAGGGTATTCTCATTCTACATACCACAGGGTCATGACCCGCAGAACTATCGGGACGAGGTAATATTCCGAATGGCAAAGATGGCTGAGGTGGCTGCCGAGTACGGAGTGACGCTCTGCCATGAGAACGAAAAGGGAATATACGGCGACAACTGGGAGCGCTGCCTCGATATATTGAACTCTGTTCCCGGGATAAAGGGAATATTTGACCCCGCCAACTTTGTGCAGTGCGGCGTAGACACGCTTAAGGCATGGGAAAACCTCGGCGACAGGATACTGTATATGCATATCAAGGACGCTTTGCCGGACGGAAGGGTAGTTCCCGCCGGCTGCGGAGCGGGCAACCTTGCGAAGATAGTAAAGGACTTTTTTGCTAACGGGGGAAGACGCTTTACCATCGAGCCTCATCTAACCGTGTTCAAGGGTCTTAATGAGCTTGAGAGGGAGGGACAGGAGTCCAGAGTCGGCGAGGCTTATACCTACCCCGATTCAAATTCCGCGTTTGACGCCGCCTGCGACGCCTTCAAGAAGCTTCTTGCGGAGGTGGAGTAATGCGTATAGGCGCTCAGCTTTACACCGTCCGTGATTTTTGCCGCAGCCTTGACGATTTTTCGCTCACCTTAAAAAAGGTGGCGGATATAGGCTATAAATATGTGCAGGTGTCGGGAACCTGCGAATTTGAGCCGGAGTGGCTCCGCGATGAGCTCGCGAAGAACGGTCTTAGGTGCGTTCTGACCCACACTCCGCCGGATAAAATTCTCGCCGACCCAAAGCGAGTCGCAGCGGAGCATGAGGTGTTCGGCTGCAAGTATATAGGTCTTGGCTGGACGAGCTTTAACCTGAGCGACCCCACCGACACTCCTCCTGCGTTCCGAGAGAAATTCAAGCCGGCGGCAAGGCGGATAAAAGAGTGCGGCAAGTATTTCATGTACCACAACCACGATCAGGAGTTCCAAAGGTATGACGGCAGACTCGTGCTCGAATGGCTTGCCGAGGATTTTGAGCCGGGCGAGATGGGCTTTACCATAGATACCTTCTGGGTGACGGCGGGCGGCTCCGACCCTGCGATGTGGATAGAAAGGCTTGGGGGAAGAGTTCCCTGCATCCATCTCAAGGACTTCGCCTACGGCAGAAAAATGGCGGTAATAGGAGAGGGAAACATCAACTTTGACAGAGTATTCGAGTGCGCCAAGGACGCAGGCACCGAGTATATGCTTGTGGAGCAGGACGACTGCGGCGGCGAGGATCCGTTTATGTGCCTGAAAAGAAGCTACGAGTACCTTGTGTCAAGGGGCTTTGACTGATTTTTCGGAGGCTAATGTAGAATGAAAAAGGTAAGGCTTGGAATTATAGGAATAGGAAACATGGGATCGGGTCATGCCCGCAACATAAAGGCGGGAATGTGCCCTGAGATAGAGGTGACTGCGGTCGCGGATATAAATCCCGCCCGTCTCGAGTGGGCGAAGGCGGAGCTCGGCGAGGACGTCGCGCTGTTTGACAATGCCGAGACTATGCTCGACTCCGGCAAAATCGACGCCTGCATAGTCAGCGTGCCCCATTATGACCATGCGAGGTATGTAATCGAGTGCATGAAGCGGGGAATACATGTTATGTGCGAAAAGCCTGCCGGGGTTTACACCATCCAGGTAAGGCAGATGATCGAGGAGGCTGACAAGCATCCGGAGGCAGTATTCGGAATGATGTTCAATCAGCGCACAAACTGCGTCTACAGAAAGATGAGGGAGCTTGTTCAGTCGGGGGCTTACGGACAGATCAAGAGGACAAACTGGATAATTACCGACTGGTACAGACCTCAGGCGTACTACGATTCAGGCAACTGGCGCGCGACATGGTCGGGAGAGGGCGGAGGAGTCCTTCTCAATCAGTGCCCTCATCAGCTTGATCTGTGGCAGTGGATATGCGGAATGCCGAAAAAGGTGGAGGCTCACCTTCACTACGGCAAGTGGCATGACATCGAGGTCGAGGATGACGTGACAGCGTACGTGGAGTACGAAAACGGCGCTACAGGGGTATTTATAACTACAACCGGCGACGCCTGCGGCACAAACAGGTTCGAGATCCAGCTCGACCGCGCCAAGATAATCGCGGAGTACGGCAAGCTTTCAGTCTGGGAGCTTGAGATGGGCGAGCAGGAGTTCTCAAGGACAAATAAGGTTCCGTTCGGCTGCCCGAAGGCAACGCAAATCGAGGTGGAGCTTGACGGCAAAAACGAGCAGCATGTTGGAGTGCTCAACGCGTGGGCTGCCGCTATTTTGAGAGGAGAGCCGCTCGTGGCGGACGGCAGGGAAGGCATAAACGGACTTATGCTTTCTAACGCAATGCACCTTTCATCGTTCTTAGGCCGTGAGGTAGAGCTTCCATTTGACGAGCAGCTCTTCAAGGACGAGCTGATGAAGAGGGTCGCCACCTCAAGAAGAAAGGCCGCCTCGGAGGCTGTGTTCGCGGATACCTCGGGAACATACGGAGGCAAGTGACCCGGATAAGATGTCAGGTAAGGTAAGATTAGGCGTAATAGGCCTTGGGAATATCGGCACGGCTCACGCCGCGGGGGTTTACTCAGGCGGCATTTGCGGCATGGAGCTCGCGGCGGTGTGCGACATAAGCCCGACCCGACTTGAGTACGCGGAGTCTGCGTTTGCGGGGGCAGCAAGATTTGAGAGCTATTCCGAGCTTTTGTCAAGCGGCTGCTGCGACGCCGTGATAGTTTCCGTTCCCCACAGGCTGCACGCCGAGATAGCGGCGAAGGCTCTTGAAAAGGGTCTGCATGTTCTTTGCGAGAAGCCGGAGGACATATCTGTCAGCCGCGCGAAAAGCCTCAACGATGCCGCAGACAAAAGCGGCAGGGTGTTCGGCATAATGTTTAATCAGCGGATGAACCCTCTCTTTAAGAGGCTTAAGGAATTAGTCTTAAACGGCTCTCTCGGCAGGATAAAGAGCTCAAACTGGATAATAACCAACTGGTACCGCACCGACTGCTATTACGACTCGGGAGACTGGCGCGCGACATGGTCGGGAGAGGGCGGAGGAGTGCTCCTCAATCAGGCTGTGCACAACCTTGACATATGGCAGTGGATATGCGGGATGCCCTGTGAGATAACCGCTTTTTGCGACACGGCAAGGTATCATAATATCGAGACGGAGGACGCGGCGACGATATTTGCAAGGTACCCCGACGGCTCTACCGGAGTGTTCATCACCTCGACGGGGGAATACCCCGGCACAAATCGCCTTGAGATATCCGGCGAGCGCGGAAAAGCGGTCATAGAGGGCGGAACGCTCAGGCTCTGGACGCTTGAGACCTCCGAGAGGCAGGTCTGCCATGAGTCAAGGGAGAGCTTTGCCAAGATACGGACCGGCTACACCGAGTATACCCCCGGAGAGGACGAGAGGGAGACCGCTCACATGGGCGTCATACAGGCGTTCGCGGACGCTATACTTTGCGGCGCTCCGCTTGTGGCGGACGGCAGAGAGGGAATAAACGAGCTGATGATATCAAACGCTGCGTATATTTCGCAGTGGAAGGGAAATCTGCCGATAAGGCTTCCTATCGACCCGGAGGAGTTTGATAGACTGCTCGGGGAGAAAATCGCGGCGTCAAAGCTCAAAAGCAGCGCGCGCGGGACAATCAGCGGAGATTATTCCGAGCGCTGGAGTGTAAATTGGCAGTAAAAAGCATCCGGACAGGTTACAGCCTGCCCGGATTTGATTATTCATGACCTATTTTATCTTTTTGCCGTGCCCGTGCTGCTTTTTTCTCACCGAATAGCCGAAGCTGCCGAGCTTTTCACCGAGTGCGTAGTATTCCCCGTGGCAGTAGGCTATAAGCCCGGCTCTGTCAAGCCTTAACCGTCCCGACTCGTCTATAAGCTCGGGCGAGACGTTCACGCCGACTATGTCAGCTATAAACATGTCGTGCGAGCCGAGAGGGATTATTTTGTCCACCCTGCATTCTATAGAGACGGGGCTTTTATCCAGCATCGGCGCGCCGAGCTTCGGGCTCGGCGAGACGCTCAGCCCCAGATTGCTCAGCTTGTCCTCGTTTCTTCCGGAGCGCACGCCGAGGTAGTCGGCGGCTCTGACAAGCTCACGGGTAGTGAGGTTAACGACAAACTCGCCGGTCGCCTTTATTATTTCGTAGGAGTATCTCTCTTTCCGCAGGGATATGTACAGCTTCGGCGGGATGGTGTTTACGGTGCCGGTCCAGGCTGCGGTCATGGCGTTCGGAGCCTCGACGCTTCCGCAGCTTACTATCACGGCGGGAACGGGCGACAATACCGCCCCTATCCCAAACGGCTGCTTAGGTGAAAAGCCGGTTATGACGGCTTCAGCCGTGTCCTCTCTCTGTCGGACGCCTTTGCCGCTTTCAGGCTTGACGCAGCCGTTTTTAGCAGGCTTTGCGCCGCGAGGCTTTTGCTTGCGGTAAGGCTTACTCTTGCCGCCGAGGGCTTTTGGCTTATCATAGGATTCGGTCATATACTTCCTCCTTCGAGGATATCGGTATAGCGCAGATGACCTCGACGCCGTCACCGGCTGAAGCCTGCTCGCAAATCTCAGACTTATGCTCAGCCGCTTTTTTTACAAGCCCCGAGAGCCACACCCTTCCTATTACCGCTTTTGCGATGCGGTATAAAAGGGTAAATTTCATGGCTGAGCGGGCAAGGGAGCGCTTTTTCTTTTGTTTAGGCTTTGAGTTACTCGCGCGCAGACCTACGGCTGTCAGTATAAGACACGCCGAAGCCGCCGCGAGCGCGGAAAGCCTTTCGGCGGTAAGCAGGTTGCAGCCAGCCGCAAGCCCGCCTTTGCCGGATTTTTTATTTATATATACGATCATACAGTTTACCTCCGAAGGATATGGTTATATTTTAGCATACTTTCGGCGGGGTTTCAACATGGCTTGCAAAGCTTGCCCGACTTTACTTGGTAGGCGTTGCACGGTCAAAAAATATTTAGCTGCAAACGGAGCTGCAGGAGGCTGCAACAAAAAAGGCGGGGCAATAGCTGCTCCGCCTTTTATCAGATATGCAGTTGAGCCCTGCCGGATCAAATGTGAAGCAGCGCCTGGGCGATAAGGAAGTACGCCAAAAGCGTGATGGCGTCTACGATGGTGGTAATAAACGGGCTCGCCATTACAGCAGGGTCGAAGCCTATGGTTTTAGCAAGTATCGGCAGGGTGCAGCCTATCACCTTGGCTATAAAGACTGCTATTACCAGCGTCAGGCAGACGACAAGCGCAACGACGGCGTTTATTTCCGCGTTTCCTAAAAGCAGTCCGTCTATTAACATGACCTTGGCAAAATTGACGATCGCAAGCGCCGCGCCGCACAGAATTGATACCCTTATTTCCTTCCATATGACCTTGGCTATGTCTCTAAGCTCGATGTTCCCAAGCGACAGACCGCGGATAATGGTCGCTGACGCCTGTCCTCCGGCGTTACCGCCTGTGTCCATGAGCATAGGGATGAACGCCGTAAGAACTACGCTTGCGGCAAGCTTTTCCTCAAAGCCGGTTATAATCATACCTGTGAATGTCGCTGAAACCATGAGCAAAAGAAGCCATGGAATGCGCTTGAGGAAGGTTTCAATCACACCCGTCTTGAAGTAGGGCTTGTCGGTAGGCAAAATAGCCGCCATGATTTCGATATCCTCCGTCGTCTCCTCCTGGATAACGTCGATGGCGTCGTCTACGGTTACGATACCGACTATTCTGTTTTCGCCGTCAACTACCGGCAGCGCCAGCAGGTCGTACTTGGCGAGCGTCTTCGCGACGGTTTCCTTGTCCTCCTTGGTTTTGACGCTTATGACGTTTTCGTCCATTATCTCTTCTATCCTTGTGTCCTCGGACGCGGTCACAAGGTCCAAAAGCGAGACAACTCCTATAAGCTTTCTTTGCTCGGTGACATAGCAGGTGTAAATGGTCTCCTTTGCAACGCCCACCTGTCTGACCTTTATGAAGGCTTCCTTGACGGTCATGGATTTGTTCAGATAGACAAACTCGGGGGTCATAAGGCTTCCCGCACTGTCGTCCGGATAGGCGAGCAGCTCGTTTATCTGCCGTCTTGTCGCCTCATCAGTGTTCTTAAGTATCCTGCTGACTACGTTCGCGGGCATTTCCTCGATTATATCTACCGTGTCGTCAAGGAAAAGCTCGTTAGTCATTTCCCTGATTTCCTCATCGGTAAAGGCGAGAATAAGCTGCTCCTGCTGGTCGCTGTCAAGGTAGGCAAACGTTTCGGCTGCAAGCTCCTTGGGCAAAAGCCGGAACAAAAGCGGAATATCTTTTTTTGAAGCCTCGTCAAAAATCGAGGCTATGTCAGCCGGGTTCATTTGATTCATTATCACCTTGAGCTCCGCGAACTTCCGCTGGTCGAGGAGCTTGATGACAATGTCAAATACAGTGGTCTTTTCCATAGTATCCTCCGATCTTCTGTTGAATCAGAGGGAAAAAAGCTCATCCGGGCAAACTCGCAGCTGCTGCTTGTTCCCGGTATGAAGTTTTCCCTCGGGGTGTGTTAGGGCAACTGCCTGAGTCCACGGATTTCACTCCTTTAAAATTACATTTTTCGTATCTACAGACACGAATCAATTCTACATCTTTTTTTTCGCGATGTCAAGGCTGGGGAAAATATACTTTGACCGTTTTCCCTGAAAAATAATATGAAAATATCCTGAGTTGCGGCAGTCGGGACGCGGCTTTGCGGGCTTCCTGAGCGTTTCCGGATATCCGCCGTCCCCGGCGCAGAAAAGGCCGGGAGGCATAGACGGGTATAAGACTAAATTAAAGACCTTCTGCGCGCGCGGGGAGCCTTAAGGAAAAAGCGGGGAGCGCCGCCCAAAAACTCCGTCGGCTATTGCATAAACTGCTTATTTGTGGTATACTGACAACGTGTGACATGATAATATGCTGATGGAGGAATATATGTTACTTATAGACGAGCTTAGCCAGAAGCTTTCGGAGTACCGCCCAAAGCTCAAGGAGCTTCACTCGGTGCTCAATATCGAGGCTTCCAAGGAGGAAATAGAGCAGCTTCACAACAAGGCTGCGGAGCCGGGGTTCTGGGACGATCTTGAGAAATCCCAGAAGGTTCTGCAAAGAACAAAGACGCTTGAGAACGCGGTGGAAAACGATCGTAAGCTCAATTCCCAGGCTGATGACATCGCCACCATGATAGAGATGTACTCAGAGGACAACGACGAGGAGCTCTTGGGAGACATAAAGACGGAGATTGAGGACTTCTGCGCAAAAATAGACAAGCTTACCATCTCGACGCTTCTTACCGGCGAGTACGACCACGCAAACGCTATTCTTCATTTCCATGCCGGAGCGGGAGGAACAGAGGCTCAGGACTGGACTCAAATGCTTTTGAGGATGTATATACACTGGGGAGAGCAGCACGGCTATAAGGTCTCGGTGCTGGACGAGCTCGAAGGAACAGACGCCGGAATCAAGAGCGCGTCGGTGATTGTAGAGGGGGAGAACGCCTTCGGCTATCTTAAGAGCGAGGCTGGTGTTCACCGACTTGTCAGGATATCCCCGTTTGACGCCTCCGGTTCAAGGCATACCTCCTTTTCGGCGCTCGAGGTGCTTCCGGAAATTGATGAGGATCTGAGCGTTCAGATAAGACCGGAGGATCTAAAGATAGACACCTACCGCGCGAGCGGAGCGGGCGGACAGCATATAAACAAGACCTCATCGGCGGTCAGGATCACGCACATACCCACCGGAATAGTCACCGCCTGCCAGACTCAGAGAAGCCAGGTGCAGAACAAGGACTACGCGATGAAAATGCTCATCTCCAAGCTGGTTGAGATAAAGGAGAGGGAGCATCTGGCGAAGATAGAGGACATAAAGGGCGTGCAGAAGGAAATAGCGTGGGGTTCGCAGATACGCTCTTATGTATTCATGCCCTACACGCTTGTAAAGGATCACCGCACCGGCTTTGAGAACGGCAATGTTCAGGCGGTAATGGACGGCGATCTTGACGGCTTCATCAACGCCTATCTCAAGGCGCTTTCAAACGGCACGCTTCAAAAGTAGCGGCGGCAACATATACCAAAAAATACGCACAGGGTCTCAACGGCTCTGTGCGCTCTTTATTTTTCCGGGAATCGCGGGCAAAAGCCTCTGCTTTTTCATCGGCTCAAGGAACAGTACATGCCTAAGGTAATCCTCAAGATATATCGCGGGCACCGAAAGCAGCACCCACAGAGCCGAAAAAGGCAGGCATATCTGCCCCATAACATTCATAGGCAGTCCGGAGTAATCCCAAACGTCCAGTCCGAGCAAAAGGTTTACTAAAAGCCCGGACAAAAACTCCACGGCGGTTATCAACGCTCCCGAGAGCACTGCCTGAGTCCAAAGACTCGGTTTGTACTCGAATTCGTCCAGCGAGCCTATTATGAAAAAGCATATTCCTCCGGCGAAAAACATGGAAATATGCGTTCCGCCCCTCCACATGAGCTCTATCAGACCGTAGCCGAGCCCTCCCGTGCAAAAGAGGGTGAAATTTTTTATAAGTTTCGCCATTTATCCTACCCTTGCCTCCTTTGATGCCGCAAAACCGTAAATTCATACGTTATTATCTCCGACAGTTCGGGAAAAATTCCCGGGCTGCACAAATTTAAGGGCGCAAGGCTTCCATGGTTGACAATTTTGCGGCTATGTGCTACTATAAACGCAATATAGGCTGTGACGAAGAGGAAATCTGTTTTTGCCGGACAAAGAGAGGCGGCGCTCGGTGCGAGCTGCTTCCGGCGGGCATTTTTTGTAGCTTCCGAGCCGGCGGAAAGAACAGCGGGGAAAACGGTCCTGCGCATTTGCGCATTTGCGCATCGTGCATGGCGTTTTGCGGTTTACGGCTTGCCATTTGCCCTTTGCCATTTGCCATTTGCCATTTGCCCTGCTCGGTAGAATCCGCCCGACAGCGCGCGTTAAGCGCAGCGGGCAGCGGCTTCGCTGTCGGCATAAGTGACGCGGCGGGGTGCGCCCTCACGCGTAATTTGAGTGGTACCGCGGGTAATCTCGTCTCAAAGCAATGGGCTTTGAGGCGTTTTTGTTTTTATACAAGAATTATCATAAGTATACAGAGGAAAGGACAATGAAGATGAGAAAAGAACTCGGCAAGCTTTATGAGCCCAAGGAAGTAGAGGATAAGATCTACAAGTACTGGCTCGACAACGACTGCTTCAAGGCGGAGCCTGACCCAAAGAAGAAGCCCTACACTATAGTGATACCCCCGCCGAATATAACGGGACAGCTGCACATGGGCCATGCGCTCGACAACACTTTGCAGGATATCCTGATAAGATACAAGAGAATGTCCGGCTACTGCACGCTGTGGGTTCCCGGAACGGATCACGCATCTATAGCCACAGAGGCGAAGATAGTTGAGGCGATGCGCAAAGAAGGCATAACAAAAGAGGACATAGGCAGAGAGGGCTTCTTGAAGCGCGCGTGGGAATGGAAGGAAAAGTACGGAGGAAGGATAATAGAGCAGCTTAAAAAGCTCGGCTCGTCCTGCGATTGGTCACGAGAGAGGTTCACCCTTGATGAGGGCTGCTCAAGAGCTGTAAAAGAGGTATTTGTAAAGTACTACGAGAAGGGGCTTATCTATAGAGGCGAGAGAATAATAAACTGGTGCCCCCACTGCCGCACATCCATATCAAACGCGGAAGTAGAGTACGAGGATCAGGCGGGACACTTCTGGCATCTGAGGTATCCGCTCACAGACGGCTCGGGCTGGCTGGAACTGGCTACGACCCGTCCTGAGACACTTTTAGGCGATACCGCCGTAGCGGTAAATCCAAAGGATGAAAGATATAAGCAGTATGTCGGCAAAACCGTTACCCTGCCGCTCGTAGGACGCGAGATACCGGTCGTTGCGGACCCGTATGTAGACATGGAGTTCGGAACGGGAGTAGTGAAGATAACTCCCGCGCATGACCCCAACGACTTTGAAGTCGGCGTTCGCCACAATCTGCCCGTAATAAACGTCATGACCGACGACGCCAAGATAACAGACGATTACCCCAAGTATGCGGGAATGGATCGCTTTGAGGCGAGAGCCGCCATAGTTGCCGACCTCGAGGCGGGAGGATATCTTGTGAGGGTAGAGGATCACGAGCACAACGTCGGCACATGCTACCGCTGCGGAACAACCATAGAGCCGAGGGTGTCGCTTCAGTGGTTTGTCAAGATGGCTGACCTTGCTAAGCCCGCTATAGAGGCGGTGAGGTCTAAGGACATAAAGTTTGTCCCGGAGAGATTTGAGAAGAACTACTTCAACTGGATGGAGGATATACGCGACTGGTGCATATCACGTCAGCTCTGGTGGGGACACAGGATACCCGCGTTTTACTGTGACGACTGCGGCGAGATGGTTGTCACAAAGGATGAGCACCCGCTCTGCCCCAAGTGCCATAAGCCCATGCGCCAGGATCCCGACACCCTTGATACATGGTTCAGCTCCGCGCTCTGGCCGTTTTCAACGCTCGGCTGGCCGGATAAGACAAAGGATCTTGAGTACTTTTACCCCACATCGACGCTTGTCACCGGTTACGATATAATTACCTTCTGGGTATCCAGAATGATAGTAGCGGGCATGGAGCATATGGGCAAAAAGCCGTTTGACACCGTGCTTATTCACGGTCTTGTCAGGGACTCGCAGGGAAGAAAGATGTCAAAGTCCTTAGGCAACGGAATAGACCCGCTTGAGATAATAGACAGCTACGGCGCGGATGCTCTGAGGTTTATGCTGGCGTCCGGAAATTCTCCCGGAAACGACATGAGATATTCCGACGAGAAGGTAAAGGCGTCGAGAAACTTTGCCAACAAGCTTTGGAATGCGACAAGATTTATTATGATGAATCTCCCCGAGGATATGGAGATAACCGCCCAGCTTCCCGAAAAGCTTGAGCTTGAGGATAAGTGGCTTGTATCCAAGCTGAACACACTTGCAAAGGAGGTAAACGAAAACCTTGAAAAGTTTGAGCTGGGCGTTGCGGTGTCAAAGCTATATGATTTCATCTGGGATATATACTGCGACTGGTATATAGAGCTGACGAAGCCCCGCATAAACGCCGGGGGAGAGACTGCCAAGAGCGCTCAGAAGGTCCTTGTGTGGGCGATTGTAAGAATACTCAAGCTCCTGCACCCCTTCATGCCGTTTATAACAGAGGAAATATGGCAGGCTCTCAAGGGAGGAACTCCGCTTATGCTTGAGAAATTCCCCGTTTACGAGAAGGATCTTTGCTACAGCGCGGAGGAAGCGGACTTTGAAAAGATAATCACCGCTATCAAGGGCATAAGAAACCGCCGCGCCGAGATGAACGTGCCGCCGTCAAAGAAGGCGGAGCTGTTTATAGAGACGGCGCAGAAGCAGGTCTATGAAAAAGGCGTGATGTTCTTTGAGAGGCTTGGCTACGCTTCAAGCGTGGAGATATCCGACAAGGTAGATATACCCGACGCCGTTACGATAGTAACAGACAGCGCAAGGCTGTTTATTCCGCTGAGTGAGATAATAGACAAGGATAAGGAGCTTGCAAGGCTCAACAAGGAAAAGGCTTCGGTTCTGAAGGATATCGAAATAATTTCAAAGAAGCTGGGCAACGAGGGATTCCTCGCCAAGGCTCCCGCACAGCTTGTGGAGTCCGAAAGGGCTAAGCTTGAGCGCGCCAACGAAAAGCTCGCCAAGATAGAACAGTCTATCTCTGCGCTGTAAGTATCCGCTCGGTTTTGAGCATACAATAAACAGCGGCGGTTTTATCCGTTCTGAAAGGAGAAGCATATGGAAAACGGAGTCAAGCTGAGAACCTCAAGAAAGCATCCTTTGGTGTACAGCCTGATAGTGGCGGTGGTGTTCACGCTGTCGCTGAATGCTGCAGGAGTCCTGATCGGGCTTTTCGGTCCTGATTTCCTTGTCAATAACGGAGATTTTGTCTTCCAGGGAGCTGCGGAATGCTTCAGCGCGGTTGCGGCGATACTTTGCGTATATCTGTTCGGATACATGGGCATATGGAACGAGAGAAGCATGAAGGTTACTCGGGCGATTGGCTGCTCGGCGTATTTTATAGTAGTTTCGCTCCTGTCGCTTGTAAGTATAGTCCCGATCCTGCTCACTCCTGAAGATATGCCCGCCTTGCAGCCTGTCTGGAAGATAATCGCTTTTGTGATAACGATATTCCTTATAGGCTTTACTGAGGAGGTGTTCTTCAGGGGAATCGTAGCCAATTTGTTTTATGACAAGCATGCCTATGACCCGGCGGGAGTATGGACGGCGGTAATAGGCTCCGGCTTCATATTCGGCTCGATGCACCTGATAAATCTCTTGTCGTCAAATCCGGTCGGAGTGCTTGTGCAGGTATTGAGCGCGTCGGTGATGGGAATGGCTCTTACCGCCATCTACTACCGCTGCCGAAATATCTGGGTGCTGATATTTATACACAGCTTTGTAAACCTGTGCGGCTCGTACAGCGCGGGGATATTCGATTATGGCTCGTCGATGACTTCGATCATCAGCTCGTACGGCACGGAGATGATCATATCCGCTGTTCCGTACCTGATAGTAACTATTGTTTTGCTCAGACCCTCCAAGATGCGCGAAATCATAGCCTACCGCGCCGGCATTGACGCCTCGCAGCTTCCCGCGGTGCTTCCTTCCTCAAAGCGCTCGAAGAAGGGCTCGGTGATTGCGATAGTTGTCGCTTTGCTGCTGTCCGTCGTCATGTACGGCGTCGCCGTCTACTTTGAGATAGCCTCGAGGGTCGTTTACTACAACGAGTATAAAGAGTGGAACGGCGAAGCCGAGTTCTCGGAGGAAATAGCGGAATTTGAGGTCGGGGAGGACGGCGTGTATCTGATAGATTTAAGTTATACTCCGGACATCAGCGATACGAGCGTTACCTTCTATATTTACGATCCCAATTCGTACGGCACCGACGAATGGCATTACCTGACGATTGACGGAGCAGGGACGGTGAGCTTGCCCGTCGAGCTTCAGGGCGGAAAAAGCTACATGATATCCGCCTTGTACAACTACTCAAGAGCCGGTGGGGGCAATGCGGGCTATCTGACCACCGTCGAGGTCACAAGGATGTAGCGCTGCTTATGCGGATAAACAATAAATACCGATTGCTCTATTGCGGGCAGTCGGTATTTTTGATAAAGCGGTGCGAGGATCTGTAATAAAGCGCGGCTTGCTTTAGCAGGCAGAAAGCGGGAAATAGCAAACACAGTTGGGGGGAAACGGAGTGGAAAAATTCTGTTGACGATAGATATCTGCGGATAACTTAACAAGCAAAACCAAAAGCACTGCGGCACGAGGGCTGCGGTGCTTTTAATTTTTTGCGAAATTTACTTAGCGTACTTGATTTCCTTGCGGCGGTATGGTATAATCATGTTTGATTTAGCAATTTAAAGCTTTATACCGTTCAATCGAAGCGGTACTATGCGCCCGTTCTGCCGCCGAGCAGCCTACAGGCGTTTTTGTGGAGTATCAGCTCGAGAGACTCGTCGTCAAGCCCGAAGCCTTGGATAATCCGGACAAATTCCCCCTGGTCTGCCCACGGCGAGTCGGTGGCGAAGAGGATTTTATCCGCTCCGTGGCATCGGATTATCTTGGTATTCTTTTCGGGATTCATCCCAAGAACCGCGGCGGTATCCATGTATACCGGCTTGCCGACAAGCTTGTCCAAGACCTCGTCCTGCAAGGCGTAGCCTCCGAGGTGAGCGAGCACCAGCTTGTCGTCTATGAGCCCCTTGAGCTCGTCGAGCACCCTTAAGACCATGTCAGGAGTGCAGTGGACGTCGTTCGTGTAGGCTACATCCACCCCGGCGTGAGTGACGGTGATAAGTCCCCTTTGCGCCGCCTTTTCCATTATTTTAATATACCTTATGTCGTCAAAGCGGGTATTTTGGTAATCGGGATGAAGCTTTATGCCGAACAGTCCGGCTTCTTTTATGCTGTCGAGAACCTCATCGACATTTTCGCAGTCGGGGTGAATAGCTCCCGCGTATATTATTCCGTCCTTGCCGCTGAACGAGGCGGCGGTGCGGTTGATCGACGCGACCTGGTGTTCAGCCGTGGCGACCGGAAGTATTACCGAATAGGTTATTCCGTTTTTCGCCATAGACGCCTTAAGACCGGCGAGGGTTCCGTCGCTGTACGGGCGGATATTTCCCATTTTGGACAGATTGGCTATCGCTCTGGGAGCGACGCTGTCAGGAAATGTGTGAGTGTGAAAGTCTGTTATAATATTCATTTGTTAGAAACCTCCGCAGCATTTGCTTGAAAAAAGAATTTTGCCAACGAGGGTAATTATAGCACACGAAAGCGTAAAATTCAAAATAATTTTCAATATAACCAAAGGTGAAAAATATGACCATTATTGATTTACTGGAAAGAAACAGCGTTGATTACGGAAACGAGACGGCGCTGGTAGAAATAAACCCCGAGCTGCCCGACGACCGCAGGCTTACATGGCGGGAGTACGAGCTGGTCCAGCCGACCGTGAGAACAAGCTACCGCAGGGAGATAACCTGGACTGTTTTTAACGAGAAGGCGAACCGCTTTGCCAACGCGCTTATCGGCAGAGGGATAGGAAAGGGAGACAAGGTGGCTATACTTCTGATGAACTGCCTTGAGTGGCTTCCTATTTATTTCGGCATACTCAAGACCGGTGCTATGGCGGTGCCGCTCAATTTCCGCTATTCATCGGATGAGATAAAGTATTGTCTGGATCTTGCCGAGGCGGACGCGCTTGTTTTTGGGGCGGAGTTTATAGGGCGTGTCGAGGAGATAGCCGACCAGATAAGCAAAAAAAGGCTGCTGATTTATGTAGGGGACGGCTGTCCATCCTTTGCGGAGAGCTATACACACCTTGCCGCCGACTGCGCGAGCACCAACCCCTGTATAGAGATAGGCGAGGAGGATCACGCCGCGATATACTTCTCCTCGGGCACGACGGGCTTCCCGAAGGCGATTTTGCACAGGCACAGGGCGCTCATCCACGCCGCCAGAGTCGAGCAGAATCACCACTCCCAGACCCATAACGATGTCTTTTTGTGCATACCTCCGCTGTACCACACCGGAGCGAAGATGCACTGGTTCGGCTCGCTCATAAGCGGCTCGAAGGCGGTCTTGCTCAAGGGCACCAAGCCGGAGTTTATTCTTTCCGCCGCGTCAAAGGAAAAATGCACCATAGTCTGGCTGCTCGTGCCGTGGGCGCAGGACATACTAAACGCGCTGGACAGCGGCAAGCTCAGGCTTTCCGACTACGATCTTTCGGCGTGGAGGCTGATGCACATAGGCGCTCAGCCGGTTCCTCAGAGCCTTATAAAGCACTGGCTGGAGTATTTCCCGAACCATCAGTATGATACCAACTACGGTCTGTCCGAGTCGATAGGTCCCGGCGCTGTGCATTTAGGAGTGGAGAATATACGCAAGGTCGGAGCTATAGGCGTTCCGGGCTACGGCTGGCAGGTCAGAATCGTAGACGAGTCCGGAAAGGACGTCGCGGACGGAGAGGTAGGGGAGCTCTGCCTCAAGGGCGATGGGGTCATGGAATGCTACTATAACGACCCCGAGGCCACCGCTGCCGCTCTGAAGGACGGCTGGCTCTACACCGGGGACATGGCTATGCGTGACGACGAGGGCTTTATATTCTTAGTTGACAGAAAGAAGGACGTCATCATAACCGGCGGAGAGAACCTCTACCCGGTTCAGATAGAGGATTACATAAGAGGCTACCGCAAGGTGAGCGATGTGGCGGTAATAGGTCTGCCGGACGAGAGACTCGGCGAGATAGCCGCCGCCATTATAGAGGTAAAGGAGGGCATGAGCTGCACCGAGGAGGAGATAGACGAATTCTGCTCGGGAATGCCCAGATACAAGCGGCCGAGAAAGATAATCTTCGCCTCGGTGCCGAGAAATCCCACCGGCAAGATAGAAAAGCCGCTGCTGCGCAAAATGTACGGCACAGAGCACCTTGTGCTCGACCAGAATATCGGATAATCATTTGGAGGTAACCGTGGCATGACCGCAACTATGATAATCACACTTTGCATGATAGTCTGCTTTTTCGCGCTGATGATCTATATAGGCATACGCTCGAGAAAGCACGCCTCAGACATAAACGGCTTTGTTCTCGGCTCGCGCTCGGTAGGACCGTGGCTGAGCGCATTTGCGTTTGGAACCTCATATTTCTCCGCCGTGATATTTGTCGGCTACGCCGGACAGTTCGGCTGGAATTTCGGGCTCGCTTCGACATGGATAGGGCTTGGCAACGCCTTTATCGGCTCGCTTTTAGCGTGGAGCGTCCTCGGAAGAAGAACGAGAATAATGACTCAGCACCTTTCAAGCAAGACAATGCCGGATTTCTTCGGCGCAAGGTTTGAGTCAAAGGGCTTAAAGATTGCGGCGTCTGTAATCACGTTTGTATTTTTGATACCATATACGGCATCTTTGTATAACGGACTTTCAAGACTGTTTTCCATGGCGTTTGACGGCATAGACTACTCGGTGTGCGTTATAGTGATGGCCGTTCTGACCGGAATATATGTAATCGTCGGCGGATACATGGCAACCGCCATAAACGACTTTATTCAGGGCATAATCATGCTCGTGGGAATAGTTGCGGTCATATTGGCGGTGCTTAGGGACAACGGCGGACTTGCCGCGGCGACGGAAGAGCTCGCCACCGGCGAGAACGGCGGCTGGGAATATGCCTCGTTTTTGGGAGCAGATCCGGTATTTTTGCTGTTTGTAGTTATCCTTACCTCGCTCGGCACATGGGGACTGCCCCAGATGGTCGGAAAGTTCTACGCCATCAAAAACGAGGAGTCTATAAAGATGGGCACCGTAATTTCCACCCTCTTTGCGATAGTTGTAGCGGGCGGCTGCTACTTCCTGGGAGGCTTCGGCAGGCTTTATGAGGTGGACGTGGCGTCAGAGGGCTACGACGCCATAATCCCGAGGATGCTTTCCGGGCTTTCTCCTGTTCTCATAGGAATAGTTATAGTTCTGGTGCTGTCCGCCTCGATGTCCACTCTGTCGTCGCTGGTGCTCACCAGCGGCTCGACGGTCACGCTCGACTTTATAGCACCGATGTTCAAGCGGGAGCTGGGTGAAAAGACCAAGATGACGATAATGAGGCTGTTTATCGTGGCGTTTATAGTCGTCTCCTCTGTGATAGCGATAGTCCAGGCGAGCAGCAAGAACCTGTTTATCGCGCAGATGATGGGCGTTTCCTGGGGAGCGCTCGCGGGAGCGTTCCTGGCTCCCTTCCTGTACGGGCTGTACTACAAAAAGACCACAAAGGCGGCGGTTCTTACCTGCTTTGTTTACGGCGTCGGTCTTGAGATATTCCAGCTTTTTGTATCCGTCGGCTGGGTTGACATATCAGAAGTTCCTGTGATAAACTTTATATTTACAAACTCTCTTTACTCGGGAGTATTTGCTATGGTGGGCGGGCTGATAATTTTGCCTGTTGTCAGCCTTTTGACTCAAAAGACCTGCCCCCGCGAAGTTGAGAAGATGTTTAGCTGCTACAGTCTGACAAAGACTGTTGAGATAACCGACAGTCTCGGAAAATAATACTGAAAGGATGACCGATTTGAAAAAACTTATGCTCGGCAATGAGGCCATTGCCCGCGGACTTTATGAAGCGGGGGTAAGGGTGGTTTCCAGCTATCCCGGAACACCCTCCACCGAAATCACCGAATTTGCCGCAAAGTATGATAAAATTTACTGCGAATGGGCGCCGAATGAAAAGGTGGCGGCGGAGGTGGCGTTCGGAGCGTCGCTGCGGGGAGTCCGCAGCGCCTGCGCGATGAAGCACGTAGGACTCAACGTCGCCGCAGACCCTCTTTTCACGCTGTCATATACCGGCGTAAACGGCGGAATGGTGATATTTGTAGCCGACGACCCGGCTATGCACTCCTCTCAGAACGAGCAGGATTCAAGGCATTACGCCATAGCCGCCAAGGTCCCCATGCTTGAGCCGTCAGACGCGGCGGAGGCAAAGGAATTTGTGCGCGAGGCATACAGGATATCCGAGGAGTACGATACTCCCGTCATTGTAAGGAGCTGCACCAGAATGGCGCACTCGCAGTGCATGGTCGAGCTCTGCGACAGAGAGGAGCATGAGCCCGGAGCATACGAAAAGAAGCCTCAGAAGTATATAATGGCTCCCGCCAACGCCCAGAAGCGTCACCCGTTTGTCGAGCAGAGGATGAATGAGCTCAAGGAGCTCGCAGAGGTCAGCGCCCTCAACAGGATAGAGGGCAGCGGCTCGGATATGGGCATAATCTGCTCCGGCACCTGCTACCAGTATGTAAAAGAGGTGTTCGGCGACAGCGTTCCGGTGCTCAAGCTCGGGATAGTCAACCCGCTCCCCGAGAACCTGATAAGGGAGTTTGCCGGCAGAGTCGGTAAGCTCTACGTCATAGAGGAGCTTGACGGAATCGTAGAGAACCATGTGAGAACGCTTAGCATTGAGTGCGTAGGCAAGGAGCTCTTCCCGCCTGTAGGCGAATTCAATCAGGCTGTGATACGCGCGGCGTTCGGCATTCCCGAGCCGCAGAGCATAACTCCCGACACACCTGTGCCGGTAAGACCTCCCGTTATGTGCGCGGGCTGCCCACACAGGGGAATGTTCTATGTATTGGCAAAGAACAAGATAACCGTTTTGGGAGATATAGGCTGCTATACCCTTGGAAGCGCCGCCCCGCTCAACGCTATCGACTCTGTTTTGTGCATGGGAGCCTCCGTTTCCGGGCTTCACGGCTTCAATAAAGCCGGCGGAGCGGAAAACGAGCATAATAGCGTCTGCGTGATAGGCGACTCGACGTTTATCCACTCGGGCGTCACCGGTCTTATAGACATAGCCTACAACAACTCAAATTCGACCGTAATAATACTCGACAACTCTATAACCGGCATGACCGGACATCAGCAGAACCCCACCACCGGCTATAACATCAAGGGAGACCCGGCTACTGCTGTAAACCTCGAGGCTCTGTGCCATGCGATAGGCATCAGGCGCGTCAGGGTGGTTGACCCGTATAATCTCGCGGAGTGCGAGAGCGCCGTAAAGGAGGAGCTCGCCGCTGACGAGGCGTCGGTCATCATTTCCCGCAGACCCTGTGTTCTGCTCAAGAACGTAAAGGCGAAGCCTCCGGTCAAGGTGAATACCGATAAGTGCGTAGGCTGCAAGATGTGCATGAGGCTGGGCTGCCCGGCGATAAGCATCAAGGGCTCTAAGGCTCATATCGACTTTACGCAGTGCGTGGGCTGCGACGTCTGCACGCAGCTTTGCAGGTTTGACGCCATAGAGAAAGGGGAGAGATAAATGGAGACCAAAAATGTCATGATAGTCGGCGTAGGCGGACAGGGAAGCATACTTGCGAGCAAGCTTTTGGGAACTCTCCTTACCGGCGAGGGCTATGACGTAAAGGTGAGCGAGGTTCACGGAATGAGCCAGCGCGGCGGCTCGGTAGTCACATACGTCAGGTTCGGAGACAAGGTCTACTCCCCGGTCGTTTCCGAGGGTGAGGCGGACTTCATAGTGTCCTTTGAGAAGCTTGAGGCTGCAAGGCATTCGGTATGCCTTAGAAAGGGCGGAAAGATAATAGTAAACACTCAGGAAATAGACCCAATGCCGGTAATAACGGGAGCAGCCTCCTATCCGAGCGATATTCTAAAGGAGCTCAAGGCTAAGGGCGTGTACATAGACGAAATAGACGCGCTCAGCTTAGCCGAGCAGGCGGGAAGCGCAAAATCGGTGAATATCGTGCTTATGGGCAGGCTTGCAAAGTACTTCCACATAGAAAAGGACAAGTGGATAGCGGCTATTGAGAAGTGCGTAAAGCCTCAGTTCGTTGAGATGAACAAGAGGGCGTTCGAGCTTGGCTACAACGCCTGAGCAGCAATAAATCATCAAAAGGGAGAGTCAAAGAAAATGTCAAGATATTATCAGCCTGAAATCGAGACTGCTTCAAGGGAAGAGATCGTGAGAATTCAGAACGAGAAGATAGTCAGGCAGGTAAGACACGTTTACGACAATGTCGCCTACTACAGGAATCTTATGGACAAAAAGGGAGTCAAGCCGGAGGACATCAAGAGCATTGACGATATCAAGAAGCTCCCTTTTCTTTCAAAGGATGACCTGAGGGAGGCGTATCCGTACGGACTTTTAGGCACAGACCTCAAAAACTGCGTCAGAATCCAGTCTACCTCGGGCACGACCGGAAAGCGCGTTGTGGCGTTCTACACCCAGCACGATATAGACCTGTGGGAGGAGTGCTGCGCGAGGGCGATAGTCGCCGCTGGAGGCTCTAACGAGGATGTCTGCCAGGTATGCTACGGCTACGGTCTCTTCACCGGGGGCCCCGGTCTCAACGGCGGCTCTCACAAGGTCGGCTGCCTTACCTTGCCCATGTCCTCGGGAAATACCGAGCGCCAGATACAGTTCATGATGGATCTCGGCTCGACGATCCTTTGCTGCACTCCGTCGTATGCCGCCTACATCGGCGAGTCGCTGGCTGAGCGGGGCTACAAGCCGGAGGACAATAAGCTCAAAGCCGGAATATTCGGCGCGGAGCCTTGGACGGAGGAAATGCGCAGGAGTATAGAAAAGAGCCTCGGCATCAAGGCGTATGATATCTACGGTCTGACCGAGACAAGCGGTCCCGGCGTGGCGTTCGAGTGCGAGGAGCAGCGCGGAATGCACATCAACGAGGATCATTTTTACGCCGAGATCATAGACCCCGAGACCGGCGAGGTGCTTCCCGAGGGCTCGAAGGGCGAGCTGGTGTTCACCTCTTTGGATAAGGAGGCGTTCCCGCTGCTGAGATACCGCACGAGGGACATCTGCATCCTTTCCCGTGAGAAGTGCTCCTGCGGCAGGACTCATGTCAGAATGAGCAAGCCCTTAGGAAGAAGCGACGACATGCTTATCATCAGGGGCGTAAACGTATTCCCCAGCCAGATAGAGACAGTTCTTCTGAACGAGGGCTACACTCCAAACTATCAGATAATAGTGGACAGAGTCAACAATTCAGACACCTTGGACATAAACGTCGAGCTGTCGCCCGAGCAGTTCTCGGATAAGGTCGGCGACAACCAGCGCAGAGAAATACAGCTCGGCGAGGCTATGAGGACTATGCTCGGAATCAAGCCGGTCATTCACCTTGTGCCGCCCAAGACTGTGGTAAGAAGCGAGGGCAAGGCGGTAAGAGTAATAGACAAGCGCAAGCTTCATGATTAAAGGAGGGTAAATTATGGCAATAAAACAGTTGTCCGTATTCGTGGAGAACAAGACCGGTTCGCTTTTGGGACTGGTCAAAAAGCTATCTGAGCAGAATGTAAACCTTCGCGCCATGAGCGTGGCGGACACCAAGGATTTCGGAATACTCCGCATTATCGTGGCAGACGCAGACAAAGCGCGCGAGATTATCGGCTCTGAGTCGCTGGTATCGGTCAACGAGGTCATAGCGGTCGAGATGAGCGACGAGGCGGGGTCTCTTTACAACATTCTCAAGATACTCGGCGACGCGAAGATAAACATCGAGTATATGTACGCTTTCACAGCCTCCACCGACCTCGGAGCGTACGTCGTTATAAGAGTCAACGACAACGCGGCGGCTGAAAGCGTGCTCCACGCGAACGGGATACCCACCCTTAATCAGGAAGGTATCCACGGCATCTGATTTTGGATGTAATATATTTTGCGGATTCCGCCTTTTTTCGCGCCTTTTAGGCGTGAGAAGCGGCAGATTTTTGCGTGTAAAAGCAGGCTTAGCTCTGACATAGCGTAATTTCACATTGCTATCACTTTTTTTGCTTGATAAGTTCATGAATTGTGATATACTTGAGACTGGAAAATGTATGTGCGGTAATAATTTTTACACAAAGGAGACGTTATGCTTAAGCTAACAAATATTGTAAAGAATTACAATGTCGGTGACGACACCGTCAAGGCGCTCAAGGGAATAAGCATAGAATTCCGCAAAAACGAATTTGTCGCCATATTGGGTCCTTCAGGCTGCGGCAAGACGACGCTTCTGAATATCATAGGCGGACTTGACAAATACACCTCAGGCGACCTGTCCATAAACGGCAGATCGACGAAAATGTTCAAGGATTCCGATTGGGACAGCTACAGAAATCACTCCATAGGCTTTGTCTTTCAATCATACAATCTCATCCCTCACCAGACCGTTCTGTCTAACGTAGAGCTTGCGCTGACGCTCTCCGGCGTGGGAAAGACGGAAAGAAAGAAAAGAGCTATCGAGGCTCTGAAGAAGGTAGGACTCGGAGACCAGCTCCATAAGAAGCCGAATCAGATGTCAGGCGGACAGATGCAGCGCGTGGCAATAGCGAGAGCGCTTGTCAACGACCCTGAGATACTTATGGCAGACGAGCCCACGGGAGCGCTTGACTCGACTACAAGCGTCCAGATAATGGATATCCTCAAGGAGATAGCCAGAGACAGGCTGGTAATAATGGTAACCCATAATCCTGAGCTCGCGGAAAAATACGCGACCAGGATAGTAAGGGTTCTTGACGGCGAGATCCAGAGCGATTCTATGCCATACTCCTCCGAGGGTGAGGAATCCCACGCTGAGCAGATGAGGGTAGTAGGTAAAAAGCATCAAAAGAGCAAGAAAACCTCTATGTCCTTCGGCACCGCTCTTTCCCTCTCGCTCAACAACCTGATGACCAAGAAGGGCAGGACTGTGCTCACCAGCTTCGCCGGAAGCATAGGCATAATAGGAATCGCCCTGATACTGTCTGTGTCTACAGGATTTCAAACCTATATAAACCGTGTCCAGGAGGACGCGCTGACGTCATATCCGATAACCATAAACGCTGAGGAGATCGACATGTCGAGCATGCTCACCACGTTTATGGACGCCAACGGCAGCTCAGGAGAGCTTTCGCATGAGCTCGACAAGGTGTATGAGAACAGGGTAATGTCCGACATCATGGATACGATGTCAAAGATGGAGACTCGTGAAAACAACCTTGTCAGCTTCAAGGAGTATCTTGACGGCTCCGGGGATATCAAGGAGCATGTCAGCTCGCTCCAGTATGTGTACGACACCGGCATGAATATCTATGTCACCGATAAGGACGGCCAAATAGTAAATTCAAACGTGCTCGAGCTGATATCAAGGCTGTATTCCGAGATGGGAGTAAGCGCTCCGACCTCGACTTTATCGAATATGATACAGATAGAGGCATGGCAGGAGCTTCTTTCCGGAATGGACGGAGAGATGATAAGCCCGCTCATGCAGGAGCAGTACGACGTCGTATACGGTCGTTGGCCGGAGAACTATGACGAGGTCGTCGTTGTAGTAGACGAAAACAACGAGATAAGCGATATGATGCTCTATACACTCGGTCTTAAAACCATCGATGAGATCATCGACGATATGGAAATGGCTGCCGAGGGTGAGGGCGAGCAGATATCCGAGTCCTCATGGAGCTATGAGGATGTGCTCGGAATTGATTTCAGGATAATACTTGACTGCGACAAATATCAGAAGAGCGGAAGCGGCTATACCGACGCCACCCAGACCGAAGCAGGTCTTAAGTATCTGTACGACTCTGATAAGTCGGTAAAGCTCAAGGTGGTAGGTATAATCAGGCAGAGCGATACTGCGGTGTCTGCGTTCATGAGCAGCGCGGTAGGCTATACATCCGCCCTTACCGATTACCTTATAGACAGGGTAGAAAATAACGAGCTTATCACCGCTCAGAAGGAAAACCCCGAGGTGGATGTTCTTTCCGGACTCAAGTTCAAGGTTGAGGGCGAAGAGCCTACCGAAGATGACATCATCGCCGCTGTAGACGAGTGGGAGAGCGGGCTTGACGCTTCGGAAAAGGCGTCCGTTTATACCGAACTTCTCTCTATCCCTGACGACGCTTACCTCGCTTCTGGGGTAGAGCAGTTCAGAGGGACGCTGACGCCCGAGTCTGAGACCGAGATGCTTGTGCAGGCAATAATGAGCCAGACCCAGATGGACGAGGACACCATACGCAGCTATGTAGCCGATATGGACGAGGCTGAGAAGGAGGGCTACCTCAGCGATGTTATTTCAGCCTCAGTCATCCAGCAGTACGCGGCTCAGGTCACAGAGCAGCTTTCGGGCTACACCCAGGAGGAGCTTGCGGCTGCGTTTGACGCAATGGAGCTCACATCCGGGCAGTACCGCTATCTGTTTGAAAACAGTGTTCCGTCAAATGTCTCCGAGTCTACCTATGAAGAGGTTCTCGGGCTTCTTGGGGACGTCAACAGGGACGCTCCGAAGGCGATATATATTTATACCCCGACCTTCGAGGACAAGGACGCAATAGCCGATATCATAACCGACTATAACGAAACCGTCTCCGAGGAGGATAAGATATCCTATACCGACTATGTAAAGATACTCATGTCCTCGATAACCACTATAATAAACGCGATCTCCTATGTGCTGATAGCGTTTGTCGCGATATCACTGGTGGTGTCCTCGATAATGATAGGCATAATCACCTATATCTCGGTTCTCGAGAGAACGAAGGAGATAGGAATACTCCGCGCGGTCGGAGCGTCAAAGAAGGATATTTCGAGGGTATTCAATGCGGAGACGCTTATTGTGGGCTTCGCGGCCGGAGCCATAGGAATAGGCGTTTCGCTGCTGCTTCTGATACCTATCAACCTTATTTTGCATACGCTCACCGGAATAGAGTCGCTTTCTGCGATACTGCCGGTTGGCGGAGCGGTAATACTGGTAATAATCAGTATGGCGCTGACTCTGATAGCAGGTCTTATACCCTCCGGAATCGCGGCGAAGAAGGATCCCGTAGAGGCGCTGAGGACAGAGTAAAATTAAAGGCAGGCTGTTTACTACAGCTTGGTTGTGCAATATTCCCTCTGCCGGCTTGACCGGCGGGGGGATTTTTTGCAGGATTTAAGCCGTCAGTGCGGCAGCGGGAGGTTGATTTATGTAAAAAAATCTGATACAATTATTATACGGTGCTTTTTGGCGCGGCGCAGGTATTTCTGCAATAAAAAAATGAAAAGAGGTAATATATATGTTGTTTTCACCAGGAAAAACTGAGACTCTTTGCGTAGAGGGAATGAAGTGCGCTCACTGCAAGAAGAGCGTAGAGAATGCCGCCGTGGGGGTAAAGGGCGTAAAGAAAGCGGAGGCAGAGCTGTCAGGCGGCGTGCTCACGCTCACTATTGACAAGGATGCTCCGGAAGCGGTTTTGGACGAGGTCGTTGCGGCTGTAAACGCCTGCGGCTTCAAGGCTCATAGGTAAGCGAGCGGAAAACAGGGAAAACTCATAAGCCAAAGCAGGGGGTGAGCATGTGATTAAAACGAAAATGTCCCTCGATGGGGTGATAGGCGAGGAGCTGCTTGACGAATGTGAGCAGACGCTCAACGGTATGCCCGGCGTGGAAGCGGAGATAGACCGTAAGACCAAGCTCGCGAGCATCTCCTTCGACGAGACAAAGCTGTCTGTTTCGGATATATGTAACGAGATTTCGAGGCTGTCCGGAGTAAGGGTACGCCCCGGCGATCATATATACCGGGAAGAGAAGAAAAAGCAAAAGGGGCTGGGAGTAGCCGGCAGAACGGCTGCGGTACTGGCGCTCAGCGCGGTGATTTTGCTTCTGCGGGTTTTGAACCTTTTCGACATGGGAATACCGCTTGTTGACGGCAGCCCGATACTTCGCGCGATGGCGGAGATATTCCTATTTGCGTTCGTTGCATGGTTTGCCAGAAAGATGTTCCGCGACGGTGTTATCGCGGTTTTGAAGCTTCGTCCTGACACCGGCAGCATCGCGGCGATAGGCTCTTTGGCGGCTGTAATCTTCGCGCTGTATTCGACAGCAAGGATAATCTCCGGAGAACCTGAGTACATGTCAAGGATACACCTTGACGCCTGCGCGATAATAGTCTCGGTAGTCATGCTATGCGGGCTGCTCAGGGAGAAGTCGAGGGGCAGGACGGACGAGCCTGTCAAAAAGCTCAGCGAGCTGTTTCCCAAGACCGCTACCGTAATTATCGACGACAGCGAGGTCTCGGTAAAGCTTGACGAGATAACGGTTGGAGACAGCGTTTTGGTAAAGCCTATGGAGAGCTTTCCGTGCGACGGCGTGATAGAAGCCGGCAGGACGAGCGTCAACGAGGTGCTTTTCACCGGCGAGATAACCCCCGCGGTTAAAACGGCAGGCGAGAGAGTGTTCGCGGGAACGGTTAATACAAGCGGATTTATCACAATAAGAGCGGAAAGAGTAGGCAAGGACACCGCTTTATCAAGAATGATACGCTCGGTAAAGAGCTTATCGGGAACCAAGCAGCACACCTCGGAGATAGTAGGCAGGGCAGAAAAAATCTATTCCGCTCTTCTGCTTCTGGCTGCTTTTATAGCATTAGGCGTGACAGCTGCGGCAGGAAGAGGATTTGAGGCAGCGTCAGCGCTATTTATCTCAATACTTGTGATATACTGCCCCTGCGCTCTCGGGCTTGTAGCGCCTGTTGTGTCGGTGTTTGCGTCAGCCAAGGCGACCCAGGCGGGAGTAGTCTATAAGGATATACGCTCGCTTGAGAGAGCAAGGCTGGTCAACACAGTGGTAATGGACATGACCGGTACAATTACCGTAGGAAAGCTCTTTGTCACCGATGTTTTGCCGTTTGGGACCGATGAGAAAGAGGTGATAAGGCTGGCGGCATCTCTTGAAAACAACTCCGCCCATCCCGCTGCTGAGGCGATACTCGACTATGCTGCCAAGAACGATATAGAGCTTACCGATGCCGCGGATATAAAGGCGTTCGCCGGCTACGGAATCACCGGAAGAATAGACGGCACGGACGTCTCGGTGTGCGGCATAGATATTGCCTTCCGCGAGGAGAACGAGGGCTATTACTCGGTGTGCGAGCCGCTTGTAAAGGACGGCAAGACGGTTATGGCGGTTATGAAGAATGAGCTTCCGATAGGCGTCATAGCCATGAGCGACAAGCTCAAGCCGACGAGCAAGTCGGCTGTCGCCAAGCTCAACAGCATGGGTCTGAAAACGATGATACTCACGGGAGACAACGAGATCGCAGCGCGCAGGACGGCGCAGGAACTGGAATTTTCGGGCTACTCCGCCAATGTTCTTCCCGGAAAGAAGGCGGAGGCTATACTTGAGCTAAAGAAAAAGGGCAACACGGTCGCTATGATAGGCGACAGCGTCAACGATTCCGTAGCGCTCGCTGCATCTGACATAAGCGTTGCCATAGGAACGGGCTCGCCAATAGCGGTAAGCCTCGGACAGATAGTGCTTGTGCGAAACGATCTTAGGGATATGGCTGCGGCTATAGCGCTTTCTGGCGTCTCCTCGAGGATTATCTCGGAGAACATTTTCTGGACTATCAGCTTCCAGGCGGTGCTTCTGACAGCCGCGACCGGGATACTTCATGCTCTCCATGTCGGGGTGGCTTATCAGGCTCTTGTTGCCGCCTGCATACTTTTGTCCGCCGTTGTCATCGCACTCAATACCTCGAGAATCAGCAGACTTGATCTCAGCCGCGACGACCTGTATAACCGCTGCCGTGAGATAGCGCTGCGAAGAGAGGAACGCAAAAAGAATAGGACAAGTAGAAAATGACCCCGTCGTTGCCGGCGCAGCGCCCGGTTTGAAAAAAAACAACCGCTTTTCGGGATTGCTTGAAGCTCCCGAGAAGCGGTTATTTTATCCTTTGATCCAACGAGCCTAATCCTCCGAGCCGTCAAGCCCGATTTCGAGCAGCGCTCTTGATTCGGCGTCGCTCAGCTCGCTGACGGCCTTCATCTTTCTCTGGATTATATCCGAGCGGTGCTTGAGCTCGTCCGCCGACTGACTTGCGGCGATGAGTCTCTTCTGAACTAAGTCTATCTGGTCGCTGAACTTGGCGTACTGCGACTTTATCGCGCTCAGGAGCTTCATGACCTCCGCGCTCTTTTCGTTCAGAGTGAAGTTGTCAAAGCCTACCCGCAGGCTGGTAAGCAGCGCGGTGATCGTCGTGGGTCCTGCTATCATCACCCTTGTGCTGCTCTGGCACCACTCGCTTAAGCCCCTTATCCTGAGCACCTCCGCGTAGAGCCCCTCGGTGGGGAGAAACATCACGGCGAAATCGGTGGTCTGAGGGACGTCTATGTACTTGGTGCTTATCGACTTTGCCTCAGCCTTGATCCTCTGCTCAAGCTCCTTTGAGGCCGCCGCTACTCCGTCAGGATCACACCTGTCGGCTGCGTCGCAAAGTCTTGAGTATATGTCGGCAGGGAGCTTTGAGTCTATCGGCAGGTAGGTATACCCCCTGTCTCCGGTTTTGGACGGAAGCTTTATGGCAAATTCTACTCTGTCGGACGAGCCGCGCTTGGTTATGGCGTTTGTGTCATACTGGGACGGGGTGAGGATGTCCTCCAAAATCGCACCGAGCTGCTGCTCTCCCCATATTCCTCTTGTTTTTACATTTGAGAGCGTGCGGTTAAGGTCCTGAACTCCGCCGCTGAGCTTACTCAGCTCCCCGAGCGAGCTGTAAAGCTTTCCAAGGCTGTCCGCGACCTGCTTGAAGTTGGTGTCAAGCCTCTCGTCAAGCGCCTTGGTCAACTTTTCGTCCACCACTCCGCGTATTGCGTCAAGCTTTTCGTTTAGGACTACCCTGACATCGCTGAGCTCTCTGCCCACGGCGTCGGTGGTAGCCCTGCGGTTTGACTCAATAGCTGCGTTCAGCTCCTCTCGCTGAAGCTTCGAGCCGCTTTGAAAGTCGCGGCGCAGGTCGTCAAGCCTTGAGCCGAGCATTTCAATTTCAAGAGAACGCTGCGCGCTGTTTTCATTTTTTTCGCTTCTGATCTGCCGCAGCAGTATGATTATCATTAAAATTATCGCCGCAATAAGCAGCGCAAGCATAAGATACTCCATTTTAACCTCCATAGCTTGGGACAATCTGTGTCCCGACAGCTATATAATACAACAAATTCGGAAAAATGTCCAGAAGCTGATGAAATAACTCAGCCCGCGCACTTAAAATGCTTGCAATGTTCGTCCTCTTTTGGTATAATATCGGAGGATATATTTGCGCTTGCACATGTGCCTGAGCATATGTCTTGGGATATGCCGGATGATTTGGAGAACCTTTGGGCTGCGTCCCGTCTGCGCTGGATGATAAGAAGTCCCGACCTCAGACGGTAGAGCCCGATAAGACCCAGGGAAAGTATTGAGATGTAGGTTAACAGATTTAACATGCTGATCCCGCCTTTTTACTTGTTTTCTGATTCCATTATATATGGCGAGGGGTACGTTTATACGGACTCAAAGGCGCAAAGCCGGGATATATGGTACGATTATTTGGACTAAAAATGTCGTTATTGGGGTGAATGTCGGCACATGTCGAAAATAAAGCTTATTCACGGCGTGTCGGTGGACGATACGCAGGCTCTTCGCAAGGAATACCGGCTTGACGGCGAGACTATCGAGCTGACTCTTTCCGCCGAGGACTATAAGGAGTTTTTCAAGCAGGCAGTTAGACTTTTGCCGGAGCCGGTCTTTTTCTTCCTTGAAATCCCGAGGGAGGATGACGACGAGGGATATGACACCTACTATCTCGACAACTGCACGATACCCGTAGCTGAGGCTATACTCGACAGATACGGCGGGATACTCTTCTCGGACGGGGTTATCCGCTTCGGCTTCGGCTCGCATTCGGACGGCAGCGAGATCTATATGCGGGAATATCAGCTCCTGAGCGTGTATTCGAGATACATAGACGGCTTTTGCGAGATAGCGCAGGAGCTGGGATACCTTAGAAACGATGATTGCGTGAGCATATGGGATATCCTAAGCGAAAATAACCGAGGCATGAGAGAGTCGGTCGAAAGCGACGACGAGGGCTATATGAACATAGTTGAAAATCTCGCGGAAGTGGGAATGTACAAGGCTGACAGGGAATAAACTGTAGATCATAACCGGACAACCGGTAAAAATATTAGATTTGGAGGAACGCATATGGCATACATCATAGGCATAGACATCGGAACGAGCGGAACCAAGACGGTTCTTTTTGACGAGACCGGCAAGGTCATAGCATCGAATACCATAGAGTACCCGATGTATCAGCCTCAGAACGGCTACGCTGAGCAGGACCCCGCCGACTGGGCAAACGCCGCCGTAAACACCATCAAGGCGGTAATGAAGATAAGCGGAGTCAACAAGGAGGATGTAAAGGGCATCGGTCTTTCCGGACAGATGCACGGACTTGTCATGCTCGACAAGCAGAACGAGGTCATCCGCCGCTCAATAATCTGGTGCGACCAGAGAACAGCTCACGAGGTAGACCAGATGAACGAGATTCTGGGCAGGGAGAAGCTCATCGAGATCACTGCTAACCCCGCTCTTACCGGCTGGACGGCTGCCAAGATACTTTGGGTAAAGAACAATGAGCCCCAGAATTACGAGAGATGCCGTCATATTCTTCTGCCAAAGGACTATATCAGGTTTGTCCTGACACACGAATATGCCACCGAGGTTTCGGACGCTTCCGGCATGCAGCTTCTTAATATCGCCGAAAGGAACTGGTCTGACGAGGTAATAGAGCGCCTGGGTCTCGACAAGTCTATGCTGGGCAAGGTGTATGAGTCCTGCGAGATAACAGGAAGACTCACCAAGCAAATGGCTGAGCTCACCGGTCTGTGCGAGGGCACTCCCGTCGTAGGCGGAGCGGGCGACAATGCCGCCGCCGCTGTCGGAACAGGCGTAGTCGAGGACGGAAAGGCGTTCACGACAATAGGCACCTCGGGCGTAGTATTCGCTCATACCTCCTCGATGATGTACGATAAGCTCGGAAGAGTGCACACCTGCTGCGCCGCTGTTCCGGGATGCTGGCATGTAATGGGCGTCACGCAGGGCGCGGGACTTTCTCTCAAGTGGTTCAGGGACAACTTCTGCAACGCCGAGAAGGAGACCGCCAAGCTTATGGATGTAGACACCTATTACCTCATGGATAAGGAAACGGACACCGTCCCGATAGGAGCGAACAGGCTTCTGTATCTGCCATATCTGATGGGCGAGAGAACTCCTCACCTCGACCCTGACGCAAGAGGCGTATTCTTCGGTCTTTCAGCTATGCACACCAAGAAGGATATGCTCAGGGCTGTAATGGAGGGAGTATCCTACTCTTTGCGCGACTGCGTTGAGGTGTTCAAGCAGATGAATGTTTCAGTATCAGACATGATGGCGTGCGGCGGAGGAGGATCGAGCCCGATCTGGAGACAGATGCTCGCAGACCTCTACGCCTGCCCTGTTAAGACCGCTTCCTCCAAGGAAGGTCCTGCTCTGGGCGTAGCGATACTTGCCGGCGTGGGCGCGGGACTCTACTCAAGCGTTCCCGAGGCCTGCCGCGAGGTCATCAAGACCGACAAGATCCAGCAGCCGATAGCAGAGCATATCCCCGAGTACGAGAAGTACTATCAGCTTTACACCGAGATCTATCCCGCACTCAAGGCGTCCTTCAAGAAGCTCGCAAGCATCTGATTTTCTTGATTATAAACAAAGTCCTCCGAAGCCTTGTGCTTTGGAGGATTTTTTATGCACGCGTAATGCGCATATGGCTAAGTCACCGAAGGACAAATCCGCATACACTATATCAAGGCTCTTCTCCCCTCAGAGCTGAATAATGTACAAACTATTGTCAAGAATACAGATGAAAGATTTTTACCCGATAATTTCAGATAAGGAGAGTTAGCCATGTCAATATACAGGGGAGAAATATATTACGCGGATCTGAGCCCGGTGGTGGGTTCTGAGCAGGGAGGCGTAAGACCGGTGCTGATAGTCCAGAACGACGTCGGAAACAGGCATTCGCCAACCGTGATTGCCGCTGCGATAACCAGCCAGCGGGATAAAAGCCACCTGCCCACGCACATCGAGATAGGCTCGGGCTCATGCGGTCTTGCCAAGGACAGCATAGTGCTTTTGGAGCAGATACGCACTATCGATAAGCAGCGGCTCAAGGAGAGAATGGGCGTGCTGGACCAGACCTCGATGAATAAAATCAACGCGGCGCTTCAGGTAAGCTTTGGACTCACCGGGAACTAAGGCGGAGCGGTTCGCTTACATACAAAAAGCGAACAAAAAACCGACCGCCTTGCCAAGGCAATCGGTTCATCAATTATTCAAGACCCTTCAGAGCCTTGATTTCATCCTTGTTGACCTTTATTACAGAGTCCTTGATGAGCTTTACCTGCGAGCGGTCAAATACCGTGCTGCCGTCGCTGTCGGCAAGCCTGACGTGAAGCTTGCCCGAGATGAGGTTAGCGTCGGTGACAACGCCTTTTCCTGACGGAGTCTCTACTACCGCGCCTACCTTCGGCGTAAGCCTCAGAAGCTCCTCATATCCGTCCTGCTCGTACTTGAGACAGCACATCAGTCTGCCGCAGGTGCCGGATATCTTTGTAGGATTGAGGGACAGGCTCTGCTCCTTTGCCATCTTTATGGACACTGGCTGGAACTCGCCTAAAAAGCTCGAGCAGCAGAACTCCCTGCCGCAGACTCCCAGTCCGCCGAGCATTTTGGCTTCATCCCTGACGCCTATCTGCCTAAGCTCTATTCTGGTGTGGAATACCGACGCCAAGTCCTTTACAAGCTCTCTGAAATCCACGCGGTTTTCCGAGGTAAAGTAAAACAGGAGCTTGGAGTTGTCAAAGGTGCACTCCACGTCTACAAGGCTCATGTTAAGCTTGTATTGAGCGATTTTTTTCTCGCAGATACCAAAGGCTTCCTTTTCCTTGAGCTGGTTCTTCTCTATCTGACACAGATCCTCTTCGGTAGCGGTCCTTATAACCGGCTTGAGGGGTGCTACTATCTGGTCATCCTCAACAACCTTGTTGCCAAGCACCACCTCGCCGCACTCAACGCCCCTCGCGGTCTCTACTATCACCTTGTCTCCGATTTTCAGCTCTCTGCCGTCGGGGGAGAAGTAGTACATTTTGCCGACGCTCTTGAATCTGACTCCGATTATTTCGGTCATACCATGCTTTTACCATACCGGACTGAGCCTCGTGGGGGCTGTAAAGCCGGTGTTTTTCCTTTCTACATAAAAACTATATTGAATCCGTCCTCAGCGAAGCGCCGAGGTCGCACATTGTGAGCAGGACATTTGAATTGCCGGAAAGCTTGTCCGCCGCCTGCTTCAGGTCTTCATACATACCAATAAGACCGCTCAGCCTTATGCTTTCCATAAGTCCTCGGGTCAGCGAGTGAAGATATTTTGTTTTTGGTCCTCCCTGCTTCATGGACGCTGCCGCGCAGACCGCCTTTGACAGCTCGGCTACCACCTGAAGACCGAGCTCCCGGTCGGATATAAAGAGCGCCTTGCAAAGTGAATATTCGTCGCCGTATATTATGGCGTTTACCGCGGCTTCCGCAGCCCTTACGGCTTCAATGCCCTCGCCGCTGAGGTAAGCCAGGCACGCTCCGATATTTCCTCCGTATATGTCGTACGCTCTCGCCGCGTCGTCAGGGGCTATGCCGTTGTCTTTAAGAGCTGCGAGGCAATCCTGCTCCGAGGCCTCGGTAATATTTATCACCACAGCCCTTGAAAGGATGGTTTCAAGGATCTTTTCCTTTCTCTCGGCAGTCATTATAAACAGAACATGCTCCGGCGGCTCCTCAAAAATCTTAAGGAGGATATTTTGGGCAGCGGGAAGCGCCTTATCTATTTCGGGGAGAATATATATCTTATATCCTCCCTCGTTTGACGCTGTATATGCGTCCGAGATAATCGGTCTGAGGTCATCCACCCTGTAATTAGCGGATTTGCCGGACGGCTTTACGGTTATAACATCGGGGTGGATATTCTGCTCTATGAGCCTGCATGAGCGGCATTCTCCGCAGGGAACGCCGGTTGCCCTTTCGCATAGAGCCTGCATAGACATATATCCGGCAAAGGTTTTTTTGCCTATTCCCTTGTCTCCGATGAGGATAAAGGAACGGCACAGACGGTCGCGGGCTATCATCGACGAGATGAGCCCCGCCGGATGCTCTTTTGAGTAGAGCTTCATACTCAGAACTTTTCAAACCTCTCGACGTCAGTTACAAAGACGGTAGCGCCTCCGACTATCACCTCTACCGGATAGGAGGCAAAGGAGCCGTGCATGGCAGGGGTTGCAACAAGCTGCTTGCGCTTTTTGCAGTGGCTCTGGATGATTCCTATGCAGGTGTCAAGCCTGTCGTTCTCGACGCAGATAAGCAGGGTGGAATTTCCCGCTCTCAGAAAGCTTCCGGTAGAAGAAAGCCTTGTAGACTGAAATTCAGCCTTGATAAGAGCTTCGGATACGCCCCTGAAGTCGTCGTCGTTGATGATAGCAATAATAAGTTTCATAAAAATTCACCCCGCCCTTCGCTATTGCCAAGGTCCTTTCGCAAGAATAGTCATAGTAAATATATTAGCAAACATGCCAACTTCAAGCGCGCCGGCGTATGCAGATAACAATTTACAATATTATATTACCACATTCCCGCGAGAAATGCAAATATTTTATTTCAACCTGCACAAATAATTTTAGCCGACGTACTCCTGCATACTGCGAATGTCGGTAAGAAGCTCAAATTTTTCGATATCTATGAGCTTTTTGCGCGCTGTAAGCCCGTTCACAATATCAATGTCCCTTTCGGTTTTGATCATTTGAGCCAGCTTTTTTGAGTGCTGCTCCAGCCTCTCTACCTCTGCCTTGTAATTTTCAATAAGCTCTCTCATTCTTTCTCCTTCCAATACTTTTACATCCGGCAGGCACCGAGCCTTTTATCTTGTGCATACGGTCATGCCAAGAGCGTAGTACCATCCGCAAACACGGGCAAGCGTATAATGCTGCCCGCCGGAGGCTCGCCGCCAAGACGAGTGTGTCCTGCGTTTCGACCGGCGAGGCGACTTTGGTAACGCAGGCGGCATATGCACAAAAAGAACATATGTTCTTTTTAAACTAATAATACCATTTCATTCCAAAATGTCAACCAAGAAAAGGGCTATTTTTTGGACAGAAGAGCTTGCATTCTGCAACCGGCTGTAGTATAATGGGACTACTTTATGCGGCGCTTGCCGAATAAAGTAAGCTTTTAATGACCGGAGCGAAAAATGGAAAAGGCTAAGATAGACAGAATAAACTTTTTGGCTAAAAAATCCCGTGCCGAGGGACTGACAGACGCCGAGAAGGCGGAGCAGCAGCTCCTTAGAAACGAGTACCGCGAGGCGGTGGTCGGCAACCTCAGGGCGCAGCTTGACAGGATCGAGTTTGTCGAGCCGGACGGCAAGGTGACAAAGCCGGTGGAGAACAGCTGATGGCTATGCAGGCAAGGCAGAAGCACAAGCTGCTTGTTTTACAGAACATACTTCTAAGCGAGACCGACGAGAACCACAAGCTGTCCGGAAACGAGATAATTCAGCGGCTTGCGGGCTTTGGCATAAGCTCGGAGAGAAAGACGGTCTATGACGACATCGCGACGCTTTCTGAAGCCGGGCTTGATATAGTTACCGAAAAGGTCGGGCATTCAAACTACTATTATGTCAGCACACGGACCTTTCAGGACGAGGAGCTATCGGTGCTCGCAGATGCCGTTGCATCCTCCAAGTTTTTGACAAAGAAAAAGTCAAACGAGCTGATAAAAAAGCTTCAAACTCTGACAAGCAGGTATAAAGCGCAGCAGCTCAGGCGTACCATATATGTAGGTAACCGCGTCAAGAACTATAACGAGGCGATATACTACTCGATAAACGTAATCCACGACGCCATTTACCGCGACAGGCAGATAACCTTCAGGTATACTGAGTACGGACTGGACAAAAAGAAGAGATTTCGCCATCAGGGAGAGCTTTATCAGGTCTCGCCCTACTATCTCATATGGGAAAGCGACTGCTACTATCTTGTCTGCTACTGCAAAAAGCACGGCGAGCTTTGCCGCTATCGTGTAGACAGAATGGTCGGGGTCGCCCTCACGGATGAAAAGCGCCGCGAGCTGAGTATAGGCGAGGAGGAGCTTGCAAAGGAGCTGATGGGGACATACAGCATGTACGGCGGGACAAAGGAAACTGTTACTCTTGAGATGTCCACATCGCTGATAAATGTCCTTATAGACAGGTTTGGAGACGGCGTTCACATAAACAGGGTATCCGAGGACAAATTCAGCGTGAGACTTGATATCCAGGTAAGCCCGACATTCTGGGGCTGGCTGTTCCAGTTTGGCAGCGACGCCGAGGTCATTTCGCCCGAGTGGGTGAGGAATGAGGCGAGAAAGAAGCTTGGTGAGATATCCTCACTTTATGCGGAATAACAGACAAAGGAGAAAAACTGATGATCTCTTGGCTGACATCTACCTATATAGGCAAGCTGGTGGCGACATTTATTATTTCGATGATGCCGATAGTCGAGCTCAGAGGCGGACTGCCCTACGGAGTAGGCTTCGGTCTCAGCCCGCTGGTCGCGTTCGCGGCTGCGGTGCTCGGCAATATGCTGCCGATACCATTCGTTCTGCTTCTTTTGAACGGCATACTCAAATGGATGAAGACGCAGGACAATTTTCTGGGTAAAACCGCCTTGTGGCTAGAGAACAAGGCATATAAGAACAAGGACACGATAGAAAAGTACGGCTCGCTCGGGCTTATGATACTGGTGGCGATCCCTCTGCCCGGAACAGGGGCGTGGACTGGCGCGCTGGTTGCTACGGTGCTCGGGATAAGACCGAAGATAGCTTTTCCTTTGATATTTATCGGCGTGCTGATAGCGGGAATAATCATGCTCACTGTTTCCTACGGCTTGTTCGAGGTTATATTCTGATATCCCGGCATAGATAATAAGCGTAAAAAAATACCTTCCCGGCATTGCTGCACGGGAAGGCTGAAACCTGAATGAAGAACGGTCAGAGGTATGACAGAAGTCCTTCAATCTTAATACAATTTATCTGGATAATATATTGCAAAAAAGCATGGAATACTTTTGATTCCATGCTTTTGTTGTTATTCAGAGCAATATGCCGCTCCGCGTCATGAGCCACCCTTGATTTGACCGGTTCGCGGAGCGAAAGCTTGTCAGCTGACAAGCAGCTCCATGAAACGCTTGTTCTTCTCGAAAAGCTTGAACAGGATCACTCCGAGAACGCTCACGCATACAAACTCGCCGAATGCTACCTGGAAGCAGGAGAGCCAGAACGGCAGATCGAGGAAGTAGTAAAGCTCGAAGCCGACGATAAACGCGTTTGTCACCACCGGAGCGAGAGAGGCTATGTATATGTTGGGGGATATGTAGATAAGCAGCACCGCCAGAACGGTAGCGGCTGTTCCGAAGACCATATCCAGAGCCATCGGGCTGAACAGGTTTGCGATAAAGCAGCCCAGAATGAGGGAAATGCCGTAGTCCTTCTTGTAGAAGCAGAGAAGCATGAGAGCCTCGGCTATTCTGTACTGTATGTTCGCGTATGACATGAAGCCCAGCGCGAGCGTGAGGACAACATATATAGCTGCCACCGCGGCAAGCTTCACAATGCGGGTTGCGGATAGATTTTTCACTTAGAATCACCTTGTTTTTTAAAATTTTGGGTGGTTATCAAGGGGAACACCCAATAGTATATCCGCGCAAGAACGCGCAGGTCTGATTATATAACAAAAATCACTATTCTGTCAAGACCGGTCAGATAATATCCTTGTCCACAGCGGTGATAGACCAGCTGTAGAAGTCGGTCTGGGATATGAAGTATTCGTACGGGCAATAGGGCGAGTCGTAGCTTATGCCGACATAGGAAAACGGATAGTTCGGGTCCATTATGAAGTACATCTTCGAGTCAGAGCTTTTCGGGTTATAGGAATAGCCGGCGAGAATGACCGCGTGGTGCAGCCCCTCGGGCAGGTTTGGTGAAAGCTGGATGACTGCCGGGGCGGAATTATCTATGAGCGTCTCAATTTCCCTGTAGCTGAGCTTGTCGGTGGTTTTGTGGTAGTTTTCCATGAGCAATAGGTTTATATACAGGCAGACCGTGTCTATCGTACCGCCGCTTGAGCCTGTGACTGAGATTCGGTTTGAGACTATTTTGTCTCTCATCACCCATGTCTCGTTGATGCCGTAATCTTCTCCTTTCATGCGGTAGACGACCGTAGAGGCAACACAGGAAGCCCAGCAGGTGCCGTTTTCGTTGTCGCACAGCGGCACCTTGAGAAGCTTGGAGCGGTTACCGCTTTCTTTGTTTTCCAAGGCGTCAAATTCGGCTATGGAGGAAAGCATGTCTACGCTTGTGCTTTCATTACTCGGAGGCGGGATAACTCCGTTCGTAAGGTTTTTTATTATTTCGGTGACCGTGCCCTGCATATCTCCTCTCGCTGCGCTGATAGCGTAAACCGAGGAATCACACTTGCCGAAGTATCCTGCCTCAGAGCGGTAGATAAAGTAGCTTGAGACAGAGCGCTCCAGCCTGTTAAAGCCTTCTGCCAGCCTTGACCTTTGAATCTGGAAGGAATAGTCGCCGTCGGTGTCGGATATGAGAAGTATGCCGATAAAGCTGCCGCCCGATTTTATGAAGAAGTAGTAGCTATTGTCGTAGTACTCTCCGGTATAGGCGTTTATCATTCTGATTCCGGGGGAGAGGGATATGTCTTCGATTTCCTCCTGAGTGAATCCAAGCTGTGAGAAGGTAGTCCTATCAAAGCCGGAGAAAACGCTCAGAGCGTACTTTGTGACCTTTTTAGGAAGCTCCGATGTCTCGATATACAGTCCCGGAACGGTAGGAGCAGTCTCGGGAGAGTCGGACGAGCACCCGGTCAGAATGCAAAAAGATAATATTATCGCTGCAATGCAAATATAAACAAGCCTTTTCATCATGTCCTGTTCGCCCCGTTGTCTGTGATTTAATGCTGCGTCGCCTGTATCAAGTATACCAGTAAGACAATGACCGGTCAATACTGCCAAAAAAATTTAATTTTTTACAAAATATTACGATGAGACAGCGCTTTTATAATGCGGAATGTGCTTTACTGATCAGACTAAAGGAAAGCGCCCTGCTCCGCCGTATTTTTCATGGGGCTAAGCGCTGCTTTACAGACAAAACCGCCGGGCGCTATTCACAGCATCCGGCGGCAAATATATAGAGGTAATAAGAGGGTCAGTGCTCGCTTGTCTTGATGCCAAGGACGGATATGGCGTCGGAAATCGTTTTTTCAAACGCCTCCTTGCCGTACTTGTCGACCTCAGCCTTGTTCTTTTCTCCGTGGGTAAGGCATCCGGCGCCGCCTATGCAGCCTCCTACGCATGCCATGCCCTCTATGAAGTTGGCGTCAAGGACATTTTTTGACTTTTTGAGAAGCGCCATTCTGCACTCCTCAATGCCGTCGCAGGAGCAAGCCTTGAGCTGGAAGTCCTCCAAGCCCTGCTCCTTGAGAGCCTCGGCAACGGCGTCAGCAAGTCCGCCGCAGCGGGCAAATATTCTTCCGAAGTAGCTCGCGTTGTCCAAAACTCCCTCTTCAAGGGTGGTGATGTCGATATCGCGGCTGTCGAAGAGCGCCTGAAGCTCCTCGAAGGTAAGGACTGCGTCAACATACGGCTTTACGCTTTCCTTTTGGATCTCCATCTTCTTGGCGGTGCATGGGCCTATGAAGATTATCTTGGCGTCCTTGGTGGTATCCTTGATATACTTGGCGATGGTAGCCATGGGCGAGAGGTTATGAGATATGAACGGCGCGAGAGTCGGGAAGGACTTTTCGATGTAGCTTACAAACGCCGGGCAGCAGGAGCTGGTGAGGAAGCCCTTTTCGGCAAGCTCCTTTGACTCTCCCCACGCGACCATGTCCGCTCCGAGAGCGGCCTCGACCACTGTGTGGAAGCCGAGCTGCTTAAGACCGGTTATGACCTGTCCGAGCTTGGCGTAGGTGAACTGGCTGGATATCGAGGGGGCGACTAAAGCGTAAAGCTTATAATCTCTGCCCTGCTCGCTCTTTCTGATCAGGTCAATGACATTAAGAATGTAGGATTTATCCATTATCGCTCCGAAGGGGCACTGATATACGCAGGCTCCGCAGGAGATGCACTTTGAGTTGTCTATCGACGCGGCCTTGTTCTCGTTCATTGAAATCGCCTTTATCTTGCAGGCGTTCTGGCAGGGACGCATGCGGTGAACTATCGCGGTATATGGGCAGACCTTGGCGCAGGCTCCGCACTCCACGCACTTGGACTTGTCTATATGCGCGACATGGTTCTCGTCAAAGCTTATAGCGTCCCTTCTGCAAACGTCCTCGCAGCGGTGAGCAAGGCAGCCGCGGCAGGCGTTGGTGACCTCATATCCGCCGACAGGGCACTCGTCGCAGGCGATCTCTATTACCTCGATGACATTTGGGTTATCCTTGTTTCCGCCCATGGCGAGCTTTACACGCTCGGCAAGTATAGCGCGCTCCTTGTATACGCAGCAGCGCATGGTAGGGGTGTTTCCGGGGACGATGATTTTCGGGATGTCGAGGATGTGGTCGTAAAGGGTGTCCTTCCACGCCTGTCTTGCAACCTCGCGAAGTACCTTGTACTTCAAGTGCTGTACTTTGGTATCAAACTTTCTCATTGTTTACCTCTATTACTATAATAATTTCTTTGTTTGTCAGAAATAGCTGACCTTGACTCGCTTGCCCATCTGCCGCAGGCATTTTGAGAGCTCCTCGACGAGGTTCATCTTGATGCTGAAGTTTATCGGCAGGTCGGGGTTCTGGTGAGCGGGGTTGATGGCACGTCCGACAAAGAAGTTTATGTCGGTTGCTTCCTCGAATAAAAGCCTTGCGATAAGGGACGCTCCGTCGCGCTTATAGCTCCACTGCTCGTAGCTCTCGTTGTTCTTGAGATAGTCCTTTGCGTACTCGACAACCTTGTTGACTGTGATAACGCCCTCGGTGACGAGGTCAACTCCCTCTATCTCCGCTATCGGCGGAACGTCGGAGCGTTCAAAGTTCAAGGACGCCTTGAGCGGCTTTCCGAGGAACTTCGCGGCTATCGACGAGGTGGTTCCTCCGCAGACGATATGCTTTCCCTCCTTGGAGAAGAAAAGCGACATCATTCTGTTGCAGTCGTCTCGGTTTGACGGCGGACCGAAGAGCATGTTCATCGGGACTCTCTTTCGTATCCTGACCACACAGGCGGTGGCGTCGTCGCCGGGCTGACCGCCGTACAGCTTGTTGCACTCGTCAACCAGAATGGTAGACAGGGTCTTGGCGGTGTAGCCGACTATTGAGAGCGGCTCGAGGAAGGAGGCAATGTCCTCCCGCTTCCAGCCGAAGTTGAATGCAGAGCCTATCCCGGCGTGAGGGCAGCCGTCGCTCATCGCGACGAATATGTCGTCCTCCTTGAGCTTTATAGAGGAGCGAAGTATCTTCTTGCCGTCGATATTTATCTCGGTGGTGGGATAGTCGTAGTACTTTCCGTCCCTGAAGAGGATTATCTTCGGGTTGTCATACTGAATGAGCTCAGCGGTCTGATTGTCTATTATGTTTATGATGGTGAATGTCGAATAGGCTACTCCTCTTACCGAGCAGATCGGCAGGGTAGCGGCAATGGTGGAAACGCAGTCCTCTATCGAAAGACCCTCGGACATCATTGTCGAGATTATTTTAGAGGTCAGGGTAGAGAGTATACTCGCCTTGACTCCGCTTCCCAGCCCGTCGGCAAGGACAATTACTATCGAGTTATCTCCCTGCTCGACTACGTCCACATGATCTCCGCAGAGCTGCTCACCGTAATGGTTTACGCTTTTGTAGCCTATATCTGCGCATAAATCATTCATCTGAAATGCTCTCCTTTAGCTTTGTGAGGGCAATCTTGGTTTCGGCGGCGGTCTCGCCGAGCAGCGAGGCAATTTCCTGAACGATCCTCATCTGCTTGTCTACCACCTTGTCCGCGATCTCGACCGTCTGGCGGCTGATGCTTTCTTTCTTCTCGCGTTCAGTCTCCTCATCGGTTACGTCGCGCATCAGGCAGATAAGTACATGGTACTCGCTGTCGTGGATGACGGTCTGCTCGACATACTTGTCGTACTCGGCAAGGTAGACGCGCTCGTCCCTTACGCTTCTTCCGGTGCGAAGAACCTCGATAAAGGGCTTGGGGTCGAGTATTCTTATTACCTGATCTCCGAGGATATCCGATGCTGAGCGAATGTTCATTATCTTTCTCGCGGCGGTATTTATCTGCTGAACCTCGAGGTTCTCGTTCAAGACTATTATTCCGTTCGGAGTGTTGTTTACGATATTGTCAGAGAAGCTCTCCGCCCTGTCCTTGAGATAAGGCAGGCACATGGATATCTCCGCCTTGCCCTGGTAGATAGCTATCGCCTTGGCACGGCAGGAGTCGTAGCCGCAGGAGCCGCAGTTGAGCTCATCGGAGGGCTTGAACTTGCCCATCTGCCTAAGGATCGCGGTGATCTCCGCCTCGGTAGGCACCTCGGCGTTTGGCTCGATGATCGAAAAGCGCTTTCTTACCGATATCGGGTCGGTAGGCTCAAGCTTAAAGTCCTTCTTGCCCGCAAAATCCGCGACCGCCATATAGTCCCTGACAGGCGAGCGGTGGTACTTCTCCATTACCGGTCCGCCTATGCAGCTTCCCACGCAGGCAGACATCTCGATAAAGCACTTGTGGACATTTCCGCTCTCAATGTCTTTAAGAGCGCTGATGCAGTTCTCGACTCCGTCTATGGCAAGGTATGTATACTCCGGGTTGGAGGTATCCATTGTCTTGAGTATTCCGCCGGTGGTGGGGAAGAACCTCGCGCGGCTGTACTCGTCGTGATCCATTTCGGGCGAAAGGGTAATTTTTGCCTCTTCAAGCCAGTTTGTCAGCTCCTCGAAGGTCAGAACGGCGTCTACGATGCCGGCGTAGTGATCCGCCTCGTCCTTTTTTGCGACGCAGGGGCCTATAAATACCGTCTTGGCGTTGGGATATCTCTTTTTGATGTCAGCGCAGTGAGCCTGCATGGGGGAGAGGACGTCGGCGAGGTATTGGAGCTCGTTCGGGAAATACTTCTGTATGAGAAGATTGACCGAGTGGCAGCAGGAGGAGATCACTATGTCGGGGTGATCCTCCCTGAGCATCCTGTCATACTCCGTCTTTACTATCGAGGCGCCTATCGCGGTCTCCTCAACGTCGAAGAAGCCGAGCTTCTTGAGCGCTTCTCTCATCGCGCCTAT
Source organism: Candidatus Faeciplasma pullistercoris (assembly GCA_018715525.1). Taxonomy (GTDB): domain Bacteria; phylum Bacillota; class Clostridia; order Oscillospirales; family Ruminococcaceae; genus Faeciplasma; species Faeciplasma pullistercoris. The sequence continues at coordinate 21,561 of DVLL01000006.1, read as the reverse complement.
CCCGACATTGTAGTTGGCTACAAAGGAGGGAGCAAGGCTGACGATTACCGGCTCGCCGCTCTCTAAAAGCACCTTTGCCTTTTCAGTCTCGTTGACTATCTGCTTTGCGTTCTGAGGGCAGACAACAAAGCACTGTCCGCAGAGTATGCACTCGTCGTCTATTATGTGCGCCTGGTTTCCCGAAAATCTTATCGACTTGACCGGGCAATGGCGAATGCATTTATAGCAGTTTTTGCAGTTGGATTTTTTGAGCGTTAAGCATTTTGCCATACTATCATACTCCTGTTGCTTGAATGGGTTTAAGTATTTTTTCCTGGAAAAATTCGCTGAAATTCTCACGGGTGATACCGGTGTAAATCTCGTCGTCTACCGTTATCGTCACGCCGTAGCGGTTGCACTTGCCTGTGCAGAAGCTTCCCGCAAGCGTGACGTCGTTGTCAAGGTGGTTGTCGGATATCGCCTGCTGGAGCATTTCAACTATAGCCTGAGAGCCCTTGAGGTGGCATGAGCTTCCGACGCAAATCTGAACTATCAACGCTTAACCCACCTTTGCAAGTATCTCTTTTTCAAAGAACTCGGTCACCGTGTCGGGGCTTACCGAGAAGAGCTGACCGTCCACCGTGACGCATACCCCCTTGCTGCACTCTCCCATGCAGAAGGTTCCGCCGAGATCCACCTTTTCTTTGAGACTGTGCTGGGCTATAAGGCTCTGGAGCTGCTCCACTACCGGTCTTGAGCCCTTAAGATGGCAGGAGCTGCCTATACATACTGTAACTTTCATAGTAAACAACCTTTCTTATCTGAGAGTTTATTCCGTCTTGCGTTTTGCTTTGCCTAAGCGTTATTACTCGTAATCAACTACGTTTACCCAGGAAAGAAGGAACTCTCTCTCGTGGGCGTTGCCCTTGACAGACTGAGAAGCGGCTACTATCGGCATCCATTTCTGCACATACTGCTTGGCGGTGTTGCTCTTTTTGCAGAACAGGTCAAGATATTTTTTCGCCGTCTCCGTGTCGCCGTTGAGGCAGAACAGAAGATATGTCCTCGCGGCGTCCGCGGAGGCGTTGCCCTGAGTCGCGTGCGACCAGTCGATGATATAGGGCACCCCGTTGTCGGTTATTATGATATTTGAGGGGTTGAAGTCTCCGTGGCAGAGCTTATTGTGCTTCGGCATTCCCTCAAGCCTTGTTCTAAGGTCATACCTTGTGGTGGCGTCGAGCTCCGCCTCGCCTATTTTGCGGCTCATCTTGTCCTTGAGCTTGCTCAGAAGCGGGCAGGTCATCGACTGCACCTTTATCTGGAGGTCTACGAACAGATCGAGGTACTTGTCCTTGTTGTCCGGATCCTCCTCCATGATTCTGGCTAGCGTCTTTCCCTTGATGTACTCAGAGACAATAGCCCACTTGCCGTTGATAGTCGCGACCTCGATCACCTTTGGGATATTGAGACCTGTCTCCTCTACTCTTGCCTGGTTGAGCGCCTCGTTGAGGATGTCCGCCTTGGAGTAGTCCGAGTCAAATACCTTGATACACAAATCTCCGTCGCGATAAATTGTTTTTGAGTTTCTTACAGCTATAACTCTGTCCAAATTCATAGCTATTGCCTCCTTTTGTATTACTGTATTTTATTATGCTTTATCTTATATATCTGCCGTTTCACAAACGCGAGCGAATGCCGTCTGCACACCGCATGGCGTCAGATCTGCTTGCACAGATGAGCCAGCGACAGAGCGAGATCCTCCTGCTGTAAGGTCACGCCCTCAGGGACGCTCAGCTGCGCCGGCGCAAAGCTCCATATCGCCGGTATGTTGTTTTTTACCATAAGGTTGCACACCTCCTGGGCGGCGTCCTTCGGCACGGCTATAATGCCCACCTTGATGTCCTGGAGACGGCAGAAGTTTGAGAAGTGCCCCATAGGGTAAATAGGCTTTCCCTTCTGAGAGAACTCCCATTCTCCTGCTCTTGAGTCGAAAGCGGCAGCAATCTCTATTCCGTATACCGAGAAGCCCTCGTAGTCCAAAAGCGCGCTGCCAAGCTTGCCGGCGCCGACTATTACAGCCTTGCACATGGCGTTCTGCCCGAGGCAGGTCTCGATGCTCGTTATCAGCTCGCCGGTTATGTATCCTACCCTCGGCCTGCCCTCTCCGCTGGTCGAGCCGAGATCCTTTCTGACCTGAACCTCTCCCAAGCCGAGAGCCCTTGCTATCGCGGTTGCGGATATCGTTTTGCACTCCGGAGGGAGGGATTTGAGATACCGTAGATACGCAGGCAGCCTGCCGAGCGTCGGCTTCGGGATGTTATTATGTGAATTCAAAGTCCGCCCCTCCTTTTCCATATGGCTTTCCGAACATATTCTATCATATTTTAAGATATTTGTAAATTACATTGTAGGCATATCGGTATTATACATATCGATATAACCAAGAACTATTAAACTCCAATCATTCTATCCATGCCCGCTTATACTTTGTCAGCTCGGTGATGAACATCTTGTCAAGCGAGGACAGCCGGTAATCGCTCTTGAAAATGAGCAAATCCTTATATCTTCTGGCTATTCCGCGGCAGGCTTTCTGAGCGAGCCCGTGATGCTCAAGCCACTGCTTTGGCGCGGGACCGGTCCAGGCGAAAACGTCCGGATTGTTATGAAGCAGCTCAAGCATTCCCGCGCGGTCGTAGACCAAAATTTTATGCTTTGGCTCAGGGTATTCAAGAGGTGGAACCGGGTGAGTGACGGTTACTCCCGCGACTGAAATCGTTCCCTGAGCGGGGGCGAAGCTTTCGTTGGCGAATATCGCCTCGGTGTGCTCGCACAGAAGCTCTGGCGAGATCTCTTCGAGCCTTGAAAACGGGTGAACGGTGGAGAAAGAAAGCACGCAGTTGAAATCCGCCACCGTCTCGCAAAGAAGATTCTTTTCAGCGGTCAGCTCCCGGTAGTATTTTTCCGACTCAATGGGGAAGCGGAGTATGCCCAGCTTGCATTCAGAGTTCAGAACTCCTCTGATGACTTCAGGTACGGTAGCCTCGCGGAACTCAAGCTCTGAGGGTCTCGAGCGGTCTATCATGGAGGAGAACGCCGAAAAAGCGGCGGAAATATACCCCGCCCTCGGAGCGTAGACAGAGAAGCGCTGCCTGATTTTCGCCTCGTTAGCTCCTTCACGGTATATCTGCTCGACTTCGTCTATCTGGCGCAAAATCTTTTCCGCATAATCAAGAAACACCTCTCCCTCGGGGGTGAGAATCATTCCCTTTGACGAACGGTCAAAAATTGTAATGCCGAGAGATGCCTCAAGATCCTTGATAGCGCGGCTCAGATTCGGCTGACCGACAAACAGATTTGCGGCGGCTTTGTTTAAAGAACCCGTTTTTGCAACCTCGAGCGCATATTTCATATGGAGGACATTCAAGCAACTCACCTCCCAAGCTAAAGATCATACTTCAAACTGATTATACCAATTTTTTTGTATATAATCAATACAATATATTTTATTTTTAACCGAATTTAAGATAAAATTCTTATCGACCATATATAAGTGTCTGCTGCCGGTCTTACGTTTTGTCAAAAAAACACCGGCAGTCATTTCTGACCGCCGGCACAGCGTATTTAATTTAGGTCTTGAAGATTAAATCACTCGTATACGAACCGGCTGAACGACGCGCTGCCTCCGGTTACGAGAGTGGAGTAGGCGAAGAGTCCCACACGGCATCCGACAAAGTGCCTGAGGTCGAAGGTGGGGTGCAGGGCAACGCCGAGCTTTTTCCACTCGCTGCCGTCGAGGTAATAAAACTCTGCCTCGCTTGAGTTAAGACTGAACTTGCCGGTGACCCTGACGGTCGCAGTCGGCTCGGACAAGGGAATGCTTGCGTACTCGACATCCTCCTCGGCGCGGTCTCCCTCGCCGGTTCTCGCTCTCATGACAAGCTTGAAGCCGCCGTTTTCCTTAGCTATTCCGACTGTTCCGTACCTGTGCTGCAAGAGCACCATTCCGGCAAAGTCGCCGTCGTTGAGCTTAGAGCCGTCAATGGTGACATGGCAGGCGGTTTCGGGATATTTTGCGCGCTGGGTAAGCGTGTTTCTCGCGAACTCGACGTTCTTAGCTATTTTCTCGGTGGTGAGAGTGAATTTGCCGCCTCCCGCCGTCCAGTAATCCGGCTTGGGGTTGTGGTTGAACTCCCAGACCTCGTCGAGCTTTATCTTTCCCGAGGCGTCGGGTATATAATTGAAGTCGTCAGATTTGAAGAGACTGTCGTAAATATAGCCGGGTCTTGTGGATTCGGTCTGGATTTCCTTTGTCGGGGTGTCAAATACCGGGAAGCCGGTTTCGTCAAAGTGCATAGGAACTACGTTCGGTATACGTCCTACCGCGCCCCTGTCTCCGAATATGACGCCGTACCACTTTCCCTCGGGGGTGTCAACTATTCCGCCCTGAGCCACGCCGGTGGTATCCTCAAGGTAGTAGCTTATCACATCCTTGCCCACCCACGGACCGCGGATGTCGTCAGCCATAAACGCAGCCTCTATTCTTATCCACTTTTCAGGGCTGGTATGGATGAAGAAGGCGTAGTACTTGCCGTTTATCTTATACAGGTGAGCGCCCTCGTAGCCTAAGAACGGGCCTTCGGGGTCGCTTATTATCAGCTTGTTCACGCCGCCCTCCTTGGGGCCGCTCAAATCAGGTTTAAGCTCGGTCAGATATATTTTGCGGTTGCCGTAGATGATGTAGACCCTTCCGTCGTCGTCAAAGAGCACCGAGCAGTCGTGGTAGAAGCCCTCGACATAGCTCTTTGTCCAAGGTCCCTCCGGCTTATCCGCGCTGAAGCAGTAGGTTTTTCCGGTGTCGTTTGCCACAAAGAACACATAGAACTTTCCGTTGTGGTATCTGAGGCAGGGAGCCCACATTCCGTTTCCGTAGGCGTGCGACTCTCCGTCAAGGTTTTCTCTCGGGGTGTCCTCAAGCGTCTCATATATATGCGAGCAGAACTCCCAGTTTATCAGGTCATAGGAGCGCAGCATTGCTCCGCCGGGCATATAGTACATGGTTGTAGAGCACATGTAGTAGGTGTCGCCTACTCTTATGACGTCAGGGTCGGGAAAATCGCCCTTCATTACCGGGTTAGTGCCGGTTATGATGTTCTTGTTCTCCATAATAAATGTTCCTCCTTCAGATTCAGGCAAGCGATACCTCTACGGCTATCGGCTTCTTGCCGGTGAGAGCGCAGCTCAGCTCATCAGGCTGCGAAGTGCCGAAGTAGAGCACCGTTTTCGCTTCCTTGTCAAGATATCTGACGCCGTCATCGTTTACCACGGTGAGATTTTTAAGAGGTATCTTTACGGTTACCTTCTTTGTTTCGCCGCTTTCAAGCTTTGTCTTGAGGAAGGCGCAGAGCGCGTGGTTTCTTACCGCGTCCTTTGACGAGGACTTGAAGTATACCTGCATGACATCGCTGCCGGCGACTCCTTTGTTTGAAAGGGTGACGTCGGCGGTTATGCAGTCGCCCTCCACGCGCGCGTCGGCTGCTTCCACCCTGATGTCAGAGTAGGTAAGACCGAAGCCGAAGGGGTAGAGGATGTGATTCTTAGTGTAGTCGTCATAGCGATAGGTTCTTTCGCGCATGCAGTAGTCGGTGAACTCGGGAAGCTTATCGATATCCTTGTAGAAGGTGACGGGAAGCTTACCGGAGGGGGATACCTTGCCGAAGAGTATGTCCGCTACCGCCTTGCCGCCCTCCGAGCCGGGATAGAACGCCTGAATGAGAGCGTTTTCCTTGTCTGTGTTTATGTTGAGCGAGGAGCCGCTGACGAGGACTATGACGGTAGGCTTTCCGACCTCGAGGACAGCCTCAACGAGCTTCTGCTGTGATTTTGGCAGGAGTAGGCTTCTCTTGTCGCCCGAGCCGTATTCGTTGCCCTGATCGCCCTCTTCGCCCTCGAGACCCTCGTCGAGTCCCACGCAGAGTATCACGACGTCAGAGAGTGCGGAAATAGCCTTTGCCTCGGCGATTCTGTCGTTTGGAAGAGCAAGGAATTCGCACTTGTCATTGACGATATTCGCGCCCTCCGAGAACAGAACCCTTCCGTCAAAGGAGTCCTGTATGCCCATGAGAATGGTTTCATAGCGGGAGGCTGTGCCGTAGTAGTTGCCCCTGAGCGCGCCGATATTCTGGGCGTTGGGGCCGATTACCGCGATGGTATTGATTTTTGATGCGTCAAGAGGGAGTATTCCGTCGTTCTTGAGAAGAACGCATGCGGACTCCGCTGCCTTGCGGCTCAGAGCAAGGCTCTTCTTGGTCTCGACGTCCATGTATCCGAGGCTGTCATATTCGGTCTCGTCAAACATACCCAGCCTCATCCTTGTTCTGAAGAGGTGCTCGCAGGCGGTGGTTATCTGCTCCTCGGTGACAAGTCCCTCCTCGTACGCCTTGTATAGGTGGAGGTAGGTGTTTCCGCAGTTGACGTCGCAGCCGTTCTTGAGGGCGAGCGCCACCGATTCTGTCGCGGTCGCGGTGACGTGATGGTGCATATGGAAGTCGGCTATCGCCCAGCAGTCTGAAACGAAGTAGCCGTCAAAGCCCCATTCCCTGAGCTTCCCGCTGAGGTATTCGCTGCCGCAGCAGGGCTCTCCGTTGGTGCGGTTGTAGGCTCCCATCACCGACTCGACATGAGCTTCTTTAACGAGCGCCTCAAAGGCGGGAAGGTAGGTCTCCTCGAGATCCTTTGCGTCGGCTATTGCGTCAAACTCGTGGCGGATGGCCTCGGGACCGGAGTGAACGGCAAAATGCTTGGCGCACGCCGCAGCGCGCATCACCTTGCCGTCGCCCTGAAGACCCTTTACGAACGCGCAGCCCAGCCTTGAGGTGAGGTACGGGTCCTCGCCGTAGGTCTCATGACCTCTGCCCCAGCGCGGGTCTCTGAATATGTTTATGTTGGGCGACCAGAGCGTAAGACCCTTGTAGATGTCGCGGTCTCCGAGCCTTGAGTATTCGTTATACTTTGCCCTTGCCTCGGTAGAAATTACGTTGGCGATATCATAAAGAAGCGTGTCGTCAAAGGACGCCGCCATTCCTATCGCCTGAGGGAACATCGTCGCGACGCCCGCGCGCGCCACGCCGTGAAGTCCCTCGTTCCACCAGTTATACGCGGGAACACCGAGTCTTTCGATGGCGGGAGCGTCATACTTGAGCTGCTCGCAGCGCTCTAAAATCGTCATTTTTGAAACTAAATCTTTCGCTCTTTCCTCACATGATTTGGATTTATCCTTATAAATTTCCATATAAAACTTCCTTTCACATGTAAAATACCGGACGAGCCGTCATTTACATTGTACTAAAGAGTCCGACTGATTGTCAATAATAATGTAAATTTTATCTTTATTTTTTTAAGTAGGCATGGTAATATAAATAAAAGCAATCTGTTTGAGGGAGTTTGTAAGTAATATGAAGAAAATTGCTATAATAGGCGCTGGAAACATGGGCTATGCCATACTCAGGGGAATAACCGGCGGCGGGATATTTTCTCCAAGTGCGATAACGGTCGCGGACAAGAGCGAGGCGTGCAGGCAAAGAGCCGCAAACGAGGGGGTTGCCGTCACCTCTGAGTCGGGCGAGGCGGTAAAGGACGCTAAGCTCATAATCCTCGCCGTAAAGCCGAATATGTTCGATGCGGTGGCGGCTGAGATAGGCGCAAATATCTCAGCCGATGCGGTCATAGTATCGATACTTGCCGGCAAGACGCTCAAGACCCTTGAGTCTGCGTTTGGCGAGGGCGCCAAGCTGATAAGGGTCATGCCCAACACACCCGCGCTTGTAGGCTGCGGAATGAGCGGAATATGCCTCAACGCCAGCGTCAGCGACGAGGAAATAGCCGAGGTGGGAAAGATATTCGGCAGCTTCGGAGTGGCAAGGATTGTAGATGAGGATATGATGGACACCGTCACAGGAATAAGCGGCTCGGGACCGGCGTATGCCTTTATGTTTATCGACGGTCTTATGAAGGCGGGAGTGAAAAACGGAATGAGCGAGTCGGACGCAAAGCTGTTCGCCGCGCAGACGGTGCTCGGAGCGGCGCAGATGGTGCTTAAAAACGACATATCTCCGGAGCAGCTCAAGATAAACGTTTGCTCTCCGGGCGGAACTACCATCGAGGCGGTAAAGGTCTTTGAGGAAAACGACCTGTACGGAATAATCGAGAAAGCCGTCGACGCCTGCATCGCAAAGTCGAAGAAGATGTCGATAGGATAAGTCTATGGATACAAAGAGAGCCCGGACCGCATAAGCCCGGGCTTGTTTTTTCGATAAGAGGTAAGGTAAATTCAGCTCTTAATCCGCCTCATATTTGAAGGTGTCAAAGTGTCTTAATTTGAACTGATTGAGCCTGTGCAGGCGGTCTATTTTCTCCTTTATTTCAGCCGGCGGAAGAACGCCCTCGCGTATGTAGGCGTCAAGCACGGCGTAGGTAAAGCCGAGGTTGTCCTCATCGGTCTTGCCGCAAAGTCCGTCTATCGGGGGCTTTTCCACGAGGTTTTCGGGCAGCCCGAGGTACCTTGCAATTCTTTTGACCTCCTGAACGGTGAAATCAGATATCGCGCCGAAATCACCTGCTGCGTCGCCGTAGCGGGTTGAGTAGCCGACCCAGTCCTCGGAGAGGTTGCAGGTGTTGGCTACCCTGCCGTTCAGGCTCTGAGCCATGGCGTATAAAACAGCCATTCTGACTCTTGGCGGGATGTTAGTAGAGGCCTGAACGGAGGGCTCTATCGGCAGAGCCTTTTTGAGCGCGGCAACTGTCTCGCCGACGTTTACCTCATAGCGCTTGATACCGAGGTGATCGCACAGCTGATAGGCGCAGCCTATATCGGGCTGCTCTCCCTGGGGCATAAGTATGCCTATGACCCTATCGCGGCCGAGCGCTCTTACGCAGAGCGCGGCGACCGTAGAGCTGTCCTTGCCGCCGGATATCCCGACTATGGCGTTGCAGCCCTTACCGTTTATGTCAAACCAATTTCTTATCCATTCTATACATGCGCCGGCTGCCTTTTCGGCGTCAAAGCGGTATTCCATACTATTCCTCCGATATATTACAGCCCGTTTTGTCTTCTGACTATCCCGTACTCATCGTAGAGCTGATAATACGAGCAGTCAAACTCCGCACCGGACAAAAACCTTGCCATCTCGTCCTCATCGAGGTCTATCTCGCAGGTGTACTGGTCGTAGTCCTCGTCGTATACATAGTGCGAGCAGGTCTCGCAGTTTGTGAGAGCCTTTTTCCCTTTTACGGTCATAGCGAGCCTCCGTTTGCCGCTGCAATAAGGATGTAAATATGAACCATCGCCGCCATACAGTTCACAGCCCAAAAATATTTGTGTCGTGTCTTGTGACGGAGCGCTGTCATTGCCGCGAGCCCGCCGAAAGCTCCGCCTGCCAGCGACATCGTAAGAAGAGTCCTTTCGCTTATCCGGCGGCTTCCCCTTACAGCCTTGCGCTTGTCTATCCCGTAAGCCGCGAAGGCGGCAATACTCATAGCTCCCAGCCACGCAAGACAGATCATCCAAGGCTGGGGCATTTATTTTTTAGCGTTTTCCGCGATCACCGCAAGAGTATCCCTCGCTATAAGGAGCTCCTCGTTGGTGGGCACCACCCAGACCTCTACCTTAGAGGAGGGAGTGGAAATCTTCATGAGCTTTCCCTTGACTGTCTTGTTCAGCTCACGGTCGATCTCGATGCCGAAGTAGCTCATGTCGGCGCATACAGCCTCTCTGACCTCCCAGGAGTTCTCTCCGATTCCTCCGGTGAAGAGCACAGCGTCGATGCCGTTCATTATCGCGGCGTAAGCGCCGATGTACCTCTTGATCTGATACTGGAGAATGTCGGAGGTGAGCTTTGCTCTTTCATTGCCCTGCTCTGCTGCCGCGCATATATCGCGGTTATCCGAGCTGACGCCTGAAAGTCCGAGGAAGCCGGACTTCTTGTTCATATATTCGCTCATCTGATGAGCGTCAAAGCCATGCTTTGCCATTACGAAGGTCACTGCCGAGGGGTCTACCGCTCCGCAGCGGGTTCCCATTATGATGCCGTCGAGGGGAGTAAAGCCCATAGAGGTGTCTACAGACTTGCCGCCGTTTACCGCAGTGATCGAGGAGCCGTTTCCTAAGTGGCAGGAAACTATCTTAAGATCCTTAATGTCCTTGCCCATGGCGTCGGCGAGGGAGTGGGAAACAAAGCGGTGAGATGTTCCGTGAAAGCCGTAGCGCCTTACATGGTACTCCTTGTAGTCCTCGTAGGGAAGTCCGAAAAGATATGCCTTTGGGGGCATGGTCTGGTGGAAGGCGGTGTCGAATACAACTACCTGAGGAGTGCCCTTGGGAAGAACCTTTGTGCAGGCTCTGAGAGCGAGAGCGTGAGGGTGATTGTGAACGGGAGCGAGCTCGGAGAGCCCGTCGATCTGGTCTATTACCTCGTCGGTGACCATGCAAGCCTTGTCAAATATCTCCGCGCCCTGAACTATTCTGTGTCCTACCGCGGAAATCTCGGACATAGAGTCTATTACCTTTCCGTCTCCTGTGGTGAGAACCTCTACAAGCTTCTCAAAAGCCTCGGTGTGGGTGGGAAAATCGCAGTCCGCCTCATAGTCGTAGCCGGTAGCGGGAATCTTGTGCGAGACATGTCCGCCTATCCCTATACGATCGCAGTTGCCCTTTGCGATGACCGACTCGTCATCCATATCGAGAAGCTGGTACTTAAGCGATGAGCTTCCGGCGTTAACAACCAAAACCAAATTCATCTTTCATATTCCTTTCTTACATGAAAATAAGTTAAAATTACCATGGAATTATACTACAGCTGCAAAGAAAAATCAAGGGATATCGCACTTTTTCATGCAGATTGCGGCTCAGGTGACCGAAAATTTCCTTGACGCCTCCGGCAAATGTCCCGCGAGCCCTCCCGCGCTTGCCGCGCGTCTGAGCCATGCCGCCTTTTCGGTTATCTGAGCGCAGATCGCCGCCTGCTCGGATATTCTTGATAGCCTGGCAAGAGAGCTTGATATCGGGATAACCGAGCGCCGTTTGCATTCCCGCAGAAGCTTTATCCCTTCGGCGGACGCCGCAAGCACTCTCGCGTAGGGCGGGTCAGCCCTGAGCATATCCGCTTTTACGCCCAAGGCGCACATAAGAACCGCCCGTCTCACCCGCGCGTGGGTGATGTTTCTTGACTTTACTTTATCGTAAAGCTCGGAAAGAGAGCAGGATCTGTGCGCGTACCTCATGATTCTTTCGGCAACGCCGTCTGAGGTATACGGAGCCGACCTTATTTCAGCCTCAGAGGAGGATATCAGCTTGAAAAGTATCGCCTTTTCGACCCTTTGAATAAGCGATATGTCATCCTCGTCCGGCAGGTCGGAAAGAAACTGTGCCGCCTTATCCCGGGCGTCCCCGGCAAGCATCTGCCTTATCGCCGAGGCTGAGAGGTATCCGCCGCAGGCCTCGGGCGAGTCGTGGGCGGCTGTTCGTTTTATAGCCACAGGCTTGATGCCTGTTCCTTTCAAGGCAAGTATATATTCTATCGCGAGGGTGTCGTTCGCACCCGCAAGAATGCTTCCGAGGTCTCCCAGCAGTCTTGAAACCGCCTGCGGATAGGTCAGCCCCGCCGAGCAAAGCTCCTTGATTTTAGCCGGCTCAAGCGAGCCTGCCATGTCGGCGCAGCGGCACAAAAGACCGGCGTCGCCTGTCTCTGAGCCGAAGGACAGGGCGTTTGCCACTCCGAGGCTTTTTACTATGTGGACTCCCGCCGAGGCAAAATCATGCGCCGAGGAGCAGGAGTAGGGCGTGGGAAGCTCTATTACAAGATCGACGCCGTTTTTGACAGCTTCGCGTGCCCTGAACCCGGGGTCGCAAATCGCGATGTCCCCGCGCTGAACCGTATCCGAGCTCATCACTGCGATTATATTATCGTAGCCGAGCTCCCGGGTCTTTTTTATCTGATAGGCGTGACCCGAGTGGAACGGGTTATATTCTGCGATGATCGCGGCAACGCTCATCCCTTTGCATCGTCCTTTTCAAGATTTCTTATGTAGTTGAACAGATAGAGCTGCGCTATTCCCTCGGTTCCGGTTACGCACTCGGGAAGCCCGTCCGGATAATAGGTCTGCATGACCCTGCGCATCCAGACGTCTATCGGAAACGCCTCGGTAAAGTGCATGCCGTAAAGCAGAACGCAGTCCGCCACCTTAGGACCCACTCCCTTGATTTTCATCAGCTCCGCCTTTGCGTCAGGGTAGGGCATTCTTTTGCACACCGAAAGGGATATCAGACCGCTCGCTACCTTTTCGGCGGCGTCTAAAACATACTTTGCCCTGAAGCCGGAGCGCAGGAAGCCAAGCGATTCCACCGTCTCGTCCGCAAGCTCGTAAGGGGTGGGAAAATGCCTGTAATGCTCGACCAGCCGTGATATTATCCCCTTTATTCTCGGAATATTGTTGTGCTGGGAGAAGATATATGACACCAGAGCCTCCCAGCTGTCCTGCCTTAAAAGCCTCATGCCGGGAGAGTATTGGCACGCCGCCTTTAAGACAGGGTCGCAGCCGTAGCTTTTCTTTAGCGCCGAGTAGTCCGTCCCGAGGTCGAAGTAGTCGTACCATATGCTGAGAAACTCGCTCTCGGTGGTATTTTTAAGGGTGAACACGCCGTCAGAGCCGGATATCTCGAGCGGACAGTCGAGATAGCTGCCCGAGTATGTGTTTTCTCCGATTTTATTCCAGCGAAAAGCCTGTCCGCAGTCAAGGGTCTGCCCTAACCGCAGGTCGCTTTCATAGAGTATTATGTCTTTCGATTTTACCTCATATTTCAAAAAAATCACCTGTTTTCATAGCGATTGTCTTGTAATCCGCGTCTAAATCAATTATACTTATGTCAGAGTTTTTTTCAATAATAAATTTATCACAACGAATATAAAGGAGCGTCTTATGAGAGAAAGCATTTTAACAGTCCCGATAAGCGAGATATTCGAGCCTAAGGACGGCTGTCCGATATGCAGGATGAGGGACGTCCTTGAGAAGAGGACTGTGGAGTATATAATGGGCGCGGCGATGATGGAGCCTGATGTGCGGATAGAGACTAATAAGCTCGGCTTCTGCCGCACTCACTTCGAGCAGATGCTCAAGCAGAAAAATCGTCTTTCGCTCGCGCTGATGCTCCAGACCCACATCGAGACCCTCAACCGGGAGGTATTTTCAAAGAGGGGGATATTCGAGCCGAGAGCCAAAAAGCAGAAGGAGCTTGCAAAAAAGAGCGGCACTTGCTTTGTGTGCTCAAAGGTGGACTGGGCGATGGAGAGGCTTATGGTGACGGTATTTGACATGTACCAGAACTCTAAGGAGTTCAGGGCCCTGTTTTCCGAGCAGGAGTATATTTGCATGCCGCATTGCCGGATGCTCTGCGAGCTTGCCCAGACCGGTATGGATAAACGCTACCGTCAAGACTTCGAGGACGCCTGCCTTTCGCTCTCGCAAAAATATTCACAAAGCCTGTATGAGGACGTCACGCATTTCTGCAATATGTTCGACTACCGCAACTCAGGCGCGGATGCCGACTGGGGAAATTCGCGGGATTCTATCGAGAGAGCGATAAAGTTCCTCACCTCGAGATAAAGGCGTTCATACTGACGCCGCCGCGGAGCTGTATGAAAGCTTCGCATAAAAGTACAAAAAAGAGTACCTCTGTTTGGAATATACGCCGTAAATCCGCTGTGCTGCGCCCTTGACGGGAGCATCAGGGCGGATTTTTTGACTTATGCCAGACAGACCGAAAACGCGTGTAAGGCTCTTTTTTGGGGAAAAAGCGGCGATACCGACGGAAAATCCCCTGCGTCGCGGGGGTCAGACGTGAATACAAATCTTCTACCCGCCGTATAAGTTCTATTTTATGGAAGTTAAAAGTCCAAGCCCGTATTTTTGGTACTTTCTCAACTTTTCAACTGCGTTTTCAACAATTCACACTCTGCTGCGCCGAAGTTTTCAACAGTTTCAACGCATTTCTCAACACTTATGTTGATTTTCGGGTATACCTTCTGTATATTCGGTGTAAAATCCACCTATAATCCGTGTTGAGCACGGGGGCAGTACGCGGCGTTTCGCGGCGATACGTGGCGTTTCGCGGCGATACGTGGCGATACGCGGCGTTTCGCGGCGTTTCGCCTGCTCACAGGGGTAAAAAAGTTCACACTGCGAAAGGCGGTAATTCTGTGATAAAAGGTGTAAACAGGCAGATAATCGAGATAAACAACCCGGAAAGCGAGTATTTTGAAAAAGCGCTTTTGTTTTTGAAGGCGGGGCGCAGTTTGCCGGTCGGAACGGACGAAAAAATCGCTGCGAGGGAGTATCTATGCTCCATCGAGAAGGGAACGGAGCAGGATGAGCCGGAGCTAGAGAAGGTGTATTATACCAAATCTGAGCTTGAGCGCAGGAAAAGTGAGCTTTATGCGAGACGGCTGATGCTGACAGTTAAAATATTGTCACTTTGCCTCGCGGCCGCCGGCGTGGGGATAGCCGCTCTGTTGCTTCTTTATACAAAAATGTAGAGATTATTTTGTCAAATATTCCTGCAAAAAGCTCTTTTATTTAAAACGGGGATATGGTATAATCACAGTATATATAGTTGTATACTCCGCGATGCGGGTTTAGATATTGAGTTTTTGACAGGTATGATATGGATAACAGGGATTTTAGCAAAAAAAGAAACAAAAGCTTTGGAAAATCGGGGTTTAACAGACCGGGCGGCAGGGAGCGTGCCGGCGAGGAGCCGTCCAAGCGTCTAAGGAGCGGGGACATGCCGGCGGGCACAGACTCCGACGCCGACTCGGAGGGCGAGATAATAATCGGAAGGAATCCGGTGATAGAGGCGCTCAAGTCTGGCAGGGTGATAGACTCGGTGTATGTAAACAGGGAAAGCGTCGCATCGCTGGGGCAGATAATGAATCTCGCCCGTGACAGAGGGATACTCGTCAAGCAGGTCAACGAGCAGAAGCTGAGCCAGATGGCGATGGGCGGCGCTCATCAGGGAGTTATAGCGGTAGGCGGCTGCGCGGAGTATGTTTCCGTGTCGGATATACTTGATATCGCGCGCTCAAAGGGCGAGGATCCGTTTATTATAATTTGCGACGAGATAGAGGATCCGCACAACTTGGGCGCCATAATAAGAACTGCGGAGAGCGCCGGCGCGCACGGAATAATCATTCCCAAGCGCAGGAGCGCGTCCCTGAATCACACGGTATATAAGACCTCGGCGGGAGCTGCGAGCTGGCTGCCGGTGGCGAGGGTGTCAAATATTCCGGCTGCCATCGATGAGCTTAAGCAGAGCGGAGTGTGGATTTACGGAACAGACGCGTCCGGCGAGAGATACGATAAGGCGAACCTCACCGGAGCTATAGGCTTGGTGATAGGCTCTGAGGGGTTTGGAATGGGCAAGCTGGTCGCTTCAAAGTGCGACTTTATGCTGAGTCTTCCGATGAGAGGTAAGATAACCTCGCTCAACGCCTCGGTCGCGGCCGGGATATTCATGTACGAGATAGTCAGACAAAGAGATATAAAGGCAGGTCAGGGCTGATATTGGTGCTTCGGTGAATAATGCCCGGGCGGCATGTTTTTTGCCGAGGGACAAGCAGATAAAGCGAAAGGAGAAGCCTTTGCCAGGCAAGGGTGGATTAGAGAAAATGGCTGACAAAAACTTATCGGTAGAAGATATACTTGAGGAGTACACACACAAGTCGTCTGTCAAAAAGCCTCAGGAGGACGTCGATATAGACTCGCTTTTGGACGGCGCGGGTCATGCTCACACGCAGCCGACAAAGACCGAGGTCATAGAGGACGTGCTCGAGATAGGGGACAACAGCTTTGTATTTGACCCGGGTGAGGACTTCACGACCGAGGGCGGAGCTGCGGATGCCGGCGAGGGAGCCGCTGAGAAGAGCGCCGCGGCTGAAAAAACCGCTGAGACAGTCCCGGACGAGACTATACGGCACGGAAGCGGAACTTCTCAGGGCACTCAGGCGCTGGAGGAAACTCTGTCAAAGCCCAAGCCCTCAAAGCCGGTTCAGGAGGATATACCGAAGCCTCCGGCGGGGATGCCCGAGATCAGGGCGGTCACAGGCAGAAACGCCGACGACGTTATCATGCAGGGGCTCCTAAAGCTAAAGAGCGAGCGCGGGACGCAGAAGCCCGCCCAAAAGAAGGTCGCGCCGGTAAACCGCGCGTCGATAAACGATATCGACCTCGGCATTGAGAAAAAAGTAATACCGAGCACCGAGGTGGGTCTGGATGAAAACGCCACCGAGGAGGAGAGGCTTGCGTATCTCAACTCAAAGAGGCGTGAGCGTGTCAAGGAGTTTATAGCCGAGTCTGAGGACGAGTCCAAGCCGGAAAAGGATTCTGTGGCGGACTTCGAGAGCTTCGACCAAGCAAAGGAGATGGCTGACAGCATAGCTTTTCTCAAGTCCAGCCTTGTGGTAAGGCTTTGCGTGCTGCTTGTTTTGGGGATAGTGAGCGCGTATATGGCTTTGGCGACAGACTCGGGTCTTGCCCTGATACCTCTTCTTACGCAGCCGACATCCTACGTTTTCGCAAATGTATTACTCGGTCTGGTTGCGGCGTTCGTATCCTACACTGTATTATCGGTTGGAGTCAAAAAGCTCTTTACGCTCAAGGCGGACAGCGACAGTCTTGCCGCGGTGACGGTAATATTCAGCCTGGTGAGCGCCATTGCATTGCTGTCCGATACCGAGCTTGTTCAGATGAAGCTGTCTCATGTATACGTCAGCGTGGCGATAATCGGGCTGCTGGTCAACACGATGGGCAAGCTTTTGATAGTTACGAGGACTGAGAGAAACTTCAGGTACATTTCGGGCGGCTATTCAAAGTACGCCGCCATGCACATAGACGACGAGGACGTCGCGGCAAGGTTCACAAAGGGAGCTCTTACGGACTTTCCCTCGCTTTCCACCTCGAGAAAAACCGAGTTTGTCAACGATTTCATAAAAAACAGCTACTCCGCCGACCTTACCGACGCATTTTCCAAGATATATGTGCCGGTGGCTGCGGGAATAGCGATAATAGTCGGGGTCATAACGGCGTTCATCTGTCCCGAGGGAGTGACCGAGACCTCCGACCGCGCGCTATACGCGCTCTCCTGCGCCGCAGGAACAATGGCTGTATGCTCCGCGATGGGAATGATGCTGGTGACGAATATCCCTCTTGCCAAGGCGTCGAAGAAATATCTTCAGTCCTCGGCGGTCATGCTCGGATACTCGGCTGTGGACAAGTTTGCGGACACTAATTCTGTTTTGGCGGACGCGGTAGACCTGTTCCCCGACGGAATGGTGGATATAATAAATCTCAAGCCGGTCAAAAAGGTTCCCATTGAGGACGGAATAATTTACGCGGCCTCGCTGTGCTGCCAGACCGAGAGCATACTCCGCTCCGCGTTCTACAAGATGATAAAGGGCAAGACAGAGATGCTTTACCCGGTTGAGAGCTACATTTACGAGGACGGTCTCGGGCTTTCCGGCTGGATAGAGAACAAGCGGGTTCTCTTCGGAAACCGCGCGCTGATGGAAAGCCACTCGATAGAGGGCGTGCCCTCGCTTGAAAAGGAAGCGGGCTATGCCAAGGGCGACAGCCTTGTATATCTGTCGATAGGCGGAAGCCTCGCGATGATATTCGTTGTAAAGATCAAGCCGTCTGTGTCGGTCTCAAGGGCGCTCAGGCAGCTTGAGAAGGAGAAGATCACGGTGATACTTCGCTCGGTGGATTCTCTTCTGAGCATAACCAGGCTGTCCGAGCTGTTCGGGGTATCTCCGAACACCTTCAAGCTGCTTCCGTTCAGGTACCATGCCGACTATGACGCTCAGACCTCATATGTGGCGCAGATGTCTTCGCCGATGATCTATTCGGGGCGCTTCGCCTCGCTCGCCATGCTTCTCATAGGAGCGAAGAGGCTTCAGCGCTCTGCGATGGTAGGCGTGGGGATACAGGCGCTTTCCGCGCTTCTCGGAGTTGTGCTCGCGGTGATATTTGCGTTCACCGGCTCGTTCGGGGGAGTGCTTACGGGCAGCTTTGTAATAATCTATAACGCCGTATGGGCGGCTGTGACTGCGATAACCCAGTCTGCCGCGAGAACCTGACGGTATTTATCTGCGTTTACACTCAAGCCGGAATGCACAGCCTGTGGAATGGGCGCTGCCTTTCCGGCTTTTTGCTTCAAAGTAGCAGGACATAGCCCTGTATGAAAAGCCCGAAAAAGCCAAGTATAGCCAAGCGCAATATATTGAGTTACTTGATTGTATTACTTGTGTAGAGCGATGTGCCGGCGTAATTGAACCGGCATGAGGCATACTAAAAGCACGGCTTTGAATACTTCCGGAAAGGATGGTATAAAAATGAACGCTGAAGTTAAAATAATGAGAATTTCAAAAAGAATAGCGGCAGCGGCGGTCGCCGCAGCTATGTGCCTTGCGCTTTTCGGCTGCACGGCCGATGAAGAGCGCAATCAGGACATGACCACGGTTCCGACCGGCGAGACTGAGGCTACAAACAATACACAGCCGCAGGGTGATACGGAAGATACTACCCAGCCTGCCGGCATAACCGAGGCCACAGGGACTACCGAGGCTGTGCAGCCGGACGGTGCGCAAACGCAGGTGAGCGAGGAGACGCAGCCCGAGGATGCCTCCGAGCAGGAGGGCGACCCGATGGCGCTGATTCTTTCCACTCTTGAGGAAAACGGCAGGGAATACGGTGAGCCCGAAACCTCGGAGATGAGCGGCGAGTACGGTCAGGTAGAGGCAAGCTACGCGAGCTCGGGCAACAGCGGTATAAGCGTCATCAGGTTTGACAGCTCAAAGTCCGCCGAGGCCTATTCCGGCTACTTCGGCTCTGACGGTAGCAGCTTTGATTCCGGTTTAGAATCCAAGATAATAGACTATAATTCGCCGGTGCACCTGTGGGTATACGGCTCGTATATAATCCAGTACAACTCCCCTGTGGGAGAGGATTTGCAGCTTCTCAACGGCATCTTCGGCTATGAGTTCGCGGGAGCGGGCAGCGATTACTTCTTCCCACCCTATGCTACCGAGCTGGTCAATCTCATCACCGACGCAGGCTTCACCTGCGCCACCACATGGGTAACACCGCTGCAGCAGCTTTATATGTACCAGCCGGACAGCATGTGCAGGATAATGGTTTCAAACGGAGACGAGATAATTCTCAGCTACTTCTCGGACGAGACAAGGGCGATAGATCACGCGGCGAGGTTCTCGGCAAACGGTAAAGCGTACACCGGCTTCCAGGGCAACGACCATATGACGATAGAGCTCGGAAGAAAAGCTCCCGTGCACCTGTTCAGAAAGGGCGGAGTGGTGGCGGATTACTGCGACGCAACTCCCGAGCTTCTTCCTATACTCGATGAGTATTACGGTCCTCAGTTTGCCGGAGAGCCGTATGACGCGGTGGGAGAGCCTGAGGGAGTAAACTACGGCGCGCTGTTTATAAGGACGGACTGCATAGCCGCGCAGGATATCCCGTATCCTCAGTATATTGTTATAAGGTCAAGAGGCGAGCTCATGGAGTATTACGAGAAGAATAAGAGCTTGTACGACCTTGAGAGCAGGGCAGCGTACGGTCAGGTGGGATGGCTGGACTTCGCGAACGCGCTTACCGATGAGTGGTTCGAGCAAAACGATCTTGTGCTGATAATTCTCAGCGAGCCGAGCGGCTCTATAACACATGAGGTGGCAAGCGTCACCCAGAGCCACGATGGAAGCTATACTGTGACAATAAGAAGAAACGTACCCGAGATAGGCACAGACGATATGGCGCAGTGGCATCTGTTTTTGAGTGTGGAGAGCGAAAAGCTCAGCCCGCTCGAGGTTGTAGACATTGTCATCGAGTGACGATATTGCGCTGTAATCCGACAGCTTTCCTCAGTTGACATTTTCATAGTTAGAGGGTATAATTTTCATACCGAAAAGTAATCGAGGTGACATGGGTTTGGCTGAGAAAGGCGGCACAAAAATCATAGCGGACAATAGACAGGCAAGGCATGACTACTTTGTGCTTGAGGCGCTGGAGGCGGGAATAGAGCTTGTCGGCACCGAGGTAAAGTCTATAAGGTGCGGCGGGGTCAATCTCAAGGACAGCTGGTGCGAAATAGCCGACGGAGAGATCTATGTCAACGGTATGCATATCAGCCCATACGAAAAAGGGAATATCTTCAATAAGGATCCGAGAAGAGTGAGAAGGCTGCTTCTTCACAAGTCCGAGATAAGGCGTCTGTATGACAAGGTGCGGCAGGAGGGGCTTACGCTGATACCGATGAAGCTGTACTATAAGGGCTCGAGGGTGAAAATGGAGGTAGGACTCTGCAAGGGCAAGAAGCTGTATGACAAGCGTGACGATATGGCAAAACGTCAGTCGCAGAGGGATATAGAACGCGCGATAAAGGAGAGGACGAGATAATGGAATTTACCGACGTATTGTTTGGCAGAAGAAGCATAAGGGCGTATACTGAAAGAAAGCTTTCCCGTCAGGAGATAGATAAGATACTCACAGCGGGCATAAACGCGCCCAACGCGAGAAATATCCAGTCATGGCACTTTTACGCGATAACCGGCGAGGCTGAAAAGGCGAAGCTCACAGGCGTCTGCGCTGATTGGGTCTTGTCTGCTCCGGTCGTGTTTGTAATATGTACTGACGGCAACGAGCTGCGCGCCGCGTCCCCGGACAGAGCGGAAAGGCTGATGCTCCAGGACACCGCGCTTGCCATGGAGAATATGCTTCTTATGGCGACTGATATGGGACTCGGAGGCTGCATAATAGGCGCTTTTGACGTCGAGGGCTGCCGTAAGGCTTTCGATATTCCTCAAAAGTATGCTCCGGTCGCTCTTTTGCCGATAGGAGAGCCCGCGGCACAGGCTCCCGCGAAGCCGAGAAAGCCGCTTTGCGAGGTAGTCACTTATCTGGAATAACTATCTAATCGGACGCGGACACAACAAGTAAAAGCAAAAAATAATATCAGCGGCGGAGTCTGAAAAGCTCTTTTTCTCGGAGTGCTTGCTGTAAGCAGAGACAGGGGTAAATCGGACGCCGCCGAAATATGGGGGCGTAAAGGTTTCGACGGGGATTCTGACGGCGAATAAGCGAGTAGAGAAAGCGCCAATCTCTTAAAATGACGCAACTTAAAAATTAAACGACAATAATAGTTTAGAATTGGCTGCTGCTTAATAGCAGCCCGTCCTGCCGGTGAGTACTGCGGCACCGGTTTGGGCGTCGATTAGCAGTGAACGCCGCGCGGCGACTCCGGTAGCCATGCGGTGCATTTCCGGATACCGAGGCATAGAGCTTGCTTGTCAGCGCTTGCCGAGGGAAGCTAAAGGATAAGCTACACTCGTAGAAGGTTTTCCGAAGGGGTTTTCGGACACGGGTTCGACTCCCGTCGCCTCCACCAAAAAGAAACGACAATTTTCGACAGAAGATTGTCGTTTCTTTTTGTTCTCTTCACTTTTCTCTATTTTCTTTTCACTCTTCTCT
>DVLL01000005.1 GCA_018715525.1 Candidatus Faeciplasma pullistercoris | reverse complement strand
CTCTTCTTTTTTCTTTCTTATCTTTTCTCTGGAAACGACAATTTTAGAGAAGAGTGAAAAGAAAATAGAGAAAAGTGAAGAGAACAAAAAGAAACGACAATCTTCTGTCGAAAATTGTCGTTTCTTTTTGGTCGAGGTGACGGGATTCGAACCCACGGCCTCCACGTCCCGAACGTGGCGCTCTACCAAACTGAGCCACACCTCGATATTACTCAATATCATTTATACCATTTGTCTGACAGCTACACATTATACCACAGCCTCAGGCAGATGTCAACCAAAATTATTTGACACTCGCGTTTTTCGGGCTTTTGTCTTTTTCTTAAAAATATTTGACTATTTTTCTTCTCTGCGCTACAATATAAATGTAAACAACTGTTTTTTCTGTGGTGTAAAACGCCGCAGCCGACCGAGAGGGAGGTATTTATGAGAAGAAATTGTCCCGCGTGCGGAGAAAGATATGAGGGCAGCGTCTGTCCGAAGTGCGGATATACTCCCGCTCCCAGAAAACACGGCGGAAAGGACGCCGAAACTCAGAATAAATTTCTTACCGACGAGCAGCGCGCCGTCCAGGCACGGGTGCTTGAGGAGCGCCGCAAGGATTCAAGGATTCTCATTATTGTTATCGTAATAGCTGCTCTTGCGGCAGCCTTTGTTCTCTACCGAAACGGAGTGTTCGGCGGAAGCTACAAAAAGCCCATTGTAAATTACTTTAACGCCATCAGCGAGAGGGATTTCGAGGCGTATGTCGGCTCAATGCCCTCAAGGATAGGCCAAAGCTATGCTTCCGAAAGGGAGAAGCTCGGCTATACCGAGTACGAGTACATCGACAAGCTGTACTCCGACCTTTTCGAGCAGTTCGGAGAGGATATGCGTATATCCCTTGAATTCGGCAGCAGGGAGCGTCCGGACGAGCAGTATATCGAAAACTTCCGCAAGGACTATATCCAGGTCTACGGGGAGACCATCAACACCAACGCGGTGTACGGCGTAAACGTCGTCGCTCACTTTTCCGGAGAGGTCTCCTCCGCCGACGTCGAGCTGACCTGCTACGTTATAAGGCTGTCAGGCAGATGGTACATGGTGGGCTGTGATTTTACGAGCGAGCTGGAGTGAGCCGGCGGGGCTTCTGCGCACCTGAACCGCTTGGTCTGACATAAAAGCCGCCGCTTTAGGCACGGCGACCGCTTTTTATGGCGTGACCGCGGGTTTAAAGAGGCAAACAAGGGCTTTTGGGCTGAAAAATAACTGAAATATACCGAAAAAGGGCTTGACAAAGCCCTTTTATTCGTGCTATGATTACTTTACCTCTTTGCGGGGTCTTTTTTTGGTGCGCAAATTTTTGAGCGACCCGGGCTATACCTCGGGTTCAGGCTTGAATGCGGCTCGCACCCTTGACCCCTGAACCGCAAAATGACGGGAGCTTATGGGCTGTCCGGATTTTTTCGCGGCGCGAACCGGGAAACGGCGGGCAGTTGCCGCTTGCCTGATTTGTCGGAGGGAGGCAGCCCTTTAGAGGGTGTGCCGGGCGGACAATAGCTCGGCAAGACAGCGCCTTTATAACCCGTAAAGGCGTAAATTTCGTCAGGAGGTGCCGAAAATGAGGGTTAAAATCATGTTGGCATGCACAGAATGCAAGCAGAGAAATTATAACACCAAGAAGAACAAGAAGAATGACCCTGACAGACTTGAAATGATGAAGTATTGCAAGTTCTGCAGGAAGCACACTCTTCACAGAGAGACCAAGTAAGGGAGCGGCAAAATGAAGAAGCCTAACAAACCCAACAAAGCCGTTAAGTTCTTTAAGGACCTCGTTTCAGAGGTCAAGAAGGTCGTCTGGCCCGACAAAAAGCAGGTTTTAAATAACACTGCCGTCGTCCTTACCGTCTGCGTTCTCAGCGGAGTCTTTTTGTTTATCGTTAACTCTGTGTTTGGTTTCATACTTGAGAAGGTTATCCTATAGCCCTGATTCGGGCAGTCGGATTATCTGACGGCGATTTTCGTATTTTGGTATGACCGTCCGGGGTCAGTCTCCGGGCATAAGAGCGCAGAGTGAAAGGAGAACGATCCAATGGAAGACAACGGAGTCGCAAAATGGTATGTCGTTCACACCTATTCCGGTTATGAGAACAAGGTGGCTCAGAACATTGAGAAGGTTGTTGAAAACCGCAAGCTTCAGGACGTTATCCAGGAGGTCAAGATCCCGATAGAAATGATCGAGGAGACCGACACCAAGGGCAACAAAAAAGAAGCGGAAAGCAAATTGTTCCCCAGCTATGTTCTTGTCAAGATGGTCATGACAGACGAGTCGTGGTACATTGTGAGGAACACAAGAGGCGTCACCGGTTTCGTAGGACCCGGATCCAAGCCCGTACCGCTTTCCGACAAGGAGGTCGCGGCGCTCGGAGTAGATGTCAGAAAGGTCGCTACCACCGTAAGCTTCAAGGTCGGAGACGATGTGACCGTTCTTGGCGGACCCTTCAACGGCTGGGTGGGTAACGTCAAGAGCATAAACCTCGAGGAACAGACAGTGGACATCGTAATCTCGATGTTCGGCAGGGAAACCTCCGCTACTCTGTCGGTGACTCAGGTCAAAAAGGCGGAAGACTGATCCGTCTGTCCGCGTAAGCGGAAAAATCAGCAAATTCATTCGCAAATATGCGGGTATTTCCCGTAAAAGTGGGAGAGCGACTACAGCGCCGCTCGCCTAATGGACTTAACAAGGTTCATCACCACATTATTGGAGGAAAGTTAATATGGCACAGAAGGTAACAGGCATTATCAAGCTTCAGATACCTGCCGGCAAAGCAACTCCTGCTCCCCCGGTAGGTCCTGCACTCGGTCAGCACGGCGTAAACATCATGGCGTTTACCAAGGATTTCAACGAGAGAACCAAGAACGATATGGGTCTTATCATCCCTGTTGTAATCACCGTTTACGCAGACCGTTCATTTACATTTATCACTAAGACCCCTCCGGCGGCAGTCCTCATCAAGAAGGCCTGCGGCATCGAATCCGGCTCGGGCACGCCTAACAAGACCAAGGTAGCTAGCCTTACCAAGGATCAGCTCAGAGCTATCGCGGAGCAGAAGCTTCCCGACCTCAACGCTGCTTCGGTAGAGGCGGCAATGAGCATGATAGCAGGAACCGCTCGTTCCATGGGCGTAACCATAGCCGACTGATTCAGGTCTTAGAGTGGGAGGAATATCCTTTTCCGCTAACCGGCGCTCAAGACTGCCGGTGCTACCACTATTTTTGAAGGAGATTATATAATGAAACACGGAAAGAAATATGTCGATGCGCTCAAGACGATCGACAAGACCAAGCTTTATGACACAAACGAGGCCGTAGCTCTTTCAAGCGCAAACGCAAAGGCCAAGTTTGACGAGACCATAGAAGTTCACATCCGCCTCGGTGTTGACTCACGTCACGCCGACCAGCAGGTAAGAGGCGCGGTTGTTCTCCCCAACGGTACCGGTAAGACCGTAAGGACTCTTGTATTCTGCAAGGAGGACAAGTACGAGGCCGCCAAGGAGGCGGGCGCCGATTATGTCGGCGGCATGGACTATGTTGACAAGATCATGAAGGAGAACTGGCTCGACTTCGACGTAGTCATCGCTTCTCCCGACATGATGGGCGTCGTAGGACGTTTGGGTAAGGTTCTGGGTCCCAGAGGACTTATGCCTAACCCCAAGGCGGGAACTGTTTCCCCTGACGTAGCCAAGGCTGTTCAGGAGGCTAAGGCAGGTAAGATAGAGTACCGTCTTGACAAGACCAACATCATCCACTGCCCGATAGGCAAGGCTTCCTTCGGAGCTGAGAAGCTCAACGAGAACCTCGAGGCTCTTCTTGACGCCGTAGTCAAGGCTAAGCCCGCCGCCGCCAAGGGACAGTACCTCAAGAGCGTTGTAGTTTCGTCTACGATGGGCGTAGGAGTTAAAGTTAATACGGCGAAATACGGAGTTTGATCTGTTTTGATACGGCTTCGGGTTATCGGTTTTAATTGTATTTGACCACTTTAACTCCGAGTAAAAGTTAACACTGCGAAATACGGAGTTTAATTCCGCTTATCGGGAACTACAGGTCTTTGGTTCCAAGCTTTATTGACCACTTTAAATCCGAGTAAAAGTTAATACGGCGAAATACGGAGTTTGATCTGTTTTGATACGGCTTCGGGTTATCGGCTTTAATTGTATTTGACCACTTTAACTCCGAGTTAAGGTCAATACCGCTAAGTACGGAGTTGATTGGCTTATTAAGAACCACAGTCCGTAAGTGTTTAACTTCATTGACCGGCTTAACGGTCAAAAACGCATTGCTATCCGCCCTGCGCCGGGCGGTCTGCCCTCTGACCGGGGTAAAAGGCTGCCAAAAGCAGCGTGGCGCGAACTTTGATATCAGTCTTTCGGGAGTTGTCGGGAAAAACACTTGACAACCCCGGGAGAATGTGATATAAGTAATATGCTTCGTTTCTTAAGACAGCAGGTGGCGATATGAAGCCGTAAGTCCTGCCGAGGAAAAAAGTATTAGTTTTATTTGTAACTATGCTCCTTTTTCTCATGTCTTGTGAGAAAAAGGTTTTTCTTTTTACAGAGCCGAGGCATTAAATTTCTATTAAAGAGGTGAAAAAAATGCCAAACGCAAATGTTCTTAACCAGAAGAAGGCTAAGGTTGCTGAAATAGTTGAGCTTCTTAAGGGCTCTACGGCCGGCGTGCTCGTTGATTACAGCGGTATCACCGTTGAGGACGACACCAAGCTTCGCAAGGAGCTCAGAGAGGCCGGAGTAAGATACTTCGTAGAGAAGAACACCCTTCTCAAGCTCGCCATGAACGAAACCGGCTACGAGGGACTTACCGGCGTGCTCAACGGAACCACCGCTATCGCGGTATCCGACGATGAGACGGCAGCCGCAAGAATCCTTGGCAAGTACGCTGAGGATCACGAGAACTTCAAGCTCAAGGCTGGATACATCGGCAGCGAGGTATTCGACGCCGCGGGTGTAATGGCTCTTTCCAAGATTCCTTCCAAGAACGACCTTCTCGCTCAGCTCGTTGGTTCTCTTCAGGGACCTATCCAGAAGCTCGCTGCAACTCTCGCAGCAGTCGCAGACTCCAAGGAGGGCGAGGCGGCATAAGCTTGAGAACGGACAGGGTTCCGGGCTCAGGCTCATGCGGGCTGCCGCCTGAAGCTTTGGCGGCATAATAAAAGACCGCGGAAAATGCCGCGGCAGATGTTCCCCTCAGGGGAAAAATAAATTACTTAAAAGGAGATTATAACAATGGCTTCAGAAAAGATTTTAAAGTTTGTTGAAGATATCAAGGGTCTTTCCGTACTCGAGCTCAAGGAGCTTGTTGACGCTATCCAGGAAGAATTCGGCGTAACCGCCGCTATCGCTGCAGCTCCCGCTGCCGGCGGAGCTGCTTCCGCTGCTGCTGAGAAGACTGAGTTCGATGTAGTTCTCGCTTCCTTCGGCGACGCTAAGATGGGCGTTATCAAGGCTGTTAAGGAGCTTCTCGGTCTCGGACTTAAGGAGGCTAAGGAGTTCGTTGAGGCTGCTCCTAAGACCATCAAGGAGGGCGCTTCCAAGGCTGAGGCTGACGAGATCAAGGCTAAGCTCGAGGAGGCAGGAGCTACCGTCGAGATCAAGTAATCTTTATACGGATATCGCTGCGGCGCTGTCTAAAAGACAGCGCCGTTTTTTTGCCCTGATACGCTGATATCCTGTACCATGACGCCGGGCAGGGGAGCGCCTCATTTTTCAACAGGGCATTGCGGCAATGTTGAATCATTAAGGGGCACGGCCGGCGGCGTGATTATTTTATACCCGGAGCTGTGACGCCTTTTGCGCTTAGCGAACAACTTGACATGAAAAAACGCATTTTTTCAACACCGCGCCATGAGGGGCGGTGACGTAAGAAAACATTTATGTGAGAGAATCGGTGTAGTTTAGGCTACGCCGGTTTTCTTTTCTTTTTGGGCTGCTTGGGATTGCTCCCTTGCTTTTTATGTACACATGCTATCATAAACGGCAATAAAAAGCCACCGCGTCGAGTTTACATTGCGGCAACAAGAGTTTACATAAACGAAAACCGCGGGCAGCGCATCCAAGCCCGCGGTCTAAAATCGGTTGTTATCAGCACTTACAGGTTACAGCCTGTCTGGATACACTCCTGCGGCGTGGAGAGCCCTGAGCTTGTTCTCAACATCCTCCTTGTCCGCCTTATAGGTGATGCCGAACCACTTGTCGTGCGAGGGAGCGGCAAGCACCGAGAGCTCCTTGGTCTCGAGCAGGTCGTTTACCATGATGGGAAGGAGGCACTCCGCCTTGATCTGGTCGGGAGTCAGGCTCTTGAGGAAATCATTGAAGTACCTTTCCATTCTCGGCAGCACTTCGTTGTGGAAGCCCCAGAAGTTCATTGAGACCTGAGAATTTTCGTCCAGCTCGCCGCTGTCGCTTACCACCTTGCCGTCCTTTGGCATGATGCCGCCCGTCTCGTCCACTCTCACGAGTCTGCCGTTATCCACAGAGCAAACTCCTCTGGTGACTCCGCCGTTTTCGCTGAGGGTGTTCTTGAGGATGTATGTAACCATAGCCGCCTCGCTGCCGTTTTTGAGCTGTCCCAAAAAGTCGTACATCAGCCTGAAGCACTCTGTTCCGTAGTAATCGTCTGCGTTGATGGTGGCAAACGGGTCGGTCAGGTAGTCCTTTGCGACCAAAACCGCGTGAACCGTGCCGAACGGCTTCACCCTGTCCTTGGGTATCTCATAAAAATCGGGGATAGAGGAGTAGTCCTGAACCGCATACTCAAGCTCCACCCTGTCCTTAAACTTCTCTCCGACTGTCGAGCGAACCGTCTCAACCATTTCCTTCTTGAGGACAAATACAACTTTTTTAAACCCTGCCGCGATGGCGTCGTGGATAGAATACTCCATCAGTATCTCTCCGCTTGGACCTACATTTGAGATCTGCTTGTCTCCTCCGAAGCGCGAGCCGAGTCCGGCTGCCAAAACCAGCAATGTTGCCTTCATAATAATTTCCTCCATCCTATATATTATCTGAACTGAATACCGTTCTTACCTTTATCCATACACTTTAATATACTTTATTTTCTTTGCCATGTCAATCTGTCTTGAGCATGGTTTGAACGGTCTAATTATATACATATGGTATATTTATTCTGGCATATTACTTTTAGTGTTGTCTAAATCCTTCTTTTTCCGAAATATTACCTTTTTTTGCACAAAGAAATTGAATACGAACATAACAACCTCCGCAATAGGCTTAGCTATTATGGTTGGAAGTCCCGCCACTCTGACAAAAAGCTCGAGCAGCACAAAAGTTTTAAGCGAAAAGCTCACAAGCGCCAAGGCGTAATACCCGCCGAGCTCTGCTAAAAGCCCCTCCCGCTTTTTAAACACCCAGAGCCGGTTTATATGAAAGTTTATCTGCGAGCTGACGCAAAAGGATATGACCGCGGCAAGCTCCATTGCGAGCGCGAAGCCGGAAAAAAGCCTCTCCAGCGCAAGAAGTATAACATAATCCACCGCGAACGCTATGCAGGAGGAAATAAGATATTTGACGGATTGGACGCCGGTCTCATTGGTTATTATTTTTTTAAACGGCTCTGCCAGCCTTTTCGGCAGAAGCTTGTCCGCCATTTCGACTAACCTATCGCTCAATCATCTCACTCCTTTATTCGGCTTGGCGACTAAACAGCCTGCAAAACACAGTCATGCAGCGTGCTAAATGCTATTATCTCACAAACCAAGCCAGAATACAACCCCACATGCGCATCTTATCCAAATTGTAACCGAAACTTAACCTATTTTTCTCGCCGGGGCTTTTGCTTAAATCCTTGACATCCAACCGATATAGCGGTAAAATATCATCGAGAAATTAGTTAGTTAATTAAAAATCTAAATCTTATTTAGACAATTATTGGCTCAAGAAAGGAAGTATAGTATGCTGAAAACACTTGCGGCGAGTGTTCGAGAGTACAAAAAGCCGGCTCTTCTTACACCGGTATATGTAATCTTTGAAGTAATTCTCGACTGCATCATCCCATTTTTGATAGCGGAGCTGGTCAACCGCATCAGCGCAGGCGCCGAGCTGAACGTGATACTCGGCTACGGCGGAGTTTTAGCCGTAATGGCGCTGTTGTCCCTCCTTTTCGGAACATTGGCGGCGTTTTCATGCTCTGACGCGGCGTGCGGATTCGCCAAGAACCTCCGTCACGACATTTTCGCGAGGATACAGGGCTTTAGCTTTGAAAATATTGACCGCTTCTCAACCTCGTCGCTGGTAACGAGGCTTACAACCGATATTTCAAACATCCAGTTTGCCTACATGATGATAATCAGAACCGCGATCCGCTCGCCTCTGATGCTGGTATTCTCCTTTGTCATGGCGTTCATCATGGGCGGAAACATGGCTTGGATATTCGTTTTCGTCATCCCCGTGCTCGGAACCGGACTTTATATCGTCTCCAAGAAGGCGATGCCCCGCTTCCGCGCGGTATTCAAAAAATATGATAACCTCAACAACTCCATCCAGGAGAATATCAAGGGTATAAGGGTAGTAAAATCCTTTGTCCGTGAGGATTACGAGCAAAACAAGTTCAACAACGCCGCCGAGGACGTCTGCCGCGACTTCACCGTAGCGGAAAGAATAGTCGCAGTGAACGGACCTTTGATGCAGTTCTGCCTCTACGCGGTAATGGTGTTCACCCTCAGCTTCGGCTCATACATGATAATCAGTTCTTCGGGACTTGACCTCGATGTGGGACAGCTTTCGGCGATGCTCACCTACAGCTTCATGATGCTCAACAGCCTTATGATGCTCTCGATGATCTTCGTCATGATAACCATGGCTGACGAATCGGCGAAGAGAGTCTGCGAGGTCCTCACCGAAAAAAATACGCTTACCAACCCCGAGAACCCCGTTTACGATGTCAAGGACGGCTCTATAGACTTTGACGGCGTCAGCTTCAAGTACTCCAAGACCGCCAAGAGAAACGCTCTTGAGAACATCAACCTGCACATAAACTCCGGCGAGACGATAGGCATAGTCGGCGGAACCGGCTCATCAAAATCCTCGCTTATCCAGCTTATCTCAAGGCTTTACGACGCCACCGAGGGCGTGGTAAAGGTAGGAGGAGTGGACGTAAGGAGCTATGACCTCGATACCCTGAGAAACAACGTCGCGGTAGTTTTGCAGAAGAACCTTCTCTTCTCGGGAACTATCAAGGAAAACCTCCGCTGGGGCGATGAGAACGCCACCGACGAGGAGATAGTCGAGGCATGCAGGCTCGC
Organism: Candidatus Faeciplasma pullistercoris; assembly: GCA_018715525.1. Lineage (GTDB taxonomy): Bacteria > Bacillota > Clostridia > Oscillospirales > Ruminococcaceae > Faeciplasma > Faeciplasma pullistercoris. The sequence goes on along the minus strand of DVLL01000005.1, from coordinate 85,516 downwards.
CTGCGCGGATGAGTTTGTAGAGACCTTCCCCCAGAAGTACGACACCTACATAGAGCAGGGAGGAGCCAACGTCTCGGGCGGACAGAAACAGCGTCTTTGCATAGCAAGAGCGCTGCTCAAAAAGCCTAAGATACTCATTCTCGACGACTCCACCAGCGCGGTAGACACCAAGACCGACGCCAAGATAAGAGCCGCTCTCAAGAAGTACATCCCGCAGACGACCAAGATAATTATCGCGCAGCGCACAGCCTCGGTCGAGGACGCAGACAAGATAATAGTCATGGACGCCGGAAAGATAGTCGCGTTCGGAACTCACGACGAGCTCCTTAAGACAAACGACATCTACCGCGAGATCTACACCTCTCAGAACAAGGCTGAATCTGACAGAAAGGCGGGTGAGGCAAATGCGTAATTCATCTTTAGGCTCGAGTGGAATCTCAAACGGAATGCTCCTTAAAAAGCTGTTCAAGACGATGCTTGGCTTCTATCCCGTGGCGCTGCCTCTCACGATAGCGCTTATCGTGTTCGACTCCGTCGTAAAGAACATCCCGTCCCTGTTCATGCAGCATGTAATAGAGATAATCGAGGACGCCGGACTTTCCGGCACATGGGCGGACATCTCGGCGAGAATACTTTCCGCTGTGGCGATACTCGCTTTGATGTATGTCCTCTCGCTGATAGCCGACTTTGCCTTCGGTCAGATAATGGCGGTCATCACTCAGGGAACGCTCAAAAAGCTCCGTGAGAAAATGTTCGCCAGCATGCAGAAGCTGCCGATAAAGTATTTTGACACAAACGACCACGGCGATATCATGAGCCGCTATACCAACGATATCGATACGCTCAGACAGATGATCTCGCAGAGCATCCCTCAGATACTCATGTCGATGATAGGTATTGTCACCCTGTTCTTTATCATGATCTACTTCAGCATACCGCTTACCATAGTTGTCCTGCTCGGAGTAATACTCATGACCTTCTTCATAAAGAAAATAGCCGGCGGCTCGTCAAGGTTCTTCTTCAGACAGCAGACCTCCTTGGGTAAGGTTGAGGGCTTCGCCGAGGAGCTCATGACCGGACAGAAGGTAGTAAAGGTATTCTGCCACGAGGATCGCTCACAGGCTGACTTCGACAAGCTCAACAACCAGCTCTTCGAGGACTCGAACCGCGCGAACAAGTACGCCAATACATTAGGACCTCTTCTTTACAACATAGGCAACATACTTTATGTAATAGTCGCGATAGTCGGAGGAATACTTCTTATCTTCGACGCTCCCAACTGGAGCATTGCCGGAATGTCCATTTCGATAAGCATAGTAGTGCCATTCCTCAACATCACCAAGGCGTTTACCGGAAACATAAATCAGGTCTCCAACCAGCTCAACCTCGTTGTAATGGGTATCGCGGGCACAAGAAGAATATTCGACCTCATCGACCAGAAGCCCGAGGTTGACAACGGCTATGTCACCCTTGTCAACGCCAAGTACGAAAAGGACGGAAGCGTTACCGAGTGCGAGGAGAGAACCAATATGTGGGCTTGGAAGCATCCCCACTCAGCCGACGGAAGCATAACATACGAGCCTCTTAAGGGTGACGTAAGGCTGTTTGACGTCGATTTCGAGTACGAGGAGAACAAGCCGGTACTGCACAATATCACGCTTTACGCCAAGCCCGGACAAAAGGTCGCGTTCGTAGGAGCTACCGGCGCGGGCAAGACGACAATTACCAACCTTATCAACCGCTTCTACGACATCGCGGACGGAAAGATCCGCTATGACGGCATAAACATCAACAAGATCAAAAAGGACGACCTAAGGCGCTCTTTGGGCATAGTCCTGCAGGATACCAACCTGTTTACCGGCACGGTAATGGACAATATCCGCTACGGCAGGCTTGACGCGAGCGACGAGGAATGCAAAGCGGCAGCCCAGCTCGCCGGCGCGGACGACTTTATCGAGAGACTTCCCGACGGCTATGACACAATGCTCACCCAGAACGGAGCTAACCTCTCGCAGGGTCAAAGACAGCTTCTGTCGATAGCGAGAGTCGCTGTAGCCGACCCGCCGGTAATGATACTTGACGAGGCGACAAGCTCGATAGACACCAGAACCGAAGCGATAGTACAGCGCGGCATGGACGCTCTTATGGTCGGAAGAACGGTATTCGTTATAGCACACAGGCTTTCAACGGTCAAAAACTCGGATGTTATCATAGTTTTAGACCACGGAAGAATAATCGAGCGCGGCAGCCACGAGGAGCTTCTTGCCAAGAAGGGTCAATATTATCAGCTCTACACAGGCGCGTTTGAGCTTGAATAACGGAATAAAACTAAAGCTGCTAAGCTATCCCGTGGGGGGTAAGTCCTCCCGCGGGATATTTTTTATTCTAAATTGGCGCTTTGTTCCCCGTAGAACATTTTTATTTATCTTTAATTTGTATAAAGGCAGGGCTCAGGGGACAGGGAACAGGGCTCTCTCCAAATTATGTTAATTTTCAACTTTTGCACAGCCTTTTCAACAGAATGGCGGCATGGCGTTTAAAACTCCCCGAAAACGTAAGAAGGGCCGGGTATTTTATGAGCCACGGTGATGAGTATAAACCCGGCATAAGGCATGGAAATGAGCATGGGCATGGGCATGAGCATGGGCATGAGCATGGGAATTTGAATGGCAAATAAAAAACAGAGGGAAAAGCATCTCCCTCTGTTTTTACTATATTGGACACTGTTTTAGCCTGTCGTTATGCGCTTACCCGACAGAGCTCTGACTACAGCGCGACTGACTGATTTTACCTATAACTATACTTACAACCGATGACAGTACCCGCAGCCGTCAGCCTGCTACTAAGAGTCCTGCTCGTCTGAATCCTCATTATCCTCCGCGTCCTCAGAATCCTCGGGCTCATCGTCATCCTCAGCGTCGTCGGTGATGATCTCCTCAGCCTCGGCTCTACGCTCCTCCTCCTCAAGACCGGCAAGCTCCTCGGCGGAGAGCTTTTCAACCTCGTCTATCTCGGCGTCCTCGTCATGCTCTGCGGTGGTAAACGCCGCCACCAGCCGCTCGGGAGCGTTCTTTGTCTTCATTATGGTGACTCCGCCCGAATATCTGCCCATTATGCTGATATCAGACGCGAGCACCCTTATGATGACGCCGTCGTTGGAGATGAGTATCACGTCCTCGTCCTCGGTGACCGTTCTTATGCCGCAAACCTTGCCCTTGAGCTCGTTTACACGGTAGTTGAGCATTCCGTAGCCGCCTCTGTGCTGCAGGCGGTAGTTATCCATCTCGACCCTTCTGCCATAGCCCTTGTCGGTCACGGTCAGGACTGTCGCGTCCTCCCTGACCGTCTGCAAGGATACCACCTCGTCGCCGTCGCGAAGCTTTATCGCCTTGACGCCGTGAGCGGTTCTCGACATGGCGCGAAGTGTGCTTTCCTCAAAGCGGATTATCATTCCGTTCATGGTGGCGACCAAAAGCTCGCTTGAGCCGTCGGTCATCAGCACGCCTCTTATCTCGTCGCCCTCGTCAAGCCCTATCGAGATAAGTCCCGTCTTTCTGACATTGCGGTACTTTGAAAGGTGGGTTCTCTTTATCTTGCCGTTCTTTGTAACCATGGTGATATACCTGTCGTCGTCAAAGTCGTTACAGTGTATCATCGCGGCTATCTTGTCCTCGCCGGGTGTAAGCGGCAGGATATTGACTATGTTTGTGCCCCTTGACGCCTTAGAGCCCTCGGCAAGCTCGAAGCACTTGAGCTTGAACATCACGCCCTTGTTGGTGATAAAGAGTATGTTGTCATGAGTGGAGCAGACAAGCATCTCGGAGACAAAGTCCTCGTCGCGCTGCTTCATTCCGCTGACGCCTCTGCCGCCCCGCTTCTGAACTGCGTACTCTGACGAGCTTGTCCTCTTGATATAGCCGTTATTGGTAAGCGCGACGATATTTGTGTCCTCGGGTATCAGATCCTCGATATCCACCTCACCGCTTATCGCCTGTATCTCGGTGCGCCTGTCGTCGTTGAACTTGTCCTTTATCTCGTCTATTTCCTTGATAATTACCTCTACTATCTTCTCGTGGCTGCCAAGGATCTCCTCAAAGCCTCTTATCTTTATTTCAAGAGCGTCCAGCTCGTCATAAATCTTCTGTCTTTCAAGACCGGTGAGCTGGATAAGACGCATGTTGGCGATATACTCAGCCTGAATCTCGGATATCCCGAACCTCTCAATCAGCGCCGCCTTTGCCTCGGCAGGGGACTGTGACGACCTGATTATCCTTATTACCTCGTCGATAAAGTCGAGCGCTATAATAAGACCCTTGAGTATATGCTCTCTTTCTCTTGCCTTTTTAAGGTCAAACTGGGTTCTGCGGGTTATTACCTCTACCTGGAAGTTTAGGTATTCCTCCAAGACCTCCTTGAGGGTCATAATCTTCGGCACGCCGTTCACCAAGGCGAGCATGATGACGCCGACGGTGTCCTGAAGCTGAGTGAAGCTGAACAGCTTGTTGAGGATTATCTGCGGATTAGCGTCCTTTTTGAGCTCGATGACTATACGCATTCCGTTTCTGTCCGACTCGTCGCGGATAGCGTGGATGCCGTCAACTCTCTTGTCCTTGACAAGCTGGGATATCGACTCGATGAGCTTCGCCTTGTTGACCATATAGGGTATCTCGGTGACGACTATGGCGTTCCTGCCGTCTATCTCCTCTATATTGGTTCTTGAGCGAAGGGTTATCTTGGCTCTTCCGGTGGCGTAGGCCGCGCGTATTCCCGACCTGCCCATGATTATTCCGCCGGTAGGGAAGTCGGGACCCTTTATCTTCTCCATCAGCTCCTCAAGAGTGCAGTCGGGGTTATTAGCGACAAGCTTTAAGCCCTCTATGACCTCTCCCAGGTTATGGGGAGGGATATTGGTCGCCATACCTACCGCTATTCCCACCGAGCCGTTTACCAGAATATTCGGGAATCTCGAGGGGAGAACGACAGGCTCCTTAAGTCTGTCGTCAAAGTTTGAGACGAACTCGACCGTATCCTTGTCGATATCGGTGAGCATGTTGACAGCCATTTTCGCCATCTTCGCCTCGGTGTATCGGTAGGCGGCGGCAGGGTCTCCGTCTATCGAGCCGAAGTTTCCGTGACCGTCAACCAGCGGGTATCTTAGGGAAAAGCTCTGTGCGAGCCTTACCAGCGCGTCATAGACCGAAGCGTCTCCGTGCGGATGATAGCGTCCGAGGCAGTCGCCGACGGTTGTGGCGCACTTTAAGTACTTCTTGTCCGGCGTAAGACCGTCCTCGTACATGGTATAAAGTATTCTTCTGTGAACCGGCTTAAGGCCGTCTCTTACATCAGGGAGAGCTCGCTGGATTATGACCGACATCGAGTAGGCGAGGAATGAGGATTTCATTTCCTCGTTGATTTCGGTCAGCTTTACCCTTTTATCTTCTGCGAACAAAAATAATCACGCTCTTTCAATCGGTATTTTTACTTGTTGTTGATTTTTTTAACTAATTCGCTCACCATCTCGCAGTCTGAGGGGAGAAGGTCGGCTTTTGGGATTATGCACATCGTTTTCGCTGAGAACAGCCCGAAGTACTCCTCTTTTTCCACCGCCTTAAGGCTCTTGTCGTCAAGCTCGGTGACAGTCTTCGGAATTTTTGAGTAGGAAGCGTCGTCGCTGTCCTCGCCGTCGCTTATCTGCTCGCCGTCGCTCTGGGGCAGTATGGTCTCGACGCTGTAGTTATGCTCATAGAGCCGAAAGACATAGCTGTCGTTTTTTATCTCCTCGAGGGCTGCTATCACATGCTTTCTCTCGAAAACAGGATTAAGCCAGTTCACCAATATGATGAACAGGGAAATGCCGAGGCAGAGCCAGCCCATACCGTACTCCGGGTCAACTATTATCTGCTCGATAAACATAGCCGCCAGCACCGCGAACAGAACGGTGAAGATTATCTGCCTTTTGCGGCGGTACAGCCTTATGTAGGTGTCGTACCCCTCTATCCAGAAATCATGATTGTGAGAAAATTTGAAGCTCAGTTTTTCCATAAATATACCACCTTACAGATATCGGCGCTGCGTCAGCCGTCAGAAATCGAGGTTTGCGGCGAATCTCGCGTTCTTCTCGATAAATTCGCGCCTCGGGTTCACCTTGTCGCCCATCAATATGCTGAACGTCTCGTCCGCCTTTACGGCGTCGTCAAGGGTTATCTTGACGATAGTCCTCGTCTCGGGGTCCATGGTGGTCTCCCAGAGCTGGTGGGGGTCCATCTCGCCGAGACCCTTGTATCTCTGGACGTCCGGCTTGGACTTTCCGTCAGGGCCGGTCAGCTCGGCGATATAGGCGTCGCGCTCCTCGTCGGAGAAGGCGTATCTCACCTGCTTGCCCCTCGCGACCTTGAACAGCGGAGGCTGAGCGATATAGATGTGTCCGCCGTCAATGAGTGGGCGCATGAACCTGAAGAAGAATGTAAGGAGCAGCGTCCTTATGTGGCAGCCGTCCACATCGGCATCCGCCATTATGATTACCTTGCCATAGCGGAGCTTGGTGATGTCAAAATCCTCGCCTATCGAGGTGCCGAGCGCGGTCACGACGGGGGTAAGCTTCTCGTTGCCGTAAACCTTGTCTATCCTCGCCTTTTCGACGTTGAGCATTTTGCCCCAGAGGGGGAGTATCGCCTGATACTTTCTCTCCCTGCCCTCCTTGGCTGAGCCTCCGGCGGAATCTCCCTCGACTATGAATATCTCGGTCTTGGCGGGGTCTCTTTCCTGACAGTCGGCGAGCTTTCCGGGGAGATTGGCTGAATCGAGCGCGGATTTTCTTCTTGTAAGATCCCTCGCGCGCTTTGCAGCCTCTCTTGCCTTCTGCGCCTGAACAGACTTCTCAAAGATTGATTTTGCCACCGCGGGATTTTCCTCGAGGTAGTTCATCAGCTTCTCGTATACTATCGCCTCGACAAAGGGTCTTACCTCGGGATTTCCGAGCCTGCCCTTGGTCTGTCCCTCAAACTCGCAGTTGGTGAGCTTGACGGACACTATAGCGGTAAGTCCCTCTCTTACGTCGTCGCCCAGAAGCTTCTCGCCGTTTTTGAGCAGGTTGAACTTCTTTCCGTAGTCGTTTATGACCTTGGTAAGAGCGTTCTTGAAGCCGGTCTCATGGGTTCCGCCGTCGGGGGTGTGCACGTTGTTGGCAAACGACAGTATCAGCTCGTTATAGGAGTCGTTGTACTGCATGGCGACCTCCGCCGTGTAGTCCTCCTTGACTCCGCTGACATATATCACCTCAGGGCTGAGTACATCCAAGCCCCTTGTGTTGTGGATATGGGTGACAAACTCCCTTATTCCGCCCTTGTAGCAAAGGTCCTGGCATACGTCCTCGTCGCCGCGCCTGTCGGTGAATACTATCCTCACACCGGCGTTCAGAAACGCCTGCTCTCGCAGCATAGTGAGAAGCGTGTCATAGTCGTACTGGGTGGTCTGCTCGAAAATCTCCGGGTCAGCCTTGAAGGTGACGACCGTTCCGGTTTTATCCGTCTTGCCGATTATCTTTAGCGGCTCGCTGTAGCTTCCTCTTTCAAAGCGCTGGAAGTGGATGTTCTTTCCGTCGTAGATGGTCAGCTCAAGCCACTCGGAGAGCGCGTTTACCACCGACGCTCCGACGCCGTGAAGTCCTCCAGCGACCTTATATCCTCCTCCGCCGAATTTTCCTCCGGCATGCAAAATGGTGTATACGACGGTCGCAGCCGATATGCCCTCCTTGGGGTGTATTCCTGTGGGTATTCCTCTTCCGTTGTCGGTGACTCTTACTACGTCGCCCCTGAGAAGCTCGACGTCTATTCTTGTGCAGTAACCCGCAAGCGCCTCGTCTATCGAGTTTGTGACTATCTCATAAACAAGGTGATGAAGTCCCTTAGTACCTGTCGAGCCGATGTACATTCCGGGGCGCTTTCTTACCGCCTCGAGACCCTCGAGAACCTGTATCTCGCTCGCGTCGTAGTTGTTGTCCTTATCTACCGCCGTTGAATTAAGGTTGATGTCGATATCGTTGTAGCTCTCCAAAATTCAATCCTCCGTTTGCTTTTTCAATACACTATAATCAACTATAAGTATATTTATAATAAACGTTTACTTTAAGTAAAACATATTTTCTCTTCTAAGTTCTCTTTCCCTAAAACTGCTTCCTCAAATCTTTTTTTCAGGGTCTGTGGCGAAATAGAGCTTATATAAACCCTCTCGGTGAGGTCCCTGTCCAAGGTAACGACAAAGCTTTTCGGCATATCAAACGAGCAGTAGCTTACCCAGCCCGATTTTCCGGCGCGGTTGAGATAGTCCCTTGTTATCCTCGAGGTGGACGCCTTTTCGATATCCATAATCGCTATCACGTTTTCGGTATTCACGCTTCTGCCGTTTCCGAGGTGCAAAAACATTTCAGCCGTCCTTTCTCTTTTCTTTTTCCATTACCTTGCCGCCTGATATCTTGAACACCCTGCCGCTTGTTTTGATAAACGGCTCACAGCAGGTTATGAATATCTGCGCGTCCCCGATCTGCCTGACGACAAACTCACGTCTGTGCCTGTCAAGCTCGGAAAGCACATCGTCCAGAAGTATCACAGGCATTTCGCCTGTCTCAGCTAAAAGCGCTCTCGCCTGGGCAAGCTTCATGCAAAGAGCCGCAGAGCGGTTCTGCCCCTGAGAGCCGTAGTCCCGAAGCAGCACGCCGTTTATTTTGACTAAAATGTCGTCTCTGTGGATCCCTATCTGAGTGTAGCCGAGGCGAATGTCCTCCGGGCGGCTCAACCTCAGCTTTTCAAGGTACTCAGCAGCCATTTCTCCCTTATAGTCCGTCCTTCGCTCAAGGCTTTCAAAGACGGTCGAGGAGTACTCAAGCTCAAGGCGCTCAAGCCCCCTTGATATCTGCGAGTAGAGGCGCGAAGCCTCTGCCTCGAGGAGCTTTGTATATATGCCGCGCATCATGGATATATACGAGCCCTGTCTTGCAAGCTGCTCGTCCCATATCTCAAGCTCGTCGCGCTTTGATATTCCCAATACGATGTTTTTAAGGAGCGTGTTTCTCTGCTCGAGTATCCCCTCGTACTTGAGAACAAGTCTTTTATAGACCGGGCGTATCTGGGCGATGCACAGGTCGATATAATCCCGCCTTATTTCCGGCGTTCCTCTTGTAAGCCAAAGATCCTCCGGGGTAAATATGACCAGAAGGAGCTTTCCTGTCAGCTCGGAATAGCTTCTGAGCCTTACTCCGTTTAGAAGTATCTTTCTCTCGCCTCGGCGGCGGGAGATGGTGAGCGAAATGTTCTGCGTCCTCTCCGAGCTCTCAAAATCCACGCTTATCTGGGCGTTTTCAGAGTCAAACCCTATTTCCTCGCGCTCCTTAGCCCCGCGAAAGCTCTTTTCTCCGCTCGCGAGCCACACAGCCTCCAAAAGGTTTGTCTTTCCCTGGGCATTTTCTCCGAAGAGTATGTTTACGCCTGCGCCGGGAGACAGATCAACCTTGGAAAGGTTTCTGAAGCCGTCAATTCTGACGTCTGTTATCCTCATGACCCCGCAACTTCTATCGTCAAGCCTATTTCATCTATAGAGACGAGGTCTCCTTTATAAACCTTCTTGCCTCGCATATAGCAGACTTCGCCGTTATATTTGACCTTGCCGCTCTGGATGATGTCCTTGGCGACTCCGCCTGTCTCGGTAACTCCGGCAAATTTTAAAAGCGAATCAAGCTTTATGAACTCGCCGGTTATTTCCACCTTTATTTTTTCTTCCTTCATGGCTTAATCCCTCTTGAGCCTTACCGGCAGAACAAGGAATGTATACTCGCCGCTGTTGAGCGGAACTATCTTCATGGGAAGATTGCCGCCGTTCATCAGAAGCTTCACGCTCTCATCAGGTATCACCTTCAGCGGGTCCAAAAGGTACCGGCAGTTGAAGCCTATCTCAATTTTCGGACCGGTTATATCGGCTCTGAGCTCGTCGTTTATTTTTCCTATCTGGGTGCGGCAGGAGATTTTGAGGCTCTCGCCGTCGAACAGGCACTTGACCGGGCTCTTTATCTTCTCGTTTATCAGGAGCGACGCCCTTTCAAGGCAGCTTATAAGCTCCTTTTTGTCTATTATTACCTCTGTGACGCTTGTCTGAGGGATAGAGCCGCGATAGTTGTGGAACTCTCCCTCCAAAAGCCTTGAGAACACCGTGTAGCCGGAGAAGTCAAAGACCACCTGCTTCTTTGAGACAAGTATCTCGCAGGAGAGGTCGTCATCGTCCTTAAGAAGCTTGGAGACCTCGTTAAGGGTCTTTGAGGGAACAACGAACTTGAAGTCGTTTTCCGCCTTGACAGCCTCCGTCCTTACAGCGAGTCTGAAGCCGTCTATCGCGACGACATTCAATACATTGTCCGCTATCTCAAAAAGCTCCCCCTTGAGTATGGGCTTGGTGTCGTTGGTTGAAACGGCAAAAATGGTCTGATTAATCATGTCTTTGAGCACCGATTGAGGAATAGTAAAGCTCAGCTCTGTCTCAAAGTCGGGAATAGCCGGGTATTCGTCAGCGCTCAGCACCGGGACAGAATATTCCGTGTTGCCGCCGGTTATGGTCATCTGAAGATTTTCGTCTACCGAGATGGATATTTCATCTGTAGGCATCTTCTTGATTATCTCAGAGAAAAGCCTTGAGTTGACTACAATGTTTGCCTTGTCGGAGGAAACTACGTCTATCGAGGTCTTTATTCCGATTTCGAGATCATAGCCGGTAAGCCAGAGGGTTGAGTTTTCAAGGCTGAGCTTTATTCCCTCTAAAGCCGGTATGGACGATTTGTCCGCGGCTGCCTTGGAGACATTTATCAGAGCCTCATACAGGCTTTGTCTGTTGCATATAAGCTGCATGTTGATTATCTCCCTTTCATAAGTGTGGTTATCGCGAATATCAATGATATGATATATATATTTTTTAGTTGTAGTAGTAGGGGCTGACGAAAAGTTGAAAAGCAGGACAAACTCAGTTTTAAAGCCGGATTGCGGCTCAACAGGTTTTCAACCGCGATTTTAATAATCGTTGAAAGAAAAATCACCGGTTGAAACGGTGCAAAGCTGTCGGTTAAAAGTTGAAAATCGGTTGGCAATCCATGTTTGTGAGCAAAGTTATAGACAGCGACTTGTTAAAAGAGGATTTTGTCAAGGCAAAGAGCTTGTTAAGATTAATATGTAAAAATCTTTGAAAACGGCTTGACTGCCTGCTTTAACGGCTCTGCCGCCCTCCTGATTTGAGAGCGGTTTCAGGGTGTCTCAAAATCGAATCTGTTGAAAACTATGTTGAAATGTCAATAACTTGTCCCAAAACCGAGGTTCATAAACCGGGCGGAAACCAATACATGTATTTTCCCGCCTGACACAAGACTAAAGCCTCAGTGCCGAGGCATATGTCTGTACATATACATGATAATCTCGAAGCCGCGCGGATTATGTCATATAAACCGCAAAAAAGGACGCGCTCCAGCCGTCTTTGCAGCGCAGACCTAAATGCTCTTCAAATTTTTGATGATATCCTCTATTGTTTCGCGCAGATCCGCGTTATGGCTGAGTGTATCCTTGATATCGGCGTAGGAGATGGTCATTGTAGAGTGGTTGCGGTTGAATTCCTTTCCTATGTCGGTAAACGACATTCCCTTGACCTCTCTTATGATGTAGACAGCCACCTTTCTGGCGAGGGATATCTGAGCGTTGCGGTTTGCCGACTTGATATCCTGAGGGGTCACGTTGAAGGAGGCGGATACGTCGTTGAGTATCCTGTCTATGGTTATCTCGGCGGGCTGAGCGTCGATAAGCGTTTCCTTTATGACTCTTTGAGCCATCGATATGGAGGGAGTCTCGTTTGAGAACATGGTAAGACCCTTCATCTTGTTGACCGCGCCCTCAAGCTGTCTTATGTTCTTCTTGATGCGCTCGCTCAGAAGCCTTGCCACGTTGTCTGGTATATTAAGGTCTAAAAGCTCGGCCTTGCGCTTGACTATCGCCAGCCTTGTCTCAAAGTCCGGCGGCTGGACGTCCGCCTGAACGCCGAAGATGAAGCGGTTCTTTATTCTGTCCTCGAGCTGCCTTATGCGGTTGGGCGAGATATCGGAGGTGAGGACTATCTGCTTGCCGACGTTGTAGAGCGCGTTGAAGGTGTGGAAGAACTCCTCCTGAGTCATCTCCTTGCCGGCTATAAACTGGATATCGTCTACAAGCAAAAAGTCGCAGTTGCGGTATTTTTCATGGAACTCTGTGGTGGTCTTTTCTGATACCGCCTTGACAAGCTCGTTTGTGAAGCTTTCACCGGTGGTGTATATTACCTTGAGATCGGGATTGTTCTTTTTTACCTCGTGCTCAATAGCCCTGAGCAGGTGGGTCTTTCCCAAACCGGAGTCGCCGTAAATAAACAGCGGATTAAACATGGATTTATTGAGCTGGTGACTGCTGACGCTGTTTTTGCCGCTGACAGCTATGCAGTAGGCGTATGCGAGCTCGTTTGATTTGCCCTTGATGAAGTTCTCAAAGGTCAGCTCGTATTCCGAACGGCGGTGGCTGTTTATCAGCTCGTTCATTTTCTTTTCATATTCGCTGAAGCCGGTGGCGTCGTTTTTCGCGCCGTCCTTGACGACAAATTCCACCTCGACCGGGAAGCCGAGAACATGCTCAAGAGCTCTGGCAAAAACGTCCCCGTAGATATCCTGAGTGGTTCTGCGGGTAAAATCGCTGGGCGCGATAAGCGTTACCTTTTTTCCGTCCAGCCTGCCCGGTTCGATACACTTGATCCAGCGGTTATATCCTATCTCGCTGACCTTGGGATCAAGCTGACATGCGCGCTTGACGCTGTCAAACAGCTCGTAAAATGAGTTCATAGACCAAAAACCTTTCCCAATTTAGTATTAAAAAGATGAAAAAACGACGCCTCCGCGCCGTTTATTTTGCCGCGGGAGCAAACATCTTCCCATCATCACATTTATACTTAAATAATAACATACAAGTTGAATTTTTTCAAGGTTTTTTCATAACAAATACTATTATAAATATGCGTATTTACATAAGGCGGGGTTTATGTAAACTGACGATTTTAGTCAAGAAACTTTTCTAAGCGGAAAATATTCGCTTAAAATCAAGGCGAATTTGAATAAAAAACAGAAAATAGGTATTGACAAGCCCGCTTATCTTATTATATAATACCTTATTGCAAAAGGTAGTAATTGCCCGACAAGCCCGAAATAAGGATTGAGAACTGTTCCTTACGGGCTGAGGCATATTGATACAAGCCTGATAAATTCGGACAAGGAGGCGCAACCGTAAATGCAGATCAAGAGAACATATCAGCCTAAGAAGATCCACAGATCTAAGGAGCACGGCTTCTTCAAGAGGATGGCAACCAGAAACGGACGCAAGGTTCTGGCTCGCAGACGTGCAAAGGGCAGAGCAAGGCTCACTTACTAATTCCAAGGATCACCCGCATGGGCGCCATTTAAGGGCCACAGTTTTTTTGTGGTCCTTGATTTTTAACATAAGATTTTTTATTTTTCTCCAATTAGCCATTGCCGTAAAGGAGTCGTGAAAAAATGCTCTATACCGAAATTCTCAAGGACAGCAGGGCGTTTTCAAGGCTCTATAAGAAGGGAATGTTCATAAGCAGCGCCGAACTCAGCGCATATTTTCTTCCGAATAAGCTTGGCGTGAATCGCTTCGGCATAACGGTAGGTAAGAAAATAGGAAACGCGGTCAAAAGAAACCGCGCCAAGAGGATAATACGAAGCGCCTACCGCAGCGAGGAAAAGCGGCTTCCCGTGGGATATGACATCATCTTTGTGGCGCGGGAGGGCATCGAGGGAAAAAAATCAAACGAGATAGAATGGTTCATAGGCGGCAGACTGGCAAAGGGAATCAAAACCGGCGCCGGGGTGCGCCAAAGCTCGTTAGGTAAAAATAAGGGCGTGAAAAAGCCCGGGTCAGGCGGCTCGGGGAAAAATAACGCTCCTAAAAAACATGATCCTTGAAAATGCTGAAAAAAATATTTGAAGCCCTGATAATTTTTTACCGCAAATTCATTTCTCCACTGAAAAAACCATGCTGCCGGTATTACCCGAGCTGCTCCCAGTACGCTCTCACGGCCGTGAGAAAGCACGGCGCGCTCAAGGGCGGTATACTCGCGGTGTGGAGGCTATTGCGATGCAACCCGTACAGCGGCGGAGGGGTGGACTACGTCCCCGAAAAATTTCACCTGTATACACTTAAATCAGAGGCTCGCCGCAAAAATAAAGAAGGACAAAAGTAAGTAATCAACAAAACTCCAACCTTGTATAATTAACCCTGAATCTTAAAGGAGACATTTTATGTGGGAAATAATAGCCTGGCCGTTCGGTAAGATACTTTGGCTCTGTTATCTTTTAGTCAAGAACTACGGAGTGGCGCTGCTGCTCTTTACTATTATAATCAAGCTTATCATGCTTCCTTCCGCTGTGAAGCAGCAGATGAGCATGGCAAGAATGTCAAGGCTCAATCCTAAGCTTGAGCAGCTCAAGAAGAAGTACGCCAACAACAAGGAAAAGCTCAACGAAGCCACGATGGAGCTGTATAACCAGGAAAATGTCAACCCGATGGGAAGCTGCCTGCCGATGGTCGTGACCTTTGTAATACTCTTTGCCATCATCGAGGTAGTGTACGCCCCGCTTTCGTATATCAGCAACGTCCCCAAGGATAAGCTTGCACAGGCTCAGAACAATGTCTATGACGCCTATGTGATGAGCACCGTGCTGTCAGATCACCAGACCTCGGTCGAGGCGATACTCGAAAACGGCGAGGCGTCTGTGTACGAAACGCTCCTTTCCTTCAAGAGCGAGGAAAAGTCTGCGCTCGCCGATTATTCCGACGAGCGGATAGAGACCATCGCGAGCGTATTTGAGGCTAATCCCGACCTTGACCAGTACATGATAGACGACACCAAGGTCTCAAAAAGGCTCATCTCCGGAAATACCAACAGGGCTCAGCTTGTTCTGATGTCCGTGGCGGTGGACTATCCTGATCTATTCGATCAGGAGGTAGTCGATGTCTGCCGCGAGCTGGATTACACATTCCTCGGAGTATATCTCGGAGCGTATCCGAGCTGGTCGTCGGTGCTTGTCCTGATACCGATTCTGTCACTTGTTTCTCAGCTAGCGCTGACCTTCATTTCTCAGTACTTCCAGAAAAAGAACGGAGCGAACGCCGCAGCTGCGAACAAGTCGATGAACGTGATGCTGTACACCATGCCGCTTATTTCCTTCTGGATAGCTTTCAGCTTCCCGGCAGGTATCGGTATATACTGGATATTCTCAAGCGTTGTTTCGCTTTTGCAGACAGTCGGACTTAATCTTTACCTGACTCCCGCAAAGACCGAAAAGCTGCTTGCCAAGCAGGACAAAAAGGCGAGAAAGAAGCCATCCTTGTATCAGATGGCGCTTGAGAAGCAGAAGGAGCAGCTCGGCGTGAAGTATCAGGGAGAGGAAGCCTTAGACGAGGCCATGACCGAGGAGGTCAAGCTCTCAAGGGCGGAAAAGAAGGAAGCCCAGAGGATGGCTCTCAACGAGGCGAAGCGCCGCTATGTTGATAAGTACGGCGACGGCGAGGCAAGCCCGGAGGACGAGGCGGCTCTTGAGGCCGCAAGGCAGCGCTACTACGCCAAGTACGGCGACAGCGGAGCTACGCTTTTCAACTCCGATATAACAGAGGAGAACGACCGCTAAAATCAAGGAAATCACGGCAGGAAGCCGCCTACTACACATTTTCTCAAGGCTTCTGCCGTTAATAAAGGAGAGATAGCTAAAATGGCAACTAAAACCATCACTGCAAAAACAGTAGCCGAGGCAAAGGCAAAGGCAGCGGAGCTCTTCGGAGTACCGGAGGAGAAGATAAGCTTCACCGTGCTTGAGGAGCCGAAAAAGACCCTCTTCGGAATGAGGGGAGAGGCTAAAATCGAGGCTGAGTATGTTAAATCCAAGCAGGAGATAGCCGCGGATTACGTCTGCGACGTCATGGAGGCAATGGGCTTTACAAGACCTTCAATCAGCTTCAGCGAGATCGAGGGAGGCGGCTGCCTTGAGCTTGAGGGCGAGGGCGTGGACGGCATAATCGGCAGGCGCGGAGAGACTATAGACGCGCTCCAGTATCTTGCCTCGCTCGCGTGCAACAAGCATGACAAGGACTATTACAGGATATTCATCGACTGCGACGGCTTCAGGGCAAGAAGAAGGGTACAGCTCGAGGAGCTTGCTAAGAAGATGGCTGAGAAGGCTAAGAGAACCGGCAGAACGGTCGCTCTCGAGCCCATGAACCCGTATGAGAGAAGAATCATTCACGCCGCTGTAGCGCAGGTCGAGAACTGCACCTCGCGCTCTGTCGGAGAGGATCCGTACAGAAAGGTGCTGATTTCCTCCACCGAGAAGCGCCGCTATCCCCGCAGGGACAACCGAGACGGGCGCGACGGCGGTCAGAAACACGACGGAAGAAGAGGTCAGGGCGGCGGAAAGCGCAGGGAGTTTAAGGCAAGAAGCCTTGATATATCCTCATCCTTTGAGAAGGATTACAAAAAGCCGAAGCCGGAGGACGAGCTTGACTCGGGTCTTTATTCCAAGATTGAATTTTAAGCTTCGGGGCGGTTTCCTTTGCTAAGGGACCGCCCCTGCTTTTATGGATTTCGGAGGTTATTATGTCTGTGGTTGCAGCTATTTCCACTCCGCTCGCCGTCGGCGGCTTGGCTCTTATACGCATATGCGGCGATGGAAGCATACAGCTTGCCGACAAAATTTTCTCCCCGTACGCAAAAAACCTGCCCTCTCAGATGGCGGGGCATACCTGTGCGTACGGCAGGATTGTGCGCGACGGGCAGACGCTTGACGATGTTGTCCTGACGGTGTTCCGAGCTCCGCACAGCTATACCGGGTTTGATACCGTGGAAATTTCCTGCCATGGCGGAGTGTATGTAGCCAAGGAAATATTGCGTCTGATTTTAGATAACGGCGCTGAGCCGGCAGAGCCGGGAGAGTTTACTAAACTTGCATTTCTCAACGGCAAGATGAGCCTGACGCAGGCGGAGTCCGTCATGGACATCATAGGCGCGTCCGGCGAGGCTACGCTGAAAAGCGCGCGGCTCATTAAAGACGGAGCGCTCTATCAGTCCATCAGGGATATATCCGACAGGCTGACTGCGGCGCTCGGCTCCTTAGCGGCGTGGACGGATTATCCTGACGAGGATCTGCCCGGAACCGACCCCGGGAGCGTGCGCGAGGCGGTTGAGTTTGCGCTTCAAAGGATTAGCCAAATCCTTGACGACTATGACAGGGGGCGCATTCTTCGCGAGGGGATAGACACCGCCATAATCGGCAAGCCGAACGTCGGAAAGTCTACCCTGATGAATAGGCTCTTAGGCTACCGGCGCAGCATAGTGACTACCGCCGCAGGCACCACCCGTGACGTCATCGAGGAGGAGCTCAGGCTCGGCGAGCTCAGGCTCAGGCTGTCGGACACGGCGGGAATAAGGGACGCCGCTGACGAGGCAGAGGCGATGGGAGTCGACCTTGCCCGCAAAAAGCTGGACGAGGCAGAGCTGGTGATAGCAGTCTTTGACGGCTCTGAGCCGCTAAGCGAGACCGACCGGGATATACTTGAAAGGATTAAGAATCGCCGCCATATTATAGTTATAAATAAGTCTGACCTCCCCGAAAAGATAGACTTAAAGTATATTAACGATGATAATATACTATTTGTATCAGCCAATACCGGCGACGGAGTGGAAAAAATCAGAGAAAAGCTTATCGAGATGTTCAAGCTTGGGGGTCTGGGCGAGGGAAGCCACCTGTTCGCGAATGAGCGTCAGCGCTCGCTTTGTGTAAAGGCGAAGAGCTTCCTCACGCAGGCTTTATCCGCTATAGACGGCGGTTTTACGCTCGACGCAGTTACCGTCTGCATTGACAGCGCGCTAAACGAGCTGCTCGCCCTATCCGGTGAAAGGGCAACCGAGGCTGTTGTAAACGATGTGTTTTCAAGATTCTGCGTAGGAAAATGATAACTATAAGTATAAGCTATCTTGCTAATTACAACATGTATAACATTTAGGTGATATTATGGAAGTTTTAGGCAGCTACGATTATATTGTTGTCGGCGGAGGTCACGCGGGAGTGGAGGCAGCGCTGTGCGGCGCGAGGCTTGGGCTCAAGGTCGCGATGTTCACCATCTCGCTCGACGCCATTGCAAACATGCCCTGCAACCCCTCCATCGGAGGCACAGCCAAGGGTCACCTCGTTCGTGAGATAGACGCTCTCGGCGGGGAGATGGCAAAGGCTGCCGACGCGACCTTTTTGCAGAGCAGGATGCTCAACCTCGGCAAGGGTCCCGCTGTTCACAGCCTTAGGGTTCAGTCCGACAGGGTGAGGTATCACACCTACATGAAGCAGGTCTGCGAGAGGGAGAAAAACCTTGACATCAAGCAGGGCGAGGTAGTCAAAATTTTAACTGACAACTCAGGCTCTGTTTCCGGCATAGTCACCCGCTTAGGGGCTGTGTACACCTGCAAGGCGGTTATAATCTGCACCGGCACATATCTTTGCGGAAGGGTATATGTGGGAGAGGAATCCTATGAAAGCGGACCTGACGCGACGCTTCCGGCAAAGGGACTGTCCCAGAGCCTTAGGGAGCTCGGAGTAACGCTCAGGCGTTTCAAGACCGGCACGCCGGCGAGGGTGCACAGGCGAAGCATAGATTTTTCCGTCCTCGAGAGGCAGGACGGAGATGAGAATATAGTTCCATTTTCCTTTGAAACAAAGGGAGAGCTGAAAAACAGAGTTTCCTGCTACATAAGCTACACCAACTCGGAGACGCACAAAATAATTCTTTCCAACCTTGATCGTTCGCCGCTCTTCTCGGGAAAAATCGAGGGAGTGGGACCGAGGTATTGTCCGTCCATTGAGGACAAGGTCGTGAGGTTCTCGGACAAGCCCCGCCATCAGCTCTTTATCGAGCCGATGGGTCTTGACACCGACGAGTACTATTTGCAGGGCATGTCCTCCTCGCTTCCGGTGGACGTCCAGCTTAAGTTCCTGCGGACGATAAAGGGGCTTGAGCATGTCGAGATAATGAGAAACGCCTATGCCATAGAGTATGATTGCTGCGACTCGCTTGAGCTAAGACCCACCCTTGAGTTCAAGAAAATCAAGGGTCTTTACGGCGCGGGACAGTTTAACGGAACCTCAGGTTACGAGGAGGCAGCCGCGCAGGGTCTCATAGCGGGAATAAACGCCTCGATGCAGCTTTTGGGCAGGGAGCCGCTCGTTCTGGACAGAGCCTCGAGCTACATAGGCACGCTTATCGACGACCTTGTGACAAAGGGCGTGAGCGACCCCTACCGCATGATGACCTCCCGAAGCGAGTACCGTCTTTTGCTCAGGCAGGACAACGCCGACGAGAGGCTTACTCCAATAGGCTATAGGATAGGGCTTATTTCAAAGGAAAGGTATGACCGTCTGCTTAAAAAGGAGGAGCAAATCGCGGCTGAGGCGAGCAGGCTTGAGCGCACCCATGTCGGACCGTCAGAGGCGCTCAACAGCTATCTCGAGGAGTGCGGAACGGAAAAAATATCAAACGGCGTGACTCTTGGCAAGCTTCTAAAGCGTCCGCAGGTGAGCTACCGTGGGCTTGGGTGCGCAGACCCGGAGCGTCCCGAGCTTCCGGAGGAGGTCTGCGAGCAGGCTGAGCTGAGAATCAAGTATGAGGGCTACATCAGGCTTCAGCTCGAGCAGGTAAACGAGATGAGAAGGCTTGAGAAAACGCTTTTGCCGCCGGACGCGGACTACTCCTCGATAAGGGGCTTAAGGCTGGAGGCTGCGGAGAAGCTCGGAAAAATCAAGCCGCTTAGCATAGGGCAGGCTTCAAGGATATCCGGCGTGAATCCCGCGGATATATCGGTACTTTTGGTATGGCTTGAGCAGAGAAGAAGAGAAAATGGTAAGGGTAATGGTAAGGGTAATGGTGAGGAAAATGGCAGTAATTGATACCGCGAGGCTCAAAAGGTTTTTTTCGGACAGCGGACTCAGTCTCAGCGAGGCTCAGCTTGAGGCGTTTTCAACATACGCCGGGCTGCTTG
Organism: Candidatus Faeciplasma pullistercoris; assembly: GCA_018715525.1. Classification (GTDB taxonomy): domain Bacteria; phylum Bacillota; class Clostridia; order Oscillospirales; family Ruminococcaceae; genus Faeciplasma; species Faeciplasma pullistercoris. Next base: position 65,380 of record DVLL01000005.1, on the reverse strand, counting down.
TTGAATGGAACGAGAAAATTAATCTCACCGCGATAACCGACCCGGAGGGGATAGAGGTAAAGCACTTTCTTGACTCCTGCCTGCCGCTTTCGATTTTGGGGCTTGACGCCGCCATACCTCAGGGCGGAAGCCTTATAGATGTAGGAACGGGCGCGGGCTTTCCCGGAATACCCATGAAGCTTATTCGCCCTGATATCAAGCTAACGCTTTTGGACAGCCTTGCTAAAAGACTTGGCTTTCTGTCAGAGGTATGCAGCTCGCTTGGAATCGAGGCGGAGCTTATCCACGGCAGGGCGGAGGATCTGGGCAGATTAGAGCTGAGGGAAAAATATGACGTTGCCGCCGCCAGAGCAGTAGCCCGTCTGAGCGTTCTTTGCGAATACTGTCTGCCGCTTGTCAAGCCGGGCGGAAGCTTTTTGGCTCTTAAGGGCAGCCCTGCGGAGGCTGACGCAGAGGCGGAGGCTGCGGCAAGAGGAATCGGACTGCTCGGCGGCAAAATTTCACGGGTGGAAAGATACTCTCTTCCCGGCGGTGACTCGAGGACGCTTATTGTAATCGACAAGCTGTCGCACACCCCCGCGAAGTACCCGAGACCTAAGGGAAAGATGAACAAGGCCCCGCTTTAATGAGATGAATCAAATATAATTTTTACTTATTTTTTTACATTTGCGCTCATAATTTTTTAATGAAAGCCGTGGATTAACCGCGGTTTTCTTTTTATAAATTGGTTTTATGTCATATTGAGGCGATATTTTTTTGTGGAAAATATAACCAGAATATGGTAAAATGCTGCTGAAAAGTAAAATCAGTGAAGAAGGAAGTTGAAAATTATGAGTGTAATAGGAGCAGTGGGAATGCCCAAGCTGTTTACTGCGAAGAAGCCGGCTTCCTCCCAGAGAGTATACGAGATACCCTGCGAGGAAATAGCGCCTAATCCATATCAGCCGAGAAAGAATTTTGACCAGAGTGAGCTCACTTCGCTCGCGGCAAGCATACGGACCGATGGTGTGATACAGCCGCTTGTTGTCAGGGAGACAAGATCCGGCTACGAGCTGATAGCGGGGGAGCGCAGGCTCCGCGCCGCCATGCTTGCCGGTCTTGAGACGGTGCCCTGCATAGTCGCTGAGGCGACCGACCGCAACGCCGCCCTTTTGTCGCTGGTGGAAAACATACAGCGCGCCGACCTCGGGTTCTTTGAGGAGGCTGACGCGATAGCGAGGCTGATAGAGATTTACGGAATGACCCAGGAGGACGCGGCGGTGCGGCTCGGATACGCGCAGTCTACCCTTGCCAACAAGCTCCGGCTTTTGAAGCTTTCAGCCAACGAACGCAGGATCATATCCGAAAACGGTCTGACAGAAAGACACGCGCGTGCGCTTCTGAAGCTTGATACCCCCGAAAAAAGGGAGGAGGCGCTGTCTAAAATCGTCAGGGGAAAGCTCAATGTCGAGAGGACGGAGCAGCTTATCGACAGCATGAACGAGTACGAAAAGTACAAGGAGAGGATAAGAAAGGGCTCTGTGGTATTCAAGGATCTTCGGCTGTTTATGAACACCGTCAACAAGGCGGTTGAGACCATGCAGATAGCAGGAGTAGATGTGAATGTAGACAAGAAGCAGTCTGAGGACTATCTTGACTATCACATAAGAATACCTCTCAAGAAAAAATAATAGCCTGCTCATAGGTCATATCTTGCGCGGGACAGCTCGAAAAGCCGGGCTGTCCCTGATTTATTCCGCATCAGTCAAAGGACGGACAGACGTGCCCTCTTCTATTGCATTATCTGCGCTAAAAAGCAAAATGTTCCACATGGAACATTTTGTCCCCTTTATTTACACTTCCAGCCCAAGTTTTTTCCCTGATGATAAAAAGAGTGCAAAAATCAGTTGCAAACTGCGGCATTTGTGTTATACTGAAAATGTACACTATTTTTATAGCAGGGGAGAGATCAGATGGGCAAAATTATAACCGTGTCAAACCAGAAGGGCGGAGTCGGAAAGTCCACGACTGTTGTCAACCTCGCCGCGGCTCTGGGAGGCAAGGGGAAAAAGGTTCTTGTCGTCGATATAGACGCTCAGGGCAATACGACTACCGGCTTCGGCGTCAGGAAAAAATCAATACAGAAAACTGTTTACGAGGTTCTTATCGGAGAGTGCAGGGCGGCGGACGCCATAGTTCCCACCGCCTTCAAGGGAGTCTCGCTTATAAGCTCGGCTCAGAAGCTCGCGGGCGCGGAGATAGAGCTGGCTCCTCTTGACAACAGGCTGATGCGCCTGAAGATGCAGCTCCTCACCGTAAAGGACAGATTTGACTTTATACTTATAGACTCGCCGCCGTCTTTGAGCCTTATCACCCTCAACGCGCTTGCTTGCTGCGACTCGGTACTGATACCGATTCAATGTGAATTTTACTCGCTCGAGGGTCTTGTCCAGCTTATGGACACCATCAAAAGGGTAAAGGACGGCTACAACCCGTACATGAGGATAGAGGGAATACTCTTTACCATGTATGTGGGAAGATATAATCTTACCTCGCAGGTCGTAGCGGAGGTAAAGAAATACTTCCCGAACGACGTTTACGATACGGTTATCCCGAGAAACGTCGCGCTTTCGGAGGCTCCGAGCCACGGCAAGCCTATCATGTATTACGACAGGTCATCAAAAGGCGCGGAGTCATACGAGCATTTCTGCAACGAGTTTTTGGCACGAAGCAATCAGCGTGCCGCTAAATAACAGGAGGTGCTTCCATGGCAAAGAACAAAACTCTCGGAATGGGCATGGACGCTCTCTTTGACGAAAACCGGTCGGAGGAGAGAAACGCGAGAAACCTTCGCATTACCGAAATATCACCAAACAAATCCCAGCCCAGAACCGACTTTGACGAAGAGGCGCTGCAGGCTCTTGCCGAATCCATCAAGCAGCACGGGATACTTCAGCCTCTACTTGTCAGACCGCTTGAAGCCGGCGGATATGAGATAATCGCGGGAGAACGCCGCTGGAGAGCCGCAAGAATGGCGGGACTGGAGGAGGTACCCGTATATATCAGGCCTCTCGAGGGAGAAAAAATCATGGAGGTTGCGCTGGTAGAAAATTTGCAGCGCGAGAACCTAAACCCGGTTGAAGAGGCGCTCGGATACAAGGAGCTTATCGAGCACTACGGCTACACTCAGGAGCAGGTGGCTAAAATCGTATGCAAATCGCGTCCCGCCGTTGCCAACGCCTTAAGAATACTTTCTTTGGACGAAGTGACCCTCAAGCTGGTTCGGGACGGTCAGATATCCGCGGGACACGCTAAAGTGCTTGCCGGCGTTGCCGACGAGGAGGTAAGAGCGCAGCTTGCCCTCAAGGTAAAAAGGGACATGCTTACCGTCAGGAACCTCGAGGACGAGGTTAAAAAGCTTGACAAGCAGAAGGCTCCCAAGCAGCCGCCCAAAAAAGAGGTATTCATGAAGGAAATCGAGCTCTCCCTCGCGGAAACGACCGGCAGAAAGGTCACCGTCAAGGGAAAGGGCGGAAAGGGCAGACTGGAGATAGAATTCTACTCCGAGGACGACCTTGCGGCCATAGCGAGGCTGCTCGAGGGTGTAACCTTGCCCAAACAGCCTCACGGCGCTGAGGACGGCAGCGAAGAGAACGCGGGGTAAGACCCGCCGCTTATATAAACATGCGCGCAAAATCAAAATGTTCTACATGGAACATGTAAGGCCACCGGCGGTAAGCCGCTCAGGGGCACGCAGTATACATTATATATTGTATCGGGCGGGTAAGCCCGGAAATATAGAAAGAAACCGAAAGGACAAGCTAAAATGATAGACATCAAATTTTTAAGAGAAAATCCGGACGTGGTTCGCGAAAACATAAAGAAAAAATTCCAGGATTCAAAGCTTCCCCTCGTGGACGAGGTCATCGAGCTGGACAAGGAGTATCGCGCCGCGATAACCGAGGCGGATCAGCTCAGAGCCGAGCGCAATCGCCTTTCCAAGCAGATAGGCGGTCTTATGGCAAAGGGAAACCGCGAGGAGGCCGAAAAGGTCAAGCAGCAGGTAAACGATCAGGCTGAGAGGCTCAAGGAGCTTGAGGTCTCCGAGGCGGAGCTCCAGGAGAAAATCAATAAAATCATGATGACTATCCCCAACATCATTGACCCCAGCGTTCCGATAGGCAAGGACGACTCGGAAAACGTCGAGAGGGAGAGGTTCGGAGAGCCTGCCGTTCCCGATTTCGAGGTGCCGTATCACACCGACATCATGGAGAGATTTGACGGCATAGACCTTGACGGAGCTCGCAGGGTTGCGGGAAACGGCTTCTACTACCTTATGGGGGACATTGCCCGTCTCCATTCGGCTGTAATAGCCTATGCCCGTGATTTCATGATAGACAAGGGCTTTACCTACTGCGTTCCTCCCTTTATGATAAGGTCAAACGTCGTAACCGGAGTAATGAGCTTTGCCGAAATGGACGCCATGATGTACAAGATCGAGGGCGAGGATCTCTATCTCATCGGAACAAGCGAGCACTCGATGATAGGCAAGTTCATAGATCAGATCATCCCCGAGCAGCAGCTTCCGATAACCATGACAAGCTATTCTCCCTGCTTCCGCAAGGAAAAGGGCGCTCACGGTCTCGAGGAGAGGGGAGTATACCGCATTCACCAGTTCGAGAAGCAGGAAATGATCGTCGTGTGCAAGCCTGAGGAATCCATGGCATGGTTTGACAAGCTCTGGGGCTACACCGTAGAGCTCTTCAGGAGCATGGACATCCCAGTAAGAACGCTTGAATGCTGCTCGGGCGACCTTGCGGACCTCAAGGTGAAGTCGGTTGACGTAGAGGCATGGAGCCCGAGGCAGAAAAAGTACTTTGAGGTGGGCTCCTGCTCCAACCTCGGAGACGCTCAGGCAAGACGCCTTAAGATCAGAGTAAACGGAGAAAACGGAAAATACCTTGCCCACACCTTAAACAACACGGTAGTAGCGCCTCCGAGAATGCTGATAGCCTTCCTCGAGAACAACCTCTGCGAGGACGGAAGCGTAAAGATACCGGTTGCGCTCAGACCCTACATGGGCGGCAAGGACAAGCTTATTCCCAAGAAGTAAAAAGCGGCTTTAGGCTTACCGGCGGTCAGGCTGTCACGCAGCCGTATCCTCAAACTCATTGCGCTCAGCAAAGGTCGGACGCCGCTCCGCCGCGCCGTGGCTTTGCTTACGACGGCAAGGCCGGCAGCATAGCCCCGGCTTCAAGGATCGTCAGGGGCGAAGCTGCCGCCAAGGCGCGGCGATAACGGCTTTTCCGGATGCGGTCGCCGGTCTGAACGCTGAAATGACCGTACCTGCCCGTTTTAAAAGCTTTTCTCAAGGCGACGCATGGCTAAAGTCGGCGACCGCCGGGGAAAAGCCGTCGGGGCTGCCCTTCGGGCAGCATGGCGGCGTCCGTGGGGAGCGCACAAAGCCTAAATTCGTGAAATAAGTGACAGTCTGCCGCCGTATGCGGGGCGTAAGCCCCGCATACGGCGGCATGGATAGACATAAAACTAATTAAGACTTAATTAAACCGACAAAGGAGGCGTCATATGACTACGCTCAAGGAAGCTTATAAGAACTACTTCACGATCGGAGCGGCGGTTTCCGCGCACTGGCTCGACGAGGCTGCCGATACGGTGAAGGCAAACTTTTCAACCGTTACCGCCGAGAATGAGATGAAGTACAACGGCATTCATCCGCATAAGTATCAGCGCCCGGATTTTTCTAAGCTTAAAAAGGGAGAAAAGCCGGAGCCGCCCGAGATAACCGACAGGGAAAGATTTGTCCATCCCTGCAAGGAGCTTGATACGGCTCCCGCGGATAAAATCTACGGCTTTGCTAAGGAAAACGGCATTTTGGTCAGGGGTCACACGCTTTCATGGCACGGCTCTTATCCATACGGAATTTTCGAGCAGCTTTCTGCCGAGGAGCTATACACCAACACGGTAGAGCACTACGAGTTTATGACGCAGCATTTTCCCGACTGCTTCTGCTGGGACGTGGTAAACGAGGCGATTATGGATAAGCCGGAGGGATATCTTAGAGAAACTGTCTACAAGGAGAAATTCGGAGAGGATTACCTGTTTACTCTTTATTCGCTTGCAAGAAAATATTTTCCGAATGCTCAGATCTGCTGCAACGACTACAATGAGTTTATACCGTCGAAGAGGGACAAGATACTAAAACTTGTAAATTCGTTGAAGGAGAGGGGTCTTGTGGACATAATCGGCTGCCAGTGTCATATAAACGCCTTTTTCAAGGACTCCGATTTTGACAACATGAGCCGCGCGCTGGAGATGTACGCAAATACCGGTCTTAGGATCCACATAACGGAAATGGACGTCAACTGCGTAAGCTGGCATGACGGTCCAAAGGAGCTGACCCGTGAGGCAGTTGACAACGTGCCGAAGGTATACTCGAGGGCGTTTGAGATTTTCAGGCAGTTTAAGGAAGCCATTGACAACGTCACGCTCTGGGGCGTGTCAAACAAGCACTCATGGCTCAATTCCTTCAAGCTGGACGGAAAACGGGTGGAGAACAAGCCTCTTTTGTTTGATGAAAACTACAATCCCACCGAAGCGTTCTACAGTGTGGCAGAATTTTAAGATTACCGCCGTCGAGGAATTTTCTTCGGCGGCGTTTTGCTTTGTTTTTAGCTCAAAATGCGGCTGCGGTCTTGACTATTCGACATTTTTATAGTATATTGGGTTTAAGTACATATAAGATGATAAATATAAATATACGATGGAGGAAAGATATGTTTGAAGTCGATTTTGAAGCCAAGTTCGGAAAAGAAGGACTTACCTTTGACGATGTGCTGCTGATTCCCGGCGAATCAGACGTCACGCCGAACCTGGTAGATCTCAAAACGACCCTTTGCAAGGGCATAACTCTCAATATCCCGATAATGACATCCGCGATGGACACCGTCACCGAGTCCGCAATGGCGATTGCGATTTCCCGCGAGGGCGGAATAGGAATTATCCACAAGAATATGACAATAGAGAAGCAGGCAGACGAGGTGGACAAGGTAAAGCGTTCGCAGAACGGAGTAATAGTCAACCCGTTCTTCCTTTCGGCGGATCACCTTGTATCCGATGCGGACGAGCTTATGGGCAAGTACCGCATATCCGGCGTGCCTATAGTTGACAACAGCGGAAAGCTCTGCGGCATTATCACCAACAGGGATATGCGCTTTATCACCGACTTCAACATGAAGATATCCGACGTGATGACCAAGGAAAATCTTGTCACAGCTCCTGTCGGGACATCGCTTGACGAGGCTCAGCAGATACTTCGCAAGTACAAGATAGAGAAGCTTCCTCTGGTTGATTCCGAGGGCTACTTAAAGGGTCTTATCACCATCAAGGATATAGAGAAGGCGGTCAAGTATCCCAACTCCTCCACCGATTCGCAGGGAAGACTTATCTGCGGCGCTGCTATCGGCGTTACCGACGATGTTCTTGACAGAGCCGGCGCACTTGTCAAGGCGGGCGTAGACTGCCTTGTGCTTGATTCAGCTCACGGACATTCAAAGAACATACTTAATTGTATTGAAAAGGTAAAGAACGCATTTCCTGACACTCCTGTCATTGCCGGAAATGTCGCCACCGCGGAGGGCGCTGAGGCTCTTATCAAGGCGGGCGCGGATTGCGTAAAGGTAGGAATCGGACCCGGCTCTATCTGCACGACAAGAGTCGTCGCGGGCGTGGGCGTGCCTCAGATAACAGCGGTGTTTGACGCGGCCTGCATGGCTGCCAAGTACGGTATACCGGTTATCGCCGACGGAGGCATCAAATATTCGGGAGATATAGTAAAGGCCTTGGCTGCCGGAGCTAATGTTGTAATGCTCGGCTCGCTTCTGGCAGGCTGCGACGAGGCTCCCGGAGAGATAGAGATTTATCAGGGACGTTCGTTCAAGGTGTACAGAGGAATGGGAAGCCTCGGCGCAATGGCGTGCGGCTCAAAGGACAGATACTTCCAGACAGGCTCGAAGAAGCTTGTTCCCGAGGGAGTTGAGGGAAGAGTGCCCTACAAGGGAATGCTTTCCGATACCGTGTTCCAGCTTTGCGGAGGAATACGCAGCGGTATGGGCTACTGCGGCTGCAACAATGTCGGCGAGCTTCACACCAAGACGAAGTTTGTCCGCATTACCGGCGCGGGTCTCAAGGAGTCTCATCCTCACGATATTTATATCACCAAGGAAGCTCCCAACTATTCGGTACAGATCTAAGCGAAGATCATGTGCTGCCCTGCGTGGCATTTGTCTGCGTGCGGCATAAGCTGAATATCTACAGTTCATCAGGCGTGAGGGCAGGCCTTGCATAGCAGTGCAAAGCGAGTGCTCTCGCGCTTGGTTTGTAAATGGGAATGGGGCGCGGGGATTTTCTTCCGGATTGGCAAGCGTGGATAAACGGCGGATTGCAGGCTCAGACAGGAAGTTGCGGCATACTTATAGTATAATATGTTAGATATAATACGATGCGTAATTAAAAAGGAGCGGGTTTTATGCTTAAACTCCCTGAAATATACCATGGCATCAGGCTTATAGAATACCCTGAGGTGGACTCTACGAACAATATTTGTCTTCAGCTTGCCAAGTCAGGCGAGAGGGAGAGAGTCTGCGTCGTCGCCTATTCTCAGACGGCAGGCAGAGGCCGTCAGGGCAGAAGCTTTTACAGCCCAGCCTCCACCGGCGTGTATTTTTCTCTTGTGTACCGAGCCGGACTGGACGTAGAGAGCTCGCTTTTGATAACTCCCGCCGCCGCCTGCGCGGTAGCATCGGTGCTTGAGGAGCTGTCCGGCAGGAAAATGGGCATAAAGTGGGTGAACGACGTCTACTGCGAGGGGAAAAAGGTATGCGGGATTTTGACCGAGTGCAGGCTTGATTTTTCTAAAAACGCCCTCGACTACGCGGTCATAGGCATAGGCGTGAACCTGACTGCCCCAGAGGGAGGCTTTATCGGAGAGCTTGAGTCAAAGGCGGGCGCGGTGTTTGACTTTAAGCCTGACGCTGAGCTTCGCGCGAAGGTCGTCCTTAAGATCATCGACAGGCTCGAAGAGGTTCTTTCCTCAATTTCGTCCCGGGGCTTTTTGGAGGAGTACCGCTCGCGCTCGATACTGACAGGCAGGGAAGTGAGCTTTCAAAGGGGAGGCTCGCTTATCTGCGGAACGGTCACGGGCATAGACGACAGATGCCGCCTTGAGGTAATGACAGCAGGCGGAACAATAAGCCTTGATTCCGGTGAGGTGAGCGTGAAGCTTGCCGGGGCGTAGCCGGGCATATGCAAAGGCATAGGCATAGGTATCGCCATGGAAAAATCGCCGCTGTGATTATACTTTGAACACCGCGAAAAGATAATTGCCCTTTTACCGCATTCACACGGCAAAAGGGCAATTTTGTTGTTGCGATCAGGTCAAGCCAGCAGGAGAGCGTAAGCCGTCCGTCTTGGGTTAACAGCTTATTAGGCGAGCGAGCGTGAGGCTTGCCTGAGCAGGGCAGAGCATGGCAGGGAAGGGCAGAGATGAGCCCGCGCGGTAAAAAAGTGGGAAGCACTTTGCCCTCAGATTATAAATACAGCCAAAAAAACACCCTTTTGCCGCAGGTTCACGGTAAAAGGGTGTAAGCAGTAAGAATTATATTTGTTTTGCGGCGCCGAAAAATTTCAAAATATCGCGCCGCTCATTCATATTCCGCCGGCTTCCGGCACGGAATCTATCAGAACACTATCTTATCCTGAATATAGCTCTCAAGCTGGTCGATAGGAAGTCTTACCTGCTCCATGGTATCTCTGTCCCTGACAGTAACGCAGCCGTCCTCGAGGGAGTCAAAGTCAAAGGTGATGCAGTATGGCGTGCCTATCTCGTCCTCGCGGCGGTATCTCTTGCCGATAGAGCCGTTCTCGTCAAAATCAACCATGAATTTCTTGGAGAGCTTGTCGTACACCTTCATCGCCTCATCGGAGAGCTTCTTGGAGAGGGGAAGCACCGCCGCCTTATAAGGGGCTATGACGGGGTTGAGGTGGAGCACAGTCCTGACGTCATTCTTCTCCGCGTCTATTACTTCCTCGTCATACGCCTCGCACAGAAGCGCAAGGAAGGTTCTGTCAAGTCCGTAGGTGGACTCTATGATATAGGGGATATACCTCTCGTTTGTCTCGGGGTCGAGGTACTCGAGCTTAGTGCCGCTGTACTCCTGATGGCGGGCGAGGTCAAAGTTTGTGCGGTTGTGAGTGCCGTTTATCTCTCCCCAGCCGAACGGGAAGAGGAACTCTATATCGCAGGCGGCTTTAGCGTAGTGGGCGAGCTTCTCATGGTCGTGGAACCTAAGATGCTCGGCAGGAAGTCCGAGATCCTCATAATACTGCTTGCCGAACTGCTTGAAGTACTCATAAAGCTCGGCGTCCGTTCCCTCCTTGCAGAAGGTCTGGAACTCCATCTGCTCGAACTCAATAGTCCTGAAGGTGAAGTTGCCGGGAGTTATCTCGTTTCTGAACGCCTTGCCTATCTGACCTATCGAGAAGGGGAGCTTGGCGCGCATGGTACGCTGAACATTGAGATAGTTTACATACTCTCCCTGAGCGTTCTCAGGTCTGAGATAAATAACGCTCTTGGCGTCCTCGGTCACGCCCCTGAAGGTCTTGAACATCAGGTTGAACTCTCTTATCTCAGTAAAGTTGTGCTTTCCGCAGTGAGGGCAGGGAATGGAGTGAGCCTTGATATACTCGAACATCTCCTGCTTGGTCATCCCGTCGGCGTGTGCGTTTGGGTCGAAGTCGTCGATGAGGTTGTCCGCTCTGAAGCGCATCTTGCACTCCTTGCAGTCAAGAAGCGGGTCGGAAAAGCTTCCGACATGTCCCGAAGCCTCCCAGACTCTGGGGTGCATGAGGATGTCCGCGTCCATCTCATAGCTGTTCTTTCTCTCCTGGATGAAGCGCTTGCGCCAGGTGTCCTTGATGTTGTTCTTCATTCTTGCTCCCAAGGGGCCGTAGTCCCATGTATTCGCAAGTCCGCCGTAGATGTCGCTTCCGGCAAAGATGAAGCCTCTGCCCTTGCACAGCGCGACGATTTTGTCCATGGTCTTGAGTGAATTATCCATATCTTTCTCTCCTGAAGGAATGTTGAACGGCTGCAAAATCCCGCTGCCGTCAGATTTCAACGCCTATTGTATTCCATTTTATCCGATAAGTCAAGTAGTACGGCGCAAACTTGGGCGTTTAGGGACTGCTTTTAGTCACTCCCGCCGCAGCACTCGGTGATCCGCTAAGGCTCGAGCGTTATAGCGGCGGGAAAAGCACCTAAAGCGCCTTTTTTAGGCTGAGTCAGTGGTGCAGGTCTCGGGCATGTCGCCTGACGCCCTAAGGCGTCCGACGCCTTCCTTTTTTCGCGCGGAGTCAAAGCCACAGACGCGGCGTTGTGGGCAGTGAATATTCGGCAGCTCAGCCGGATTGACGGAGAAAATTTATCTCCGCGCGAAAAAAAGGAAGGGCGTATTTCGCCGGCGGCCCGGCTCCTTGCTACGCGCGCATTGCGTTCCGGGCGGCTGCGCGGCGCAAAGAGAGTGGGTGCCAAAAAAGCCAGCGCCGAGCCGCCGGCGGGGCGACATGCCGTGTCGGAGCGCTCTTGAAAGCCGCTAATAGAGCGGACGAGGGAGCGGCAGAATACTGTCGGGCTTCATGCGTTTTCCTTTAGGTTAATGCGACTTGCCTTTGTTTTTATATCCGTTCATCCGGGGTTTAGGCATTGTGACATATTTACTGCTTTAGTGCAGTAAAAATTTTTGTTCTCATATGGTTGACACCTGTGCGCAAGTGAAGTATAATAGAAAGCAGCTATTTTACTAAATTTATATTTGGAGGCTACAAAGATGAGAGTTTACAACTTCAGCGCGGGTCCTGCAATGCTGCCCGAAGAAGTTTTGAAAAGAGCGGCAGACGAGATGCTGGAATACGGCACTTCCGGACAGTCGGTCATGGAAATGTCCCATCGCTCAAAGGAGTATCAGGCTATTATCGACAGCGTCGAGGCAGGTCTGAGGGAAGTCATGAGCATCCCTGACAACTACAAGGTACTCTTCCTTCAGGGCGGAGCTTCCAGCCAGTTCGCAATGATCCCCCTCAACCTGATGAACAAGAACCATAAGGCGGACTTTGTTATCACCGGACAGTGGGCGAACAAGGCGTATCAGGAGGCTTCAAGATACGGAAAGTGCAATGTAATCGCTTCCTCCAAGGATAAGACCTTCTCCTATATTCCCGAGCTCGACAAGTCCAAGTTCGATCCTGAGGCGGATTACTTCCACATCTGCTACAACAACACTATCTACGGTACACGCTTCAACGAGCTTCCCGAGACCGGAGACGTTCCGCTGGTAGCCGACATGTCGTCCTGCATACTTTCCGAGCCTGTAGATGTTTCCAAGTTCGGACTCATCTATGCGGGCGCACAGAAGAACATGGGACCTGCGGGTCTTACCGTAGTTATAATCCGTGAGGATCTCATTGGCAACGCCATGGAGATGACTCCTACGATGTTCAACTACAAGATCCATGCTGATAACGGCTCGATGTACAACACGCCTCCGACGTACGGCATTTATATCCTCGGACTCGTGCTCGGTTGGATAAAGGAAATGGGCGGACTTACCGAGATGGAAAAGAGGAACAAGCGCAAGGCGGAGCCTCTGTACAGCTTCCTTGACTCCTCGAAGCTCTTCAAGGCAACCGTTCAGGGCAAGGACAGATCGCTTATGAATGTTCCCTTCGTCACCGGCAACGAGGAGCTTGACGCTAAGTTTGTCTCTGAGGCAAAGAAGGCGGGACTTATCAACATCAAGGGTCACCGCACAGTCGGCGGCATGAGAGCTTCTATCTACAACGCTATGCCCTACGAGGGAGTAGAGAAGCTGGTTGAATTCATGAGAAAGTTTGAGGCTGAAAATGTATAATATCTTAACTCTTAATAAAATCGCCTCTGTCGGAACGGACAACTTCGACAGAACGAAGTATACAGTTTCCACTGAGGCCGAGAATCCGGACGGAATAATGGTTCGCTCTGCCAACATGCTCGACTATGAGTTTGGCTCAAACCTTGTCGCTATAGCGAGAGCCGGCGCGGGCGTAAACAACATCCCTGTAGACCGCTGCTCTGAGATGGGAATATGCGTGTTCAACACTCCCGGAGCGAACGCAAACGCGGTCAAGGAAATGGTAGTAGCGGGACTTCTTCTGACATCGAGAAAGATTGCCGCAGCTATCGACTGGGCAAAGACTCTCAAGGGTCAGGGCGACGAGGTTTCAAAGCTTGTCGAAAAAGGCAAGTCCCAGTTCGCAGGCCCCGAGATCATGGGCAAGACGCTCGGAATCATAGGTCTCGGAGCGATAGGCGTGAAGGTAGCCAACACCGCTCTCGCGCTCGGCATGAAGGTAATCGGCTATGATCCCTTCCTCTCCGTAACTGCCGCTTTGGGGCTCAATCCCGGAGTAAAGGTCGTCAAGTCTCAGGCTGAGGTCTTTGCCGAATCTGATTACCTCACTCTTCACCTTCCCTACAACAAGGACACCAAGGACACCGTGTGCGCTGATACCATCGCAAAGATGAAGAGAGGCGTAAGGATTCTCAATTTCGCGAGAGGAGAGCTTGTCAACACTCCCGACATCATCGCTGCTCTTTCTGCCGGAGACGTCGCCGCATATATCACCGACTTCCCGAACGACGAGCTTATCGGAGTAGAGGGAGTTACCGCCATCCCGCATCTCGGAGCTTCCACACCGGAGTCTGAGGACAACTGCGCGGTAATGGCTGCGAAGGAGCTTGTCGACTACATAGAGTACGGAAAGATCACCAACTCGGTAAATCTTCCTAACTGTGAGCTCAACAAGACAGCCGATCAGCTTGTCTGCATTATCCATAAGAATGTTCCTGCCATAATCACTCAGGTCACCGGAGTCATCTCCAACGCCGGAGGAAACATTGAGAGCATAGTAAACAAGTCCAAGAAGGACTGGGCGTATACTATGGTCGATGTGACCGGCGACGTAGACTCTGCAAAGGCGGATATCCTCGCTATCGAGGGTGTCACCGGCGTGAGAATCCTGTAATCTCAGGAGCGACAATCATAAATAGTTCCCCGTGGAACAAAGGCGCTTTTCGGCTGCACAGCGGTCGGAGGCGCTTTTTTTGTCTGCCCACGGATAGAAACAGTGCATAAGCGCGAAAGAGCAGGGCAAAGTGTGAAGAGGCTCGCATGGGTTTGATTCAGAATGGAAGACTCGGGGGATGCCGCGGGCTGCCCGGTCGGCAAAAACCGAGCCGGAAGCATAAGATAGTGGCGTGTCGGAGAACATCAAGGGCGGCTTGCCTGTGAATGTCGAAAGCCGACCGGACAGCCAAGGCAACCCGCGGGAGCGGGTAACAGGGTCAAGGCATATCTTTGCCGGAGATAGCCGTCGGGCTTGTTACCAAACCAAAGAGACAGCGCCCGGCTCCCGCGGGCTGCCACACGCCGCCTTAGGGCGGCGCCGCGGCATCCCCGACACGAACTTTGTCCGCGCTGTAGGCTTGTGATGCTAAAAACCGGCTTCCTAAAAAAGTAGGAGCCGGTTGGTCTGACGCTATTCGGTCAATTACCAGAGCTTAAAGAGCCGCCTCGCGTTTTCCTCGGTGGCAAGAAGCAGCTTGTCGAGGCTTATGCCGAGAAGCTTTGCTTCCTTTTTCGCGATGTATTCTATCATCGAGCTGTCGCAGGTTTTTCCACGAAAGGGCTCGGGAGCCATGTAGGGGCAGTCGGTCTCAAGTAAAAGCCTGTCGAGCGGCATGGACTCAAGGACTTGGACGGCCTTTTTTGAGTTTTTGAAGGTGATGACTCCGGTAAAGCTTATGTGCATTCCGAGCGAGAGAACCTCTCTTGCTGTCTCGACAGAGCCGGAAAAGCAGTGCATCACTCCTGAAACGGGGGCAAATCTTCTGAGGATATCCATGCAGTCCCCGGCTGCGTCCCTTGAGTGGACGATTATGGGCAGCTCAAGGCTTTGCGCAAGCCTTATTTGATACTCAAAGAGCCGCTTCTGCGCCTCGCTGTCATAGCCCTCGTAATGGTAGTCAAGCCCTATTTCTCCTATTGCCACCACCTTTGGGCTTTTGGCAAGCTCTGATATTCTTTCAAGCTCTGATTCTGTCACGCCGTTCGCGTGCTCTGGGTGAATGCCGACGGCGGTGAAGTAACGCGGGTATTTCTGCGCGGCGGCAACGCCGTATTCTGACGACTTGACGGTGTCGGCGGCGTGGATTATCGCCGAGATGCCGCGTGAAAAAAGGGAGGAGATAAGCTCGTCTCTTATTCCGTCAAAGCGCGGGTCGTCATAGTGGGAGTGAGTGTCTGTTATGTGGTTCAGCGTCATTAAATTTCCTCCTGTGAGGCAAGGCTATTGAAAAATGCAGCGCATGGCTGTATACTGGTTTTAGCTAATAGTTTATAGTGAATAAAAAGTATTGTCAATATCAAGGAGGTAGATAGCATGTTGAAAATGAGATTTCCGGGAGGTCTGAGAAAGGCGTTTACCCTCAGCTATGACGATGCCAACTATGACGACATGAGGCTGATGGAGCTTATGGACGAGTACGGCGTCAAGGGCACATTTAACGTCAGCTCGGGAATATACCGCGATGAGGGAACAGAGCCGGACGGAGGCTGGCCGAGGCTCACAAGGTCGGAGGCGGAAAAGAGCTATATCACCCACGGCGTTGAGATAGCTGTCCACGGTCTTGAGCACAGAAACTTCACTCAGCTCACCGAGGCGGAGCTCAACTACGAGATAGCGGCTGACAGGGCAAGCCTCGAGCTCCAGTACGGCAGGGTAGTCAGAGGAGCTGCATATCCATACGGAAGCTATAACGACGCGAGCGTAGAGGCTTTGAAGAGAAACGGTATAAAATACTGCCGGACAGTCGAGACGAGGGAGGACTTCGCCATGCCTGAGGACTGGCTGAGGCTCAAGGCTACCTGCCACCACAATCACGGCGGCATAATGGAGCTGGCGAAGAAATTCTTGGCTGAGGACTCGGACGAGCCGAGAATGTTCTATCTTTGGGGTCATACAGCCGAGTTCCGCAGGGACGGAAACTGGGATGTCGTCGAGGGAATCCTTAAGTTCATGTCGTCCCATAGCGACAAGATATGGTTCGCCGCAAACATAGACATCTGCGAGTATCATCTTGCCTACAAGGCGCTGGAGTACTCAACCTCTCCGCAGTCAAGGATGGTATACAATCCTACCGCCAAGGAGATATGGCTGTGCGAGCGAAGCTGGAGCGGTGAAAAGCTGTTCTCGGTAAAGCCCGGCGAGACGGTCAAATTTTGAACATACATTTGACAGCGGAAATTATAAGTAAGAGTAAAATCAAAAATAAATATACAAATTGTAAAACATAAAGAGGCATTCGCAATGTGGGTGCCTCTTGTTTTTAAGCTTGAAAGCAATTTATTTTGCGGCAAGCCTCAAAGAAAGCATGAGACAGGGAACACTAAATGATTTTCCCCGCCGCGCTTTTATGTGGCACGATGATAGCTTACTCGCTCTTCACAGGGGATGCCGCGCGCCGCCCGGACAGCATGCGGCTGCGTTCACGCAGCCGCGGCGAGCCCGCGCCGTTAGCTTCCGCTCTTAACTTGACTTTTGTGCGAGTCGGGCAATGCGGGGCGTTTATCAGGGGAGCGCCCCGGAAGGCGCGGGCTTGCGCAGCAGCCAATGGCTGCTGCTGTCCGGGCAGCTATAGCGAGCCGAGGGCGAGCGCAGGGCAGGGCGGAAAAGAGCTAAGCCACATGCTGCAATTTTCTGCCGGGATAAGGCTGTGAAGTTAAAAGCCGCTGCCCTGCGCCCTCGGCTCGCTTCCGGCCCCGCCGCCATGCGTCGGGGCTTCGCGGCATCCCAGTCTCAAAGCCATTTCGGGTAAGATGATCTAAAAACAAAAAGCCCGGCTTCCTTTTCAGAAAAGCCGGGAATATGGTGACCCGTACGAGAATCGAACTCATGTCTCCGCCGTGAAAGGGCGATGTCTTAGCCGCTTGACCAACGGGCCAAATTGGTGGCTGTAACTGGATTTGAACCGGTGACACTTCGGGTATGAACCGAATGCTCTAGCCAACTGAGCTATACAGCCGATTGCTGTCGATTCTCTGTCTGTGTGAGACTTCGATACGAGACTTATTCATTATAGTTAATGAAAGCGGATTTGTCAAGTGCTTTTTAAAAATTTTTATTGGAGCGGATTTTCGCTGTAATATAGGTCGAAGCCCTGTCTGTCAAAAAAGCTGAGCGCCTTGTCAAGCCGAAGTCCGTAGATTATATGGCGCACTTTTTTGTCGGAAGCGGTGTATATGATGGCTGTGCAGCTTCCTCCGATGTGCTGTGGGACGGACTGACGGATAACTATTTTGGTTATGCGATCCTTTGGGGAGATAACGGTGTGGAAGCCGTATCTTTTTGCGTATTTCATCACAAGATGCCCGTCCGAAAAGCCTATGCCGGTAGTAAATATAGCGACGGTTTTGACTACCGCGAGCCAGACTGCAGGGACTTCCGCTATCAGCAGAGCGGCTTCGGCTATGGTTTTCCAGCCGGGAAAGATAAGGCTTATCAGGGCGTAGGCGGCGAGCGGGAGTATGGCCAAGATAACAGGCCAGAAATAGAAGCCCGGAAACGAGCGCAGAGAGGGCTTGAGCTGGATCTCGGGATTGGGATACTCGGGAAACACCTCCTGTATCGCGCCTTTGATTTCATTGGAGGTGGTTATAGGGAGGACTACTGAGAGCTCGGAGCGGCCTGTCGAGCCGTAGCCTGAGCATTGGCAGTGCAGGGAGGATATCCTGAACAGCTTCGCCGAGAGATTTTGCCTCAGGTCTATGAAGTTGATTCTGTCCAGCCTGATTATATGCCCGTTTTTTGCGATGAGCCCGCTTTTGACGTAGATGCTGTCCGGGGATTTTGTGAGGATGTAGTTCCAGAAGTAGAACAGGTTGGTGACGAACGAGATAAGCCATGAAAGAGCGATGACAGCGGAGATACCTGCCGTGATCGGAGGCACGATAGCCGACATGCGCGCGGCAAATTCGTTGAGGGCGTCCATGATGAGCCTCGCCTCAAGCTCTCTGTCGATAAGCCTTGAGACCTCGATAACGAACGCGAGAGCCACGATAGCTCCGGAGAGAGTGGAGGAGGAGATGATTGAAAATATAAATAATCTTAAGCGGTTGGGGGAGACGGAATAGTTTATTGTCCTTGCTCTGCTGTTCATGACGCAGCCGTAAAGGCAATCCGCGTCCGAGCGTTTCATGACGAGAGTGATATCCGCGCGGTCAAAAATTCCCGCGTTGGTGCCTATATACACCTTGCTTGCTCCCACTATTTTGTAAATTATATTGCGCTTTATACTTAGAGTAGAGATTTCGCGGTAGTATATCAAGTCCTCGGCATTGATAAAGATGCCGCGTCGGACAATAATCCTCTCCTGATTGAAGCTGTAGGTGACGCTCACCAGCCTTAGCCACGCAAAGGCTAAAATAGTCGCAATAACTATGAGGTCGAACCATGTTCCCGCCAGCCACACTCTCAGCGCGTCCACGCTGAACGATAGCGAGTAGAGGCTTCGCAGGATAGGAATTATCAGAAGCCAGAAGTAGCGGGTGGTGTATGAAAACAGCTTTATGGGATGCTGCTGTCCGCTTCGCTCCGCCATGACTGCCTCCTTTCATAAAAATGCTGAGCTATTGCCTTTCCGTAATTTTGATGTGAATGAGATTTATTATATCGTCGCAGTCGGCGCTCCGCAAAAAGGGAAGCACCAGAGTCCCGCCAAGCCCTCTGACGAAAATGAAGTTGAACCCGGAGAAGCCGGAGAGAGGGAGACTGACGGAGGTCACATACTGCACGGCGGACATCCTCATGTACTCCCTTCGCCAGAAGAAAATACCGGTGTGCAGGCAGAGCTCTATGCCGGAGACATATACCACCGTCCTGCGGAAATACAGCGGGAGCAGTACGCAGCAAAAGAGCACGGCCGCCGCCCAGAATAAAGCTATCAGCAGAATCATAAGTATTCTAAAGGAGACAAGATATATTCTTGTCACAACGGTCAGACCTGTGCACAGCAGTATTACGGCGATGTTTATTATGAGAAGAGCTGTCGTTTTCGGTCGGTACTTTCTCATGTGCATGCTTCCTTTCACAGATAAAGGATGGTAGCCGGAGCGGGAGGAATGAGTGGTGGCGATAAACAAAATACTTACCGCGGTTTCGGACGCCGTCTGGGGGATGCCGACGGTTATTCTGATAATATCGGTGGGGGTGTATTTCAGCTTCAGGACAAGGCTTGTGCAGCTTAGAATAGCCGATATACTCCGCTGCGTCAAAAGGAACCTGTTTTCCTCCGACGGCTCAAGGCTTGGGTGTATCTCCACCGCGCTTGCGGCGACAGTAGGCACCGGCAGCGTTACCGGAGTCGCGACTGCGCTTACGCTCGGGGGACCGGGCGGGATATTTTGGCTGTGGGTGTCCGGCTTTTTCGGGATGGCGGTCGCGTACGCGGAGGGCATATTAAGTATAAAGTACCGCGACGGAAAAAAAGGCGGAATAATGTATGCTCTTCGCGACGGATTAAAGGACCCGCTTGCGGGAATGCTATACGCCCTGTTCTGCATGCTCGCGTCGTTCGGAATGGGTAGCATGGTGCAGTCAAACTCGGCGGCGGAGGCTCTTTACAAGGAGTTCTCGCTTGACCCTGTGTACTGCGGAGCGGCCGTGGCGGCGGTAGCCTTGTTCTGTCTGTTTTCAAGCTCTGAGTTCGCGGGAAGGCTGTGCGGAGTATTTCTGCCTTTGCTGACGGCGGGGTATATCGTTGCGATGCTCGTTCTGATAATAATGAACCGCTCTGCGCTGCCCGGAGTGTTTTCGGATATTTTCGGCGGCGCGTTCGGGATAAGAGCGGTATTCGGCGGCACGGCGGGAGCGGCTGTGAGAAGAGCGGTAAGCGTCGGCTTCCGGCGCGGGATATTTTCAAACGAGGCGGGACTTGGAACTACCGCGGCGATACACGCCGAATCCGGCTGTCGGACGCCTTGCGAGCAGGGTCTGATGAATATTTTTGAGCTCATTGTTGACACCTTCGTTATATGCAGCCTCACGGCGGTGGGAATACTCTCCTCAGGAGTTGAGCTCTTGGGCGGCGCGGACGGAGCGCAGCTCGTCACCTCGGCGTTTGGCAGGGTGTACGGCGGGCTTGCCGGAAAATTAGCCGCCGTCAGCATAGCCGGCTTTGGGATAGCGACCGTTATAGGCTGGTCGAGGATAGGCCTTGCTGCGGCGGATTATGCACTCAGAGGCAAAAAGCCCCTGATAACTGCGTATAAGCTTTTGTACGCCATGTCGGCGTATTTAGGAGCGGTGATGAGCCTTGAGCGGGTCTGGCTTGTAAGCGACATATTCAACGGGCTTATGGTCTTTCCCTGCACCTTCGCGCTGATAAAGCTGCGCGGGGAGATTTTATCAGAGGCTCACAGCCTTCCTGTCGAACCGAAGCCGCCCATGCCGCGGTCGGATTCCGGAAGCTCCTGCGCTTGCTCGATCTCGGGGAAAATCACCGGCGTGACCACAAGCTGCGCGAACCTTTCTCCCGGCTCGAAGGTGTAGTCCGAGGCTCCGTGATTGATTATCGGAACCATTATTTCTCCCCGATAGTCGGAGTCCACCACGCCCACCGAATTGGCAAGCGTCAGCCCGTGCTTTCTGCCGAGCGAGGAGCGCACAAACACCAAAAGCGCGACGTCCTGTCTATCCGGGCAGCAGGCTATCCCGCAGGGGATAGTGGCTATTTCCCCGACATGCAGGGTAAGCGGCTCGTCTATGCAGGCGCACAGGTCAAGGCCTGCGCTCTGCGAGGTGGCGGGGCGGGGGATAACGGCGTTTTCACGAAGCTTTTTAAATTTCAGTACCATAATATTTATCTCATTACCGGGCTAAATTATACCCCGGTAATAAAGTCCTCTCGTATATTCTCCCTGCGGGGCTCTGCCGCAGAGGTAGTCGTCAAGCGTGCTTTTCACCTCGGCAGGAGTTTCAAGGGTGAAGCTGAGTATGCAGTAGTCGAGGCTGAAGTCTGAGAGCTTGTCCGAAAGCCTGAGCACCTTGGAGTTAAGTATCTCGACATATCCGTCGGCTTTGCGGCAGAGCACCGGGAATTTCGCGCCGGTGCGGTCGGTCACCGAGCGGGTGCAGCCATGGCAGCCGAGCTCGGCTTTTATCGGGCAGTTTACCGCCAACATAAGCGGCAGCCTGCCGTAGATCACAGCGCCCACAGGGACAGGCGAAGCGATCCCTGACGCCTGCGACGCCTTAAGCTCAAAGGAAAGCGTGAGCGCCTTAAGACCGTCCGAGGCGTACATATGGGCGGCGACTGAGTTGGTGATATTGAGCCCGAAGCCGCCGTAGGCGGATAGCCCGAGCGATTTTGCGAGCCTGATGTGAGCGGCGTTCGTGCACTCCACCTGCCGAAGCCCCA
Organism: Candidatus Faeciplasma pullistercoris; assembly: GCA_018715525.1. Classification (GTDB taxonomy): domain Bacteria; phylum Bacillota; class Clostridia; order Oscillospirales; family Ruminococcaceae; genus Faeciplasma; species Faeciplasma pullistercoris. The sequence continues at coordinate 43,815 of DVLL01000005.1, read as the reverse complement.
TGCCGCGAGCCTTAAGAAGCTTTTTTTCAAGAGCCTCCTCGTCAAAGCTGAACCGGGGAAGGGACAAAATTATTTTGTCGAGAGGTATGCCCGAGCCGGCAGCCTCCTCGGCGCTTGAAAGGGGGAGTATGAGCTTTGGGATTTTGGATATATCCAGCTCGCTGAGCTGAGAAAGGCTCTGCGCGCTCACCCACAGCTCGGGGATTTTGCCCTTGTGCGTCTTGGGTCTGTCGAGTATGAGACGGGAGCGGTCAAATTCGCGGCGGCGGTCAAGCCGCTCTATCCTTTTTTCGTCGAGAAGCCCAAGAGCCTCCCTGCGCAGCCTGTTTATTTCAGATAGGGGGAGCATCAGCCCGGGGTCTATTTCAACCGACGCGGCTTTGAGGCGGTAAAGCGTACCGCCCAGCTTTGAAAGCTGGGCTTTTATCTCGCAGGCAGTTGTCTCGCGGTTGACCGCTGCTTGAGGCACGGCTCCGGTCAGGGTGACTTTGGCAGTTCCGTCAGACGCTGTGAGCGAGCAGGGTCTGCCTCCCGAGGCAGATAGCTCGAAGCTCACCTCAAACTTCTGAGGCTCATTGCGGTATAAAGCCCTGAGCCCGGGCAGAACTCCGGACGCAGAGAGGACGTCCTCCTTCTGCCTCGCGCCGAACATACCCGCTCCGGTCTTACCGGTGTAGTACCCGTCGGTAAATCCGCTTCTTGAGAACACGGCTTTAAGCGTCTCATGGTCCCACGGTCTGCCGATGGAGGCGTTTTTAATCGCCGTGGTTGCGGCGGCCACATACTCCGGTCTTTTCATCCTGCCCTCGATTTTCAGCGACGAGACTCCGCATTCATTCAATTCTTGGACATAGTCGGCAAGAGACATGTCCTTTAGGGAAAGGGCGTACTTCGAGTCTGTTTTTCCCGAGGCGGAAAATGGCAGCCTGCACGCTCCCGCGCAGCTTCCTCGGTTTGCCGAACGCGAGCCTATCAGCGCGCTCATGTAGCATTGCCCGGATACGGACATGCACAGCGCTCCGTGAACAAAAACCTCGGTTTCTATGCCGAGGCGTGAAAGCTCTTCTATTGTTTTTGCCGGAAGCTCCCTGGACAAAACAGCCCGGCTGTAGCCATGCTCCTTAGCCCACAGAACGCCGTTTTTTGTGTGGAGGGTCATCTGGGTGGAGGCGTGTATCGGCATATCGGGGCAGGCGGTCCTGATTATGTACTCCACCGCTCTGTCCTGGATTATAAGCCCGTCTATACCTGTACGGCAGGAGAATTCCAGCTCGTCGGCGAGACTTGAAAGCTCCTTGCCGAGCACGCAGGTGTTGACCGCCTGATATACCCTTGCGCCGTACCTATGGCATAGGGCGACAGCGGTCTCAAGCTCCTCGTGGGAGAAGTTCTGGGCGTTCGCTCTCGCGGAAAAGCTCTTTCCGCCGAGATACACCGCGTCCGCTCCGGAGCGGAGCGCCGCCTCAAGCGACTCAAACGAGCCGCAGGGGGACAATATCTCTGCGCTCATGCCGTCTATATCTTAGAGCTGAGCTTGGTCTCAAGCTCCTCGATTCTCTTCTTGAGAGCCGCTATCTCCTTCTTGGCGGACTCATACCTCTGGCGCGCCTTGTCCGCCGAGGTGACATATTCGCCGAGCTGGAGGCGTATGTTGTCGGCGTTCGAGGACGCCTTTGACGCCTCGTCCATGGCGTTGAGCGCGGAAAGTATAGCGACGTCTATTCCGCTGAGCGTTTTGCTCTCGGCGAGCATCTTGTTCATTCTTGAGTCAAGCTCTCTGGCAAGCTCAAGCGTGTATTCCGGAGTGTCGTCCGTTCCGAGGGTATATTCCCTGCCGATGATCCTTACTTTTACTCGGTTCTCCATTTTTATGCCCTATCCTTGGCGGATCGCCAGAAAAAGCCGGTTATATCCGCCCAAGTCCTTTCGCGTTTAGTGGCGCAGGCGTCCTTGACCTGCAATGATTCAATATAAGTATATCCTATTTTTCGGGGCATTTCAAGCTCTTTATAACTATTTCGATACATTGCGGGAAATTTAGGCAAAGTAAAGACCGCAGGTCGCTCTGAAGCACTGCGGTCTTGGCGTGATTACTGCGTTATGCTATTGGCGGCAGGCTTTACTGCGCGGGCTCGGCTTCCGTAAAGCCGAAGTACTCGGACAGCTCGGCTATAAACTCCGGGTCGACGGTGAAAAAGCCGTTCGAGTCATAGCTACCCCTCGGGATGCGGTAGGTAGCCGAGGTGTAGCCGCCGTCGAGAAGATACTCATACGCCGGGCGGACATCGTTAAAGCTGCGGGTGGTTATATTTGTATCGGAATTGTTGAATATCGCGTTGAAGATATTTTGCAGGTTGGAGTTTACATCCTCGGCATGAGCGGTAAAGGCGTTGTTAAGAAGCGAAACGGTAAGCTCGCCTATCACCTGTAGCCTTGCCTGCTCGCCGCCGGAATAGTTGGGATAGGTCATTATTCTTCTGATATCGTCGCCCCAGAGCGTCCTGGTGGCTGTTCCTTCGGAGAAGCTGGTCAGCTCGCCGCTTTCCTCGTCCTTGTAGTAAAGCTCCTCGGGGAAGGAATAGCTGGTCACCCCGCCGGTGTACTCCACAAGACTCTTCCAGCCGTCGTTGGATATTTTTATATAGCTGTCGCAGCTCACCGAGAACGTCGATTCGACGGCGGATTTAAGATAGTTCATTCCTCCGCTCTCATAAAGAGCCTGGAGCGTTCCGCTCGTTTCCCCTACGCGGGAGAGGGTAAGCTCGGAGACAGGGACGACCTCGATACCGCCCTCGTCGGGAGTAAAGCGGATAAGAGCCATCGCGTTGATGTCCTGACCGTCCGCTCCGACAAAGAGATAGGTCTTGCGGTAGAGCGAGTAGTCGATAAGAGGCTGAGAGTCCTGCTCGGAGTCAAGCGCCTCCTGCTCCTCACGGTCGCGGTCTAAAGCGGGCTGTGTGACGAATCTGTCCATCAAAAAGAGCGCGGCTGCTCCGAAAATAAGCATGCAGACAAGCATTACGGACATGTAGACAAGAAACACTTTGACCTGAGATCTTTTTCCTTTGAATTTTTTAGCCATAGCCTTGATACTCTTCCTTTGGTAAAATTATAAGCTATTGCAATTTGCGTGCGAGTGATATATGATATATACTATACGCCTTTGGTATGCGCCGCGCGGGGTATTCCGGCTGTCAAAGACCGAAATATACCGAGAGGCTGCCAAGATTGATTTGCTCGATCCTAAGGCCCTTCCTTTTCGCCATGTTGATCGTCTGGCTCGTTCCGCTGCGGTCGTGGTGGTAAAGGGCTATGAGCAGCGAGGAATGCTCGACCATGAACCTGTTTCTGGCGGCAAAGCAGCCGTTGTAGTAGCCGGACGACAGGGTAATGAAAGCGTGGCACCTGTCTTTGACGCTGTTGTACCTTGCAAGCTCCTCCGGGCTCAGCCTTCTTTCCTCGCCCGCGAACGGCGAGACGCCCACCAGCCTTATGCCGAGCTCGGGATTGGCGTCGGCGTGGTCAAGGACGCTGTCTGCGAAGAGCATATCGGCTCCAAGAGCCATACCTGTTATAAATGTGCGGTAGCCGGCTCGCGCCGCTTCGATCACCTTGAGCGCTATCAGACTCTGCATCATCCTCACCCTGAGCGGGTGGGAGTACTCCTTTGGCAAGGAGGTCAGTCTGTGACCGGTGAAGCAGGCGGTAGAGACCATGTCAAAGGGATAGTCCCGGACGTTATCTCTGTTAAGCAGTATGCAGCCCACCGGCGTAGCCACCTTCCGTATAATGAGTTTCGATATCGTATCATATAAATGAAATATCTGTACGGGCATAATGCTAAGATGCACAATGCTCAAGATAGATATTAGCATATACTTAGAAATTTTGCAAGAGAAAAAACCTCGGCTGAAGGCGCAGCCCGGCTGCGGCTTGTACGTCGTTTTTAATCCGGTACTGACAAGGAGGCATACCCTTGAATAAAAAAGAGCTCAAAAGAGCGTGGGCGGAGATTCATCTCGACCGGCTCAAAAATAATATAAGCCTTTGCAGGGAGCGGCTTGACGGCCGCTGCGGTCTTATCTGCGTGGTAAAGGCCAACTGCTACGGTCACGGAGCGGAAGGCGTGATACCCGCCATGCTCGAGGCGGGAGTGGATTTCTTCGCGGTCTCCAACATCATCGAGGCGATAGAGCTAAGGGAGCTTGGCGTAACCGGGAGCATCCTTATTCTTGGATACACGCCGCCGCGCAACGCCCCCGAGCTGATACGCTACGACATAATCCAGGCTATCACCGAGTACGACTACGCGGCGGAGCTTTGCGGCTGCTGCCCGACCGGAAAGACTGTCCGCTGCCATATCGCCGTGGACACCGGAATGTCGAGAATAGGCATACGCTCGGACAGCGTCCTTGAGCTAAGGGACACCTGCCTCAGGATAGCCGCGCTGGGCGGCATTTCTGCTGAGGGGATATTTACTCACCTGAGCGTGGCGGACAGCGACAAGCCGGAGGATATAGCCTACACCCGCGACCAGATAGAGCTTATATGCTCGCTCAAGGCTGAGCTTGACGGGGTCGGCTCGGGGATAAAGTCTGTGCATTTTCTTAATTCGGCGGGCGCTATGTATCACATTGACCCAAGAAGCGACTACGCGAGGCTGGGCATAGTCCTGTACGGGCTGAAGCCGGACTACAGCCGTGCGCTGGGGCTTGGGCTGGAGCCGGTAATGGAGCTCAAAGCCTGCGTGTCTCAGGTAAAGACGGTGGAGGCGGGCGTCAGCGTCAGCTACGGAAGGACCTTCGTCACAGAGCGTGAGACCAGGATAGCCACCGTTTCGATAGGCTACGCGGACGGGTATCCGAGGCTTCTTTCCAACCGAGCGAGAGTGCTGGTCAGAGGGCGGGAGGCTAAAATAATAGGCAGAGTGTGCATGGATCAGCTCATGATAGATGTCAGCGGCGTGCCGGATGTGCGCGAGGGGGATGTCGTCACGCTCTTCGGCAGGGACGGCGGGCTTGAGATAACCGCCGACGAGCTTGCCGACAGCTACGGCAGCATCGGCTATGAGCTTGTCTGCGGAATCAGTCAGAGAGTGCCGAGGATTTACATAAACTGAGCAAAATTCCGCAAAAAAACAGGCTTAGGCTCTTGATTTTTCCATTATACTGTGGTATACTACATTTGATAAATTCTTAATGAAAGGCTGGAATCTTCGTTCCGGTCTTTTATGTTTGTATGAGGACAATTTTATACGGCTGTTTGCGCCGAAGCGTCGCGAGCGGCTGCGACGGCGGAGAAAAAGCTTTGCTCGAGGCTTTCAGGCTCCCGCCGCTTACGCTTCAGAATGGAGATTAGTATGGCTGACAGCGCAACCGTAACCAAGGTAAGGGCATTGGCGCAGCCCATCTGCGACGAGCTCGGGCTCTTTTTGTGGGACGTCCGGTTTGAAAAGGAGGGCGCGACCTGGTATTTAAGGGTGTTTATCGACAAGGACGGCGGGATAGACATGTACGACTGCGAGGCGGTTCACCGCCCGCTCGACAAGCTGCTCGACGAGACCGACCCGATTTCTCAGTCCTATGTGTTTGAGGTCTGCTCGCCGGGGCTCGGCAGGGAGCTCAGGCGTCCGGAGCACTTCGAGGTCTGCATAGGCGACGAGGTGAGAGTCCGCTTTATCCGCGAGAGGGACGGCGTGAAGGAGATAACGGGAATCCTTGCGGGCTATGACGACAAGCAAAAGAGCGTGACGCTTGACTTGGGCGAGGGAAATAATCAGACGCTGCCGCTGAGCGAGTGCGCCCGCGTCAGGCTCAACGACGACGCGGATCTGTTTTAGGTTATTTTACAAACTGAATATATGAAAGGAATGGTTTGAAGATTATGAACAAGGAGTTTTTTGAGGCGCTGGAGGGAATCGAGAGGGCTAACGGAATTTCCCAAGATATTCTCATCGAGAGAATCAAGCAGGGCATCCTCAAGGCTATAAAGCGAGATTACCCCAACACCGAAAATGTGAGGATAGACATCGACCCGGACGCTCAGAACTTTGGAATGTGTCTTTTGAAGACGGTTGTCGAGGGCGAGCCTTTGGATCCCGCCAACGAGATAACCCTCGACGAGGCAAAGACCTATGACGCCAAGGCGGTGGTAGGCGGGACCTGCGAGATACCGCTTTCTCCCGCGAGGTTCGGAAGAGTTGCGGCGTCGAGCGCCAAGCAGTCTATCCGCTCTGATATAAAGCAGTTTGAAAGAGACAGGCTGGTGGCTCAGTACAAGGATAAGGAGCACGAGCTTGTATCCGCGACTGTTTTAAAGGTGGAGCCGGCAACCGGAAACGCTATTGTCGTGATAGACAAGGACGAGATCTACTTCCCGCGCAGCGAGCAGATACCCGGCGAGGAGCTCAGGGCGGGAGATATTATAAAGGTGTATGTCGTAGGAGTGATGAACCCCGACAAGAAGCCCTCTGTCAAGGTGTCAAGGACGCACCGGGACTTTGTGAGAAGGCTGTTTGAGCTTGAGGTGCCCGAGATCTACGACGGAACGGTTGAGATAAAGGGAGTAGCAAGAGAGGCGGGCTCGAGGAGCAAGATAGCCGTCATGAGCCACAATCCCGACGTCGATGCCATAGGCGCGTGCATAGGCGCTAAGCGCTCGAGGATCACCGCGATAGTGGATGAGCTTTCGGGCGAAAAGATAGATTTGATAAGCTACAGCGAGGACGATGCGGAGTACATTGCATCCGCGCTTGCTCCCGCCGAGGTAGTGAGCGTTAAGCTTGCGGAGGACGGCTCTAAGAGCTGTACCGTCACCGTGCCCGCGAGCCAGCTCTCCCTGGCGATAGGAAACAAGGGACAGAACGCCAAGCTTGCAGCCAGACTTACCGGCTACAAGATTGACATCTGCGCCGCCGGAGAGAAGAATGGCCAAGCAGAATAAGCAGCCTAAGAAGGCGCTTAAGAAGCCGCCTGTGCGCACCTGCCTTGGCTGCGGTGAGCCAAAGGAGAAACGCGAGCTTATAAGAATAGTGCGGACGCCGGAGGGAGAGATATCCGTCGACCCAACCGGCAAGAAGTCGGGAAGAGGCGCGTATATCTGCCCTAACGCCGAGTGTCTGAAAATGGCTAGAAGGGCTAAAAGGCTGGAAAGAGCGTTTTCAGCCGATATTCCCGCCGAGGTTTACGAGCGGCTTGAAGCCGAGCTGAAGGAGGGAGCGGCGGATGAAGAGAAATGACATAACCGGTATACTTACCATCTGCCGCAAGTCCGGCAAGCTGATAGTAGGGATGGACGAGGTGAAAAACTCCTGCCGCTGCGGCAAGGCGGTCGGCGTGATAGTCACCTGTGACCTCGCGAAAAATTCCCGCTCCGAGATTTCGCAGGTATGCTTTGCCGAGGGCGTGCAGATGTATGTCACCACCCTCGACATGGAGGATATAGGATACGCTTTGGGAAAAATGTACGGCGTGATGGCGGTCACAGACCCCGGATTTATGAACGCTATGAAAAAGAACCTAAAAAAAGCAGCCCTCGACTCGGATAGCCTTGAATGTGAATAAGGAGATATGCCTATGATTACAAAATATAAATTAAACGACCTTGCAAAAGACCTGAAGCTGCCGGTAAACGACATTATAGACTGCCTTGCGCCCAAGTACGGGGTCAAAAAGGCGGGAGTAGTGCTTTCGTCGGAGGAGGTAAACTACGTTCTCGAGTACTTTACCCAGAAGAACCAGGTGGAGAGCTTTGACGCCTACTTCGCCTATAAGCCCTCGAGAAAGCCGGTGACAAAGCAGCCTCAGCAGCAGAATAAGCCCGCTCAGGCAAAGCAGGAGCCCAAGTCGGAGGCAAAACCCGCTTCCAAGCCGGAGACAAAGGCAGAGCCAAAGCCCGAGGTAAAGCAGGAGACAAAGCCCCAGTCCCAGCCAAAGCCCGAGACTAAGCCCGAGGTAGGGTCGGAGGCAAAACCCGCTTCCAAGCCGGAGGCGAATCCTCAGGCTAAGCAGGAAGCCAAGCCTGAGAATAAGCCGGAGGTTAAATCTGAGACCAAGTCCGCGGCGAAGCCTCTGCCCCGCCACGACGAGAAGAAGCCCGCCAAGAAGCAGGACAGGGGCGAGAGGGTGCAGCTTGTCACCAACTCGACCGGAAGCTCCGCCTATGAGTCGACGGAGAACAAGAAGGTTGTCGACACAAGGGGAAGCTATGTGAATATCGACAAGTACAACGACAAGTACGACAGCCTCGCCGACACCAAGAGCCGCTTCGGAGACAACTACCAGAAGAAGCAGAAGCTTGTCCAGAAGTCAAAGCAGCAGAAGAAGGAAAGACTTTCCACAAAGTGTGAGACCGAGGCGGAGAAGATGAAGCGTCTTGAGCTTGAGAGGGCGAGAAAGCAGCAGCTTAGGGTAATGATACCCGACGAGATAGTCGTTTCCGAGCTTGCCACACGCCTCAAGGCGACCGTTTCGGATGTTATCAAGAAACTCATAGGTCTTGGAGTAATGGCAAACCAGAACCAGACCATTGATTTTGACACCGCAGCCTTGGTAGCCGAGGAGCTTGGCGCAAAGGTGGAGCACGAGGTAGTAGTCACCATCGAGGAGAGGCTTATTGTCGATGAGGAGGATAAGCCGGAGGATTTAGTTCCCAGAGACCCTGTAGTAGTCGTCATGGGACACGTCGACCACGGAAAGACCTCGCTGCTCGACAGGATAAGACACGCCAACGTCACCGCTACAGAGGCGGGAGGAATCACCCAGCACATAGGCGCGTACAGGGTGAGCGTGAACGGCAGGGAGATAACCTTCCTCGACACCCCCGGACACGAGGCGTTTACCGCTATGAGACTTCGCGGAGCGATGGTAACGGATATCGCCATACTCGTAGTCGCGGCTGACGACGGAATAATGCCTCAGACCGTTGAGGCTATAAGCCACGCAAAGGCCGCGGGAGTTTCGATAATAGTAGCCATAAACAAAATAGATAAAGAGGGCGCAAACCCCGACAGGATAATGCAGCAGCTCACCGAGCATGAGCTTGTGCCTGAGGAGTGGGGCGGAGACGTCATATGCGTGCCTGTTTCCGCAAAGACGGGTCAGGGCATAGACGACCTGCTTGAAAACGTCATTCTTACAGCCGACGTGCTTGAGCTCAAGGCAAATCCCAACAGGCTCGCCAAGGGCTCGATAATCGAGGCAAGGCTCGACAAGGGCAGAGGACCTGTAGCGACTGTGCTTGTCCAGAACGGAACGCTGAGGCTCGGCGACGTCATTATCGCCGGAACCGCCGTCGGAAGAGTAAGGACGATGACCGACGACAAGGGCAGGGCTGTAAAGACCGCGGGACCCTCGGTGCCGGTCGAGATAACCGGACTTGCCGACGTTCCCTCGGCGGGAGACGTGTTTAACGCCGTAGCCGACGAGAAGCTCGCAAGAGAGCTTGTCGAGCAGCGCAAGCAGGAGGCTAAGGAGGAGGTATTCAAGCAGTACCAGAAGGTAACGCTGGACAACCTGTTCAGCCAGATATCCGAGGGCGAGGTCAAGGAGCTGCCTATAATAGTAAAGGCGGACGTCCAGGGCTCGGTCGAGGCTGTAAAGCAGTCCCTTGAAAAGATATCCAACGACGAGGTAAAGGTCAAAGTCATCCACGGCGGAGTCGGAGCTATTTCCGAGTCTGACGTCATGCTCGCCACCGCCTCGAACGCCATAATAGTAGGCTTTAACGTAAGACCTGACCCTGTCGCCAAGGAAAACGCCGAGCGCGAGGGAGTGGATCTGAGGACCTACAGGGTAATTTATGACGCCATTGAGGAGATCCAGACCGCCATGAAGGGAATGCTCGCTCCGAAGTTTGTCGAGACGGACACCGCGAGAGTAGAGGTAAGACAGGTCTACAAGATCTCTGGCGTGGGCTCGGTAGCGGGCTGCTATGTCGTGAGCGGAAAGATATCGAGAAATGACCTTGTAAGAGTGGTTCGTGACGGAATAGTTATAAGCGAGGACAAAATGTCCAGCTTGAAGAGATTCAAGGATAATGTCAAGGATGTCGCGGCAGGCTTTGAGTGCGGAATAACCCTTGAGAAGTTCAACGACTTCAAGGAGGGAGATATCTTCGAGGCGTACCAGATGACCGAGACGAGCAAATAAACTGAAAGGCGGGTAATTAGTGGCTGATTTCAAATCGGGACGGATGGCGTCCGACCTGCAAAGGATAATAAGCGGCATGATACCTGAGCTGAAGGATCCGAGAATAAAGGGTCAGATGCTCACCGTGGTCAGATGCGAGGTCACCCGTGACCGCTCCTCCGCAAGGGTATATATATCCAGTGTAGAGGGAATGGAGCGGGCAAAGGAGGCGGTGAAGGGTCTTGAGAGCGCCTCCGGGCTGATACGCCGTGAGGTATCAAGCCTTCTTCACCTGCGCAAGGCGCCTGAGCTGAGGTTCATACCTGACGACTCCACCGAGTATTCCGCAAGAATATCAAAGATACTCAAGGAGCACGACATTCCAAAGGACGACCCGGCAGAGGACGGCGAGGGCGATCCAAAAAGCATGCCGGAGGAAGAATAAATGATAGATTACGAAGGACTGGCGGCGCTGTTGTCCGGCTGGGACAACATAACCATACTCACCCACAAGAGCCCGGACGGCGACTGCATCGGAGCGGGGCTCGCGCTCTGCTATTACCTGCGCGCCATGGGCAAAAGGGCGAATGTCCTTAACTCTGACGGGATACCGCAAAGATTCTCGTTTTTGTCCGAGGGGTATACTCAGCAGGAGTTTGAGGAAAGGCATGTCGTCTCGGTGGACGTGGCGGACACTCAGCTTCTGGGAGAGAGGCTTGAGCACTACTCGGACAGGATAGACCTGTGCATAGACCACCACAGGACGAGTAAGAGGTTCGCCGCCCGCAATTTTATAGACCCGGACGCCAGCGCGACCTGCCTTGTTTTGTACGAGCTGTTTGAGCATATGGGAGGCACTCCGTCGGGGATAGTCGCCTCCTGCCTCTATACCGGCATCGCCACCGACACCGGCTGCTTCAAGTTCCAGAACACTACGCCGGCGGCTCACAGGGCTGCGGCAAGGCTTATGGAGCTGGGGGCGGATTATGAGGAGATCAACCGCAGGATGTTTGACATAAAATCCCGCGGAAGGCTCGCGGCGGAGCAGATCCTCATCGGCGGGATAAGGTATTTTGACGAGGGCGGCATAGCCGTGATAGTCATAACCAACGAGTTTATCGAAAAGTACGGCATAGACCGCGCCGAGCTGGACGGTATGGCGTCTATACCCCTCAACGTCGAGGGAGTGAAGATAGGCATTACCATGAAGCAGCAGGAGGACAACCCTGAATGCTTCAAGGTGTCGCTAAGAACGGTATGCGCGGACGCCTGCGAGATAGCGGAAAAATTCGGCGGCGGCGGACACGTCAGGGCGGCGGGCTGTACGGTCAGCGGAAGCGCTGATTCCGCGCTGCTTAGAATAGTCTCCGAGGCGGAAAAGTATCTATGAGCGAGCTTGTTGCAGCGCGCTCCGGCGTTATTCTGATAGACAAGCCCTCGGGGTTCACCTCGTTTGACGTGATAGCGGTGCTCAGGGGAGTGCTCCGTGAGCGAAGGCTCGGGCATACCGGGACGCTTGATCCGATGGCGACCGGAGTCCTGCCGGTTTTAGTCGGAAAGGCGACGAGGGCGGCGGACATCCTGCCGGAAAACGAAAAGAGCTACCGCGCCGGGTTTGCTCTCGGATATTCGACCGACACGCTTGATGTCACCGGAGAGGTCGTAAAGAGAAGCGGCAAAACCGCCTCTCGGGAGGAGCTTTTGGCGGCTCTTGACAGCTTCAGAGGGGTGATAACCCAGCTCCCGCCGATGTATTCGGCGGTTCAGGTCGGCGGCAGAAGGCTTTACGATTTGGCAAGGCAGGGAGTGAGCGTTGAAAGAACGCCTAGGCGGGTCGAGGTCTACTCGGCAGAGCTTATCGGGTTTGACCAAAGCGCTCAGTCAGGCGAGCTTGAGATATCCTGCTCAAAGGGAACCTATATCCGCTCGATAATAGACGACCTCGGCGAGCTTTTGGGCACCGGAGGGGTGATGACCGCTCTGACAAGAACCTCCTCGCAGGGGTTTGGGCTATCCGAATGCGTGACGCTTGACGAGATAAAAAAAATGCCCGACCCGTGGACAAGGCTTATTCCAACCGATTCCCTATTTGAGCGCTATCCGGGATTATCGCTTTCCTGCAAGCAGGAGAGGATGTATAAAAGCGGGGTAAGGCTCGACCCGGACAGGGTAAAGGGAGCCTTGCGCGAGGGGATATACCGAGTCTATGGCGAAAGCGGGAATTTTTTGGGGCTGTGCAGGGTCAAAAGCCGGGAGGACGGGCAGCCTCGTGAAATGGAAGTGTACAAAAATTTTTGGTGATATTATAAAAGGTATCCCGGAAAGGGGGAGACGGTCGAATGACAAGGGCAGTGCTTCTGGGGCTGTTTGACGGGGTTCACACCGGGCACATGACCGCGCTCGACGCGCTGCTGCGTTCCGGAGCGGACGAAAGGCTTGTTTACACCTTTTCCTCCGATGAGCTTGACACCAAGGGCGTCAGAAAGCTTTTGCTGACCGACTCCGAAAAGGAGGAAAAGCTCCTTGCGGCAGGCGCGGACAGAGTGATATTCGCTTCCTTTGCGGGCGTCAGGGAGATGAGCGCGGAGGAATTCGTCAGCTCTCAGCTTATTGAAAGACTGCATGCGGACGTCGTTGTCTGCGGCGAGAACTTTCGTTTCGGCAAGGGGGCGGCCGCGGGAGCAGGCGAGCTCGGAGCGATCCTTTCCGGACATGGCAAAAGGCTGATAAGCGTGCCGCTCCGTATCGACGGCGGCGAGCCGGTCTCCACGACAAGGATAAGGGGGCTCATAGAGTCGGAAAGGCTCAAGGAGGCAAACCGGCTTTTAGGATATAACTACTTTCTTCGCGGAAAGGTCATCCACGGCGCGAGCCTCGGACGCCGGATGGGCATACGCACCATAAACACCACCTATGACGGCTGCAAGCTTTTGCCTCCCGACGGCGTATATTCCAGCGACGTGGAGATAGCGGGACGCAGGTATATGGGCGTTACCGACATAGGGGTCAAGCCGACTGTCTCGCAGGAAAGCGCCCGCGGCGTCGAAACCCATATCTTAGGGTTTGAAGATAGTGTATACGACTCTACGGCATGTATAATTTTTAATGATTTTTACCGTCGGGAGAAAAAATTTGACTCTCTGACGGCTCTCATAGAACAAATCAACGCAGACATAAGTAAGAGGAAGGAGGAGGGCGCAGCTTTTGCCGGCGAGTAAGCCCATAAGCTGTTCAGCCTGAGAAACTATGCTCAACGAAACAAATAAAGAGGTAAGAACGAGATTTGCTCCCAGCCCCACCGGCTATATGCACATCGGAAACCTCAGAACCGCTCTTTACACCTACCTTATTGCCAAGAAGGCGGGAGGAAAATTTATTTTAAGAATTGAGGATACCGATCAGGAGAGATATGTCGAGGGAGCCACCGAGATAATTTACCGCACTCTGAAAAGAGTAGGCCTCAACTGGGACGAGGGACCGGACATCGGAGGACCTGTCGGACCCTATATCCAGTCTCAGAGAATGGGGATATTCAAGAAATACGCACTTGAGCTTGTCGAGAAGGGCGAGGCATATTACTGCTTCTGCGACAAGGACAGGCTCACCGAGCTCAAGGCGGTGCAGGAGGCTTCGGGAGTAAGCCCGATGTACGACAGGCACTGCCGCAATCTCCCCAAGGAAGAGATTGAGAAAAATCTCGCGGCGGGCGTGCCCTATGTAATACGCCAGAAGATACCGCTCGAGGGAACGACCACCTTCCACGACGAGCTTTACGGAGACATAACGGTAGACAATTCCACCCTTGACGACCAGATACTCCTCAAGACGGACGGAATGCCCACCTACAATTTCGCGAATGTTGTAGACGACCACCTCATGGGGATAACCCATGTCGTCAGAGGAAACGAGTATCTTGCCTCCTCACCCAAGTACAACCTTCTTTATAAGGCGTTCGGCTGGGAGGTGCCCAAGTACATCCATGTCGAGCACATCATGAAGGACAAGCACAACAAGCTTTCCAAGAGAAACGGCGACGCCTCCTTTGAGGATCTGATGGAGAAGGGCTACCTGAGCGAGGCTGTCATAAACTATATCGCGCTTCTGGGCTGGGCGCCGAAGGGGGAAAGGGAGATATTCTCCCTGAAGGAGCTCATAGACGAGTTCGACATATCCGGGCTTTCAAAGTCTCCCGCGATATTCGACCCACTGAAGCTCAGGGCTATCAACGCCGAGTATATCCGCAGGCTCGCCCCGGAGAAGTTTGCCGAGTACGCGGCGCCCTACATCCGTCAGACGGTCAAGCGCGAGGACGTCGACCTTGGCAAGATAGCGGCGCTTTTGCAGAACCGCACCGAGGTGTTCACCGACATCCCCGAGCAGGTGGACTTTATCGACCGGATGCCCGACTATGACCTTTCTCTTTATGTAAACAAGAAGATGAAGACCGACTGCGACACCTCGCTTGACGCTCTTGAGAGGGCGCTTCCCGTCCTCGAGGCGATACCCCAGGAGAGCTGGAACGAGCAGACCATCCATGACGAGCTGTTCAAGCTTATTGCGGAAATGGGAGTCAAGAACGGCTATATTCTCTGGCCGGTAAGAGTCGCGATAAGCGGCAAGCAGTTTACTCCCGGCGGAGCGATTGAAATAGCCGACATCATCGGCAAGCCGGACACCATCGCGAGGATGAAGCGCTCTATCGAAATGCTTAAGAACAGATAAGCCGCAGACAGGCAGCGATTCATAAAAATTTAATAGCTTAACACGAGATTTACACATAAAGATAGTACAATTACACGAATAGCTGTATAATATCAGGGCTAAAATCCGTCAGAAAGGATGAAAACTGATGATAGAGGTCAAAAACCTTACAAAGTCCTACGGCGACAAGCTTGCCGTGGACAACATAAGCTTTCGGGCGAACAACGGCGAGATACTCGGGTTCTTAGGTCCTAACGGAGCGGGAAAGTCCACCACCATGAATATCCTCACCGGTTACCTTTCCTCCACGAGCGGCGAGGTGTATATAAACGGCAAGGAGATCCTTGAGAACCCTATCGAGGCGAAAAAAGAGATAGGATATCTCCCCGAGTTTCCTCCGCTCTATCTCGATATGACCGTCAAGGAGTATCTTTGCTTCATATATGAGCTCAAGGGCTGCAAGCTTCCGAGAAACACTCACCTCAAGGAGATATGCGAGCTTGTAAAGATAGACAACGTCTACAACAGAATGATAAAGAATCTCTCCAAGGGCTATAAGCAGCGCGTCGGACTTGCTCAGGCGCTTGTCGGCAACCCGAGGGTGCTCATTCTTGACGAGCCGACAGTCGGACTTGACCCGAAGCAGATAATTGAGATAAGGACGCTTATCAGAAAGCTCGGAAAAAACCACACGGTAATACTTTCCTCGCATATCCTGACCGAGGTTCAGGCGGTATGCGACAGGATAGTGGTAATAAACAAGGGCAGGATAGTCGCTGACGACACAGCCGACAACCTCTCGAGCGCTCTTACAGCCGACCATAAGCTTATAGCGAGGATAGACGGTCCCAGAGAGGAGGTCGTCAAGGTGATAAGCTCGATACCGGGAGTTGTCAACGTGCTTGCCGATATGCAGCGAGAAAAGGGAGTATGGGAGTACAACATCGAGGCGGTCGAGGGAACGGACATAAGGCGGGAGCTCAACAAGAGGCTGTGGTCGAGAAGCTGGTACATCTTAGGACTGCGCTCGTCCGAGCTGACTCTCGAGGACATCTTCCTTAAGCTGACAATGGGAGAAAGCGTGAACGAGTTTATGACCAAGAAGGCGGAAGACCTTGAGTCGATAGACAAGGAGGGCGGAAAAGCATGAACGCAATATTCAAGCGGGAGGTAAGCTCCTATTTCAATTCGCTTATAGGCTACATCTTCCTGGGCGCGTTCTTTGCCGCCTCAGGCGTGCTGTTCAGCATCACCTCGGTGTCCCAGAACCCTCAGGACGGACTTTTGTACCTGACTACAGATATGTCGAGCATGTTCTCGATACTCTTCTTCGTGCTTTTGGTGCTGATACCGATACTTACCATGAGAACTCTTTCGGAGGACAAGAAGAACAAGACCGACCAGTGCCTTCTGACCGCTCCCGTGAGCGTTACGAGCCTGGTTCTGGGCAAGTATTTCGCCTCATTCCTGATTTACCTGCTCGGCGTAGGCATGACGCTGGTGTACGCTATTGTGCTCAGCTTCTTCGGACCCGTCGTGTGGCTTGAGGTCTTGGGAAACGTCGTAGGACTTATACTTGTCGGCGCGGCGTTTATCGCTGTGGGAATACTTATTTCATCCCTTACCGAGAATCAGGTGATAGCGGCTGTGGGCGGATTCGTCTCAATGTGCGCATTGTACCTGATATCCTCTATTGCCGCGGTAATACCCGTCGACTGGATAGCGAAAATATTCACCGAGCTTTCCTTTGCTGACAGGTACTACACCTTTACCTACGGCATCTTTGACTTCTCAAACGTGCTCTTCTTCATAAGCGTAGCGGTGATATTCATTTTCCTGACCATAAGGGTCCTGGAAAGACGTCGCTGGAACTAATCAGGCGGGAAAGGAAACGAAGCGAATATGAATATTAAAGGATTTTCCGGGCTCGCCTCCAAAAGCGGCGAAAAACGCAAAAAGCTCAATATAAGACATCTAAAGTACGGCTCGCTCGCAACAGGTCTGACGGCTCTGTTCATAGCGGCGGTGGTTTTGGTCAACATAGTTGCCACCATGCTGTTTGACCGCTTCCCGATAACCCTTGACCTCACCGGCGACAGCATCTACACCGTGTCGCAGGAGACGATAGACTATATCGAGGGAATAACCGTTCCCGTGGAGATAACCGTAATGGCTACCGAGGACAACTTCCGCTCGATAAGCGACTACACCGTTCAGTGCGCGGAGCTTTTAGCTAACTACCAGCAGTACAACCCGATGATAACGGTGAGCTACAAGGACCTTTTGTCAAATCCGGACTTTGTCGCGAACTATTCTCAGACGCTCACAAGCGGAGACATAATAGTCGAGCTGGGCGACTCGGATCACTCGAGGGTAAAGGTCATAACCCTTGCCGACATCATAAATGTCCCCGAGGATGTGGCTATGTACCTAACGGCTTATACAGAGTCCTACGGAGCGCTTTACACCCACCAGCTTTTTGACAGCTACGGATATATAGACTCCTCAAACGCCGAGCAGGCGGTCACCTCCGCTATAATGGCTATCACCGACTCAAATCCGATAACGGTGGCTACCGTTACCCGCCCCGGAGCGAACGAGTCTGATGTCAGCGGACTGACTGATCTTCTTGACAAGAACGGATATGTTCTTACCACCCTTGACATCCAGACGGATGAAATAGGCGAGGATATAGATATACTTATAATCCCCGCGCCCAAGGTTGACTACACCGAGGCGGAGACGCAGAAGATCTCCGAGTGGCTGACAAACGGAGGGAAGCTCGGCAGGGACATAATCTATGTCGCGTCCGCCCAGCAGGGCGACACGCCCAACCTTGATGCGCTGTTATACAGATACGGCATAACGGTGGAGAAAAAGGTCATCTATGAGACAAACTCCAACTACTACACCGGAGTCGAGAACTACACCTTCCAGACGATGGTCTCGGAAAACTATAAGGACGACATAGCAAACGAGGGTCTTTCGCTGGTAGTCCCCAATTCGAGGGCAATATCCACAAGGTTTGACACCGAGTCGGGCTACACGACCTGCGAGATCCTTGTATCCTCCTCAAACGGAGCGGTGCTCAAGGATATGGACAATAACGATCCCAACTGGTCGCCCGAGGACGAGACCGAGCGCAATACCTACGACTCGGTGGTCTTAGGCAGATACGAGGCCCTGAATCAGGACACCCATATCTCAAGCTATACAAACGTGATAGCGGTCGGCTCGGATATGATGCTCCAAAGCACGCTCATGTCTGACCCGAGGTTTAATAACGGCGATTTCTTCCTGAGTCTTATCAACGAGCTCTCCGGAAAGACAGAGGGCATAACAATAGTTCCCAAGCAGATTCAGGCTTCGGGAATACTGGTGAACGATTCGGTGAGAAATTCTATTAACCTCGCGTTCGCGGTGGTAATACCGGTGCTCGTTTTGGCTGTAGGCGTCGTTATCTGGATCAGAAGGAGACACATGTAATGAACACAAAGACAAGGAACCTTCTTTTTGTCGCAATATTCGTAGTCTGTATGCTTGCTGTAGCGCTGCTTCTCATTTTTACCCAGCCCGGTAATGAGGACGAGGATGAGGAGAGCCAGACGACAGTAGACACTACCATTGCCCTCTTTGACGGCAGAAGCGAGGATGTTGCGAGCATAAACGTAAAAAATGAGAGCGGAGAGTTCACCATATCCCAGGACGCCAAGGGCTTCCACATTGATGAGCTTGACGGCTTGGATCAGAACGAGACCACTCTCAAGGCGATAGCCAACATTGCCACCTCGATGAAGGCGCAGACGCTTGCCGAGGAGGACGCAGAGGATCTTTCAAAGTACGGTCTTGAGGAGGGCGAGGAGGTCGCGACAAGCGTTGTCAACCTCAAGGACGGAAGCAGCTATACCATTCACTACGGAATAGACGCTCCGGACGGTCTGAGCAAGTATATCAGGATAGACGACAGCAGAGATGTGTATGTCGTTCTCACCAACTCGGCGGGATACTTCTACAGCCCCAAGGAAAGCTACATCAGCCTGATAGTCCAGCAGGGAATAGCCAGCGAGAGCGTAGCTCCCACGATCGACCACATGGTAATTACCCGCAAGGATTTAGACTATGACATCGAGTTTATCGACGACTCGAAGAAGTATTCGGCGGACGAGGTATCCATGGCCTCCTCGCAGGTCATGATCTCCCCGGTTTACGCATACCTTGACATAGTCAACTCAAACAGCATTATTTACGGTCTGTGGGGTCTGACAGCGGTAGAGGCGGTAAAGGCGTTCCCAACCGAGGAGGACATGGAGGAATACGGTCTTGCCGACCCCTTCTGCTCGGTGGTGATAAACGCGGAGCTTCAGACATATGACCTAAAAATCGGAAACGTAGAGTCCTATGTTCTTGACGAGGACGGCAACGAGACGACTGAGCCCGCCTACTTCTACGGCTACTACGAGGGTGTGGATGTGATATTCCTGTTCTCGTCCGAGTCCGTTCCGTGGGCGACCTTCCAGCCTATCGACATTCTCTCCAGCCTGGTGACATCAAACTATGTAATGAGGCTTGACTATATCGACGTTCAGCTTCACAACACCGAGGATATAAACTACTACTTTGACGTCACCGGAGATCTGGATGCCGGAGAGCTGTCGGTCACTCTTGACGGCGAGCCTAAGGATACGGAGGATTTCAAGCTGATGTACCAGTTCATGCTCAAGTGTCCGATCGACGATATTTGCCTTGAGGATCCGCCGGCTGACGCCAAGCTGCTTGCAAGGATAGAGTATGTGCTTGACGGAGGCGGAGGAGACGTCGTGGAGTACTACGACGGAGGCGCAAACACGGTCATAATCAAGCTCAACGGAACCACCTCCTTCAGCCAGCCGAAGAGCTATCTGGATGTGCTTGAGTCAAACCTTGCGCTGTTCGCCTCGGGGGCGTCGGGAGAAGAGCTTCAGATGATTTGGTAATGGGATAACGGTTTTCCAAGGAAAGGAGAAACTAAATGGCAGACAGATTTTTTGAATACAGAGGACTTCCGCTCGTCCGCAAGGGCGGCGAGCTGTACTACGGAAGCATGGGTGACAGCGAGGTCGTCATGCTACAGGTGGCGCAGAAAAAGAAGGAGGGCGATATCGACATTGCCACCAAGGTGAGGATCTACAGAATGCTCACCGACGAGTCGGTGCCGGTAATGGAGCGTATAACTAAGACCGCCGAGAAGTCCAGCCTGTTTGAGGCGCTGGATCTCGCTCATGACTGGATCTCATAGCTTAAAGCGGCTTGTTTTGCCTTAAGTTAAAAAGCTTCAGGCGGCTTATTTCGCCTGAGCCTTATGTTTGCGATTTTTTACAAAAAAGCCTGAGGCGGCGTACGGCGTCTCGGGCTTTTTGTGGGGCTGCGTGCGGCAGGGCGGTTTTGCTTAGCGGCAGGATATGCCCGACTGTAAAGCCCGCGAGTCTGCCCGCGGCCATTTCGGCGGCTGAAAACAGATGTAAACTTCTTAGCGTCCGCTCGGGATTACCGGGCGGATTTTTTTGAATATATTTTTATAACCAATAAACTTTTTCATATAATAACGTCACGCTCTTTAAACACAAAGCCGGACAAATGACTAACTCGGGACTGGTTTACAGCTTGTATTTGCAACGAAAGTGTTGAAAAAGCGGTTGAAAGTGTTAGAAACTTCGCTTTTTTCAGGGGTAGGCTTTAAACATTTGCACCGAGTTTTCAACATTAGCGTTAGTGGTTACAAATTGATTACAGCGAGTAAACCCAAATTGCCTCATACTCCCACAAAATTAAACGGCTGTTTATTCAGCGGCATATTTTAATGTTTTTCGACTTTGCGGTCAAATCAAGCAATTACAGTATTCGGCTGAATAAAAAGGCTCAAACCGACTCAAACTATAGATGCACCGACAAAGTGTAAAGCTTTAAAAAAGCATTTCAACCATTAAGGGGTGATTATTATTAGGATACTCGACAGAATAGCGCTCTTTCTTTTGATAGTAGGAGGAGTGAACTGGGGTCTTGTCGGAATATTCAAGTTCGACCTTGTGGCGTACCTTTTCGGAGGCACTGCCGCGATAATCTCAAGGATCATCTATGTCGTGGTAGCCGCCTGCGCTATATGGTGCGTCTCACTCTATTTCAGAAACACAAGGCTGATAGAAGAGTAGCCGGATAAGCAGCGGAGCAGGGCTTTCGGATGGCAGACCAGATACTGCCGCCGGAAGCCCTGTTTACTTGACAAATCATCAGGATGATATATAATAAATAGGTAATGTCCTCATTGTGACCATTACGGAAAGGAAGATTATTATGGACAAAAAGCCCTGTCTGATCACAACCGCTATAGCATATACATCCAGAAAGCCGCATATCGGCAACACCTATGATGTAGTCTGCGCCGATGCGCTCGCGAGATTCAGGCGAATGCAGGGCTACGATGTGTTCTTTCTTACCGGTACCGACGAGCATGGTCAGAAGATAGAGGAGCAGGCGAGGGAAGCCGGAATCACTCCCAAGCAGCATGTTGACATCATAGCGGGAGAGGTCAAGCGCACCTGCGACATGCTCGGAGTCTCCTACTCAAGATTTATAAGAACCACCGACGAGGATCACGAAAGGTGCGTCCAGAAGATATTCCGCAAGCTCTATGAGCAGGGGGATATCTACAAGAGCGAATACGAGGGATGGTACTGCGTCCCCTGCGAGAGCTTCTACACCGAGACCCAGCTCGCAGACGGCAAATGCCCCGACTGCGGCAGAGAGGTCACAAAGACAAAGGAGGAGGCGTATTTTCTCAGGCTGTCGAAGTACCAGAAGCAGCTTGAGGAGTTTTTGGACGCCAACCCAGACTTTATCCAGCCGGAGTCCCGCAAGAAGGAAATGATAAATAACTTTATCAAGCCGGGGCTTCAGGATCTTTGCATAACCCGTTCCTCCTTCAAGTGGGGTGTTCCCGTTGATTTTGACCCAAAGCACGTCATATATGTCTGGATAGACGCGCTTTCAAACTACATATCCGGGCTTGGCTACGACGTGGACAATCCCAGCGAGATGTATAAATACTACTGGCAGAACTGCACGCATATCATAGGAAAGGACATTATTCGCTTCCACTCTATATACTGGATAGTGGAGCTGATGGCGCTCGGGCTGCCGCTTCCCAAGAAGATTTTCGCGCACCCGTGGCTGCTGTTCGGCACAGACAAGATGTCAAAGTCAAAGGGCAATGTTATTTACGCCGACGACCTTGTCACGAGGTTCGGAGTCGACGCGACGAGATACTATCTTCTCAGCGAGATGCCCTTCGCGGCGGACGGCTCGATATCCTATGAGACTGTCATAGACAGGTATAACGTCGATCTTGCCAACACGATAGGAAACCTTGTCAACCGCACGGTCGCGATGGTGAACAAGTACTTCGGCGGATACGTAGACGCGCCGCACGACAAGACGGAGCTTGATTTGGAGCTTGAGGCGAAGGCTTTGGAGGCGGCAAAGAATTTGAGCGCGCACTTTGAGGCGTTTAGGTTTGCGGACGCCTGCTCGGATGTCCTCGGGCTTGCCAGACGCGCCAACAAGTATATAGACGAGACGGAGCCGTGGGCTCTTGCCAAGACCGAAGAGGGAAGAAAGAGGCTGGTAACAGTTCTCTACGAGCTGATAGAGGCGATAAGGTTCATAGGAATACTTGTAAGACCCATCATGCCCGATACCTCGGATAAAATCCTTACCGAGATAGGCACCGACCTTGACGGACTGGATACCCTTTGCGCATTTGGCGGCTACGCCGCCGGCTCAAAGGTGGGTTCAGCCGAGCCGCTCTTTGCGAGAATAGACGCCAAGAAGGTCTATGAGGAGCTCAAGGCCGAGATGGACGCCGTCAAGGCTGAGCTTGAAAAGGAGAAGGCCGAAGAGGCAAACGCAAAGGCTGAGGCGGAGTCTGCCGTAAAGCCGCTTGCCGACGAGATAACCATAGACGAGTTCATGAAGACCGAGCTGCGCGCGGCGAAGGTAGTCGAGTGCGTCAAGCTTGAGAAGTCCCAAAAGCTTTTAAAGCTTAGGCTTGACGACGGCATGGGCGGCAGGCAGGTTCTTTCCGGAATAGCCAAGTGGTATAAGCCGGAGGAGCTTATAGGCAAAAAGGTAGTGATAGTCGCCAACCTCAAGCCGGCTAAGCTTTGCGGAGAGGAGTCTCAGGGCATGATTGTTTGTGCGGAGATGCCGGACGGTTCCGCCAAGGTCACCTTCCTTGACGACAGCGTGCCTGTCGGAGCGAAGCTTAGGTAATTGCGGTCCGTTTTTTAGAAAATTTGTTCGGGGCGGTATTACGCCGCCCTTATCTGTCCGTAGCTCAGTGGATAGAGCAATACGCTCCGACCGTATGTGCGCAGGTTCAATTCCTGTCGGACAGACCAGCGATGACGCTGGACCCGATATTACCCGGGTTCGGCGTTGCTTTTTGCCTTGGCGCCCTGACGATGGGCTTGAAAGCTCTTTAGCTTTTGTGAACCAGCGATGACGCTGGACCCAATATCGCGCCGCAGTTGGTGCAGAAATGCACTACCTGCCCACGCAGATAGCTGAGTCCGGCGTCAAAAATTTTTCCAGCGTGACGGCAGCGTGACGCTGCACCCAATATCGCGCCGCAGTTTGCGTGGGAACGCACTGCCTGCCCGCGCCGCAGGTTGGGTTCGGCGCCGGCGAGCCGCCGGAGGCAATTTCCATGCCGGTTTAAAGTCGGTTACGACGAATATCCCCCCGAAAATCAAATTATTCTTGCGCAGGTGTTGCATTATGCGTATTAAAGTGATAAAATGTATTTATAAGCGAGTTTTGCTTTAATAAATTTAAAGAGGGGATAATTTATGTTTAAGAACATCGGCAGAAAAATAAAAGGCCTGGCAAAGGGTGTGTTCATCGCAGAGGTTATACTGATTGCATTTGCGGCGTTGATAATGTTGATCTCATACAGCAAGGTACTGTCGCGGACTCAGATCGCATCGGCAATTATAGGCACGCTTATTTTTGCGGCTGTCTGGATATTCATAGCATGGTTGTCCGTGCTTGTTCTTTACGGCTTCGGAGAGCTTATCGACAGCAACACAAAGTCGGAAAAGCACCTTGAGTTCCTTGCAAAGGTGGAGTTCGACAAGCTCAGCCCCGCCGACAAGGCTAAGTACGGAAGCATATCGGACGGCTACGGCGATCAGGGATACCCGAACGGCTATCAGCCCAACCAGGGTTATCAGCCCAACCAGGCTTATCAGCAAGGCGGCTATCAGGCAAACCCGTACGGAGCATACAATCAGCAGACGCCCTATCAGAATCAGGCGGAGCAAAGCAATCAAAGCGACGGCCAAAACACCGTGCAGTAACGTCTCCTTTAATTATGCCCTTTGCGCATGCATGCATGTGCAAGGGGCTTTTTTTGTGAAAAGTCGCAGTCCGTGTTTGCATTGCCGAGGGATTCGTGTTATATTTGTTATACCGTTAAAAATAATTTTCACAAATCAAGAAAGGTTAAACACGGAGGACAACATGGACGCTGTAAATAAAGAAAACGCGCCTAAGACGGGGCGCAAACACAGGATTTTAGCCGTCACACTGCCGCTTGCGGCGTTTGTTTTGGAGCTTTTGCCGCTTGGGGCGGCGCTGCGGTTCGGGCACATGCAGACCGAGTCGGGAAGCGTCATCTACCGGCTGCAGGGGTATTCGTATTTTGACCTCACGCTCCCGGGATACGGCAACTTCGGGCCGTTCATTGCGGGGCTGCTCACCACTCTGACGCTGATTTTTGCGGGCATATATGCGCTGTCCGAAAGAAAGTGGCTTTTGTACGTCTGCACGGCGCTGTCCGCCGCTGCGGCCGCGGCGTCGCTCATGCCTTTGTTTTTAAGCGCGGGGCTGTACAACGCGATAAGCTTTGCCGTAACGGCGCTTTTGGTCGGGCATGCGTTTTGCGTGGCTGCTCGGGCGGCATCCATGCGCAAGCGTGAAGCTGCGTCGCAGGGAAAGGCGGTCGCTGAGAAGTGATATTTGAAGAAAAGGTGCGCACCGGGGCTAAGGACTTAGAAAAGGGCAACCTTATGGGCAACAAGGCGATGCTTGAGGCGTTTGAGGATATCGCGGGACGCCATTCGGACAGCCTCGGCTATGGGCTCAGCGACATGTCTAAAACGCACATAGCATGGCTGCTGCTCGACTGGGAGCTAAAGGTCATCGACAGACCAAAGTACGGCGCGGAGCTTACCGCTCGCACATGGTCGAGGAAAATAGACAAGTTTTACGGCATCAGGGATTTTGAGCTTGTTGACTCCGAGGGCAAGGTCAGGGCGGCGGCTTTGTCTCGCTGGGTGCTCCTAAATACGGTAAAGCGCTCTCCGATGAGAGCCGACTCTGAGATGGAGGAGAAATTCCAGTCAGAGCCGGACAGGCACGCTCTGCCGGGAGAGATAACCAAGCTGAGGCAGCCGCTGGACTACAGCTCGGAAATCGTCTATAAGGTGCAACGGCGGGATATAGACATCTACGGCCATGTTCACAACATCTATTATCTTGATATGGCGATGGAGGCGCTTCCCGAGGAAGCTTACAGCCTTCGCCCGTTTGACAGCGTCAAAATAGTTTATCACCGGGAAATCAAGCTCGGTGATACGATCAGGTGCAGGTACAGCCGTGTGGACGGGAGACATGTCGTTGCCATACTCAGCGAAAAAGCCTCGACGCTCCACGCCGTTGTAGAGCTGTGCTGAGCGTCTGAATCATTTTAATATTTTAATATAATTGTCTTGGAGCGATTATATAAATTACGAACCGAAAAAATTTAACGACAATGCAAGGAGACATACAAATTAAATGAAACTGTTTAAGCGCGTTACAGCCACGGTTCTGGCGGCACTGATGCTCGCTATGTCCTTGGCGGGCTGTTCGGGTGAGGAAAAAGAGGAGCCCGAGGAGCCAAAGAATCTCATCACCGTCTCAAAAAGCGTTATGAGCGGGGACAGCTACGGCGACACCAAGCTCTATGCTCTGAAGGATCTCACCACCTCTTCCCCGAACGGAAAAATAGAGGCGAAGTTCTGGCAGGGCGAGGACGGCGGCATTTACTACTCGGTCGAGTCTGACGGGGACGAGGTCATAGGGGCTTCAAAGCTGGGTCTTACCCTTTCTTCCTGCGACTTTTCGGCGGGAATTGAAACTATCACAGCCTACGACCGCGCCGATGAGATCGAGGACGAGTACGAGACAGCGCTGACTGTCTCGCTGGACGATGTGAGCTGCCTGGATCACTGCATGGAGCGCGAAATCTTCCTCAAAAAGGGAAGCGCGAGCATGACTGTAGAGGTAAGGCTTTATGACGACGGCTTTGCCTACAGGTACGCAGACGTAGACGGCGGAAGCGGAAACGGAACCGTATATGTCCTCGAGGAAAAGTCGGACATAAATCTTCCCGAGGGAACCACTACCTTTGCCGGCGGCTACAGCGCCACCTATGAGTTTGACTATATTGAGAGAAGCTATGACGAGCTTGTCAACCACGGAGGAGTGTTCAACACTCCTCTCACCGCCTATACCGGCGAAAAGTGGATGCTTTTCTCCGAGTCTGACGCCTTTGCAGGCGAGGTAAACTATGTAAAGAGCGTGCTTGAAACCCAGTCCGGCTCAGCGTCCTTGGGCTGGAAATTCGGATTTGACCGCGACCCCGCCAACGAGGTAACGGACGATCTTGCAAGCCCGGGACACATAAGAATAAACGAGGTGGCTACCGATAACCTGTTCACTACCCCATGGAGGGTTGCTATAATAGCTGACGACCTCGACACTCTTGCAAACTCATCTGTGATAGATTCGCTTTGCCCGCCTATGGACGAGGAGCTCTTTAAGTCCACCGACTGGATACAGCCCGGAAAGGTTTCGTGGTCGTGGTGGTCGGGAGGAGACCAGTCAAACTATGACGTTCAGGTGGATCACGTTGACTTTTCCGCCGAGAACGGCTGGGAGTACTGCTGCTTAGACGCCGGCTGGCCTGCTTTTGAGGACAGAATAAAGGAGCTTTGTGATTATGCCAAGGATAAGGACGTAGGAATTATACTTTGGGTAAACTATTTGCACCTTAAAACCCCGGAGGAAATAGAGGAGCTGTTTTCTCAGTGGCACGAATGGGGAGTAGTAGGAGTAAAGACCGACTACTTTGAGAGCGACGATATAGACGTTTTGGAGGTCATGAAAAACTGTGCCGAGATAGGTGCGAAATACGAGCTTATGATTTACTATCACGGCTGTATCAACCCCTGCGGCGAGACGAGAACCTATCCCAACATAATGTCGAGCGAGGCGGTACTCGGCGAGGAGTTCAGAAAGTGGTCAACTTCTCCCACGCCTGAAAACTGCCTGATGTATCCCTTCACGAGAAACATAGTGGGCTCCATGGACTACACCCCGAGCTGCATAGCGATAACCAAGACAGGCGAGAGCGCAGGATTCAGCATAGCCAAGTCGATAGTTTACGAGTCTGCGCTTCAGCACTTTGCAAGCTCCGCATATGCGTTCCCATACTTCTTAGGACTGCCGCTCATTTCGAGAATGCCCACGGCGTGGGACGAGTCTGTGATGATAGACGGATACCCCGGAGACTATGTGACATACATGCGCCGCAGCGGCGAGGATTACTATATCGGAGCGATGACCTTAGAGGCGCGCACCGAGACGGTTTCGCTTGATTTCCTGCCCGACGGCGAGTTTACGGCGTATATTTACTATGATGATGAGAACCGCGAGCTTGCTCTTATGGAGCAGACCGTGACGAATGCCGACGAGCTGACACTTGATATGCCTGACATCGGCGGCGCGGCGGTGCTCATAACTCAGGGCGACTATGACACCTCGGTGGAGGAAGCGCCTAACGCAAAGCTTGAGGGCTACACGTATTACGAGTGCGAGGACGGAACGCTCTCCGGCGCGGCAAGCGTGTCTGACGGCATGATGTGCTCCGGCGGCAAGAAGGTAGGATACGTAGGAAACGGCTCCTTCAACTCCGTAACCCACACCGTGACGGTAGACGAAGCAGGCGAGTACGAGCTTTTGGTTTACTACTGCACAGGTGAGGAAAGAGGAATAAACATCGTTGTAAACGACACCGACAGATATGAGATGACAGGACTCAGCGGAGCGGGCTTTGACATGCCCAGCACTGCGAGCATAACCATCAGCCTAAACGCCGGTGAGAACACCATCAAGCTCACCCGCAACAGCGGCTACGCTCCCGACCTCGACATGATAGCGGTAAGCGACGAGCCGGTGTGACGGAAAGCGCATAAGCGTGACAGCATAAGCGCAAACAGCGCAGAATAAAGTGACAGTATAGACAGCGGTGACGGAAAGTTGCCGCTGTTTAAATATTTTACGAGAAAATGTTGACACTTTGCAGCTGATATGTTAATATAAAAAAAGAACATAACGTTATGCTTCAATAACCAAAGGGAAATAATCAAAGGAAGGGCGCGTTATGGCTATGAAAGGCAAAAAAACAGCAAAGATAATAATAGTCGTGGTGATAGTCATTGCGGTTGCTGTGGCAGCTTTAAACGTGGATGCGCTTGAGTCTGTCGAGCCTGAGAAAATATCGCCTGATGTGTATGAGGTCGTGAACCACATGAAAAGCGGCGCAGACCCCGAGCTTGGCGTGTCCTATATGCTCAAGCCACTTGCCGACGGGGTTTATCACCTCAGCGTTGTCATAAGCGGGCAGGAGAGCGGAAGCTATGATATAAGAAACATCCGCGCGAGACTTACTATCCCCGGCGAGCCGGTGTCGGAATACGCAGCCTGCTCCGTTCCCGGAGGGTATGGCAGTCCCCCTTCGGTGAGCTATGAAGGCGGGAGCATGATAATGAGCTGGGACGCGAGCGGCAATAGCGTAACCCTTGACGCTTTTCTTCTGACCGGCGTGGAAATAGCCTCGGCTTCCTTGGAGCTTACATACGACCTCAGAGGAAGAGGTCTGAAGCTCCTGAACGGCTTTGCAGACAACACCGTGACACTTGAGCCGGAGCTGTAGGACTCAGCCGTGTGTAGGACGGCTTCACCAAATAAATCGCGCCAATCAGCCCCGAGGCAGGACTAAACCTGCTTCGGGGCTTTTTTTCGCAAAAAATCCCCCTGCATCCGAATGGATGCAGGGGGATTAAGTGCTTTATATGAGATGAAGCCTGAGTTTACTTCTTTCTCGGGTCGTCAACTATGCCGCGCTTAACGTATGTTGTGTGCAGCAAATGATGAGCCTTCTCAGAGCCGGGCTTGCCGAGGTACTCCGCATACAACGCCTTGATTGCGGGGTTCTCATGAGACTTTCTTATTGGGGCGTTCTTGTCAATGCTGTAAAGAACAGCCGCGCGCTTTGCTCTTATGTCCACGGTGTTCCTTACATATCCGGGCTGCTGGGGCTGTCCGCCGCCGTTTACGCAGCCTCCGGGGCAGGCCATTATCTCAACGAACTGATAATCCGCCTCGCCGCTTTCTATGCTCTTAAGAAGCTTCTTGGCGTTTGCAAGTCCTGATGCAACCGCCACCTTTATATCCATGCCGGCTACATTGTAGCTCTTTTCCTTTATTCCCGCGGTGCCTCTTACATCGACGAAATCGACGTCGGGAAGCTCCTCGCCGGTAAGTGTCTCTACAGCGGTTCTGAGAGCTGCCTCCATAACTCCTCCGGTAGCACCAAAGATAACGCCCGCGCCGGTGTAGATTCCCAAAGGCTCGTCAAACTTCTCGTCGGGAAGCGAAGTGAACTGGATTCCCGCGCGCTCTATCATTCTGCCAAGCTCGCGTGTGGTGATGGATATGTCCACGTCCGGAACGCCGTTTGCGTCCTCGTCGGGACGTCCTATCTCAAACTTCTTCGCGGTGCAGGGCATTACGGATACCACCACAATGTCAGCGGGGTCTATGCCGTTCTTCTCGGCATAGTAGCTCTTTGCAATCGCGCCGAACATCTGCTGGGGAGACTTGCAGCTTGAAAGGTTGTCCACAAGTCCGGGGAAGTAGTGCTCGCAGTACTTGACCCATCCGGGTGAGCAGGAGGTGATAAGCGGGAGCTTTCCGCCGTTTTGGATTCTCTCGATAAGCTCGTTTGCCTCCTCCATGATGGTGAGATCGGCGCTGAAGTTGGTGTCATACACCTGGTCAAAGCCGAGCCTGCGCAAAGCGGCGACCATTTTACCCTCAGCGTCGGTGCCTATCGGCATGCCAAACATTTCGCCCAAAGCAGCTCTTACCGCAGGTGCGGTCTGAACTATTACGTGCTTTGAGGGGTCGGCAAGCGCGGCAAACACCTCTGTGGTGAAGTCCTTCTCAGCAAGCGCGCCGGTAGGGCATACAGCAATGCACTGTCCGCAGGAGACGCAGGAGGTGTCGCCGAGACCCAAGTCAAAGGGAGAACCGATGTGGCTTGAGAATCCTCTTTCGTTGGGTCCTATAACGCCTATGCCCTGAGTCTTTTCACACACTGCAACGCATCTGCGGCAGAGTATGCACTTGTTGTTGTCTCTTATCATGTGCGGAGCGCTGGCGTCTATCTCGTACTTTACGCGCTCGCCGTCGAATCTGCCCTCGTTTTCCACCTTATAGTCGCGGCAGAGCTTCTGAAGCTCGCAGTTTCCGCTTCTCACGCAGGAAAGGCACTTGCGGTCGTGGGTGGAAAGTATCAGCTCAAGCGTCTGACGCCTTGCCGCTGTTACTTTGGGGGAATTAGTGTATATCTCCATGCCGTTGGAAACGGGGTAGACACAAGCAGCGACTATTCTCTTGGGACCAAGCGCGGGACCTCTCATCTCGGCGACCTCTGTAACGCACATACGGCAGGCGCCGATCTCGTTTATCTCCTTGAGGTAGCAGAGGGTGGGAATCTCAACGCCTGCCTGCCTTGACGCCTCAAGGACGGTAGAGCCCTTGGGAGCTTCAAGCGGCATTCCGTTTACCTTTATGTTAATCATATCCATATTCCTTAACCTCCATTATCACTTCTTGGAAATAGCATTGAACTTGCAAACGCCCATGCAGGCTCCGCACTTTACGCACTTCTCGGAATCTATCTCGTGAGCGGGGAGCTTCTTGCCGGGAGCTATGTAGTTCGTCTTGGAAATCGCGGAGGCGGGGCACTGTCTCGCGCACATGCCGCAGCCGATGCACTTTTCCTTGTCTATCTCGTATCTTACAAGGTGCTTGCAGACGCCCGCTGGGCACTTCTTGTCCACAACGTGAGCGACATATTCATCTCTGAAGAATCTCAGGGTAGCAAGTACGGGGTTGGGCGCTGTCTGTCCCAAGCCGCACAGCGAGTTCTCCTTGATGTAGTAGCAGAGCTTCTCAAGAGCGTCAAGATCCTCAAGAGTTCCGTTGCCCCTTGTTATCTTGTCGAGCATCTCCAAAAGTCTCTTTGTACCTACTCGGCAGGGGGTGCACTTTCCGCAGGACTCGTCAACGGTGAACTCAAGGAAGAACTTAGCCATATCCACCATGCAGTTGTCCTCGTCCATTACTATCATACCGCCTGAACCCATCATGCAGCCGATAGCTGTGAGGTTGTCGTAATCAACAGGCGTGTCGATGAGGCTCGCGGGTATGCATCCGCCGGAGGGGCCTCCGGTCTGAGCTGCCTTGAACTTCTTGCCGTTCGGGATTCCGCCGCCTATGTCCTCTATTATCTCTCTTAAAGTGGTGCCCATCGGTATCTCGACGAGTCCGGTGTGCTTGATCTTTCCGCCGAGAGCGAATACCTTTGTTCCCTTGGACTTTTCAGTGCCCATGGAAGCAAACCAGTCCGCGCCCTTGAGGATTATCGGAGGGATGTTCGCAAAGGTCTCAACGTTGTTTTCAACCGTCGGAGACTCGTAAAGTCCCTTTACCGCGGGATAAGGCGGTCTGGGTCTCGGCTCACCTCTGTTGCCCTCTATTGAGGTCATGAGCGCGGTTTCCTCGCCGCATACGAACGCGCCTGCGCCTAAGCGTATGTGAAGGTCAAAATCAAATCCGGTTCCGAATATGTCCTTGCCCAAAAGTCCGTACTCCCTCGCCTGATCTATGGCGATCTGGAGTCTCTTTACCGCGATGGGGTACTCTGCTCTTACATATACATAGCCCTGAGTTGCGCCTATTGCGTAGCCGGCTATTGCCATAGCCTCGATAACGCTGTGCGGGTCGCCCTCAAGAACCGATCTGTCCATAAACGCTCCGGGGTCGCCCTCGTCGGCGTTGCAGACTACATACTTCTGAGGAGCTTTGTTGGGAGCGCACAAAGCCCACTTTCTGCCGGTGGGGAAGCCTCCTCCGCCTCTGCCTCTCAAGCCGGAATCGGTGACGCACTTGATAACGTCCTCGGGGGTCATTTCGGTCAAAACCTTTCCCAAAGCCGCGTAGCCGTCCATGGCTATGTATTCGTCTATATTTTCAGGGTCTATAACGCCGCAGTTTCTCAAAACAACACGGTGCTGAGACTTATAGAACGCGGTGTCGCCCAAAGATACGTTTCCGACGACCTCCTGGGCAACATCCTTGCCGGTGTCGGTGTAGGCGAGCCTTGTAACGACACGTCCCTTGAGCAGATGCTCTGAGACTATCTCGTCTACGTCCTCAGGCTGTACTCGGCTGTAGAATGTTCCGTCGGGGTATACGATGACTACCGGTCCTAATGCGCAAAGACCGAAGCATCCGGTCTGAACGATCTTGATCTCGTCCTCAAGACCGTTCTTTGCTATGCTGTCGGCGAAGGCCGCCTGTATTGCCTTGCTGCCCGAGGATGTACAACCTGTGCCGCCGCAAATAAGTACATGTGCACGAATCATAATTGTGTTTTTCCTTTCTTGGCTTATTCGTTGTTAGCTGCAATGGTGTATTCGGATATGACCCTGCCGCCCTTTAAATGCTCCTCTACTACGCGCTTTGCCTTTTCGGGAGTCATCTTTACATAGGTGACCTTGTCCTTTCCTGCCTCAAACACCTCTACGACAGGCTCGAACTGGCATATGCCTATGCATCCCGTCTGGGATACCGACACCTTTTCGTTCAGACCGGCGTTGTTTACTTCCTCAACAAAGGTGTTGAGAACGGGGCGTGCGCCGGCTGCTATTCCGCAGGTCGCCATTCCTACGACTACTCTGACATCTCCGGTGCCTTCTCTTAGGATGACTTTGTCCTTCATTTTGTCCTTGATAGCCTGTAATTCCGCTAATGACTTCATACCGTTTTTCCTTTCTGAGTAAAATTAGTTGTTTTCATTATATTGCTCGTGCAGGTATTCCCTTATCCAGCATATAACCTCGTAGCTGTTAAGAGGGACGTCACCGAGCACAAGCCTTAGCTGACTTGTTTCAAGCTCGCACAGGACTTTTCCGTCCCGAGTGTGCAAAAATCGGAAATCCTGCTCGGGGTGACCCTGTATAAGAGTCACAAGTGTTTCGCTTACGTCTCCGAGCGGGGTGAAATCTATGTGGTTTTTATAGAACTCCGCCGTCACAACCGTTCCGTGATCGGTGGGATAGTCCTTTTCCCACCTTGAGCTGACGCTCATAGAGCCGCCGGTCATCTCCGCCTCCATCTTCAGAAGCGGGAGACCCATGCCCACCTTGCGGGTGGTTCTGGTGGTGTAAAAGGGGTCGGTGACGGTTCTTAAGACCCCCTCGCTCATTCCGCAGCCGTTGTCGCGGATAGTGAGGGTGAGCTTGTCCCCAGACTCGAAAATTTCTATCTCGGTGAGTTTCGCTCCCGCCTTCACCGAGTTTTCGGCGATATCGAGGATATTCAATGACAGCTCCTTCATGCTTTCACCTCTTGGCGCAGATATTCAAACAGCCTTCGCCTTACCAGATCCGACGAATATGGCTCGTCGTCAAGCTCGAAGTATTCCCGCTTTTCCTTTATGTCCCAAAGATAGTGGGCGTCCGAGCTGACTATAAGTCTCTTTCCCTCCAATTTGTGCTCCCTGATAAGCCTTTCGGAGCTTTCGGGGTCATAAAGCTCCACGCAGCTGTAGTCGGGACTCTCCGGGAAGCCGCCGAGCACGGCTAAAATGCCGTTTGACTCTCGGTCGATGTGGGCGGGGTAGCATATGCCTTGGTGGCGCGAAACCATCTCAAACGCCTCTTCAAGCGAAATGGAGGTCGCGTTTATCAGAAGATTTTCCTCCCGCGACACTACCTCGTCGTTTTCGTCGCAGATAAGCTGGTCTCCGAAGATATCCGGGCGGTTGGGCACCGGTATTCTGCGGTTCGACACAGCCCTGTCGAACTCCATGGCTCCCTCAAGCGTCTGAAAGAGGCAGACGACATGTATATCCTCGGCGGTGGTAAGCTCCATTCCCGCAATCGGGATGATGCCGTTTCTTTTCGCCGCCTTGTAAAAAGCCGGACAGTTTTTCGCGCTGTTGTGGTCGGTCAGAGCCATGATGTCAAGACCGTTGAGCACTCCCATTCCGGCAATGTTGCCGGGAGTGGAGTCGTTGTCCGCACAGGGGGAGAGGCAGGAGTGGATGTGCAGGTCGTAATAGTATTTATTCATTATTCGCGTCGTGTCGCTTCCTCGCCGCCGTCACAGAAGGCTGTGAAGCAGGCATGCCGTCTCGTATTCGCCGTCGGGGGAGGAAAGTATGTTGACTCCTTTAGCCTTTGCGGTCGCCGTTATATCGGCGGGCAGCTCGACATTCTCCGCTACGATTATGCAGGAGGTGTCCGCTAACGACGCCACCGCCACAATGTTTATGTTGGACATTATGGTTATCCAGGCGTTGTCCGCTCTCGCTCTGCCCATCACCCAGCTTAGAAGGTCTCCTATGTACACGCCGCTTATCTCTCTCTCCCCGTCGGGCAGGGAAACAGGCTTATATCCGGATTTTTCGATAAGCTCATTTACTGTCATTGCTGTTGTCGGCGCAGCTATCGCCGCAGCCGTCCTCCTTATGGAATAGAAGAAGCTCTTCAAGCTCCTTGTTTCTCATCAGAACGCAGCTCGACATATCCGCTCGGCAGGTCACGACGTCCTCGGCGAACGCCCGGCAGCTCGGGGCTCCGCAGGAGCCGCAGTCTATTCCGGGAAGTATGTCCTTCATCGACTGTATCTCGGACATCATCCTCAGGCTTTCGCTCATGCTGTCCGAAAGCCGCGATATGGGGCGGTATTCGGGAAGCTCGTCGAAAAGATAGGACTCGGGAAGATTCTCCTGCTCCTCTTTTGTGAGCTGGTTGCGTGAGACGGGAAGGTAGCGCCTGATTGTTTGCAGCCTCGCCTTTGCTATAAAGGGGTTCTGCATTGTAAGCACTCCGCCTACGCAGCCGCCGGTGCAGGCGTTCAGCTCGATAAATTCGAGCGGGGGAATGTTTCCGTTTTCTATCTGGTCGAGCACGCTTATGACGTTGTCGATGCCGTCGGCGGCGAGATAGCTGTTGTTGAACAGCGCCGTCGCCTCTCCTCCGGACGACGCCCAGCCGATCCCTATCATTCCGGAGTGGCTTTTTGGCTCTATGCCGTCGCGAGTCATCCTGCTTATGAGCTGGAAGTAGACGTCGCTTATCGGCACCACCGCGTCGACCGCGCTCTTATAGTCGGCAAAGCCGTTTTTTACATAGCTCGCCTTGGCGGGGCAGGGGGATATGAAGCACACGCCTATGTCACGCTCGCTTAGCTCGGGATGAGCCTTGAGCGCCCTTTGCCTTGCGAGCCTTGCCGCCACCTCCATGGGAGGGAGCAGGTGGATGATATTGTCGCTGAGAGAGGGGAACCTCAGTCCGATAAGCCGGAGCACGACAGGACAGGCGGAGCTTATGGCGGGCTTTTTCACGTCTGCGCTTTTAAGATATATCCTTGTGTACGCGCTTACAAGCTCAGCCGCCGCCGACACCTCAAAGACGTCGTCAAACCCGAGCTTATAAAGCCCGTCCAGAACGGAATCGACGTCCTCCAAGTTGTCAAACTGCCCGTAAAGAGTGGGAGCGGGGAGCGCTATTTTCCACTTGAAGCCGTCCATGGCGTCGAGCCTCGAGCATACCGCCTTTTTCGCCTTGTGTGGGCAAACACGAATACATTCGCCGCAATCAATACATCTTTCGGGGTTTATGACCGCACGATGATTCTTGATTCGTATCGCCTCGGTAGGGCAGTGCTTAAGACATGTGGTGCAACCCGTGCACTTTTCAGAGTCAAGATAAACAGAATGTTCGTATTTGTTCATATCGCTTTACCTTAAAGGTTTACCACCATTCTCACGGTCGTACCCACTCCGACCTCTGACTCGATCTCCATCTTATCGGTGTATCTTTTCATATTCGGCAGACCCATGCCTGCTCCGAAGCCGAGAGAACGGATATTGTCCGGCGCGGTGGAGTAGCCCTCCTGCATGGCGAGCCGGATATCCTTTATTCCCGGTCCGTGGTCGGTAAGAACAATGGTAACCGCGTCTTCGGTCACCGACACGTCGGCTTCTCCGCCGCCGGCGTGAATGACCATGTTTATTTCGCCCTCATACATGGCGATTGAAATTCTTCTGATAACATCGGGGCTTATTCCAAGCTGTCTCAAATTCTTTTTTACCTGCACCGAAGCCTGACCGGCAGAGGTAAAATCAGAGCCGTCGACGATATAGTGGAAGGTGAGTGCCTCGCTCATCCCGAAACCTCATCCTTCTTCAGACCGTTAGTGTAAAGTATTCCGCAGGCTTCGTACATTCTCTTGCTTGTCGCGAGCAAAACTATGCCGCTTTCCTTGGCAAGCCTTATCATTTCCTCGTTCGGCATCTTTGAGCGAACGAAAACTATACACCGCATGTCCATCATCTCGGCTGTTCTTATCACCTGAGAGTTTACAAGCCCGGTGAGCAAAACGGCCTGATCCTTTACATAAGCGAGAACGTCGCTCATCATGTCGCTTCCGCAGGCGGAATACACATGCGAGCCGAGCAGCTCCTCACAGCATAAGACCTTGGCGTCAAGCAGTTCCTGAATTTTGTCAATTTTCATCGGTTTGAATCCTTCCCGGCTGCGTCAGAAGCTTTTATATACCGTACTTTGCAAGGATGGTGTCTATATCGTCAACGGTAAGCCGTCCGTAAACGTCCTCGTTTACCGTCATGACAGGCGCCAAGCCGCACGCGCCTATGCAGCGGCAGGCGATAAGAGAGAATCTGCCGTCGGGAGTGCACTCGTCCGCTCCTATGCCCAGCTTTTCGGAGAGCTTGTCGAAGATGTTGCCTGAGCCCTTTACATAGCAGGCTGTTCCAAGACATACCGAGATGTTGTACTCGCCCTTTGGCACGAGTGTGAACTGAGCGTAGAATGTTGCCACGCCGTAAACCTTTTCCATCGGTATTTCGAGCTCACGAGCGATGAGCGATTGAACCTCGATGGGAAGATAGCCGTAAATTCCCTGCGCCTTCTGCATTATAGGCATAAGGCAGCCCTTTTCATGCTTGTTCTCGTTTATGAACTGCATGAGCTCCTCCATCTGTTCGGGAGTAGTCTTAAAGGGAATGGATGTTATTTTGTTGCCCATTATTTAACCTCCTTGTGTTTTGCGGGTATGCCTGTAGAGCATACCAACACATATATGAAAGTATATCATAATTTCACGCTAAAGGCAATAGAAAAAAGGAAAAATAACGGCTCAAAATAAAGACAATTTGCACAAAAAGTGTAAATGTGCCGATACTTGAAAGAATAGCTCAGGCATGGTACAATAAGCGGCAGAGCAAATTATGAGGGGTGACGCGACATGAATGAGGAGCTTAATAAAAAAGCGGCGGAGGCGGTGAGGCTTTTGGAACAGAAGTATCCAGACGCCGCCTGCTCGCTGGAATATAAAAAGCCGTACGAGCTGCTGATAGCCACCAGGCTGTCAGCTCAATGCACAGACGCGAGGGTAAACATAGTGACCAAGGTGCTTTTTGAGAAATATCCCACGCTCGAGTCATTTGCCGAGGCGGACTTAGCCGAGCTCGAGGACGTGATACGTCCCTGCGGGCTGTTTAGGACAAAGGCAAAGAGCATAATCGAGCTGAGCAGGATGCTTATTTCAGACTACGGCGGGGAGCTTCCCCGGACGCTCGACGAGCTGATAAAGCTCCCCGGGATAGGCAGAAAGACCGCGAACCTTATCATGGGAGACGTGTATAAGCAGCCCGCTGTCGTCACCGACACGCATTGCATCAGAATTTGCAGGCGTCTCGGGCTTACAGACTCGGACGAGCCGTATAAGGTGGAAAAAGAGCTCAGGGAGCTGCTTCCGCCCGAAAAGTCGAGCGACTTTTGCCATAGGCTGGTCAATTTCGGCAGGGAGGTATGCACGGCGAGAAGCCCTAAGTGCTCGGGCTGCCCTCTTTCGGAGGTGTGTTCAGCCTTTTGCGCTCGAACCGGGGCGGGGGAGAAATAAGCGCCGCACGCAGGTGCGAAAAAGCCGTCAGGCTCGGAAAACGCTCCGAACCCGGCGGCTTTTTTGCTGCCTTAGCTCAGCTTCTTCTGAGCTTCAGTATGGTGACTGTGACCTGACCGTCTCTGGCTGAGGCGGAGCCGGAATAGGTAAGTGAGAACTGGGTGGCGGAGGGGGCGTATAGGATCAGGAAGGCTGAGCCGCAGGCGCTTGAGCCGTCTGTACGGGTGGCGAAGTATATGCCCGTCTCGAGATGAGCAGTGCCGTTGTAAGAAGGCGTCACCTGCATGTAGTTAGCCGTGCTGAATACGACCGAAACCTCGTAGCTTATAAGATAGTAGCCAGGCGCAAGATTGATGTGTGTCTGGTCGGGCATTGATATGTTGCCCGTGGTGTCTGGCACGTCTGAAAAAAGATTGATAAGGCTGCCGGGATCAAGCTGCATTTGATAATTTGCGAATGAGGCAAAGGAATCGTCCGGAACCTCTCCCGCAGCGCCTGTCGCACCCGTTCCTCCGGTGGCTCCGGTGGCTCCGGTAGCACCCGTCGCGCCTGTAGCACCCGTAGCTCCGGTCGCGCCGGAAATTCCTGCCTCGCCGGTTGCCCCTGTAGCTCCCGTTGCTCCCGTTGCTCCCGTTGCTCCCGTTGCTCCCGTTGCTCCAGTAGCGCCTGCTTCGCCTGTAGCTCCGGTTGCTCCTGTAGCCCCTGTAGCCCCTGTTGCCCCGGTGGCTCCGGTTACTCCTGTTGCCCCTGTTGCTCCTGTAGCGCCCGCTTCTCCTGCTGCGCCGGTTGCTCCTCTTTCACCTGTCGCGCCTGTAGCCCCGGTTGCGCCGGTAGCTCCCGTGGCTCCCGTGGGACCGATTGCCCCTGTCACGCCTCTTGCTCCAACGGCTCCGGTAGCGCCTGTAGCACCGGTAGGTCCTGTGATACCCTGCACTCCCGATCTTCCGGAAGCTCCGGCTGGTCCCGTCGCCCCGGTAGCACCTGTAGCTCCCGTTGCTCCCGTGGGTCCGGTTGCCCCTGTCGCGCCTCTTGCTCCGGTTGCTCCGGTTGCCCCTGTAGCCCCGGTTGCGCCGGTAGCTCCTCTTTCACCGGCAGTGCCTGCCGGACCGGTCGGTCCCGTGGGTCCGGGAACCGAGCATATGCGGCAGTATGGCGGAAGGCGTCCGCCGCAAAGGTCAGAGTTGTTTTTATAATGCATAGAACGTAAATCCTCCGGTTGAGTTTTTGATATATTTTATGACGCCGGAGGCTCACTTGTTCGAGCGGCTTGTTTGCGCCGTAGTGAGAACGTTACCCAAAGAAAAAATCCGGACGCACATCGCGCTCGGATTTTGGCTTTTAATCATAGGCTTATTGGCTGTGAGCAAAAAACAACGCTGAATCCCAAGAACGGGATCAGCGTATCTTCTGGTGCGGCAAGTGGGACTTGAACCCACACGTCGTTGACACACGCACCTCAAACGTGCCTGTCTGCCTATTCCAGCACTGCCGCATAAATTATTTGACTGTCTCATCAGACAGCTTCATCATTATAGCACCATACTCCTGTCTTGTCAATACCAAGTCCGAAATTTTTTGAGAGTTTTTTGCCTCTTTCCAGTCTGCTCATGCACGGGCTAAAAAGCAGACAGCCCCGGTTTTAAGAGGCTGTCTGAAAAGCTATCGGTGCATCTTTCAAGGCACTTACTCAACTATGTAAGCCGAAAGAGGTATCATTCCCAAACCGCATGGTCGCCAGCTCCGCCAAGGCAGAGGAAAGGATTCATTCTGCTGTCGTAGCGTCTAAGCTCAAAGTGGAGGTGATTTCCTGACGCCGAGCCTGTCATTCCTACCTCGCCTATGATATCGCCCTTCTTGACGACGTCTCCCTCCTCGACAAGAATAGAGGACTGATGCGCGTAGTAGGTCTCATAGCCGTTGCCGTGGTCGATTATAACAAGCTTTCCGTAGGAGGAGTATGTTCCCGCAAAGGACACGACTCCGTCCGCCGCCGCGTAAATCTCGGTGCCTCTGTCGGCGGCAATATCAATGCCCTTGTGGTTTGAATCGTCCCAGCTGCGGTAGCCGTAGAGCGAGCTTATATATCCGCCGTCTCCGCCGACCGGCCATACGCAGGTGCCGAGATAGTCGATTACGTCGTTGCCCTCTTCCTCAATGAAGCTGTTGGGCTGAGTTCCTACGACATAGATTCTGGGCACCATCTCTTCGATGACATACCTTGAAACAACGGTTCTGTCGGATTCTCTGCCGTCTCTTTCGGTAACAAGGGCGGTGACATTCTCGTAGCCGTCGGAGCCGCGCTGCTTGAGTATCTCGCAGTACTGGTCAACGTCGTTGTCATAGACGTATTGAACGGCTGTGTCTATGGTCTGATCGTAGCTCTCGTAGTGTGTGGTCAGAACAGGGAGGTTTGCCTCCTTGTAGTGGTATGTGACTATGTCGCCGGCGTGGACCCCGTCCGCAAGGAAAGAATTTTCCGCGATCAGCGCATCCGTGGTATAGCCGAGCTTATCAGCTATAAGCGAAACTGAATCTCCGCTTGAAACAACATAATAAGCCTCGACGTCCGTGCTTCCGAGTATATACTCGACGGCAAAATCCGCGCTGACAAGGTTTGTCTCAAGGTATCTGCCCTCGACAAAGTCGATCTTATCTTCAAATTCTGTGACAATCGCCTCGGGGTCATAGTTTTCGGCAAGCCTTGCGTCAAGAGCTGCCTGGATCTTCGCGACTTCCTCTTCATTGTATACGCCGACAAGAGAATCGTTGATGTATAGACCGTAGGCGTCTACTACTCCGGCCTCAGAGGAGTTCATCATGAGCTCGGACAGGCTGTCCGTGTCGACCGGGACGTCGTCGGTCCGCATCATGCGGACATTGAATATCGGCGTCTCGATAATAGCAGTGTCATTGTCGGTATAGGTTATCTTCTCCTGAACAATTGCCTGAGCCTTGCTGTATTCCGCCTCGTTGCTGATTACTCCGAGGTCATTGCCGTTGTACTCGACGGAAATAGTATATTGCAGGCCGCTTGCATGACCGATAAGCGCAACAAAAAACGCAACGCAGGCGGCAGGTGCTGCATAGTTAAAGGCTTTTCTTAGAAATCTGCCAAGGCCAAGAATAAAATTCCAGCCCAGCTCACCGATTGTGTTCGCAGTATGTTTTACGCCGAGCCCTTTCGACTTTTTCAGCTTGATATGAGCGTGCGCGAGCGCTCCCATGGCGTGGGCAAAGGGCGTAATCACAAAGCAAAAAGCCTCGAGAAGCGGCTGCTTGAATCTGTTCGCCAGCCAGTGTCCCAAAAAACCGAACGCCGAAGCCGCCATGCGGAACACGAATCCAAAAATAGTGGCGGCAATCACATATATAATTGTAGCAACTGTTTTTCCGGAGAACTGAAGAAAGCTAAATAACGCACCGAACATCTTCTTCAGCCCGGCTTTTAGGTGAGGTGTGAGCATCGAATGCCCCTTTCGCAAGTATAATATCCGAATCTCTTAAATATGACGTCGCCAAACGCGACATCGCAAAATGCTGCATAGAAAAATGCCGCAATAGTTACAAATCAGTTACAAGAAGCTTCTCTATTATAACAGACAAAAATAAAAAATCAACCATTAAAAGGGCTGTTTTTCATGACTTCGCAAAAACTTTGTGATTCCTGCATAAATCAAGAATATTATTAGCTTGAATTTTCGGATATTATGTGGTACGGGTTTCTCTGTACCATAGCAGATTTTTCACACAACTGTCACATATGGTTTCATAAATCCGGTTACAGTTTGTAACAAATTCACAGCCTTTATGCAGGGTAAATCAACCTTCCTTCGTCCCAGCTCTCAAGTGCTCTCAGAATAGGAAGCACATCCCGCCTTGCCTGAGTCAGGTCGTGCTCAAGATAATTTCCGCATTCCG
This sequence comes from Candidatus Faeciplasma pullistercoris, assembly GCA_018715525.1. GTDB lineage: Bacteria > Bacillota > Clostridia > Oscillospirales > Ruminococcaceae > Faeciplasma > Faeciplasma pullistercoris. Next base: position 1,645 of record DVLL01000005.1, on the reverse strand, counting down.
GCTCGGTCGCCCCGGGGATATCCCCCTCAAATTTACTGATAAACCTCATGCAGTCTTTCACCAGCTCAATGTCGGAAGCCGGGCTCGGATCCCTCATAAGAAGATAAAAGCCGGTGCGGCAGCCCATCGGTCCAACATATATAACTCTTTCCGACTCGGACGACGAGCGCGCGTAGGTTGCAAATAGGTGCTCAATGGTGTGCAGCGATGGGCTTGAAATGTATTTTCCTCCGTTCGGCTTGACCATTCTTATGTCGTAGGTGATAATGTCGCCGTCTAACCTCGATATGTACATGCCGACGCCGAATTTTCTGTGGTCTACCTTAAAGCTCGCTATTTTTTCAAGTTCCATATGCTTTCCTGCGCTCCCTCTATATATAATAGTATAATACATTTGGTAGACGCCCTCTGACGGAATATACTTTTTGTATAGAATACCCTTCAAAAAGGCGAATAACAAGCTGAGTATACTACTTTCAGGTCAAAAGGTCAATTAAAACAAGCGGGACAGCCTCCTTTTTAAGAAAGCCGTCCCGCAGGGAACTACAATTATATAATGGTAAAGCCATTGAAGCTTACGAGCAGAAGAGATGATCGCCTATCTGCGTAATTACAGGGCGCGAGGTGATAAAAGCGTTCGAGGTCTTGGCGGGGTTGTAGTAGTAGATCGCTCCGCCGGAGGGATCCCAGCCGTTGAGGGCGTCGCGCGCCGCGTTGTAGCAAGACGCTTCTATCGGCTCCCAGAACTGTCCGTCGTTTATTGCGGAGAACGCTCCGTTTTGGTATATAACGCCCTCAATGGTGTCGGGGAACGAGGGGTGCTCGACTCGGTTGAGCACGACTGCGCCTACGGCGACCTGACCGGCGTAGGGCTCGCCGCGAGCCTCTGCCGATATGATCCTCGCAAGAAGATTTATATTTGATTCAGTCGCCTGCGGAACAGAACCGATGCTTATTCCGAGAGCGCCAAGGGTCTGCGGACCCGCTATTCCGTCTACAGCAAGACCCTTTTGCTGCTGGAATCTGCGGACAGCGGTCTGGGTCTTCGTGCCGTAGTAGCCGGTAGCCTCTCCGCTGAAGAGTCCTCTGTCGCGAAGAGCCTCCTGAATGGCGGTGACCTCCTTGCCCTGAGAGCCAAGCTTTGAAAGAGCCTCGCTCTCACCGAAATTAAGGTAAGCGCTGTTCTTGAGAACAAAAGCCGCGCAAATACATATAATTAGTATCAGCAGCATATAATAAAGAGTCAGCCTTTTTGATGAGCTCATGCTTGTCATCCTTTCATACTTATTGGCGGTATTAGTATTTCTTGCCCGCGTGGTATAATTCATGTCATATTTTGGGTAAACTGATAATGTATCTCCTGACCGGCGACAAAAAGCGGTATATTTTTTGCAAATTGCCCATATACAGGCTTAAAAGAAAAAGCCTGAATTGGCACAACCCCCAAAAATGCAAAAAGGGCTTGACAAAAGGGTATAGGAAGGTGTATGCTAAGCAAGCTGTCTCGAGGGAGAGGCGGAGGATAGAGCGGAAGGATTGATGAAACCGCAGGGGAATCCGGTAGCGGGCATTAAGACGGAAGCGAAAAAAATCCGAAAAAATGCTTGACAAAGCCACGGAGCTGTGGTAAGATAATTAGGCTGTC
>DVLL01000004.1 GCA_018715525.1 Candidatus Faeciplasma pullistercoris | reverse complement strand
AGGTTGAGCTTCTTAACTCCGTTATCCATCCAGAATTCATATTCGTACTCGCCGACCCTGAATTCGTTCATGGATATCTCTCTTGGTAACCACCATGACCACACGAAAGCGCTTACTCCGTGAGCAGCCTTGTGGCTGGAAATAAAGCGGGGGATAAAGCCCATCGTGTCAATAAATATTTTATTTGGTATCCCTAAGACTTTATATCTTTCATGCGTTTTCACAAGGCAGTCAAGCATTATGGTGAGAATCTTCATGCCCAAAGGATCCTCGCCGCAGTAGTCCCACAGCTCCTGCAATCCCTCCTGCCACAGCGGGGGGGTCGAAAAGCTTGTTCTGCGAGGACGATATGGCTCCGAAATCTATCTCGGCGCAGCGCTTTTCCACGTTGGAGATTACCTCATCGTCCAGACCGAGCATTTGCGCTATGTCAAGGCAGATCATATCAGATGAACGCATTCAAAACATCGCTGCCCTTTTTGACAAATGCGATGTACTCGCTCACTTCGGCATGCATTGAAAGCGTCTGTCCGCCTGCGTACTCCTTCTTGTCCAGCACGCTTATCCACTCGCCCTCGGGCAGGTATACCTCGCGGTCTGTCTGTCCTTCGTTGTAGATAGGAGCGAAGAGGATGTCGCCGCCGAACATATACTGATCCCAAAGCTCGTAGCACTTTTTATCGTCGGGGTACTCAAAGAACATGGGTCTCATCATCGGATATCCCTTCTCGGCTGCTTCCTTAGCTATCTTCAGAGTGTATGGTCTCATCTTCTCGCGGGTCTCGATGAGCTTCTTGAGTACAGGGTAGTTGTCGTCGCCGAAATGCCATATTTCGTTGTAGCCGCCGCCCTTTACCATAACGTCGGGCGCCTCGTCAACGTAGTAGGACTGGTTGAGTCTGGTGCCGTGGAGCCTCATTATGGGGCAGAACAGACCGAACTGGAACCATCTTACGATGAGCTCGCGGAAGCTCTTTGATTCGGTATCTCCGAAGAGGAAGCCGCCGATGTCGCTGTTCCACCACGGGATTCCGCACATAGCCATCGAAAGGCCGCTTGAAATGCTCTGTCTCAGAGCAAAGAAGCTTGACATGATGTCTCCGTTCCAAACGCACGCGCCTACTCGCTGGCTTCCGGTATAGGCGGCTCTTGTGAGGGAGATAATGTCGGTCTCGCCCTCGCTCTTGAGCCCGTCGTAGAAGATCTTATTATAATAGTACGGATAGATGAGCGCGGTCTGGGCTCCGTTCCCGGCGTACATTTTAAGATTGGCGAACTGCTGGGGATGAACCTCGGGCTCCGCCTCGTCAAGCCAGAAGTTCTTTATGCCGTAGCTGTAGTAGTTTTTCTTCACCTTGTCCCAGTAGAACTTTGCGGTTTCCGGGTTGGTGGGGTCTATGAATGTGATCATGCCGAAGAAATCGAAGGTGGGATACTGTCCGTTTTCAGTTCTTACAAGCATGTTGCGGTCGTTCATTTCACGCCAGTTTTCGCTCTTGGGGCTGATTGTCGGCCAGACGGATACAACAGGCTCGATATCCATTTCCTTGAGCTCGTCGCACATGGCTTTCGGGTCGGGCCAGTATTTGGGGTCAAACTTGAGGTCGCCCTGCTCTGTCCAGTGGAAGAAGTCGATGACGATAGCGTCTATCGGGATGCCGCGGCGCTTGTACTCTCTTGCTACGTTCAGAAGTATGTCCTGAGATTCGTAGCGGCACTTGCACTGCCAGAAGCCGGCAGCCCACTTGGGCATCATGGGGCTGTAGCCTGTAAGATCGGCGTAGGTTGTCATGACGTCCTTTGGGGTGTCTCCGACAAATACTATAAAGTCCGCCTGATAAGCGCTGTCCGCTACCCACATGGTGTGATTGAGGGTGGTTTCGCATCTACCGGGAGCTGGGTTGTTCCAAAGGAAGCCGTAGCCCAGTGAGGAATAGTAAACGGGAATTACAGACTTCGTGTTGTAGTGAACGAGCTCAGTCGATGTTCCCTTACGGTCAAAGGCGTCCTCCTGCTCCTGACCGAGTCCGTAAATGTGCTCGCCGTCGTTGGCGTTGAAGGCGAATCTGATGCGGTAGTTGTCGCCCTCTGTGTGGAGATATCTCATGCAGTAGTCGCCGTAATTTTTAGTGCAGAGTATCTGTTTGCCCTTGCGGAAGAAGGCGAGTTCTCCGCCCCAGTCGTTGGTGGTGGACACTCTTACCGAGATGTCGCCGTTGGTGAGGGTAGCGTGCTTGTCGTCTCCGGACAGCTCGGGCTTAGAGTTGTCCTTGGCGTCTAAAAGAGTCCACTTTTCGTCAGAAAGCTTAGCGTTCTTTGAAGCTCTGACACGGATGCAGTTTAATCCGTAAGGCTCAATGAGCATGGTTTCATCCCTGCGCTCAAAGAGGATGCTTGAGTTATTTATAAATGTGATCTTTCCCATAGCGAAGTCTCCTTTTTGTTTGTAATTATACTCACATAATAACCGATACAAGCACTCATAACAATGATTTTTAACAACCTGCAAATTGATTTATTATAACCGGACTCAAAACGCTCGATTTGGCATTTTATTCATGTCAAGCCCTTTTTTATTTCTGAAAATTGTGTGAAAATTTAGGGCGGTTCACTTGACATCTTGACGGATTGTGTGTATCATTGTAAACGAGGAAGAATTGGATTTTGTGTTATGCCGATTTTTCACGGGAGATTGTTCCGCCGGTTCTGCCGCCGCGAAGGGCTCCCATAGAAGACGAAAAACTTTTGAAAAGGAGATAAATATAATGGCTTCACTCACCAAGAACCCAAACGTAAATAAGTGGGTCGACGAGATGATCGCACTCACCAAGCCGGACAAGGTTGTCTGGATTGACGGAAGCGAGGAGCAGCTCAACGCTCTTCGTGAGGAGGCTTGCTCTACCGGCGAGATGATCAAGCTCAACCAGGAGAAGCTTCCCGGATGCCTTTATCACAGAACTCTTCCCAACGATGTTGCCCGTGTTGAGGACAGAACCTTCATCTGCACCTCTAAGAAGGAAGACGCAGGACCGACCAACAACTGGTGCGACCCCAAGGAGATGTACGCAAAGCTTACCCCCATGTACGACGGCGTCATGAAGGGAAGAACAATGTATGTTATTCCTTACTCCATGGGACCTATCGGTTCTCCTCTGGCAAAGGTCGGCGTTGAGGTTACCGACTCGATATATGTAGTACTTAACATGGCTATCATGACCAGAATGGGCGAGCAGGCGTTTGAGAACCTCGGAGACACCTCCAACGACTTTGTAAGAGGACTTCACTCCAAGGCAAATGTTGACCCCGAGAACAGATACATCGTTCAGTTCCCCGAGGACAACACTATCTGGTCCATAAACTCCGCATACGGCGGAAATGTTCTTCTCGGCAAGAAGTGCTTCGCTCTCAGAATCGCCTCTTATCAGGGCAAGAATGAGGGCTGGATGGCTGAGCACATGCTCATCCTCGGAATAGAGAAGCCCAACGGCGAGGTCAAGTATGTATGCGCGGCATTCCCCTCTGCGTGCGGAAAGACCAACCTGGCTATGCTCATTCCCCCGGAGGTTTACACCAAGAAGGGCTACAAGGTTTGGACTGTCGGCGATGATATCGCTTGGCTCAAGCCGGGCGAGGACGGAAGACTTTACGCTATCAACCCGGAGAACGGCTTCTTCGGCGTTGCTCCCGGAACAAACGAAAAGTCGAACTATAATGCTCTTGCCTCCACCAGAAAGAACACTATTTTCACCAATGTTGCCATCAACAACGACGATATGACTGTTTGGTGGGAGAAGCTCGACAATAATCCTCCTGTGAATGCTACCGAGTGGAAGGGCACAAAGGTAAACGGTCCCGAGTATATCGCAGCAGGCAACAAGCTCGCTCACCCCAACTCCAGATTCACCGCTCCCGCCGTCAACTGCCCCTGCATCTCTCCTGAGTTCAACAACCCCAAGGGCGTTCCGGTATCCGCGATCATCTTCGGCGGAAGACGCGCTAAGACCGCTCCGCTGGTATACCAGTCCTTCAACTGGCAGCATGGTACATTCGTAGGTTCTATCATGGCCTCCGAGACTACCGCCGCTGCAGCCGGCGCTGTAGGCGTAGTAAGAAGAGATCCTATGGCTATGCTTCCGTTCTGCGGCTACAACATGGGCGATTACTGGGCACACTGGCTCGAAATGGGCAAGGTACTTGGCGACAAGGCTCCTAAGATCTTCAACGTAAACTGGTTCAGAACCGACGACGACGGCAACTTCATCTGGCCCGGCTTCGGCGACAACATGAGAGTTCTCGATTGGATCATCAAGCGCTGCGAGGATGCGGTTGACGCTGTTGAGACTCCTATCGGATATGAGCCTAAGCCTGAGGATATCAATGTCGAGGGTCTTGAGGATGTCACAACCGAAACTGTCAAGGGACTCCTCTCTGTTGACAAGGATCTCTGGAAGGAAGACGCTAAGGGAATCCACGAGTTCTACGCTAAGTTCGGCGACAAGCTTCCCAAGGAGCTTGAGCTTGAGCTTGAGGGTCTCGAGGCTCGTCTCGGCTAATCGTAAACAAAAGACAATGAGGTGGGTCTATTAAGACTCACCTCGTTTGGCAAAGGGTGCGGATATTTGCGATTTTGCATGAAATATCCCGATTTTTAGAGTAGGGCTCGTAAAACTTGCATTTATCTGCATATTTTGTAGAATAAAGGGCATCGCTTGAGGAATTGTTAAATTAAATTCATACAAATTGACGGTTTACTTTTTTACCGAATGGTGTATAATGTAAGTGTACTGCGGAGCTGTATTGAGTTGCCTGTGGTGTCTTATAATTTAGCTATCTTCATAATATAATGTTCCAAGTAAATGGTGAAATAAGAGAGTCCTTTATGGTCTCTCTTATTTCACTTTATAAGGGTTTTATGCGTTCAAAGTATACGGTCATGTATATAAGTAATATTAAGCCGGGGGAACGTCAGATGCTTTTGGCGTTCCGGCGGCGACAGAATTATTTTTTGAGGTGATAGCATTTGCAGAAGATACTCGGGTATATGCGAAAAGCAATACAGGAGTTTGACCTTATTCAGGACGGTGACAAAATAGCGGTAGGCGTGTCCGGCGGAAAGGATAGCTTGGCGCTTTTGCTCGGACTGATAGGTCTTAGGAAATTTATAGGAATAGACTACGGGCTGACAGCCGTCACCTTGGATCCTATGTTTGGAGGCGTCGAGGGAGACTACTCTGCGGTTGCACGGCTCTGCGAGGAGAACGGCATAGAGTACATACTCGAGAGAACCAGAATCGGAGAGATAGTCTTTGACATACGCCGCGAGGAGCATCCGTGCTCGCTATGCGCAAGGATGAGAAGAGGAGCGCTGCATGACGCCGCTAAGAAAGCAGGCTGCAATAAGGTCGCGCTCGGTCATCATTACAACGACGCCGTCGAGACCTTCATGATGAACCTTTTTATAGAGGGGAGAATCGGCTGCTTCTCGCCTAAGAGCTATCTTTCGAGAAAGGATCTGTGGCTGATAAGACCGCTTGTATTTGCCCCCGAAAGCGCTATAAAGAGCGCCATAAGGAGGAATAATATAGAGGTGGTAAAGTCTGTTTGCCCTGCTGACGGTGTCACAAAGCGAGAAGAAATGAAGGAATTTCTCAGGCAGCGCGAGTATGAGGACAAGGGCTTTACCGACCGGCTGTTCGGAGCCATGAGGCGTGCGGGTATAAACGGCTGGGGCTACAGGAATGCGAATGCTTCCGGCATCGAAGGCGATGAAGAGTGAGGCGGTGAAAAAATGAAATTGCTGTTTGTCGGTGATGTGGTGTCTGCGGCAGGGTGCGATTTTCTTGCCGAGAGGATATTCTCGATAAAGAAGAAATACTCGGTAGATATCACGGTGGTAAACGGAGAGAACTCGGCGGTGGGAAACGGAATTACACGCCAGTCCTGCAACAGCCTGACTATGCTTGGCGCGGACGTTATAACCACAGGCAATCACGCTTTCAAGAGGCGGGAATGCGTGGAAATGTTTGATTCTGTCCCTCACCTTATTCGCCCTGCGAACTATCCTGAGGGAGTTCCCGGAAAAGGAGTGTACGTGATAGACAAGGGCAGGTATCGTGTTGCGGTGGTAAACCTTATGGGCGTGGTCTACATGAATCCTTTGAAGAACCCGTTTTTTGAGATGGATGATATCCTTCCCAAACTTGACACCCCTAACATTTTCGTTGACTTTCACGCTGAGGCGACTGCGGAGAAAAAGGCGATGGGCTATTACCTTGCGGGAAAGGTAACCGCGGTTTTGGGCACTCATACTCATGTCCAAACCGCCGACGAGCAGATGATAGGCGGACACACTGCGTATATAACCGATGTGGGTATGACCGGTCCTGAGGAATCGGTGCTCGGGGTAAAGAAGGAGCTGGCTATTGAAAAGCAGAGGCTCTGCTATCCTGTGAGATTCGTCGAGGCGGATACTCCCTGCTTTATAAACGCGGTAGTCGTTGAGTTTGATGAGAAGAGCGGCAGGGCGGTTTCCATTGAGAGGATAACTGAAAGATAAATTTTTCAGCTTCCCAGCAAGAGCCGCACGCTCAGCGCAGAGAGGATAAATGCGGTAAAGTCTCCGGCGAGGGCAGACGGCAGGGCATGGCGGGTCTTTCTTACCTTAGTTGCCCCGAAATAGACGGCTATTGTGTAAAAGGTTGTCTCGGTCGAGCCCAGCAGAACGCTTGCAACTCTTCCTATATAGCTGTCAGGACTGTGGCTTTCAAGTATTCCCTCCAAAATAGAGAGCGCTCCGCTTCCGGATACCGGTCGCATCAGCGCTAACGGGACGCACTCGCCGGGAAGTCCTATTTTTTCTGTCAGTGGTGAGATAAGCTCTGTAATGGCGGTCATGGCGCCGCTTGCCTTGAACATTTCCACCGCAAGCATAAGTGCTACCAGCGAAGGAAGTATGTCAAAACCGACAAGAATGTTGTCCTTTGCTCCCTTTACGAACTCCCCGAAAATATCAACCTTTTTATATAGGCAGTATACGAATATTATAAGCACAAACAGCGGTATAACTAAACTCGAAAACTTCAACTTTGGTCACTCCTTGTTTTTTGTCTTGCGCTGTTCTTTGTATCGAATATGTACACGCATAGGATGCTCACAGTCAAGGAAGCGACTGATACAAGAAGAACACAAGGGAGTATATCCAGTGGGGAATTGCTTCCGTGAGCCAGCCTCAGCGCTGCCACAGTAGTGGGGATTATCTCTATTGATGAGGTGTTGAATACCGTCAGAAGAAGCATATTTCTGCTCGCGACTTTTCCGCAGTTTTCCTCTTTTTCGAGCGCACGCATTGCTTCTATTCCTAATGGAGTCGCTGCATTGCCAAGTCCGAAGATGTTTGCAGCTATGTTCATGGCAATTGCCTTGAAGGCGTTGGAGCTGCTGTCCAGCCCCCTGAACACGATTTTCAGAAAAGGCTTAATCAGCAGCGTGATTTTATCTGTGAGCCCGGACGCCTGAGCTAATCGCATTATCCCTCCCCAGGTAGCCATACTGCCTAAAATGGTCAGCATGAGGCTGACGGCGGAGCTGCCGCTGGTTATAACCGCATTTGTCAGCGAGTCGATTCCTCCTGAGAAAAAAGCGTATCCGCAGGAAAGTATTATCAATGATGATAAAATATAGTTAATCATGTAAATCACCGGGAATGTTAAAATTTGAATTTATAATTATTTATTTGCAAAATATTTACCTAAGTTTTAGCACATAAACGTATTAAACCACAAAAGAAAGGTAATTTTTCAATTATCTATCACTTAAAACCGCAAAAATGCAGACATATTTCGCAAAAATATTATTGACAGACGGCGAAAAATGTAGTATTATTGTATTATATTAGCATGGAGGTAACTAAAAATGAAGTCGACAGGAATCGTAAGGAAAGTAGACGAGTTAGGCAGAATCGTAATCCCCATGGAGCTGCGCAAGTCGTTAGATATAAAGGAAAGAGATCCGCTTGAGATTTTTACCGACAACGGATCCATCGTCCTAAAAAAATATTCTAATACTTGCGTCTTCTGCGGAGAAGGCGAAGACATCATTGAGTTTGGCGGAAAGCATATTTGTCCCGCATGTCTTGCAAAGATAAAGAACATGTGATTTCAGCTTCGCTAATGCGATGCTGGCGGTGCTGATGTGCGTTCAGCTTGACTAAACCCGTCGTACAGCCCTTGTTCCGGTGATGGTACAGCTTATGCCAAGCCTGCCGGGTTTATTACAATTTAGTTTTGCAGCTTATTCAGGTATCACTGTTAATCTGTGGTTTAATAGGGAAGCGGATGAGATTTTCGCACGAACCTGTCACCGTGAAGATGCTTGCTTTGCATTATGTCACTGCCAAAAGCGGGAAGGCGTAAAGCATATGAGTCCAAGTCGGGAGACCTGCCTGAAATTCGCATGGCACTGATGGTGTCGGTAGTGCTTTGCGTGGTGAAGACCCTCAGGACAATAGGGGATGGAGACCGTTGCATAGATATGGCGGATCGCAATTTGCGGTACTGTCTTGTTTGTGTGCGCTCTGTCCCCTCCGGGGGCAGTTTTTTATTGACTTTTTAATGGAAAGGAAATACATATATGATAAAAATAAGAATCACAGCTTTATTTATCCTATTGGCGTTTACTCTTTCAATGGCCGCATGTACGCCGGCAGACGATACGCCAGAGCCGGTCACGACTACAGTTCAAACAGAGGCTGACGAACAAGACGCTGTTGCTCAGGAGCTGAGATTGATTTCCACCGCCGCAGATATTACTGAGCTTCTTGATGGTCTGCTTCTTTCCGAAAGCATAGTAGCTGCGGATAGTTATTCATTGGGAATCGGCAATGTTGACCCGGAGGTCTGTACTCTTGATTATACTAACCCTGACGTGGAGACGATAATCTCCCTTGAGCCGGACGTGGTATTTGTGAGCGGATCAAGCACCGACGGAACGGTAGATCCATACAGCGCGCTTTCGGATGCCGGGGTTAACGTGGTGTACATTCCGACTGCTGAAAGCATTTCGGGAATAATTGATAATATTGAGCTCATAGCGGAAAACACCGGAGCGGAGGACAAGGCTGAAGAGTTGACCTCATCGATTGACGAGGCAGTTGCCGACGCCAAAACGAGAGCGGAGAGTCTCGGCGGAGAAAAGGTGTCGGTATACTTTGAGATTTCCGCCGCGCCGTGGTTTTACTCGTTTGGAAGCAATACCTATCTTGACGAGATAATTTCCATATGCGGCGGCGAGAACATCTATTCCGAGGAGACGGGCTGGATATCCAATACCGAGGAGTCGATACTTGCCGCAAATCCGCAGGTCATACTTACAAACGTTATGTATGACGGTTACGACTACAATGAGATATACTCGCGCGAAGGCTGGGAAGCTATTGATGCGGTTGTCAATCACAGGGTGTACAGCATCGACGCAAACGCCTCATCAAGAGGCTCTCAGAATATAGTCAAGGCGATACAAGAGATCTCACTGGCGATTATTCCCGATGAAAGCGCCCAGTAGCTCTTCGGACAAAAGGGCAGAACTCGGAATAGCTCTGCTGGTTCCGATATGCTTTGCCGTAATAGTTTTGGGAGCGTCTGTCGGAAGCGTTGCGGTCAGCTTCAGCGACACAGCCGCGGTAATAGCGTCCAAGCTTTTTGGGCTCCGGTTGCCCGGAGGCATAACCGACGCCACTGCCTCGATAGTCTGGAATATGAGGCTGCCGAGGGTACTTCTGGCGTTTTTGACGGGTGCCGGAATGTCGGCTGGCGGAGCGATAACTCAATCGGTTCTGCACAATCCTCTTGCGTCGCCCTATACGCTGGGCGTTTCCTCAGGAGCTTCTGTCGGCGCGGCGATAGTGACGGTTTACGGCATTTCGCTAAGCTTTGCCCACCAGCTGTCGCTTGCGCTGGTGGGAACTGTGTTTGGGATACTGACTGTCGTTATATGTATAGTGATAGCCTCGAGAGCAGACAGAAATCTAGGTTCGACCACGCTTGTGCTGTTCGGAATGGTGCTGTCCCTGTTTTTGTCCGCGATGTTTACCTTTATTGCGGGAACATCAAGAGACAAAATGACCTTACTGCTCCGCTGGCAGATGGGCTCCTTCGGCTCTAAGGGCTGGGAGTCGGCAGGAGTGCTGTTCATAGTGTTTGCGGTCTGCTTTACTGTAATTTTATTTTTTGGCAAAGAGCTGGATATACTCTCGTTTTCTGACGAGTCAGCCATGAGCATAGGAGTAAACGTAAAAGGCATCAAGTGGCTGCTTTTGATACTCACAGCCATACTGACAAGCACGGCGGTATCCTTTGCAGGAGTGATAGGCTTTGTTGATCTTATTGCCCCACACGCCGCACGAAAGCTCTTTTCCCCAAAGCACAAATATCTTCTCACGACTTCTGCGCTCATGGGAGGCGGATTTATGGTCATAGCAGATCTCGCCGCAAGAACCTTGACTTCACCTGTCGAGCTGCCTGTCGGCGCTGTCACCGCCCTTATCGGCGCGCCGTTCTTCGCATACATTTATTTTTCAGGCAGAGGGGGCAGACGCCGTGCTTGAAATAAACAATCTGTGCTGCGGATACGGCAGTAATGACGTAGTCAAGGAAATAAATATGTTTGTGCAGGATGGGGAACGGCTTTGCATCCTCGGACCCAACGGCTGCGGTAAAACAACTCTTATGAGGACGCTGTCCGGAATAATCCCGTATAAGGGGAGCGCAAGACTATATGGAAAAGAGCTTAGGGAATACTCCAGACGTGAGCTTTCCGGGCTGGTCGCAATGTTTTCCCAGCTTTCCTATGTGCAGTTTGGCTACACAGTATACGACACCGTTGCGATGGGAAGGTATCTTAAATCAAAAGGGAGGCTGGGTATCACTACGGAGGATAGAAAAGCTGCCGGCGAGTACATAGACAGGCTCGGCCTAAGCGAAATAAGCGATAAGCCGGTGACCGAGTTGTCCGGCGGTCAGCTGCAGAGGGTGCTTTTGGCGAGGGCTTTTGCCCAGGAACCAAAGCTGCTCATTCTCGACGAGCCGCTGAACCACCTCGATATTTCCTATCAGATAGCGCTTGTCGAGCTTATCAAGGACTGGTCAAATCAGGATAAAAGGAGAACAGTCATAGGCGTGGTACACGAGTTGAATATCTGCCCCATGCTTTTTGACAGAGCGGTGCTTATAAGCGAAGGAAGAAAAATGGCAGACGGAAGTGTTGAGAGCGTGCTTAAGGGTGATGAGCTCGCTAAGGTGTACGGTACGGACGTCAGGTCTCATATGAGAAAAAGTTTAATGTTTTGGGAATAAATGTGATGTCAGGGGTAGCTTCGAGGCGGAGCGCCCCTCTTTATTTTGCCTGCGAGCTTAAGAACTGGGCGCCGCCGGTGAGCGCGTCCCGCTTGGTGTGATAAGAGGAATTTACAGGCTTTCGCAAGGCTCATAGAACAGCGCTGTTTTTCGACGCTTCCATTACAGCGGGACGCGCTCATGTACCGCAGCACCGTGCGGAGCCGCTTCACAGCTTTATCAACTGATGTCGCATATGGTATTTGAAGATGGCAAGCGGTGGTTTTTGGCACGGCTCTGCGGTTTTGCCGACCGCAGCGCGGTCGGCGGGCGGCGCCCGTAGCTTTTATTCCCGAAGTACAGTCTTGTCACCTGCCGGCGCAGGAGTAAAAAACGGGCTCACATCCCATTTGATGGCGGATGTGAGCCCGACGCAAAGTATTACCGATATTTTTACTGTTCTTCGCTTGATTTTTTCTTTTCTGCCTGAGCCTGCTTTCTGTAGGCTAATGGCGACATGCCGGTGACAGTCTTAAACTGCCTGCAAAAATGCTCCACATTCTGATAGCCGCAGAGATTCGCTATTTTCTGTGAAGTGAAGTTAGTGTTTATCAGCTGCATTTTTGCAAGGTCAATTCTCTTCTCGACAACGTCCTGCATGCAGGAAACCCCAAATTGTTTTTTGTAGATGTTCTGAAGGTATCCCGCGCTGACATGGAGCTTACTTGCCATATATCCCACGGTCCACTGGTAATAGGGATGAAGCTGGATTTCATAGCGCAGGTCGATCAGGGCGCGCTGCGGCTCCGTCATGCTGGTGTCGTTTATTGACTCCTTCATCTTTAAAAGCATCATTCTCATTATCATGGATATGGATTGTTGAGAGTAGGGGAATTTGTAGAAATTTTCTATGGACAGCAGCTCAAAAAGCCTTTCCATCTCATATGGAGAGCGAAGCACTACTGGTGTTTCCATAGGAATGTTTTCATCAAGAATAAAGCTTTCATCAGTGTGGAACCTGACATAGTCGTTTACATAAGGACCGTTGTTCGCCTGATAATATGCAAACGAATGAGGCGGATACAAAATAGCGCTGTTTGGCGGTGCTACGACATCTCCTGACGGCAGATGAAATAATGCCGAGGTTTTTACGAACAGCAGAAGCCAAAAATCGCTCTTCCAGCCATAAACAAAATCACTTTCGTGTGTGGCGTTAAGTTGAACCAGTTCGATATCAATCATTACCAACCCACCTCCGCGGGCAAAACATTATGATATATCAATACATATAGTATGGACTATTTTCGCTAAAATGTCAATCCTGAATTTTTATTTTTATTTGTTTTAATCAATATTATGGTATGCTCTTTGGCTATTTCGACGTGCAAAACCGCCACTTGAAATATGCGTACAAATATGGTACAATATCCGCATAACAGCCAGAATGTCGTTTTATGTGCTAATCTAATATTATTCTTTGGGACATTCCCGGAGCTTTCGCGCTGTTTATGCCGAAAGATGAATTAGGATGATGTCAGGATTAAATTTAAAGGAAGAAGGGATTATGATGATAAGAAGGCTGACAATGTCGATTCTGACCGTAATTATCGTCACGGTGATGAGCGTGCCTGCGTTCGCGTTTGGCTCGACCAAGGTCGGCACATTATCAATGGAGCAGGCGAACGGCAGCGCCTCCGGAGGTCTTGTCACTATTCAGCTCTCTATCGAGTCTAATCCGGGACTTAACAGGCTTGAGGTTCAGCTCATCTATGACTCAAATGCCATGACTTTTGCGGGAGTGAGCAATTCCGGTGTGTTTGCAAACTGCGATAGTACACCATCGACAGGAGTTGTAAATCTGAGCTTTTCGACCGGGTTTGATACCGCCCAGAGCGGTAAAATTGCGGATATAGTTTTCTTTGTCACAAATCCATTGGCTCAGAACTCGCAAGTTACCGCCATACCGCAAGAAGCGTATAACAGCTCAGGTGTCGCTGTAACCGTATACGGCTCGTCCTTGGCAGGAATAAATCTTTCAGAGGAAGAGAATATAAATGTCGATGAGGGCAACATTGACGGTAATGGCAATGACGACGACATCGTTTTGGATGACGGGGATAACGGCGATATAGTTCTTGATGAGGACGAAGACGAGGAGATAGTTGTTAAGGACGAGGAGGATACCACGACAGTCACGACTACCGAGGCAACTACTACCACACGCGCGACGACGACCACTAAGGTTACCACAACAAAGGCTACAACCACTACGACCGAGCCTACGGCGGCGACCACTACTCAGGCAATCACCACCGCAACACAGGTCACAACGCTCGCTGTCACCACTACGCCTGAGACTACCGCAATGCCCCAGACCACAGAGACATCAGCCTCTGTGACCGCCGGCTCAGAGGATTCTTCAGCGGCAAGTACGGACAGTTCACCGAAGGCGACAGGAGGAACTGTGGCGGCGGCGATTGTTATTTTGGTTCTCACGGTGGCAGTGGCAGTGGGAATAGAGTTTATCAGGAAAAAAGGCGGCATAGAATATATCAAGAGGTTTTTAAAGTAATTTAAGGAGGTAAATTATGAAAAAGTTATTATCAAAAAGGGTTGTACTCCCTGTTCTCGGAGCGATTATCGTAATAATTATACTTGCGAACAGTCTTACAATCGTTCAGGCAGGACATACCGGAGTTGTCCTTACATTGGGAAGAGTTGAGGAAAACGTTTTGCAGGAGGGACTTCATGCCAAGATACCCTTTATTCAGAGCGTTGCTATGATCGACAACAGAATCACCAAGCTTGAGGTCTCCACCGAGGCGTTCTCTAAGGATTTGCAGACTGTACAAACCACTATTGCGATAAATTACAGGGTAGACACCAGCAAGTCGTTCAGCATCTATAAGAACATCGGAAGGGATTATGAGTCCATATTGGTAGTACCTGCGGTAAACGAGGTGCTTAAGGCGATAGCGGCGGAATATACAGCAGAGGAAAGCGTAACAAACAGATCTCTCATTTCCGAGGGACTCATAGTCGGACTTAACGAAAAGCTCAACGATATAGGGCTTTATGTAACCGATGTAAATATCATCAATTTTGATTTCTCGGACGCCTATATAATCGCCATAGAGGAAAAGCAGGTCGCTCAGCAGCAGCTTCTAAAGGCTGAGACTGAGAAGCAGACTAAGATAACCAATGCAGAGGCTGAGGCGGAGGCACTAAAGATAAGGGCGGAAGCCGAGGCGGAGGCCAACAGAATACTTGCGGAGTCAATCACCGATACGCTTGTTGAGTATAACAAGATTGAAAAGTGGAACGGGCAGCTTCCTCAGGTCACCGGCGGAGCGTCTTCGATACTCGATGTAAGCTCTTTCCTTGAGTCTGATAACGCAGGCTCTGATACAACTTACGAGAGCTATGTCCCTGAGGACAATACGCCTGACACACAGGAGCAGGCGAATGACGATGCGGCTGAGTAAGCATAATTGAAGTGGGCAAATTTGATATGACGAAGTTTTATAAAGCAGGAATCAGGATTGCTGCTGCGGCAGTAGCGGCAGTGTGTGTTATCTCGTTTGCGGGCTGCGAGCTGGGCAAGACCGAGAACGCCTATACCTTATACCGGAGTGCCGCCGAAGCGATAGAGCAGGCGAACGGCTATGAGGTCAACTGCGACATGAACATGAGCTTTGAGTTTTTAGGCGAGGAGATGTCTACCGATGTAGACATGAACATCAAGCAAAGCGGAAATGTCTCAAAGATAGTCACTTACTTTGATGGAGAAGAAATTGTGACTACCACCACAGAGGACGCCGTATATGTCGAGTATCTTGACGCTAAAACAAAGTACTCTCTTTCGGATGAGCTTAAGGAAAGCATGAACGCTGTTGACTCGAGCTTCTCTGATATACCGGTGCTCACCGAGGAGATGCTTGAAGGCTTGGAAATAGCGGATAACGGAGACGGAACAAGGTCTATCGTGGTCGAGCTTGACAGCGACAACGCGGCGAAGATGCTCGGAAGCTTCATGGGTGAGGATCAGTCTGTCAGCTTTGACGGGGTGACCTTGCGCATGGACTTCGACGAGGACGATATGCTTTGCAGTATGCATCTTGAGTGCGGAATAGTCATGAACGTCTCCGGAATAGAGATAACCGGCAACGAGACCGTTGATTATGAATTTGTAAATATGGGTAAGACGCCTGATGTCTCGTTAAATTATCCTGAGGAAGAGTATACAGACGGCGGAGAATATGTCGGCACCGTGTCTTATGGAGCGTAGTAACTTCAGGACAAAGATTTAAATCCGAGGCGCACTCGGTAAATTACAATTTGAATATCAGTAAATTATGACCTTTCAACAGAGGTTACAGTGCTTTAATAAAATCCTCCAAAAGCCTTGAAAATAAAGGATTTATCGCAATGTGTTCGCCTTATCTCTTTATACGGTTACACACAAG
>DVLL01000025.1 GCA_018715525.1 Candidatus Faeciplasma pullistercoris | reverse complement strand
GAAATTGGGAAGAACAACAGGATAGAACAGACCCCAATTCACGATTTGAACTTGCCCGCAAACCCGCATGGTTACTGGCTTTTCGGCAGTTCGGACTTCCAAAGTGAAAACATGATTTCGAGTCAGGCCCGTTATGACCACTTCGATACGCTTCCGTATATGTCAACCCGCCATTTTCCTGATATTTTTTGCAAAGAAAAACTTTTGGAAAGAACTGACGGAAAGAACTGCGAAATATTCGGTTTTTCGAACTGCGTGACCCCGCAGAAACACTGGATTTTAGGTGGACAAAACTGACACTTTCTCGAAAATTTTCGAGTCAAGCTCGTTACGACCACTTCAATACGTCTCCATAGTAAAAATATACAGTTTTAGGCACAGGTAACACAATTCTGAGATAGTCCAGTTATGACCGCCTCAATTTGTCTTGGTAAATTTAGTAAATGCTAAAAATAGTGCAAGCAGATACCAATTAAGTACCCTCTATGCTCCGGCACTCAGCTTCGATATTCTACCACAAACTTATTTATTTTGCAAGTAGTTTCAGCGAAATTTTTCTGCAGTTTTTGTTGGCTCAATGCTTTAATTCATTATATATTCACGATCCACTTTAAAAACATTCTGCGTGACACTCGCTTAATCATCTGAATAAATCATGCCGGGCTAAAACAATTGACGCAAATCCAATTTGCATCTTGCATAGCCCGGCAAGGACTTTGCTTTAATGAAGTAATTCATTCCAGCAACAACATTCTGTATTTTTCTTTTCAGATTAAACTAAATAAAGCCTCAAAACCCTCTCACTTTTAAAAACTAATCACAGCTATGATTCTTCTTTATTCCGAAAAATAGCCGAAGTATCCCGCTGAGCATTTTACCCGGCTTTATGACTACTACCTTCATTTCATTACCTCCAAATATGTAATCAGGGCTTGATAATAATTTTTTGATTCCCCTGCCCTTTATACATAATATTCGGCTTATGAAAATTCGCCACCATGAAGCAATAATCCGACACGGACAATAACACTTCATCTTATGCAACAGTTCTCGTTCAGCTTTTCCGCTTTCTTTACTGCTTCTGCTTTAGCTGCCATGGCTTTATCTGCTCCGCCTCACGGTACATTCGGCAATAGCTGTCATGTCTGCTTGTGCTTATTTTTCCGCACTTGACAGCCTCTATCACCGCGCAGCCGCTCTCCTTTGTGTGCGAGCAGTCCTGAAACCTGCACTTGCCGAGATACTCTGAAAACTCGGGAAAACAATCTGCCAAATCAGCCTTCATTATTATGTCGTACTTTGAGGTCTCGAAGGTAGAAAAGCCCGGTGTGTCAGCAACTATACCGCCGCCGTCCAGCTTATAGATATCAACCCTACGCGTGGTGTGCTTTCCCCTGCCCAGCTTTCTGCTTATTTCATTGGTCTCTATCATTGCTCCCGGGCAAATATTATTCAGAAGCGACGATTTGCCGGATCCTGAGTTTCCTGTCAGCGCGGAAAACTTTCCGGCAATCATATTTCTTACCGCCTCAGTACCCTCATTTTTCTCGTTATCCACGCAAAAAACAGGGTATATCCCGCTATATATCCTAAGATACTCATCAGCGGGATATTTGTCCGTCTTGGTGAAAACGATTACCGAGGATATTCCCTTGTACTCTGCTACCGCCAAAAATTTATCTAACAACAGAATATTAGGCTCAGGCTCGCATGTAGATATAACAAACACTATCTGGTCAAGATTTGCCAGAGGCGGACGGATAATTTCATTTTTTCTCTCAAAAACGTCTGTTATCACGCCGCTTCCGTCATCTAACGTCTCGAACGACACATTGTCTCCGCAATAAGGCGTGATATTCCTTGCGCGAAAAACCCCTCTCGCCTTGCAGATATACTCGGCGCCATCTGACTCTACCCTATAGCTCTCACCAAGAGAGCTTATTATCATTCCTCTAAGAGCCATATCAGAAGCCGACGCTGATATCAACTATCGTGAATGCGAAGTTTGAGTAGTTTGTGCAGTAGTAGGTTCCGGTATCAAAATCTATCTCATATACCGCAAGCTCTGTCCTCATGCCTGTTCTCGGGCTTCTGATGCTTACGGATACGGTCATCTGTCCACTGCCGTATACCGGTATCTGAAGATAGCTTCCTGCATAACTTGAAGCGTCTATAAACACCTGCTCGCTGACCTCAGCATTTTTGTCAATGTTGTACGCGGTAAAGAAGAAGGTGTTGCTTGCACTTGCGGGTATCTCTACATCTATTGTCACCTGAGACTGGGTGGGCGCATAAGGCACATCCGGTATGTCTATACCCGGAATGTCCTCGCCGGGAATAACTAGCCCCTCATCAGGATCCTCAAACGGATCAGCTACAATTCCGGTTCCGTCTGACACATAGATAGTTATTACCGTGTTTCTCGTAACCGTCTCTCCCTCGGCTATGTTCTGAGAAATAACGGTATTCTCAGGTTCACTCGACTCTACATACTGTATCTTTGCTTCCAGATATGCTTCAGCAAGCATGTCCTCAGCTTCGGTGACTGTGTATCCGACAAGATAAGGAACGGTGGTATCCTCTGTAGAAGGACCTATGCTGACATATACCTTGACGGTAGAGCCCTCTTCTATCGATTCAAGCGCAGCAGGGTCGGTTCTGACTACATATCCTGCCGCCACATCATCGCTCTCGGTCTCAACTCTCAGAACGCTGAGGTTCTCACCTGTGAGCGCAGCGTATGCAGAATTATAGTGATAATTCACAACATCGGGCACAGTAATCATTCTCGTACCCTTGCTGACTACAACCCTGATGGCATCTCCTACCTTTACTATCCTGCCCTCGGCTTTCTCCTGCTCCACTATTATTCCCGAGGCGTAATCCTGATTAAATTCCTCAGACGCTACGAGCTGAATCTCAGGATAGCTTGCCCTTGCGTCATAGTAATTCATACCGACAAGATTAGGCATTGTATAGTCGTTTGAGGAGGACGGAGCAGTATGGAATGTTCCCAAAATCACATTTGCCAAAAACAGAGTCGCGACAATTATAACCGTGACTGTTGTCGCACAGAGAATTGGCAATATGTAATTATGCCTTTTCTCTTCATACCCGTCCTCATCTGCTATATATTCCTCCTGCTCATAGACGGGAACAGGCTGCTCTTTCTTGTTCTTCTTCGCGGACAGGCGTCTGCTTTCTAGCTTGTTAATCAGGCTGGACATCACCTTTGAGCCGGACTTTATCCTCTGAACAGGCTCGTCAAGATATCCAAAGGTTATGTTCTGATCCTGCTTGAACGCCTCGATATCCATTATCATCTCTGAGGCGGACTGATATCTCTTGTCAGGATCCTTTTCCATCGCTCGAAGAATTATCTCCTCTATACCCTTTTGCAAGGAGGTTACATACTCTGAGGGGCGAACCGGATCCTCATTCATATGCTTCAAGGCGACCTCAACAGGCGTTTCTCCGTCAAATGGCTTTCTTCCGGTGAGCATCTCGTACATCATTACGCCCACCGAGTAGATGTCGCTCCGCTCGTCCGTCTTATCCCCTCTTGCCTGCTCGGGAGAAACATAGTGGACAGAGCCCATCGTCTTTTCATTGGCTGAGTTCACATTCTGACGTGAGAACCTCGCTATTCCAAAGTCCATGACCTTTATGGTTCCGTCAGAGAGACGCATCACATTCTGAGGCTTGATGTCTCTGTGGACTATTCCCCTGTCATGCGCAAGCTGCAACGCCCTCAAAATCTGTATTGTATAGTGGACGCATTCTCTCCATGTTACAAGACCGTTTTCTTCTATATAGTCCTTGAGGGTCACCCCGTCGATATACTCCATGACTATATACTGAAGGTCGCCCTCATAGCCCACGTCAAAAATCTTGACTATATTAGGATGAGATAAAACCGCTATTGCCTTTGACTCGTTCCTAAAGCACCTTACGAACTCCTCGTTATTTGCAAACTCAGGCTTGAGCACCTTCACCGCAACTGTGCGGTTTTCCATTATATCTCTGCCCCTGTAGACATCGGACATTCCGCCGACGCCTATTTTATCGGTTATTTCATACCTTCCGTCAAGCTTCAAACCTATCAAATTGTCGTTTTGCATCGAAAATTCCCGCCTTTCAGACTGCAATCAAAACAGCTGTTATGTTGTCCTTGCCGCCCTTTGAATTTGCCATGTCGACAAGCTCTGCAACGGTCTGCTCTATCGGCTGCCTATACGCAGTATTATATATCAGCTCGTCACTGAGATAATTTGTCAAACCGTCTGTACAGATAAGCAAATACTCTCCTGCCCGAACGTCTATTTCAAAGTAATCGGCTTCAACCTCAGGCTCAACTCCGACGGCTCTTGTTATCACGTTCTTCATTTTGTGGTACTGAGCGCCGTCTTCATCGATCAGACCCTTTGAATGGAGGTATTCCACCATTGTGTGATCAAATGTTATCTGAGATATGCCAGACTCATTCAAAAGATACGCTCTGGAGTCTCCGACGCTTGCTATTGAGCATACGCCGTTATGTACAATAGCAGCGACACAGGTAGTACCCATGCCTTCGCACATACTGTCCTCCCTGCTTTTATTGTATACAAGGGTATTTGCGGTTGAAACGGACGTCACAAGAAGGGATTTTATGCTTTTTGGCTCCATTTCCTGCCTGAAGGTCAGCGTAACCCTCTCATAAACGGCGTTGGCAGTTATATCGCTTGCAACGCCTCCCGCAGCAGCGCCGCCCATACCATCGCAAACTACCGCAAACGCAGAATCGTCGGTAAGCATGCTTATTCTGAATCTGTCCTGATTTTCATCTCTGAGCTTTCCGATGTCAGTCTTTCCGGCTAAAAACAAGGTATCACCTCCGAAGCTTTAGTTATTTTATATCTCATACTCTCGCCTCAGTTGTCCGCAGGCGGCGTCAATATCTGAGCCAAGCGTCCTTCTTACCGTGGCATTTACCCCAAGCCCTTTCAGCATCTCACAGAACCTGTGCGCAGACCGGCGGTTCGAGGTAAACTCCCTCTCTTTTATTTTATTCACCGGGATAATATTTACATGCGCGGGCATCCCCGAAACCAGCCCCGCAAGTCCTTTTGCGTCCTCAAGCGTATCATTTTCGCCGTCTATAAGAGCATACTCAAAGGAGATCCTTCTCCCCGTCTGCGCAAAATAGTCCCGACACGCCGTCATCAGCCTATCTATGCCGTATTTTTTGTTTACAGGCATAAGCTCGCTTCTCTTTTTATCAGTCACGGCATGCAGAGAAATAGACAGGGTAAGTCCAAAATCAAGCTTAGCCAGATCGTATATTCTTTCGACCAACCCACAGGTTGACAGCGATACATGCCTCAGGCTCATATTTGTGCCGTTGCAGTCCGAAAGAATCCTCAAAAACTTTATGACATTGTCAAAATTGTCAAGCGGCTCTCCTATCCCCATGAGGACTATGCTTGATACCTTTTCCCCGGAAATTCTTTCCGCTTCGTATAGCTGCAACAATATCTCAGATGGCTCGAGGCTTCGCTTGAATCCCGCAATGGTCGATGCGCAAAACCGGCAGCCCATCTTGCAGCCCACCTGGGTGGACACGCAAAGCGAATAACCGTGCTCATAACTCATCAAAACCGTTTCAATGTGGTTACCGTCACTCAGCTCAAACAAGAACTTCTTAGTTGGATCTACCAAGGAGCAAAGCTGCCTCACCGGCTTAAGTCTGCCGATGAAAAACTCAGAGCCAAGCTTGTCCCTGAGAACGGACGATATATTGGTCATCTCGTCAAATGAGGTGACCCTCTTTTTGTGAAGCCATTCAAAGACTTGGAGGGCGCGAAATTTTTTCTCGCCTAAGGCTGTAAGCGCGTCCTCAAGCTCTCTAAGCTCAAGGGAAAGTATGTCTTTGATATGGATCACTCTTTTCGTCTGAATTTTGAAATAAAGAAGCCGTCGCCACCGAAGTCATCAGGAATCAGGCTCACCTTGTAATCAGGAAAGTTATCCAGCTTTACAGGCTCAAACTCCGGATGCGCCTCTAAGAATCTCTTTGCTATCAAGTCGTTTTCAGCTCGGTTCAACGTGCAGGTAGAATAAATAAGCGTTCCGCCATCCTTGACATAGGAAGCCGACATGCTTAGTATATCGTATTGAACCCCGGGAAGTCCGCCGATAGCCGCGCGGTCGGAATATTTTATCTCCGGCTTACGCCTTATTACTCCGAGTCCCGAGCATGGAACATCACACAGCACCCTGTCAGCCGTGGGAATGTCTTCGTTAAACTGCTTTGCATTGTTTACGCCCGCTTCCACCGAGCTCAGTCCCAGTCGCTTCGCTCCGTCAGCTATAAGCCTAACGCGGTTTTGGTGCAGGTCATATGCTAACACCCTGCCGCAATCGTTCATCATCTCAGCTATCGTAAACGCCTTCCCGCCGGGAGCGGAGCACATATCCAAAACTGTTTCACCCGGCTTCGCGCCAAGCTCCATGGCGCATATCTGGCAGGATATATCCTGGACATGTATCATTCCCAGCCTGTATGCCTCGAGATTTTCCACCGAACCGCAGTTAAAAAGCTCCGCGCAGCCCTCTATTTTATCCGATATAACGCAGCTTACACCGTCGAGCTCAAGGGCGTGGATTATATCCTCGC
Organism: Candidatus Faeciplasma pullistercoris; assembly: GCA_018715525.1. Classification (GTDB taxonomy): domain Bacteria; phylum Bacillota; class Clostridia; order Oscillospirales; family Ruminococcaceae; genus Faeciplasma; species Faeciplasma pullistercoris. The sequence continues at coordinate 20,954 of DVLL01000025.1, read as the reverse complement.
GGCTGTGCCTTATAAGATTAAATCTCACCGTGACCGGAGGTCTGCCTACAGATGAGCGGAGCATTGACAACGCTGTGCTCTCTCCGTAGTCCTCAAGCCACATTTTTATAATCCATTCCGGACAGGAATATTCAACCGACAAGTCTGTAAGCTTGTCACCTGTTTTAGGCAGCACCTTGCCGTCCCGGATAAAGCCGCGAAGAAGAGCGTTGACAAACCCGGGCACGGCAGGATTTTTGTTCCCGCTTGCGAGCTTTACGCTTTCGTTCACCGCCGCGCTGTCAGGCACGCTATCCATATACAAAAGCTGATATAAGCCCATCCTGAGTATCTGCCTCACAGCGTCGGAAAGCTTATTAGAAGGACGCGAGGAATACTTTTTTATTACTGCGTCGAGCGTCAGCCGTCTTTCGATAACGCCGTAATACAGAGCGGTGATGAACCTGCGGTCAACATCCCTTAGATCATGATACTTTACCAAGAGTCTGTCAAGCGCAATGTTTGAGTAGCTCGCGTTTTTCTCAGTCGAAGCAAGCAGCTTCATGCAAATTTCTCTCGGAGTCTGCATTTAGTCTCTTCGCCTCGTGCTTGAATTTACTATGAGCAAGAGCCTGAGTATGGTTGCGAGCGTAGATACCAAAGCGGCTACATAAGTCAGAGCGGCAGCCGAGAGCACTTTTTTCGCCATTCCCACCTCTTCATCATCGAGAATAAGGCTTTGCTCAAGAGTTTTCAGAGCCCGGCTGCTGGCGTTGTACTCAACAGGAAGGGTTACAAGCTGAAAAACAGCCATCAGTGAATACAGAAGCACTCCGAACATCGCAATGGAGTAGTTGCTGAATATAAGACCCGCCGCAAGAACGATAAAGCCTATGCTTGAGCCAAAGTTCGTCACCGGCACAAGCGCAGACCGTATTTTTATCGGCAGATACTGCTCAGCGTGCTGAACGGCGTGACCGCACTCGTGCGCGGCTACTCCTATCGCCGCTACCGATGAAGAAGAATAGACCGTGTCAGACAAGGACACCGTCATCGTCTTAGGATTGAAATTATCGGTAAGGCTGCCGCTGATGTGAGCTATCTGAACATCGTACAATCCGTTATCGTCAAGGATCTTCCTTGCTACCTGCGCAGCAGTCCAGCCGCGCGAGTTGTTTACCCTTGAGTACTTTGAATATGTCGATTTTACCTTGAACTGGGCATAAAGACCTAACAGTATTGCAGGCAAAAGTATATACAAAAACCTGAAATCCATGAAAAGCCAGTACATATCATACCTCCTTTAATAGTATGCTTCCTTTTTTTATGAGGTGACCGCGGAGGTAGTCTTCCGTTGACATTCGTCGAGAGCCCTCGGTCTGAACCTCGGTAAACCTCACAAGACCTGAACCGCAGGCAACTGTAAAGTCATCGGCATTTACAATCTCTCCGGGTGTATATTTTGAATTATCTGAATGAGCTTTGACAAGCTCGCTGCGGTATACCTTAAGCCTCTTCCCGTCAAGCACGCAGCTTGCGCATGGCCAATCGGAAAGCCCGCAAATCCTATGGTGAATCTCCTCAGCTGGCATGTTAAAATCGATCGGGCACATATCTTTTGAAAGCATCGGAGCTAAACACGCCAAGCTTTCATCCTGCTTTTGCGGAACTATCTGCCCTGACTCAAGTCCGTCAAGCGTCTTGACAAGCAGCTCTGCGCCTACCTCCGAAAGCCTTTCGTACAGCTCAGAGGAGGTCTCGTTCTCACCGACCTCTACGCTCTCCTTAAGAATCATATCGCCGGTATCCAAGCCCTCTGACATAAGCATTGTGGTGACTCCGCCAAATCTGTCTCCGTTAAGGACAGTCCACTGGATAGGAGCCGCGCCACGGTACTTCGGAAGGAGCGAGCCGTGAACGTTGACGCAGCCGCACTTCGGAATATCAAGCACTTCCTTAGGCAGTATCTTGCCGTACGCCACTACCACTATTACATCCGGATTGAGCTCTTTTATAATCGGCGTATAAACCTCAGTCTCCTTTTTCAGCGACTGAGGCTGATATATCGGAATGTTATGTGCCAAGGCAAACTCCTTTACAGGAGTGAAGGATATCTTATTGCCCCTGCCCTTAGGCTTATCCGTCTGGGTAAATACTGCGACGACCTCGTGTCCCGCATCAACAAGGCTACGCAGCGATGGTATGGCGAAGTCCGGAGTACCCATAAAAACGATTTTCATCAGTCAATCAATCCTTTTTCGTTATTCCTCTTCTTCCTCATACGGTGCTTCGATCTTCTCGGGCAGCGTAATGCCGTCGAGGTGATTGAGCTCATGGCAAACGCACCTTGCAAAAAGGTCGCTGACCTCTTTTTCATACCAGTTTCCGCTTCTGTCCTGAGCCTTGAAGCGCACAGTCTTCGGTCTTGTCACATAGCCGTACAGCTCCGGGTAGGACAAGCATCCTTCTGTTCCGTACTGGGTTTCCTCCGACTCAAAGGTTATCTCGGGATTTATGAGTTCTATTAAACCCTCTCCGACGTCAATTACCACGGCGCGTCTGATTATTCCAACCTGAGGAGCGGCTAATCCCAAGCCGTCCGCTGCGTACATGGTCTCCTTCATGTCGTCAAGAAGCTGATGAAGCCTTGAGTCAAATTTTTCTACCGGCTTGCACTTTTTGAGCAGTATCGGATCTCCGTCCTTAACAATCTTCCTTAAAGCCATTTTAAATTTAAACTTCCTTTCCGAAACACTATATTATACTTTCTAATCGCCGTTAATATCCGCGTAAACTCTTACATTTGAAAATTCACGAAGCCTTGATGCTTCTACCAAAAGCTTTGACATGAAAGACCTGAATTTCTGCGACACTCTGCACTTGACGGTTAGAGCGTACTTGTACCGGTTGTTAATCCTGCCGTAGCCAGATTTCGCAGGTCCCAGAACCCTCAGCGGGAACTTGTCGTCTATACCGGATAGCTCAGAGCGCATCAAATCAACAAATCTATTTGCCGCCCTTATTGCGTCCGACTCGAGCGATGAATTAAAATAAACCGAGCATATGTCGCAAAACGGAGGATATATAAGCTCGCGCCTTAGAGCTATTTCCTGCTCGTAAAAGCCGACATAGTCCTGCCTTGAGGCAAGCTCTATTATATGATGCTCCGGTACATATGTCTGTATATACGCCACAGCCTCGTCATCCCCTCTTCCTCCTCTTCCGACAACCTGCGTCAAAAGCGAAAAGGTCCTCTCATAGCTGCGGTAATCTCCCGCAAACAGCGAATTGTCGAGCGATATGACCCCGACGGTTGTGACGTTCGGAAAGTCGAGCCCCTTTGCTATCATCTGCGTTCCGACCATGATATCATATTTTCCGGCTGCAAAGTCAGAAAACTTCTGCTCATAAGCATATCTTGAATATGTCGTATCGGCGTCCATTCTGAGTATCCTGGCACCCGAAAACTCCGAGCCGAGCTCCTCTTCCAAAAGCTGAGTCCCTAAACCTGTAAGCTTTACATTCTCCCCTCCGCACTCAGGACACCTGCCGTCAAAGCTTGCAAAATATCCGCAATAGTGACACATAAGCTTGCCGTTCGACTTATGATAGGTAAGCGGTATCAGGCACTTTGGGCACTTTATCGCCGAGTGACAGCTAAGGCAGGTGGCGTGGGTATTGTACCCGCGGCGATTCAAAAGTAGTATCGACTGCTTGCCTCTTTTTATCTCCTCGCTTATCCGCCTAACCATATCAGAGCACAGTACCCCGCTGTTTCCGTTTTCGGCCTCGGTTATCATATCCGCGACCACTACCTTTGGAAGCTTTGTGTCGCCGTATCTGTGCTTAAGCTCAAAAAGGCTGTACCGTCCGTTTTTCGCGTAGTAATACGTCTCAAGAGACGGAGTTGCGGACGCCATCAGGAACACACAGCTATGACTGCCGCACCTCTTTATCGCCACATCTCTGGCGTTATATCTCGGAGCGGCGTCTGATTTATATGTAGACTCCCCCTCCTCGTCCATTATTATTATCCCTATATCGGAAAGAGGCGCAAAAACCGCGCTTCTTGTGCCTATTACGATTCTCGCCTGACCGCGCTTAATGCGTTTAAATTCGTCCATGCGCTGTCCTAAAGAAAGCCCGGAATGAATCACCGCCACAGTGTCGCCGAAGTGAAGCCTGAATTTTGACACCATCTGCGGTGTGAGCGATATCTCCGGAACAAGCAGCATCGCCGATTTGCCCATGCTCACCGCATAGCGGATGAGACTGATAAATACCGAGGTCTTTCCGCTTCCGGTCACACCGTGCAAAAGCGCTCCCGCAGGCTTGCCTTCGTCCATCAGCCGCTTTATCCCGTCATAAGCCTCCTGCTGCTCACCGGAAAGCACCGGGTCTTGCGCAGCTTTGGCAGCTTCCGAGAGATACTCTGAGGCTGCTGGGGTTCTGAGCATCTCATAGCGGTATTCCTCAAGCATACCCTTTTTAATCATATTTGAAATGATGGTCGGTGTAACGCTCAAGTAGTAGCAGGCTTCTTTTATCGAAGCGGACTCGTTTTCGATTAGAAAATCTATGACAAGCCGCTGCTTTTTGGTATACGAACCCTGAGCCGCGTCCAACAAGCCGGGGGAAAGGCGAATCATTCTCACCGTTTCGTCTCCGACCCGCCTTTTGAACTCATCTGTTAGCTCAAGGACTCCCTTTTCGACAAGCGAATCCACCAGCGCTTGCTTTTCTCGGCTCAGATAGCTCTCAAGAATAGAGTCGAACTCCTTTTTCGTAGCGACGCCGGAAAGCATTCCGTAAAGGCTCTCTTCCTCATCGCTGAGCTCGACGTCCGGCTTATGATTTGCAAGCGAATATACGCTTCTTCTCACAACTGAGTAGCCGCCCGGAACGATTGCCCGAAATGCCTCGAAGTAGGTGCAAAATGTCCTGTCCTTAAGCCAAAATACAAGCTCCATGAGCTCGTCGTTCAGTATCGGTTCATGATCAATAAGGCTAATGAGAGGCTTTATCTTCTCGTCAGACTCGCGCTCGTATACTTTTGTCACCAGTCCAATTCTCTTGGAGTTTCCTCTGCCGAACGGAACCAGCACCCGCATACCGCGCTTTAATACTCCGCATAAAATGTCCGGATAACGGTAGGTGTACTCGGAATCGTAGCCGTATGAGGCGTCGGATATAACTACCTTTGCCGCATGTATGCTCACGTCCTATACTCCCCCGTTCCGAAAATATATTTTGCCTCTTACTTATTGCGAAGTGAAGGATCCTCGACAAGCCTGCATTTGCCGCTTGCAAACTCCTCGACCGCGACGGCAACCGGCTTTCTCTCAATTATTTCCTTGTTTTCATACGCGGTGTCTATTATGTCTCTCGCGCGCTTTGCAACAGCTATTACAAGAGAATACACGCTTTCGCCGTTCTTAAGAATCTGTGAGCTTGAAGGTCTTAACATTTTTGAAGCACTCCTTTTATAAGATCGTCATTCTGATTTACAAGATATTTTGCGGATTTCATTATCATTTCAAGTGAGCTTACCGCGTCGCTCAGATCATCGTTGACAAATACATAGTCATATTTGTACGACATGTTTATCTCACGCTCAGCCTCGGATATTCGCTTTGCTATTACTTCCTCTGAGTCGGTGCCTCTGCCGGTCAGTCTCTTTTTGAGTGTGGCAAGCGAGGGCGGAAGCATGAAAATCAGCACAGCCTGAGGATACGCCGCCTTGACCTTCATGGCGCCGGCGGTCTCGATCTCAAGTATCACGTCCCTGCCGCTTTCCAGCTCATCCATCACCTTTTTCTTAGGAGTTCCGTAATAGTTTCCGCAAAACTGCGCGTGCTCAAGCATTCCGCCGGAAGCTATGAGCTCCTCAAATTTTTCCTTCGAGACAAAAAAGTAATTTACTCCGTCAGTCTCGCCCTCTCTGGGGCTTCTCGTTGTCGCCGATACGGAATAATATATATTGTTGTTTCGCGCAAAAATTTCCTTGAGTACCGTACCCTTCCCGCAGCCGGACGGCGCAGACAGTACATAAAGCACACCCTTATTCATCTGCTTCTTCCTCTCCGTTCATTCCCAGAATATATTCCGACGACCTCGATGACAATATAACATGGTCGCTCACCGTGACTATGACCGACTTTGTCTTTTTGCCATATGTGCAGTCGATTAACGAGCCCTTGTCCCTTGCCTCCTGCACTATCCTCTTTATTGGTGAGGAATCCGGAGAGGCTATAGCCACGATTTTGTCTGAGGATACATAGCACGAGTATCCAATATTTATCATAGAGCCTTTATTTTCCATAACACAACCACGTCTATTCGATATTCTGAATCTGCTCCCTTATTTTTTCCACAGTGCTCTTTAAATCCACCACCATCTTGGTGACTGCCAAATCTGAGCACTTTGACCCCGTAGTGTTAATCTCGCGGTTCATCTCCTGCACAAGAAAGTCAAGCTTCTTTCCTATCGGCTCGTCAAGCTCCAAAAGCTCCCTGAAGCTCTGGACATGGCTTTTGAGGCGTACAGTTTCCTCATCTGTGGCGGTCTTGTCGGCAAATATGGCCGCCTCGGTCAGTATCCTTGACTCGTCGATATTCTTATCCCCCAAAAGCTCGGCAAGCCTGTTATACAGACGCTGTCTGTATTCCTCGGTAATCAAGGGCGAACGCTCTTCTATCGCGGCGACTACGCCTTCTATGTAATCAAGCTTAGTCAAAATGTCTGATTTTAGTCTTCCGCCCTCCGCGCTTCTCATCGACAAAAAGCTCTCAAGAGCAGCTTTTGCGGTCTTACCGACCTCATCCCACAGCTCAGATTCATCAACGTCCTGCTTGGTAACGGTAAAAACGTCAGGTATTCTGAAAAGAGAGGACAGCGTCACATCATCCAAAAGCCCGATAGTCGCGTTAGCATGTCTCAGTGCGCTCACATAGCTTTCCGCGAGCGAGGCGTTGACCTCAACGCTGACATCCGAGCCGTCATTTGTCACTATGGAAACATACATCTCAACCTTGCCGCGTGTGACGAACTCCGAAACAAGCGTCTTGAGCTTGTCCTCTATGAAGCCATATTGCCTCGGCACACGGGATGAAAACTCAAAGAATTTATGATTAACCGACTTTATCTCAACGGTTATTTCCCGAGAATCGAATACAATTCTTGCCCGTCCGTAGCCGGTCATGCTTTTTGGCATTCTGTGCGTCCCCTTTCGGTTTCGGTACTGATCTGAAAATGCGTGCAAATGTTATGGATATAGTAACCCAACATATAATCGTATTATATCACCTTTCGGTAAATAAAGCAAGGATTAGTGCCAAATTTTAAGATTACATATCGGTTACGATTTGCCGGCGCTAAGGCATTTTAAAAAGCAGCGTTTGCATACACGCAAATTATGTGCTACAATCTATGTACAGTATACATATACCAGCTCATACGTATACAAGTCATTGAAAGGAAGACCGCCACAGCGGCGGCAGACAATCAAGCCATGAGTGATAAAGCACGCGAATCCAAGGAAAGATTTATAAAAATATACCGCGAAAACATCAATCGCGAGGGTGCAGACAAGCTGCTTGAATATCTCCAGTCTAAAAACTGCGACTTTTTTACCGCACCGGCATCAACAAAGTTTCATTGCTCCTATGAGGGCGGGCTTTGCGAGCACAGCCTAAATGTATACGACTGCCTCAAGTCCTACGCCTCGTCCCAGAGAGCAATCGAACAGTTTCAGCTCAGCTTCAGCGATGAAAGCATCGCTATCTCAGCTCTTCTGCACGATATATGTAAGATAAACACCTATACCGTCAGTACAAGAAATGTAAAAAATGACAAGACAGGTCAGTGGGAAAAGGTTCCATATTACGATTACAACGATACCCTGCCCTACGGTCATGGGGAAAAATCAGTATATATCGTGAGCGGCTTCATGCGCCTTACCCGAGAGGAAGCGATGGCTATACGCTGGCACATGGGCTTCTCAGGCGAGGAAAATGTCAAGCTTATAGGAAACGCATTAAGAATGTACCCGCTCGCGCTGGCTTTGAGTATCGCCGACGCGGAGGCGTCCAGCTTTGTGGAAAAATAGTCTAAGATTCCCTGCTTTTGCCGTTTAAAATATTAAAGTTTTTTACTTTTCTTATTGTTATCTCAAGTATTATGTGATATAATTCAACTAAATTTACATAGGAGAGAGGTAACGTATGAAAAAAAGAATTCCTTTAAATAAATGGCTGACAGTCGGTCTGTGCATAATTATGGCGTTGTCAATGATCGGATGCTCGCAGGACAATCCAGGCAATATCGACCAAACTCAGCTAAATGACGGCGAGCAGCTTGAAGTTGAGCAGCAGTCTGAGCAGGAGCCTATAACCGTCATAGCATGCTCCGACTTCCAGAACCCGGGAGGAAGCGAAGAAGGAGCAAATACAGTTATCTCGATACTCTCACAAATCAAAGAAAGCCACCCTGAAGCAGACGGCTTTATCTGCGCCGGAGACTATGACTACGATATGTCGATATACATTGGCGAGGAAACTACGGTAGACGGCGTATCGTCTCTCTCGAATACCATAGAGCAGGTGTACCCTGATATCAAGCATATGGTATACACATCAGGAAATCACGATGTATACTCAGCCGACGGGCTCTCTGAAAGCGGCGATAACGATCCCGAGGACGGCGGATACGGGGTTTACGCTATAAACGAGGACGACTATATGTGGGCGTCAAATCCCGGCTATTCCGAATCCTACTCCGGGAAGACTGCGCAGGAGATAATTTCTGGGACGGCAGCCGGGCTTGAGGATTACCTTAGCAAAAAGGCTTCCGAGCAGTTCACTCAGCCGATATTCATAGTTTCGCACCTGCCGCTCCACTACAACCTCAGGACAAGGCTTGACGGCGACGCGATGTACGCGGATCTCATTTTTGATGTCGTTAACAAATACGCCGAGGCAGGGCTCAATATTATTTACCTCTACGGTCACGACCACTCAAACGGCTGGGATGATTACCTTGGAGGCTCTGCCGTATTCCTGCATAATGGTGACAGCATCAACATCGCACAGTCCTCAAAATTTGTATTCGATGAGGAAAAGCTTGCCTTTACATACATGAACGCAGGCTTTGTCGGCTACTATGATAACCATAACGGCGCGGATGACGCTCTTACCATGTCAGTCTTTGAGATCTACGACGACAGAGTGGAAATAAGCAGGTACGACAGCGAAGGCATACACAACCTCAAGTCCGCCGGAGTACATAACTTCTACAAGGGCGAGTCGGACAGCGACTATGCCGTAAACGATTCCGTGGTTGAGGGAACCTACACCGTGGAGCTAAACAGCACCGTTGCTCTGCCAACTGAGGAAGAAGTCTTAGACGGCGAAGGATCATCACAGACCGAAGAGCCTGACAGCGAGACAGGCGATGAGGAGCAGTACGAGGAGGGCGTTTATGTGAGGGTCACCTCCGCCTCCGGTGATCTTGAAGAGGGAAAATACATATTTGTATACGGCTCGCAGATCATGTCCCCCGTGGTAGTTTCCAAGGACGGCTCGAGCGGCACAAGAACAGGCTTTGAGCTTGTCGCAAACGAATACGCAGGCGAGACCGAGCTGCCGTCAGACATGGAAAAATACGAGTGGACTCTTACAAAGTCGGACGGGAAATGGCTTATAGGCACTCCCGACGGATATATCCGTCTCACCGAAACACCTGATACCGCTATAACCGCAACGCTCGAGTCAGAAGGCGACCTGCTTACAATATCGGGAAGCGGAAGCTACACTATAGCGTCTGCTCAATTTGTTCTTAATTACAATTCCAGAGGGCTTATAAACGGCTATGCAAATCAGCCCGCTGAATTCGAGCTTTACATCAGAAAATAGGCTTACAAAAGCTTGGCTAAAATAATAGAGAGAACCACCTTTTGAGGTGGTTTTTCTTTTCCAGCGAAATAAAAACGTAATCAGCGCACAAAAGAAAGCCCGCGCTGATTTGAGCGCAGGCTTAATCATTGCAAATATACGGGTTATCAGAACTTAAGATTCTTGGGCGTTCTGGCATAGGGCAGAACGTCGCGGATGTTTGACACGCCGGTGACATACATGAGGAATCTCTCAAGTCCGAGTCCGAATCCCGAGTGAGGCACGCCTCCGTACTTTCTGAGGTCGAGATACCACTCCAAAGACTCCTTTTCCATGCCCATCTCATCCATCTTCTTTTCAAGCACGTCGTAGTGCTCCTCACGCTGCGAACCGCCTATAAGCTCTCCAACTCCCGGAACCAAGAGATCGCACGCCGCGACGGTCTTGCCGTCGGCATTGAGCTTCATATAAAACGCCTTGATTTCCTTGGGGAAGTCTATTAAGAACACAGGGCCTTTTGCAATCTTTTCGCAGATATACATCTCATGCTCCTTATAAAAGTCCATGCCCCACTCTACCGGGTACTCAAACTTCTCGCCGGAGTTCTTGAGATAATCGACAGCCTCGGTATAGGTTATGACCTTGAAGTCTGAATTTGCGACTCTCTCAAGCTTCTCAATAAGATCATGTGTCTCTACAACAAAATCGTTTAGGAATTTAAGCTCATCCTTGGCGTTTTCCAAAACGTCGTTTATCACGTGCTTGAGCATCGCCTCCATGACCGCCATGTCTCCCTTGAGGTCGCAGAACGCCATCTCAGGCTCTATCATCCAGAACTCGCTGGCGTGGTATGGAGTATTTGAGTTTTCCGCTCTGAAAGTGGGGCCGAAGGTGTATACCTTGCCGAACGCAAGTGCAAACGGCTCTGCATGAAGCTGTCCGGAAACGGTGAGGCATGCATGCTTGCCGAAGAAATCGTTATTGTAATCCCCGTCAGTCCTCGTGGTAACGGTAAAGGTCTCTCCAGCTCCCTCAGCGTCGTTGCCGGTGATTATCGGCGTGTGGATATAGGTAAATCCGTTCTGACGGAAGAACTCATGTAGCGACTGAGATATTATCGAGCGGATCTTGAACACCGCCATAAAGGTGTTTGTTCTCGGTCTGAGATGAGGTATCTCTCTGAGAAACTCAAGCGAGTGACGCTTCTTCTGCAAAGGATAGCTTGCGTCGCAGTCGCCCAAAAGCTCTATTTCTGTTGCGTTAATCTCAAAGGGCTGCTTGGCGTCCGGTGTTATGACCAGTCTTCCGGTTATCTTTACGGCGCAGCCGGTGAGCAGCTTGGCTATGTCCGCGTAGTTGCCGAGCTTGTCCGCTTCGTATACAACCTGACAGCAGCTGAAGCAGGAGCCGTCATTCAAGGAAATAAAGCCTATCTTGTTATTCGAGCGGTTAGTCCTTATCCAGCCCTCGACGGTGACCGGCGCTCCGTCGCACAAGCCGTCGTTAGGCACAAGCCCCTTGACGCTCTTATAAATTTCATCAATCAAATAATCTGCCATCGCAGTTCACCAAGTCCCGAAAGCTCGGGCTCCCCTTCTTCAGTTTATAAACGGTCAGATAACTCATAAGCTGCGTATACCGCGCTCACTTCAAAATCTGCCCGTATATTCATGCAAAGCACGCGGCTTCCAAATGCCTGACATTATATCGCCACAAGTAGCTTCGCAAAGTATTATACCATGATATAATAATCCCTTGCCATTAAAATGTCAAGATATAAGCCAGCCGGCTTAGCCCAATTTTACAAAGAAAAGCGTCCCGGGTAAACACCGGAACGCTTTGCACATATGCCCTACTCAGCTGTCCAATACTTATATACGCTCGGACAGTAGTTTTTCCTGGTGGCAGCTCTTAGCTCCACAAAGCAGCCGCACTCACGGCATATGCCGTTCTCAAGGCTCTGACAGGCGCGGCATATCTCAAGCCTTTTGTGGTACAGCTCATCGCTTGCTCTTATGTCCTCAGGTATCAGCTCAACAAGCTCTGATACCTTTTTGTACAGCCCGTCTACATCTATATCCGCCAGCAGGCATCTTTTGCAGACGGGTCTGCCCTCTATCTCCATATGCAGGATTTATCAGCAAAGCTCTATCGCGAGAACCGAGCATTTTGGAAGCTTGAAGGAAAGCTTCTCGCCGTCAAGCTTGACCTCGTCGTACGAAACAGGATGAACCGCGTCAGGATTTTCGAAGGTGTTGCACTCCTTATAACCTGCCGTCAAAATCTTGGCGCTTACACTCTTATACTCTGCCCTCGGCATTACGCAGTCGATGTCGAACTCCTCATCCAAGGATGCGTTGGATATTGTAATATGCATCTTGCCCTCGGTATCAACAGAAACTGACTGGGAAATCGCGGGAAGATATCCGCCCTCATAGATCTGCTTGTTCTCAATGTTGGAGTAAACGAGCTTAGCCTCCATGTGATCCTTGTACATGTCGAACACATGGTATGTCGGAGTCTTTACAAGCTGATCGCCCTCGGTGAGGATTATCGCCTGCAGAACATTGACCATCTGAGCGATATTCGCCATTGTCACCCTGTCTGAATTCTCGTTGAATATATTAAGATTTATCGAAGCGAGTATGGCGTCTCTCATAGAGTTCTGCTGGTACAGGAATCCCGGGTTCGTTCCGTCAAGAACATCTGTCCAGATTCCCCACTCGTCTACCACAAGACCTATCCTCTTGTCCCAGTCGTAGCGCTGCATGACAGCCTTGTGATCCTTGATTATCCTGTCCATATACCATGTATTGGAGAGAGTCTTGTAATATTCGTTCTCGTCAAAGTCGACAGACGAACCCTTCTTGCCCCAGTTTCCGGTCGGGATAGTGTACTGGTGCAAAGACAAGCCCTGCATCTGACCGGGGTGGCACTTTTTCATCATGGTGTCTGTCCACTCGGTATTATGACCGTTGGGACCGCAGGCAATCTTCTTGGGACCTCTTATGAATGTCTGGAACTGTCTGTATACATCGGAATAATACTCCGCAGTCATCTCGCCGCCGCAGCCCCAGTTTTCGTTTCCGATTCCGATGAAGCTGACGTTCCAAGGCTCTTCTCTGCCGTTCTTCTTGCGCAGCTCAGTCATGGGAGACACATTCGAGGAGGTCATATACTCCACCCACTCCGACGCTTCTCTGACCGTTCCAGAGCCGACATTTACCGATACATACGGCTCGCAGCCGATAAGCTCGCAGAAATCAAGGAATTCATGCGTTCCGAAGCTATTGTCCTCGGTGACATTTCCCCAGTTTACATTTACGATCTTCTTTCTCTGATCCTTAGGACCTATGCCGTCCATCCAGTGGTATGTATCCGCAAAGCATCCGCCCGGCCAGCGTACTACCGGAACCTTTATAGCCCTGAGAGCCTCGACAACATCGTTCCTGATACCTCTTGTGTTGGGGATAGGGCTGTCCTCTCCGACGTAAATGCCGCCGTATATGCATCTGCCGAGGTGCTCTGAAAAATGTCCGTAAATCTCCTTGTTGATTTTGCTGATTTCATTGGATTTGTCAATAGTCATCTTCAATTCTGCCATATAGATTGTCCGTCCTTATCATTAAAATTTTTAAAAAGTATGATTTCAGGCGTTGCCTTACACCTGTATTTTACGCTTTATTTTTTACCGCGTCAACAATTCCGCCTTTACATTTTCTTATAACATGATTGACCTTTAAGAAGCTTTGAAAGTCTTTTGAGCAGCATGTGCAGAAAAAGCATCTGCAAGCGCATTGTTTTTCCCTTTCAGAAATACTTTCGTACAATTATCAGTTCAGAAAGGCATTTAAAAGGTTTTTCAAAAACAAATAGTTTGATTTTAAAAAATCCAAACGTTTTTTAAAATGTATATTGACAATATCCAGCATCATATGATACAATATTTATAACAAAGTTGAGTTTATTTTTAGCACATTTGCAAAGTGAGTTCAATGGTTCGGAAAGGGGCGGGTCCGATGGAACGGTATACCGCAGAAAGCGGGCTAATTCGGACGCACCGTCCATAAATAGGCTGTAAATTTATATGGGTGTTACTATTAGAAGCTAAGGCAAATGATACTGTTCTCGCTCGGCTGCTGCGTATGCAGCAGCCGAAATTATTTTACGAGGAGTGAACTGTTATGTCCGGTTCAGCTGCTGTGCGCAGATTTTTTATTTTATTATTTGCAATGTTATCTCTAGTCGGGTGCGCCGCATCAAATTCCCCGGCCGTCACAAGTGATATAAGTGAAAACTACGGTGACAGTGCAGTAGTGATAAATGATTATACAGCCACATTTGCAGGGCTTGGATACTTTGACTACAACAAGATTTCCGAGAAATCAGGCGTAAGCATAAAAACAGCCACATATTATCCCGAAGAGCTTGACTTAAAGCTGCTTGCCGGAGATTCTGACGTCGATATATTTTTCATAAACTCAAGTTCATTAGACAGATACAAAGAAAACGGGCTGTATTCCGAGCTTAATTCCGATGTAATTTTAAATTTCAACAATTCATGCTTTGATTCATATGCCAAGGCGTGCGAATACGAAGGCAAGACGATAGCCATGCCGGCATCTTCATCGTATTGGGCGTTGCTGATTCCAAAATCCGCAATAGAGGAAACCGGCGTTACGGAGAAAGACGTAGAATATATAGATGATTTTCTATCCTTTGTACGAAATTATGAAGGCGAACGAACAGCATATACAAACGGATCTCAGCTCTTTTACTCGTTAGAAGGGCAATACGAAAGATTTTATTGCGATATTGCGGGCAAAGATATCAACTATATGACCGAAGAATACTTCGATTTATACGAAAAAATGCTTGGCGGATATCTTAGGAACGGTCAAACGCCGGGCGCACCGGAGGGCTTTGAGCACAGCATAACGGGAGATTACAGCAACAACAGCGAGAAAGCGCTATGCACATTTGGCTACTACAGTGATGCGGAGTATTTCAGTGACAATCGGCTTAACACCGACCCTGACGTATACTTGACGCAAGGCTCTGCCGACTTTTTTGATAAGTGGCGGGCATTCCCCATACCCAAAATATCAGAGAAAATCACTTACTGTAGCGTAGGAATGAGCGTAGCAATTATCAATCCGTCATCAGAAAACAAAGAAGCCGCACTAAAGGTTCTTGAAACCATTGCAGAAAACTACTTTGACACAGCAAGAGGTGTAAAGTACTCATTTCTGTTTGCAGATCGTTCGGCATATCCGGAATACTATCATACAGACTCTGACATCTTTAATGATTATTATGAAATATTCAGCAACGGTGTTGTTTCGACTTTAAGCGTTGACATTGCAACGAGCCGTTCGGAGATCGACGACTACCAAGCGGGGAAGCTGACGCTTGAGGAGGCGGTTGCGGAGTACCAGCGGCAGGTGGATATATGGTTGAATGAGTAGGACGACGCCTTGTTTCACCAAAAAACAAAGGGAGGTCAACCCATGAAAAAACTATTTTGCCTTATTCTCGCTTTCCTGCTTATTCTTATGACTTCATGTTCAGGCGGCATGGAGCAGCCGAACGTTACACAGTCCCCTGAAGAGGATATTGATTACTCGGGGGTTGTGCTGACTGTACAGGATACAATGGCTGGAAACGATTTTGTTACAGGTCTCGGAGAGTTGAACTATCAGGTCATTACGCAAGAAACAGGCATACGCTTTCGTTCCAAATGCTATCTTCCTGATGAAATAATTCTCAAGATGCTTGCCGGAGATGACGACATAGACATTTACTTCATTTCAAGCTCTCAGCTTCACAATGTAATTGACTGCGGTTTCTATACGTTCATTGAATCGGAAATCATTGACAACTACATTTCTCAGTGCCGGGATATTCTTCAGGAATACTCAACTGTAGACGGGAAAACAGCATTTATGCCGGTTGGCACCAACACTGCCGCGATACTCATTCCCAAATCGGCAATAGAGGAAACGGGAGTGACAGCGGAGGATATTGAGTACCTCGATGATTTTCTGGCTTTTGTGAGAAATTACGACGGCGACAGAATTGCCTACACAAATTCAAGCTCAATATTTGATTACTTTGAAAGCCAGTATGAAATGTTCTACTGCGACTATGAAAACAAAGAAGCAAACTTTGAAACTCCTCTGTATATGCACATCTATGAAGAAATATGGGGAGGCTGGCAGGATTCGGATGGAAAAATCGGAGCCACGCTCGGCTTTGAGCACAACCTGTCAGGAGACTACAGCAACAACAGCGAGCACGCCCTTTGCACATTCGGCTACTACAGCGATGCGGAAAACTTTACCGACGAAAGGCTCAACTCAGACCCCGATGTTTATAAGACCGCAGGCTCTACAGACTTTTTCGAGAAGTGGAGAGCCTTCCCGATTCCCAAAATATCCGAAGACGTGACCTGCAACGCCGACGGAGGTTCATATGCGATAATAAATCCATACTCCAAAAACAAGGAAGCCGCCCTCAAGGTTCTGGAGCTTTTGGCGTCAGATTATTTCAAATATTCAGGAAATGCATTTTCAGGATTTGTATATGAAGATAAAGCGATGTATCCGGAAAGCTATCATCCCGACTCGGAAATATTCAACGATTTCTTAAACATCATTAACAGCAATAATAAGATTGCATACTATACATTCTCTGTGCAGCGTTTGGACATCGACGACTACCAGGCAGGAAAGCTGACGCTTGAGGAGGCGGTTGCGGAGTACCAGCGGCAGGTGGATATTTGGCTGAATGAGTAGGACACCATCGCCTTTGTCGCAGCCGACGGCTTTTGGTCGTTTATATAGACGTCTCCGAAGCTCGGCGTTAAAAGTCCGTTGGCTATCTTAATAAGAGTAGTCTTTCCGCTCGCGTTAGGTCCCAAAAGGCCTACTATCTTTCCCCTTGCCAAGCTGAAATTCACATCAGCAAGCGCTTCGACATCTCCGTAATTTTTATGCAAATTTACGCACCTAAACAGCATATCGCTCATTGCTCTGCCTCCGTATCATGATTATTAAGCAAATTGATGACATCTTTACTGTCATAGCCAAGCAGCTTCATATCGCTTAGGAAATTTGATATTTTCCTGTCGGAGAGATCCTTCTTTGTCGATTTAATAGCCTCTTCATCCTCGGTAATATACCTTCCGCTTGTCCTCATCGCAGTTATAAGACCATCGCGTTCAAGTTCAGACAGCGCCTTTTGCATTGTGTTCGGGTTTACACCCGCTTCAGCCGACAATTCCCTTACAGATGGAATTTTTGAGCCTTTTTCATATATGCCTGACGCGATCATCAGCTTGAATTTCTCGACGATTTGAATGTATATCGCCCTGTCGTCGTCAAATTTCCATGCCATCGAATTAGTCAATATATCCCGGGTCTATCGCCTATTTATATGCCGTTGGCGGCGCGCTGAGGATAGCGCGGTCAAATATCGAATAATTGCAAAAAAGCTGTTGTCAAGAGGCAAAATATGTGATATGATAATTTGTAATTGCGCTGAATAATACCGATAAAACGGAGGAATAATTTTGCCTAACCCAAACATTGAAAATCAGATCCGCCGCCGCAGGACATTCGCGATAATCTCGCACCCCGACGCCGGTAAAACCACCCTCACCGAAAAGCTCCTTCTGTACGGAGGCGCTATAGCCCTCGCCGGCTCGGTAAAGGGCAAAAAAACCGACCGGCACGCCGTCTCGGACTGGATGGAGATAGAAAAGCAAAGAGGTATCTCGGTCACAAGCTCTGTCATGCAGTTCGAATACGAGGGCTACTGCATAAACATACTTGACACACCGGGACACCAGGATTTCTCGGAGGACACCTACCGCACGCTTATGGCTGTTGACTCGGCTGTGATGGTGATAGACGCCGCCAAGGGCGTAGAAAACCAGACAAGAAAGCTCTTCAAGGTGTGCGTGATGCGAAATATCCCTATATTCACCTTCATAAACAAGCTCGACAGGGACTCAAGAAATCCCTTTGACCTGCTCAAGCAGATTGAGGACGAGCTTGGCATATCCACCTGCCCGATGAACTGGCCGATAGGCAACGGCGTGGACTTCAAGGGCGTATACGACAGGTTCTCAAAGCACATTCTCTCCTACACCCCCAACGGAGGTCAAAAGGAGGTTGAAAAAGTCGAGGCTGAGCTTGGCGACCCATCGCTTGACTCTCTTATAGGCGAGGCAAACCACCGTCAGCTTGCAGAGGACATTGAGCTTTTGGACGGAGCAAGCGAGGAGCTTGACCTTGACAAGGTGTCAAAAGGAAAGCTGTCGCCTGTGTTCTTTGGCTCGGCTCTCAACAACTTCGGTGTTGAGCCCTTCTTAGAGGGATTTTTGAAGATGGCGCCCTCCCCTCTTCCCAGAGAATCTGACGCCGGAATAGTCAATCCGACCGACGACTGCTTCTCTGCCTTCGTGTTCAAAATTCAAGCCAACATGAACAAGGCGCACCGCGATAGGCTTACCTTCATGCGCATATGCTCAGGAAAATTCACAAGAGACATGGAGGTCTCACACGTTCAGGGCGGAAACAAAAAAATGCGCCTTTCCCAGCCCCAGCAGATGATGGCTCAGGAGCGCGAAATTATAAACGAGGCATACGCAGGAGACATCATCGGAGTATTTGACCCGGGCATATTCTCGATAGGAGATACAGTTTGCACACCAGGACATGAGCTTAGATTTGATGGAATACCCACCTTCGCGCCTGAGCACTTCGCAAGAATACGCCACAAGGACACAATGAAGCGCAAGCAGTTTGTAAAGGGCGCTACACAGATAGCTCAGGAGGGCGCTATCCAGATTTTCAGAGAGCCTGATTCCGGCTTTGAAGAGGTCATAGTCGGAGTTGTCGGAATGCTTCAGTTCGATGTTTTTGAGCACAGAATGGCAACCGAGTACAATGTCGAAATAATCAACGAGGGTCTGCCGTATCAGTATATCAGATGGATAGACAACGAGGGTCTCGACCCGAAAAAGCTAAACCTGAGCTCAGACACAAAGATAGTTCAGGACTTCAAGGGCAACTACCTCCTCCTGTTCACAAGCGAATGGAACATACGCTGGGCACTTGAGAAAAACGAAGGCCTTATACTGAGCGAGTTCAATAAAAACTGATAAAATGAACCCCGCAGTACCGTTTTATTTTGGTATTGCGGGGCGTTATCATATCATCTTACTAAGCTGTTCTGGTATTTCCAAAAGGCTGTTTACCGCAGGAGTTCCTGCCGGCACGCTTCCGTAGCCATATGCTGCGTGGATAAACCTGACTCCCGCCTGCATTGCTGACTCATAATCCCCCATGGTATCGCCAACATACACGCAGAAATCTATTTGATTTCTCTTCACCACAAGCTTTATATTATTCGCCTTGAGCTTGCGGGTGTTTCCCCAGCACTCTCTGTCGTCAAACAGTCTGTCAAGGTCGTAATGGCCGCAAAACGCCTCTATATATCCAGACTGGCAATTTGAAACGCAGGCTGTAAGCCAGCCGTCTGCCCTCAGACTCTCAAGCAGCTCTCTTAACCCGTCATAAAGCACCCCGCCGTGGTTGAGAATGTATTTATTCTCATACTCTGTACAGTATACCATTATGTCATACGCTCTCTTGGGGTCTACGCTGTCAAAGAAAATGTGAGCTATGTCCTCCATGGTCTTGCCCATAACGCCCCGCATCTCGTCAAGAGTTATCCTGCGTTCAATCCCAAGCTCCTCAAGCGCTTCGTTGAATGAATCCGCAACGCTCTGCGAAGCGTCCCACATGGTGCCGTCTAGGTCAAAAAGAACCGCCTTTTTCATTTGTGTCTCCTTCCGGGCATCGCGCCCAGCGCTACACCCAAAATCTCTTTCAGATAGGAATAATACCATATATTCCGTCCTAATACAATACCGACGGCCAAAAAGATAAAATTCGCATTTGACATTTTTGCGTATATGTGATAGATTGTAACTAAGCGGTAATATAAAAAAATTACAGTAGGCAGCAAAAGGCTTTTAATGCCCGCGTCGCCGCAACAGAAAGGAAGCTCCTGAAAAATGTCTAACATATGGCATGATATGAATCCCTCAAGAATAACAGCCGATGACTTTGTGGCGGTTATCGAGATAGAAAAAGGCTCGAAGAATAAATACGAGCTGGATAAAGAGACAGGTCTTATAATCCTTGACAGGATCTTACACACTTCCACCCATTACCCCGCCAACTATGGGCTTATTCCCCACACGCTTGCCGAGGACGGCGATCCTCTTGACGTGCTTGTCCTTTGCAGCGAACCACTCAAGCCGATGAGCCTCGTCCGCTGCTATCCGATAGGAGTTTTCGCCATGTTAGACGACGGTAAGCTCGACGAAAAGATTATAGCAATTCCTTTTAGCGACCCTACATTCAACAACTACCATGAGATAAACGAGCTCCCTCAGCACATCTTTACCGAGATGAGACACTTTTTCCAGGTCTACAAGAGCCTCGAGGGCAAGGAAACTGTTGTCAACGAAGAGCAGGGCTGCGAGGCCGCCAAGAAAATCATCAACAAGTGCCGCGAAAACTATATCGAGCACTACTGCATGTAAAAACGGTGCTGAAATTCCATGTGCATTTGTAAATGAGAATACAAGCTAAAACACATCACATATCTCGTTTACGCAATTATCTATCCCCGACAGATCAAAAATCCGTCGGGGATTTGACATTTAAAAACGAATGTGCTATATTATGCAGTGTAATGTTATGCGGGTGTGGCGGAATTGGCAGACGCGCCAGATTTAGGTTCTGGTGGCACCCCCGTGCAGGTTCAAGTCCTGTCACCCGCACCAGACTGAGTCTGGACGCAATACGTGTTCGGACTCTTTTTTTTAAATAAAATCAGATGTTCGCGCTATAGCATGGCATCTTTTTCAGTCCCTGAAGACAAGGCGAGTGTTCTTATAGCATTTGAAAAGCTGTAAGAACACTCGTCTTTTTTTGTTGTTTTCATCCGGTGATCTCTGCTGGGGCGTAGTTGACGAACACACCCTTCCGGGTATTGACGGTCAC
>DVLL01000024.1 GCA_018715525.1 Candidatus Faeciplasma pullistercoris | reverse complement strand
CGTCTTGCCATCGCCGGTCTTCATCTCGGCTATCCTGCCCTGATGCAAAACTATCGCTCCGAGTATCTGGACGGGGAACGCCCTCTTTCCCAAAACTCTCGCTGCCGCCTCGCGGCAGACGGCAAGCGCCTCCGGCATGATGTCGTCAAGCGTCTTTCCGGAGGCAAGCTCCGACTTAAAGCGGACAGTCTCGCCGGCAAGCTCCGAGTCGGAATAGCTCTTGTACTTTTCCTCGAGCGAGAGCACCTTTTCCTTTATCGGCTCTATCCTTTTGAGCTCCTTGTCGCTGTAGGTGCCGAAAATTTTATCTAAGATTCCCATTTAATCGATTCCTTTCTCTTGAACCGTCTAAGCCGGACAGGCAAAACCGCTTCCGCCTGCCGGCAGATATTGTTATAGTTATAATACGCAATGGTAATAGTATACTCCAAGCAGACCGGTATGTCAAATTACAATCCGGTGAAAATTTGGGCAATATCCCAAAGCCGGCTCCACGCGCGGTTGAAATAACGAGAAATATGTGCTACAATGAATCGGCAAAATAAAAAGTCCGGAGGCCGAGCAGGCTCCGGACCGGTATAAACTCCTATGTCAAAGCATGGCGCTCCGCTGTCAAGGCGCAAGACAAGCCTGTCCGGCTACTTGCCGGAATGCTCAAAGCTGACCGCTTTTATCTTCGACTCGCTGTTTTTAATCAGGTTGACGGCGGAGGAATAATACTGAGGAAAATCCTTGGCAAGGCTCTGGGTGCTTATCTGGGGAGCCTCGTAAACGCCGTCTGCTTCCTCCACAGCGTCCTCTCCCTCAAGCCTGACCCCGTTAACGGCGGCTGAAAGCTTTGCCTGCGCCACGCTCATAGCGGCGTCGCAGCCGCATGCGGCGGCTCTTTTATCTATCATGAAGAAGTTCTCGTCGTTCGACCTGTTCGCGGAGTATACATACCGAAAAGCCTTGTATACAGCGAGCGTGAGGTAGTTTGAAACCTCCCTTATGACAGTGGCTGAGCGGAAGCCTGACAAAAGCGAGAAAAGCACGTTTATCGAATTTACAATGAGCTTTTTGTTGAACGCTATCATAACCGTTCCGGGCGTCACCTTGTCACGGTGGTTCGGGTCGTCGTCCGGCAGCTCGGATATGGATATGGTCTTCCCCTGAGGCTCGGGAGAGCGACCCAAGAGATAGTCGCAGGAAACGCTGTAGTAGTCCGCGGCGCGAACCAAAAACTCAAGACCGCACTCACGCTTTCCCTTTTCATAGTGGGACAGCAGCCCCTGAGAGATGCCGAGATCCTCGGCGGCCTTCTTCTGTGAAATCTTTCTTTCTTTTCTTAATAGGGTCATTATTCTTGAAAACTCGGAATTCACTCTTTCCACCTCTTTTTCGTCAGACCCGACTGTTAACGTATTGAATATTATACAACGGATTTTACTGCTTGTAAAGTGAGATTTGCCGCATCATTTTTGATGAAATTAAAGCCGGAAATTTGTGAAGAATGTAGATTTACACGCATAAACCGGATAACATACCATTCAGGAGGACAATATGCAGGGTTACAGGATACATTTTATTCGCCACGCCATCACCGAGGCAAATGAGGAGGGCAAATATATAGGCATCACCGAGTCGCCGGTGTCGCAGCGGGGCAGGCGGGAGCTTGACAAAAAGCTAAAGGACTTTATCTACCCCGATGTCGACAAGGTGTATGTCAGCCCTCTCAAAAGGTGTATAGCCACCGCCTCGTTTATATACCCGGAGGGGTACGCAAGGATAGTTCCTGAGCTGAGGGAGATGAATCTAGGCGACTTTGAGGGGAAAAAAGCGTCCGAGCTGATGGGCAGACCGGACTACGCACAGTTTCTCAAGGGAGGACTTGACAACCCGGCTCCGCACGGAGAGAGCATGCGCAGCGTTGTGCAGCGCTGCTATGAGGGCGTTGCCTTCATAGTCGAGGACATGATGAAAAACGGCTACAAGAGCGCGGCTGTAGTCACCCACGGCGGAATCATAATGAATATCCTGAGCTGCTTCGGGCTTCCGAAATTCAAGCCAAACGAGCTGGTCTGCGACTTCTGCGAGGGCTATACCGTTTTAGTCACCGCTCAGCTCTGGCAGACCGCCAACGCCTTTGAGATACTCGGCAGGCTGCCCTATGAAAAAGGCGAGGGGAAGACTCCGAGCGAGTTTGACAGCTTCGATGAGTTCGGCAGTGAAGGCGAGGACGGGTATGGTTACCCGCCTGACGGCGGTCAAGACGGCGCCGCAGAGATATAACAGCAGAGCTTTGAAATAGGCATGGGCAAAGGCAAGGGCAAAGCCATGGCGCGGCACAGCTTCAGCGCAAGCCGCGAGCGCCAAGGACGCTCGCATGGCATCAAAAGCCAACTGGCTTTTGATGCCTGCCGGCACAGCCGGCAGGCTTGCGCGCAGAAGCGCGGCGGCTGCCGCGGGGCAGCCGCCGCGGGGCAGGCAAAAAGGCGTCCCGCCTTTTTGCCTGCAACTGTGCCGCTTCCCGCCATGCGCGCGTGCTCTCCCGCACTTTTACTCGGACGGATATACAGTAATACCGAGCCCCGGGCGTTTGCCCGAGACTCGGTATTACTACGATATTCTATCAGCCGAGTATCTCAGCCTCGTCCACATCATCGCCGCCGAGGTCTACCGGCTCGCCGAGCATCAGCTTGCGAAGATTATCAAACTCCTCCTGAGAAAGGGTCACTCCCTTGCCCATTCTTGTATGATCCTCGTTCCACTCGCGTATGTCATACTTCGGGGCGTGCTCGCTCCAGCTCACAAGGTTGAGCTCCTTCTTCCAGCCCTTTGCGTTCTCGGAAAGGACTCCTATATACTCCTTGATCTCATATTTAAGCTCTGCCATTTTTTACTCCTCCGTAGTTTTATTTTCATTGAGCTTTTGCTCCAGCCGACCTATTATCCCTATCCTTGCTCTCAGCTTTTTGGGGATAAGGAAAATCGCCGTCCGAAGAAGCTCTTTTATATTCAATATTACCACCAATATGAACATCGCACCGAGCGAAGCGTACTGTATTACCGCGCTTGCCTCAAGCTGGTTCAGCGCAGCCATGCCGCACAGAAGCAGGGTGTTCGTGAGTATTTTTGACATCCTGAAGCTGAACGGAATATACCTTCTCGAGTCGAATAGGCGATAAAAGAACACCGCGAAATAGGCGATAAACGTCGCTATAGCCGCGCCGTATATCTCATACCTCGGTATCAGCAGGAAGTTCAGCACTATGTTTATAAGCCCTGCCGCCAAAGAGGTGTAAAAGGTGTGCTTCGTCTTTTTCTGCGCAATGTAGACCGACCCCAGGAACACGTTAAAGCAGGTGAACACCGTCGCGATTATCAGTATCGCCGCGTATTTGTAGGAAGAAAAGTACTCGCCGTCCACCCAGACGTAGGTTATCGGCTTGATGAAAAGAAGTATTCCCGCAGACAGGACATACATAAACGACTGGTTCAGGTCAAAGACGGTAGAGTAAAAGCTGTCCCTGCCCTCCGACTTGTCCTCGCTTATGGCGGACATGTTCCACGCCTGCGAAAACATCGTGAATACCGTATTGAGTATCGCGGGTATCTTGTAGGCTATAGCAAGTATCCCGTTTAGATACTCGCCGTGAAAGTATTTTAGGACAAACCTGTCTGAAACGCTCGTTACCAGCCATAGCACCATCGACGGCACCATAGGCACCGCGTAGCGTATCATGTCCCTTACAAGCGATGCGTCCGACCTTCTGACGCCTATATACCGCCACAGCCTTCCCGCTGTAAACAGAAATACCGCGGAAAATGCGTCCGAGAAAATAATCGCGAGAAGATATCCGGTTATTCCCCACCTGAAGCCGAGCAAAAACAGGATGTTGAGAAGCAGCATGGCAAGAGTGCATAGCACACCGTCGGCGGCAAACAGCCTCACCCTCTTCAGAGCTCGCACAAATGTCATATTCAGCTGCCTAAGCGAGGAGGTCCATACATAGATATAAAGTATTATAAGCTCGCCGTCAAGGTAGTCCAGCCTCGAAAGAAAAGGAAACACGCCTGCCATGACTATCAGCCCGACAAAAAGCACCCTCAGACAGACGGTATAAACCTTTTTTCTTTGCTCCTCGCTCACAGCGTCAAGACCGAACCTGAGCGCCGCCTCGGATATGGTCAGCGTAAATATCGGAATAAGGACATTCGCCGTCTGTGCGATGAGGTCTACCGTCCCGTACTCCGCAGGCGAAAGCGCGGCGGTATACAGAGGAACGAGAATAAGCACCAGAAGCTTTGAGCCAAACGACCCGATCGCAAAGGTAACGGTGTTTATTATCAGCGTCTTATAGCTTTTAGAACTGTCCGCCACCCTTTCACCTCCAAAACCTCTGCGTCCTGTCTTTGCGTAATATCCCGCATCGACTTTCCCGCCGAAAACCGCTTTGCGGTCACTTCAAAACCGCCGAATAAGTTTTATTATAGTCTGTCCGGCAAAAAAAATCAAGAAAAAGATTGCGTGGGGACTATGAAATAAAAGAAATTTGTGCTATAATATGTATCATAATAACTGTAAATCAACGCTGAGCACGCATAACAATCGGCAATGTAAAATAATGTGATTGAAAAAGCACTATATATTTATGCCGCGTATGGGAAAAAGCGTTAGGCGTTCACCGATATTTTTTTGTAAAGGATGGTTGGTATGAAGAATATTTTGAGAATCTTAGCTGTTATTGCCGCGATCTGCGCTATTTTGGGAATAGTAAAGGTTGCTTCAGAAGCGCTAAGCCTCGGCACGCACAAGTATATCAATGTCGACTGATCACTCTTTATACGCCGTCCCACAGGGGGCGGCTTTTTTCATACTCGGATGATTCTCGCCCTCTTTTTTTGCCGCTTCTTATCTTTGCCGCTTCTTATCTTTCGATCTGAGCGCAGACACGCAAAAGCCCCGCCGTTATAAAACGGCGGGGTGTTCGGCCAAAAGTAGGCGTTATGTAGACTGATCAGGTCAGCGACGACTGGCCGGTCTCGTTGAATTTCTCAATCTCGGCATTAAGCTCCTGAAGGTAGTAATCAAGTGCCTCTCTGTTAGACTCCTTGATCTGAGCCCATGAAGTGCCTGCGCCGCCTCTGTTGATGCCCCAGTCAATGTTGTTGTAGATGTTGTTGAGGTTGGTGGGAAGATCACCTGTGTAGAACATCACGACGTTATCCTGAACCAGCTGCTTGCAGATTTCATCCATCTCAAGCATTTCATCGTTCCAAAGGTACTTTTCCTTAAGCTGCTTTATATCGATGTCTATAACGGTGGGGTCAATGACCTTGAATCTCTGGCAAGCCGCCAAAAGCGCTACACCCTCGGGATTCTCCGCGCCCTTACACATCATGTAGCCGGAAGGAGTCGCGTTGAGGTAGTAAATGCCGTCGCCGTCCTGGTATCTCGGGAGCGGAACGAACATGATCTCGCCTGCCTCAATATCGCCCCAAATCTGGTTCATTTCTTCAACCGGAAGGGTAAAGCCGCTGCGGTCGCATATCCAGAAGAGGCAGTCGCCCTCGTTGACGCCCGCGCCGTACTGCATATCGTTTCTTCCTGCCCAGTAGTCGGTTCCCTCACGGTAAGTGCACTCGTTCTTTACAAGGTCGTAAATGAGGTTCTCAGCCACTTCGATTACCGGATTATCAAGGTTGGAGATAAATTTTCCCTCCTCGTTCTTCGAAATTATGGTTATGCCGGTGGACTGCTCGCAGATTCCGTTTACATAGTACCAGCCGTCAAGAGCATAACGGTTCTCGTCGGGATCGGAAAAGTTAATGCACATCTCATAGAATGCATCCCATGTCCACTCGTCATTGTAGTAAAGCTCTGCGGGATCGTCAAAGCCCCACTCATTGACAACTCTGCGGTTGTAGGGGACTACGTCCTTATAGGACAGGTCGGTTACGATGGCGTAGTTCTTGCCGGCAAGATTGAAGTACTCGGCGGCATCAGCCATGCCCTCCCACAGGGGATCGGTGTAGTCGATATAGTCGTCTACCGGCTGGTACATTCCCTTGATGCAGCTCATCGGGAACGTAGCGGTGTTTGATGTTCCCGCGACAGTAAAGTCGGGCGGGTTGTCTGCAAGCACAAGCTGAGCAAGAGTGTCGTTCCTCTCAAAGTAGTCAACCTCTATCCACTCTATCTCGCTGTTGTACCTTTCCTGGAAAGTCCAGTAGCCGGTGTTTACTATCTCGTCCTCATCATAGTTCTGGAACGGATCATACCAGCAGAAAAATCTAACTGTTGAATTTGCTCCGGCAGCGGTCTCGGCGTCGGGAAGATGAATTCCCGCAGCGGCGAGGATAGCTTCGGAGTCCTCGGCATTAAGAGTGATCTTTACAACCTTCGGACCGTCGTCTCCGCAGCCAACAAGAGCAAATACCATAATTACAATTAGCGCCAGTGATAATAATCTTCTTACCATGGTATCTCTCCTTTGACGAAATTTCTAAACCTATTTGCGTATTTGCACTCCTGATTATACAGTAAAAATAAAGATATTTCAATTATCAAATTAGATAATATCATACTCTTATTTTTGTTTGAACCAACCAATGGTCGTCTCTTTCGGCTGCCCGTATGGATACTTTATGTTTAATTTCTTCTGAATGCGGCAAGAGCAGCACTGCGCACGCGTTCTGTCAAAAGCCAAAACTGCTTGCCGTCAGCTGAGCCGACCCGAAGTGATATGCGCGTAGCATCACTAAAATCTCTGCTTGGAACATAAGAACACCCAAGGCTCTCGCCTTGAGATAAAGAACACCCAAGGCGAGAGCCTTGGGTGTTCGGAAAAATTACATCAGTTAAGCTAAGCCGCTGTCCTCACGCTGTTTATCAGCCGGTCACAGCCTCGCCTGTCTCGTTAAACTCAGCAATGTCAGCGTTGAGCTCCGCGATGTAGTACTCGAATGCCTCTCTGTTGGACTCCTTGATCTGTGCCCATGTAGCAGGCTCTACAGAACGAATGATGTCGTTGCCGAGTCTTCCGATTACATCGTTGAGGTTAGACGGAAGGTCGCCGGTAAGGTCGATTCTCGGGTTAGCGACAGCGATGTTGTAGCACTCCTCGCGCATAGCCATCATGTCGTCGTTCCAGAGGTAGGTCTCTCTAAGCTGCTTCGCATCGATATCGATAACTGTCGGGTCGATGACCTTGAATCTGTCGCAGGAAGCGAGAAGAGCAACGCCCTCGGGGTTAGCAGCGCCCTTTACGATAGCGTATGCATCAATAGCACAGCAGATGTAGTAGTTGCCGTCGCCCTGAGGATCTCTGGGCATAGGAGCGAACATGAGCTCGCCTGCAGCAACATCGCCCCAGATAGCGCTGATTTCCTCAACGGTATCGGTGAAGAAGGAGATTCCTATAGGATAGAAGAGGCAGTCGCCCTCCTTCATGCCTGCGCCGAAGGTAGCGTTGTTTCTGAGCGCCCACATGGAGGTACCCTCGTGGTACTTGAGGTCGTTCTTAGCAATGTCGTAGATAAGGTTCTCTGCTCTCTCGATCTCGGGTGAGTCAAGGTTGGAGTAGAAGATACCGTTCTCGTCGAGCTGGAGCATCTGCTGGCCGGTAGACTCTACCAAAGCGCCTGCGTATGCGTAACCGTCGAGAGCGTAACGGTTCTCATCACCGTCGGAGAAGTCCTCGCACATCTCATAGAAGACGTCCCAAGTCCACTCGTCGTTGTAGTAAAGCTCGGCGGGATCATCGAAGCCCCACTCCGCAATAACTCTGGTGTTGTAGGGGATAACGTTAGCTACAGCGAGGTCAATGACGATGTTGTAGTGCTGTCCGCCGAGAACAAAGTAATCAGCGGTCTCCTTCATGCCCTGCCAGAGCGGATCATCGTAATCGATGTAGGGATCAACAGCCTGGTACTGACCCTTCATGCAGCTCATGGGGTATGTAGCGGTAGCGTTAGTGCCTGTAGGAGTGAAATCCGGGGGATCCTCGGAAAGTATAAGTGTTGCGAGGTCATTGAGTCTCTCGAAGTAATCGCACTCGATCCACTCAACATCTCCGCCGTACTTCTCGGAGAAGGTGAAGAAACCGGTGTTTACGATCTCATCCTCATCATAGTTGTGGAAGCTGTCGTACCAAGAGAGCCATCTGAGTGTGGTGTTGGCGCCTGCTGCTTCCTCAACAGGGGGGAGCTGAATACCCGCAGCTGCAAGTATTGCTTCCGAGTCAGCCGCATCGAGGGTTACGTGAACGATCTGGGGACCTTTGTCACCGCAGCCTACAAGTGCAAACACAAGCACAAGTGCCAGAACCAAAGCAATGATTCTTTTCATTTGGTTTTTCCTTTCTTTAATTAGTTCGGGGTTTGGTGCCTCGGTCAAAGCGAAGCGACATCGACCTTCGGCATCCGCTTTTGTTCGATGTGTCATAAATTATACTCTTTCGAGCACTTCTTTTCTATGATTTATTCAAAGATAAAGGTTGACCGATTGTCATATAGCCGTATTTGTGTGCTCCAAGCACCTTTTGTATAGTGATTTT
This sequence comes from Candidatus Faeciplasma pullistercoris, assembly GCA_018715525.1. Lineage (GTDB taxonomy): Bacteria > Bacillota > Clostridia > Oscillospirales > Ruminococcaceae > Faeciplasma > Faeciplasma pullistercoris. The sequence continues at coordinate 49,077 of DVLL01000024.1, read as the reverse complement.
TCACAAATTCGTATTTGATTATTTGTCACTATTGAATATGTCAACGCTCCAAATAATGAGAAGCCAGCCATTAATTTCGTGATATTGCACTTTTATGCCTGAGTATTCTGTGCAACATGCCAAAATTAAACCTGCACCCGTATTTTTGACAAAAAGCATGCCAAGCATAAGTATTTTAGGAAAAATAATCCAATATTTGAGGCAAAAAACCAATTTTTGATTAAAGCTGTTGCCACTTTATGCCCTGAAAGCTGTCCCTGAGCCTGAGCTCCCTGTCTATCCCGTTGAGCACGCTGCGCTTGTCCCTGCTCCACAGAGGCGCTACAAGCGTCCTTTTGTCGCCGTCTCCCGTTAGCCTTCCTATCGCCACGGTCGGCGGCAAAAGCTCGAGCTGGTCGCAGACGACGCCGATATACTCCTCCCTTTCAAGAGGTATTATCTCGCCGCGGCGGTACATTTTCTCAGCTTCCGTCCCGGCGATTATGTGCATAAGGTGGATCTTTATCTCATATGGAGAAAGCTGCGCTACATCCATCGCCGTCTTTATCATATCCTCTTTCGTCTCTCCCGGCAAGCCGTTTATGATATGCACGCAGGTCTTTATTCCCCTTGAGCTGAGCCGGCGGTATCCCTCGAGAAATTCTTGGTAGCTGTGACAGCGGTTTATAAGCCTTGCGGTTCTGTCGCTCGAGCTTTGAAGCCCAAGCTCTACAGTGAGATATGTCCTTTCGGATATTTCCGAAAGCAGCCCGGCAACCTCCTCAGAAATGCAGTCGGCTCGCGTAGCAACACTGAGCCCGCATACCCCCGGTATGGCAAGCGCCTCATCGTATATCCTTTTCAGCCGCCCGACCGGCGCGTAGGTGTTGCTCCCCGCCTGGAGATAGGCTATATACGCGGTTTCTCCCCATTTGTTCAGGTAGAGCCGCTTTGTCGCCTCAAACTGGTCGGCAAGGGTCAGGGAAGGAGAGCCGGCAAACTCTCCCGACAGTGAAGAGGAGCAGTATACGCAGCCGCCGACGCCCCTGCTGCCGTCGCGGTTCGGGCAGCCAAGTCCCGCGTTGAGCGGTATCTTCACAGTCTTCCTGCCGAATTCCCTCTTGAAGACGGCGTCTATGCTCAAAAATCTCTTCTCGCCGAAGGGGTTCATCAGTATGCCTCCGGCATAGTGGTGACTATCACAGGCTCATCCTGAGTCCCGGTGACAACAGCTTCAGCCTGATCTGAGGCAGACTGCGTAGTTTCCTCGGAAACATCATAAATACTATCAGTAATATCTTCACTATTTATACTTTCTGTAGATGTTTCCTCGCCGTTTTGAGAGGAGTCGGGCTCATCCGGCAGGGTAACCTCGCCGGTTTCCTCCTCGGGAAGCACAACCTCCTCAGAGCTCTCGTCGCCGTAGCCGATGTACTCCGCAAAGACATAAGCCTTGACGTCTCCGTATACTATCGCAGCCCAGCCGCTGTCGAGTATCTCGATGACATGCACCTCATCGCCTGCCGAGAAGCCTCCTATCCTGTCTGACTCAGAATCGGGAGCTACCCTTACATTTACCGAGGCGGTGGCGTACATAAGGTATGTCTCGGTGCTGTCTGGGTCGATAGGCTCCGCGGTGACGTCGGGAGTATCATGCGTCTCATCCCCGACAAGGTACTCTGAGTACAGATACGCCCTTATGCCGTCAAAGACTATCTCCGCCCAGCCGTCGTCACGCAGCTCTATTACCTCGACCGCCGCTCCAGAGTTGTAGTAGCCTATTACAGCGTCCTCGGAGGACGGACCTATTCTGACATGGACCGTCGAGCTCGCGTACATTATGAAGGTGTCTTCCTCTTCGACAGGTATATCGGTCTGAGTCTCGGCTGTCGCCGGCGGCTCGGCTGTAGTCGGAGCGGTAGTGACCTCGGGCTGCTCAGGCTCTGTGACTGTCGGCTCGGTAACCTCAGGCTCTGTCACGTCCGGAGTCGGAAGCTCCTCGGGAGGAAGATCTGACGGCTCGTCCCTTTGCGGCATATCGCAGAAGCCGAGATAGGCGCCAAGCGTCCTTATCTCATCCGAAAAGGGCAGGGTGGACTCATATATATCGTTTAGCATTTCGGTATAGCTTCCGTCCATAACGGTATCAACCGACAGCTTGGTATCGAACATCTCCTCGATATCTCCTCTGCCGACTATCGAAAAGCTGAGCGCAAGCAAAAGTATCAGAAGCGTGGGAAGGACGAATCCGAGAAAATTATACTTGTCCGCCTTGGACTCGCGGCTCAGCTCACCAAGCAGCCTGTTCGCCGGAGCGTAGGCCGAGCTCACCGCCCTGTGATATTTGAGCTCGAACAGATCGTCCCGAGCCGTCAGGTCGATGCCCGTAAGCTTCCGCTTTTCGAGCTGATTATTTTCGCTCATGCTTGAGTTCGAGGATTTTTTTTCGCCGCGATTTTCAGAAGCGTCCCTCGGCTGTCTTTTCTTGGTCGAATTGCCCACGGAAGCCGCTTTATCCACTTTCTGAGGGTGGTCCTGATTATTTATATCCTTATTATTCATATTATCTGCCCTCCCGTCAAACCGCGCTTACCATCGCTACCGCGGACAGCGCGAGCGCCGCCACGCTTATGACGACTCCGGCAAGCCTAACAGCTCCGTACGCCGTCTCGCTTTCGCCCATGGCCTCTCTAAGCCTGCGGCCTGCCGCCATGCGCAAAGGAGACACATAAACTACGGCGAGCAAGCCCCACACAAGGCTCCTGCCAAGCTCGTTATACAGCTCGAAGCCTATGTCAAACTCGTATTTGCCGGGGACAAAGGCGGCAAACCAGTCCGCTATCCCAAAAACGCTTCCTCCGGTGGCGGCGATGACCGCCGCGAGCCACATCAGCGCGCTGAACACTCCCGCCGCAGCGGTGCGCCTTGTCTCAAACATCATCTGCATCACCAAAGCCGCGCCGATGACGCCCGCGAACGCGAGCCCAGCCGCTCCGAAGCCTATCCCCGCGCCGGTGAGCAGGCAGAAAACCGCTCCCGCTATCGGCAGAGCAGCCGCTCCCGCGTCGTCAAAAATCCCACGAAGGCTATCCCAGAGCGGGGGATACGAGTACCTTACATGGTCGATTATCAGGGATTTGGGCAGGAAGCCGGCGTCCCTAAGAGGCACTCTGAAGCCGCCTATGAGGCAAAGACCCTCGGACATGGACAAAAAGCCGAAGAGAGCCGTATATATGAGCACGGCGGTCGCCGCGAGGCCTACAATCGCGTTTAAATACGGCACCGAGCCGGACAGCATCGCCGCCGCGCGAAGCCTCTCAAGAGGATAGCCCAGCACGGTGACGGCGAAAAGACCGCAGGCAAATCTTTCGAAGCCGGCGGCAAGCATGGCAAGGCTGACTTTCCTTTTGCATATCTGCTCTTTCATCTCGGAATAGGTCATCAGCGGAGCCACGGTCATAAACTCAAGGGATATAAGGTATACCGCAAGGTTAAGAAAGTTGGTCTCTGACTCCTTGTCCCGAAGATAAATGAGCGAGCGAAGCCAGAACACCCCGAATCCGAGCGACGCCACAGCCTGTCCTACTCCCTCGCCGGGGCTCAAGAGCATCGGAAGCAGGGTGAGTCCCGTAAATCCGAGAGCGGCAGCCCTCGCCGCCTTGTACCGGCCGGCACGCTTGAACCTGCCCGCCGCGTATATCACGAATAGGTCGATAACTACAAGAGCATAATAAGCAGGACGCGCCCAGAGGATAAATACAAGCGAAAAAGCCAAAGACGCCACGTTTTTTTCCCAGTTCTCACGGCAGACAAACACAATTATAATATACGCCGGCAGCAAGCCGAACACAAAAAGCAGATCGGTATATGTCATTACAGCCTTCCTTTCCGTTCCATGCGGTATATACAATACAAAGGATAGGCTAATCATATCACACTCAAAAAGAGTTATCAAGAGCTATGCCCGCTTCACACCGCGTTTTCGTTATCAAATCCTTAAATGTTCCTTTTCCTTTCATATATTTTACACAAATGCCGGTATAATAAGAATCACAGTAAGCGAAACGGAGCTTGACACGGGTCCAAGCAGCGGGCAAGGCGGAGCTTAAAAGACCTTTTGAGATTCTGACCGATAAAGGAATAATTACCAAACAATCCTCATAAACGGAGGCAGCACTAAGATGGATATAAACAACAGTAATATCAGCGACAATGAAAACGTCAGAAACGATGACATCCATAACGACGGCGCCAGCAGCCAGAGCAATCAACCGGCGGCTTGGAACGCGGCTCCTCAGAGCACGGCGGCTCAGACCGCCGCTCCGAGCTACACGTCAGCCGGAGGCGATGTCCAGCCCGGTCAGTCCGTCAATAGCAGCTACGCCAACAACGGCTACACCCAGTACAATTACAGCCGCCAGCAGCAGTATCAGAACACGCCGGGGCAGAGCGAGTATATATACAACAACTACGACCAGACCCCGCGCAAGCGCAGAAACGGCGGAAAAACCGCTCTCGCTGTCATAGCGGCGCTCCTGGCGGTCTTCGTAGTATCGGTAACTTCTATTTCGATATACGAATTTGTGACAACCGGAGGACTTCCGGCAAGCGACCCCAACGTGTCCGAATCGGACGGCGACGACAACATGATAGTCACCCCGGGTCAGGGTCTTACCGACCTTGAAAAGAACGAGGACGACTCGAACACAGAGTCGGAGGACAAGACCGCACAGCAGTCCTCGACCGTCAACAAGGATTTCCCGACGCTTGAGCAGCTTGCAGCTCCCGAGGACGCGATGCCTCTTCCCGACATCTACGACAAGGTAGCTCCTTCAGTAGTAGGCGTTTCCTGCACCCTTAGGAACGGCTCCGCTACCGGAACCGGAATCATCATCAGCGAGGACGGCTACATTATTACCAACGCCCATGTGGTCGAGGACGCCGTCAGCGTCATGATAGTTGACAGCGAAATGAACGAGTATTCCGCGGAGATCGTCGGCTCGGACGCTCAGACGGATATCGCGGTGCTCAAGATAGATGAAACCGGGCTTACTCCCTGTGAGTTCGGAAGCTCCTCCAACATCAGGATAGGCGAGCTCACCGTAGTAATAGGCAACCCTCTCGGCTTTGAGCTTTACGGCTCGATGTCAAGCGGAATAATCTCGGGTCTTAACAGAAGCATCACCATCGGCGAGAAAAAGATGACGCTCATCCAGACCACCGCTTCGATAACCAACGGCAACTCGGGCGGACCGCTTATCAACGCCTACGGACAGGTAATAGGCATTACCTCGGCGAAGGTAGCCTCCATCTACGGCGAGAACCTCGGCTTTGCTATCCCGATTGACAACGCCATCCCGATCATAAACGATCTCATGCAGTACGGCTATGTCACCGGCAGACCGATGATAGGCATCTCAGGCGAGGATATAACCTCCATCATGTCGATGTTCTACAGGATCCCCGAGGGCGTGTATGTAAGGTTCATCACTCCTGATTCCGGAGCTGAGCTCGCCGGCATCAAGGCGGGAGACATAATCATCGGCGCGGACGGCGAAACCGTCACCACCATGGATGATCTCAACGAGATAAAGAACCGCTTCTCCGCCGGTGATACCATCACCCTGACGATATACCGCGACGGCGAGAGCATGGACGTTGACGTCGTGATGACCGAGGTCACCGACAGCTCTGAGTAATAATCGAAAAATATAAATTTTTCGGAAATTTTCGGGTGTCGGCGCAATATGCGCTTAACATAAATTGTATTCTTTGGTGAAGGCGGCGCTGAGCCGCCAAGACGTAAAGACGCCGAGGCGTAAAGACGCCTTGCTTACAGGCGTCACACGCCGTGGGTATTCGGACGCCAAAAAGCCTTTGCCCAAAGTCAATACTGATACCCGGGGCTTCGGGGCCGCCCCTGCACAAAGCGCCCTATCCACCATCTTCTTAATCTTTTTCATATTTTTCCCTTTCTAATTCCGAAGACCAAGGCATAAGGCTTTGGTCTTCGGAACACCCCCCTTTTTTTCCGGGGGACAAGGCTGAAGGCTTTTGCCGGACGCCGACATAAACAAGCTGATTCCCATGTTTTAAATTTCCCCTCTATGACCGTCGGGCGGCATTATCTGCCGCCCGGCGGTCCTTTTGCATCTGAGTAAAAAACTTTGGAGACGCCGCCGGCAGGCAGAAATCAAAAAGCACGTTTTCCCTGACAGCCTTACAGCCCGGAAAAATACGCCGGCACGGCTCAATAAAGCATATTTGCCTCAATTATCGCGCCGTCCTACTTGTCAAAGCGAAAAATTTGTGATATATTTTAAGGTAACTGTGAAAAGGGAGGCGTAAAATCATGCTGCTTGCTCTTACCGTAGGACAGACAATATGGTTTCTGTTCGAGGTTCTGCTTATATTCGCAGGAATATTCGTGATAGCGGTTCTCACGCCGAAGCTCGCCGCGTATATAGACAAGCTTCGCGCAAAAAACAAATCGCCCTATGAAAGCGCGATCTCTCCCGAAAGGGTGGAGGACGGTAATTCCAAATCAGACGGCGGCGACGACAATTCGGAAACAGCTTCCCGCGACAGCGGCGAAAGCTCAGACCCGAGCCGCGATTAAAGCGAAATATAACGAGAGAGATATAGAACAGGAGATAATATAATGTCTAAAAACGATAAAAACGAAAAGCTCGTGTCATCCATAACACCGATGAGCGAGGATTTTGCACAGTGGTACACCGACATAGTCAAGAAAGCGGAGCTTATCGAGTACACAAGCGTAAAGGGCTGCATGGTTATCCGCCCCTACGGCTACGCGATATGGGAAAATATGCAGAGAATCCTTGACACACGCTTCAAGGAGCTCGGACACGAAAACGTCTGCATGCCTATGTTCATTCCGGAAAGCCTTCTCAACAAGGAAAAGGAGCATGTCGAGGGCTTTGCTCCCGAGGTCGCGTGGGTCACCTACGGCGGAAAGGAAAAGCTTGAGGAGCGCCTTTGCGTAAGACCTACTTCCGAGACGCTTTTCTGCGAGCACTACGCAAACATCGTACATTCCTACAGAGACCTGCCAAAGCTCTACAACCAGTGGGTATCGGTAGTAAGGTGGGAAAAGACCACAAGACCCTTCCTCAGATCAAGAGAGTTCCTGTGGCAGGAGGGTCACACCATTCACGAGACCGCCGAGGAGGCTATAGCCGAGACGGAGAGGATGCTCGGCGTCTACGCCGACTTCTGCGAGCAGGCTCTTGCCATGCCGGTAATCAGGGGCAAAAAGACTGACAGCGACAAGTTTGCGGGCGCGGTTTCGACGTACGCGATAGAGGCTATGATGCATGACGGAAAGGCTTTGCAGGCGGGAACCTCTCACTACTTCGGCGACGGCTTCGCCAAGGCGTTCGGCATAACCTTCACCGACCGCAGCAACACCGTGAGCGTTCCTCACCAGACCTCATGGGGCGTGTCCACAAGGCTCATAGGCGCGATAATAATGGCTCACGGCGACGACAACGGACTTGTTCTGCCTCCTGCGGTTGCACCGGTGCAGGTTGTCGTTGTTCCGATAGCACAGCACAAGGAAGGCGTGCTCGAAAAGGCAAACGAGCTTTACAACACCCTCAAGGCGGCGGGCATAAGAGTAAAGCTTGACGACAGTGAAAACTCTCCCGGCTGGAAGTTCGCGGAGTATGAAATGAGGGGCGTGCCGCTCAGAATCGAGATAGGTCCTAAGGACATCGAGCAGAACCAGTGCGTGGCGGTTGAGCGTCACAACAGAAATAAGACCTTTGTGCCCCTTGACAAGCTCACCGATGTAGTAAAGGAGCGCTTGCAGGCGGTGCATGACGGAATGTATCAGAAGGCTCTTGACAACTTAAACTCCAGAACCTACAGCTGCACATCTATTGATGAGATAAAGTCCATGCTTGAAAATAACGGCGACGGCTTTGTCAAGGCTATGTGGTGCGGAGACGAGGCGTGCGAGGACAAGGTAAAGGAGCTTACCGGCGTGGGCTCTCGCTGCATCCCGTTCGAGCAGGAGCAGCTCGACGACAAGTGCGTTTGCTGCGGCAAGCCCGCCAAGTGCATGGTCATATGGGGCAAGGCGTACTGATCGCTGATTCAGCATTCCCCAAGCCCCCAAAGCCGTTTAGCAAGCCCGTTATTGCTCGAAAGCGGCAATAAGCTTAATAACGAGATACGGTCCCGAAGGAGTCTTTCGGGACCGTTTTTTTGACCGCTCCGGACGAGGCTTTTGAAAAAATCGCATAACATAAAAAGTCCCCGCGTCCGGCGCTTGACCGGGTGCGGGGATAAAAGCATCGCGGGCTATTTCATTGTGTTGCTGTTGTTTATTACCGGCATGCTGTACATGAACAGCACGTCCTGATCGTCAAACTCGATGAAGTTGCCGAGAATGTTGCTCATCATGTACCTTATGTCCACCACGGTGATCTTTGAGTAGCTCTCTATCAGCAGGGGCGTAAGGCTGCTTCCGAATGAGTCTCTGAATATAACAAGCTCCTTGTCGGAAAGCGCGTCAGGGTTCTCTATCACCAAAAGCGACTTTGAGCCGCCGAGGAACATCTCATATGGGTCTCTGCCGTTGGCGTTCTCCATGCTGTATACCGGTATCTCCGAGTTTGTCTCATAGTCGTATACCGTTGCCGATTCTATGATATCGCTTGTGAGATACTTGAGCTCATCCGCCTTCAAGGGAAGCGCGGATTGTCCGTAGTAGACCCCATAGAAGGGTACATCCACGGTGACAGTCTCAAACTCTCCGTTATACGGCGCGCCCATTCCCGCCGCTATCGCAGCCGCGACGTCGGCAAGGTTCTCCTGACGCCAGTGGATGTCTGTGCCGTAGTAATCGTCTGCCGACAGCAGGTCGTGGATATCTATATACTCAAGATAATCGCTGCCTGCAAGCACCTTTGACTCGAACTCGTCAAAATCTATCACCGGATAGCCGTTTTCGGCGGCTATGAACTCGTTCTTGTCCGGAATGATGCAAAGGTAGTTGCTTGTGCCCTTGCCGCTCAGATAGGTGTCATAGATGTATTGCAGCCTCTTGGCAAAATAATCAAGCGACTCGTCGTTTATCGGGTACTCAAGCTTTGACGCCTGACCATCGACGAGGTAGACGCCGTTATTGTCCATCTGATTGAGTACATAGTAGCCGGTGACCGCCTTGAGCGTCCTGAAGCTGTCCCTTATCGGAAACTGATCGACCGAGTAATCCTCGAAATCGCTCATAAAGCTTCCCGACATCACCGTGTCGAGGCTCAGCTCGGGGAACTGCTCCAAGGGTCTTCTTTCGCTTGCCGAGACGCTTTTATCAGGCTCAGCAAGCCCCCATATGAAGAATATCAGCAAAAACCCGCAGAACAGCACGGTAGTAAGCACTATTCTGAGCCTGTCCGTCGCGGAGCAAGCCGCAGCAGCGGCGCTTTTTTCTTTATTCTCGCGCTTATCCATAGCTTTGTGCTCCTTTCCTTGGGTTTAGAATCTGAAGTAGAGGAAGGGATTGAACGCTCCGTCTACCATATACGCGGTGCATACCGCTAAAAGAAGAACCAGTACAAAAGGCTCGGCGACGTTTATCACCTTGCCGACAGCTTCGTTTGACCTCAGCTTTGCCATAAGCTTAGCAGCCAGAGGCGTAGCGCCTATGATACCTATTATAAATACAACCGCGTAGCTTCTGAGAGCGTACACCGACTCGGTTGATACAAGCGGGTGTCCGCCGAAGCCGAACAGCGACGCTATATTGCCCGCCGCCTCGCCGAGCGACGACGCGTCAAACAGCACAAAGCCTATTATCACAAACAGCAGGGTGTAAATATGGCTGATTACCTTCGATTTGCCGAGGAGCTTCAGGCTCCAGAGCTTTTCGTTCATCAGAAGTACCGCGTACAAAAGCCCCCAGAGCGCGAAGTTCCACGCCGCTCCGTGCCACAGTCCGGTCAGGAACCATACAACGAAGATGTTGAACACCCATCTGAGCTTTCCCACCCTGTTTCCGCCGAGCGGAATGTACACGTAGTCTCTAAACCACGTGCTCAGCGATATGTGCCACCTGCGCCAGAACTCGGTTATGCTCGCTGAGATGTAAGGGTAGTTGAAGTTCTCGATAAACTCAAAGCCCATCATCCTGCCAAGACCTATCGCCATGTCGCTGTAGCCTGAAAAGTCGAAATAGATGTGAAGGGTATAGGCAACGGCGTAAAGCCAGAAGAAAAGAAGCGACTTCTCATCGGAAGCCTTGAAGTCGCTTACAAGCTCGCCTAAAACATTGGCTATGAGCATCTTCTTGGAAAGACCTATTATGAACCTTCTTACGCCGGAGGAGAACTTCTCTATGGTGTGAGTCCTGCTTTTTAGCTGAGCCGCGACGTCGGAATATCTTACGATAGGTCCGGCTATGAGCTGGGAGAACATCGAGATATACGCCGCGAGGTCGATGGGATTTTTCTGAGCCGCCACATCGCCGCGGTAGACGTCTATGTCATAGCTGACTATCTGGAAGGTAAAGAAGCTTATCCCTATCGGCAAAGCTATATTAAGCAGCGATACCGACAGACCGGTTACCGCGTTGAAGCTTGAGATAAAGAAGTCCGCGTACTTGAAGTAGCCCAAAAGCCCGAGCGCAACGATACAGGAAAGCGCCAAAAAGAGCTTTTTGAGCGCGGGTCTCGAGCTGAATCTCTCGATAAGCAGGGCAAAGACATAGCCCTGAGCTATCGAGGCTATCATGATAAGCAGGAACCTCGGCTCTCCCCAGCCGTAGAAGAAGAAGCCGGAGAGCATTATCCACGCGTTTTTAAGTGTTTTCGGAAGGATAAAATATACTATTAAAACGCATGGAAGAAAATAGTATAAAAACGGTATAGATGAAAACAGCATATCTTCAGGTTGATCGGTCGGTTATTAAGCGATTGCTTCCTCGTAAAGGAAGGTTACGTCGGGATAGGAGGTCTCAAGAGCGGTCTTGAACACGTCCATCACCTCGTCGTTGCCGAAGGCGGAAACAACATAGTTGCCGATATTGGCTACGAACATCTCATTCGGAACTCCGCAGATCCACTGGTTAGTGGTTACCTTCTCCTTTATAGCGTCGGCAACTGCTGTGATGTTGGCGGAATCGGTAACTCTGAACACGCCGCAGGTGAAGGTGTTGGCGTTGAGCATGTGCATGAGGGAGGCGGCGTCATCTATCATCGAGATGCTGTCGGCGGGGAATACGAGGTTGTTTGAGATCATGTCGGTGTCGACGGTTACGTCAAGGCTGTCAGGCTCGTTCATGGTGCCTGTTCCGCCGATAACGGAGAATTTGTCCTCCTCAGCGTAGCTTCCCCAAACGGTGGTGAGTATCTCCTTGGAGTCGGTGATGGCGGGAGCCTCTTCCTCCTCGGGCTGCTCGGTAACCTCAGGCTCGGTTACGTCGGTCTGTCCGTCAGACTCGGTGGACTCGGTTGCCTGATTGCTTCCGTCGTTATTGTTCTCGTTGTTATTGTTCTCGGTCTCGCCGCATGCTGCAAATGTCGCGAGAATGGCGGCGCAGGAAAGAATGATAAGTAATTTTCTCAGTTTCATGATTGATATAGACTCCTTAAAATTTTATTTTGAAACGACAGACTATGCTTACTCTGCCGTCGTCACCGTGAATACAACCGTGGGAACAAAAATATTGCGCTCAGGGGCTGTTTTGCTCAGATATTCGGAGCTTGTCACATTATTTTGCGCAAATATCTTCATTTGATGCGTCAATTTGCATAAATTCTGGGAGCCTGTTTTGTGCAGCTTATACCCCGACAGTCTCCATGTGATCAGCCTCATCAGAGCCCTCATGCTTTTTTGTTCTTTCAAACTTATTGAGCTCCTCGGTCGCGAGGTGCAGCTTTGTAAGGCAGTTCTTGGCTGTGAGCGGAAATACGAAGTAGGTGTCGTCAAGCGTGCAAAGGTCTATGGCGTCGCCGCGGCGCTTGTAGTCGTATTCGATGTGCAAAGAGCGCATCGAGGCGACCGTGCGGTTGAACTCGAATGTCTGCCCCTCGGCGAGCCTGCCCTTCATGGTAAAGCCGTTCTCATCATGGATGAGCCTTACCTTTCCTATCGTCTTAAAGCCGGTTTTGCCGTTTATCAGCCTTTCAAGCCTTGCGTCGTCCTCAAAGTGATATCTGCCCTCGCAGACCTCTTTTCTGACATTTTCCCTCTCCCAGCGGTACCAGTCGGGAACATGGGTGAAAATATCCTTGCCGTTTTCGCGCTTGAGCTCGCCCAGCTCATTCATCTCCCAGCCCGCGCCGCAGTGGTTGCACCAGAGCCTCGTGCCGCGGCTGTCCATCTCAAACTCTGTTCCGCAGACCGGGCACTGATAAAGTATCTTGTGTATATTCTCTGCGCGCTTGGGCGAGGTTATGCGTATCCCGTTGTCCCTCTGCCAGGCGTATTCGTCGTATACGAACGCCTCATCTATCCTGCGCTGTATCTCTGCGGCGGAGAGCTTTTCTACCTCCTCGCGGGTCACTATCTGTATGAAATCAGACTCTATCGGCACCTTTATGTAAGGATGCTTTCTCCACTGGGGAGAGCGCAGGAAGTTGCCGCGGTTGATATTCACGACGACCGGCACCTTCGCCTTTTTCGCGAGCTTTCCGAGCGCGCCGTCTATCTGCTCGTTTATTCCCGCAAGCGAGAATCTTGCCTCGGGATAAATGGTGCAGCAGACCTTATACCTCGTCAGCGCGTTCAGTATATGCCTTACGACGGTCATATCCTGCGTAAACTTGCGCTTGTATATTCCGCCTATGCCGCGCAAAAGCCATTCTCTTCCGATAAATTCCTCTATGGATATCACCCAGCTGCATCTGTGGGGGAATATCGCTCTGACTACCAGCGGGAAGTCTATAAAGGAGGCGTGATTGCAAAGGATCAGGAAGGGGGGTCTCAGACCGGCAAAATTTATCCTGCGGATCTTCGCCCTGGCAGCCATCGTCATCGGCCACGCTCCGCCCCATTCTATCGGAAGCAGGTAGGGAGCGGGCTTATTGGGAACGCGCTTGGTGTCGAATTTCTTCGGGTTCTTTGAATCCATCTGTAGCTTCTCCTATCAAATTTATTTGACTCTGCCTAAGCAACGGCTGATAACGGCTACCGTTTATGCCTGACTTACATCGCTTGTCACAAGCTCCTGCTCGCCTACTATCGCGAGCAGCTCCTGCTTGGTGCTTTCTTCATCTATTGTGGAATACCTTAAGTGCAAAACGTCACCCTCGCGGATAGTCTTTTCGCCGTATTCGTCAATCACCGCGTCGGACGCCTTTTTCCTCTTTATGGAGACGATAAACATTCCGCTCGGCCAGAAGATATCGCGAAGCTGCTTTCCTATCGCGAAGCTGTCGCCGCAGACTGTCACAAGCGCTTCCTTTACCACACGGATCCTGCCCTTGCTCAAAGCGTCCGTCTTGTTCTTTATCACGCTCTCGTTGATAGACTTCACTCCGAATATCTCGGTTAACGTGTAGGCTATCGCGGATGCTATGATAACGGGAAGTATATTCTGAGCGCAGCCTAACGCCTCAACGCCGAATACCACCGCGGTAAGCGGACATTTCATCATTCCCGATATACAGGAAGCAATACCAAGAGCTATTATTACTCCGCGATAAGTCTCGTCGAGTATTCCGGCAAAGACCATAAACTGTCCCGTTATTCCTGTCATCAGCGCGCTGAGCGCGATTATAGGCAAAAACATGCCGCCGGTAATACCTGTCGTGTTGGCGCCGAGGGTAACGGTCATCCTGAAAACAAGTATCGCCAAAAGGATATACCACGCGACATGCCCCTCGATGAGCTTTTCGACTATCGAATGACCGGTGGATACGAAATCATAGGAGATAAGACCGAAAATAAGCGTCAGAACAGATATGACAAGCACCTTTACAAACATGCTGATGTTGGCGAGCTTCTTTTTGAAAACACCTGTTATCAGCTTATAGTATTTGAGGAAGACCACCGAGAAAAGACCTATGACTCCGCCCATCAGCAAGGGAATCCACATCTCGGCGGATACAAGCGCCCTTACATTTCCGGCGAGCCCGGTAAACAGATCGGGGTTAAGACCGACCAGCGGCGCGAAAAGCTTCATGGCGATCTGAGTAAACATTACCGCCGTGAACACCACCATGATGATCATCGGGGAGATCCTGCCGTGAGCCTCCTCTATAGCGAACATTATTCCTGATATCGGCGCGTTTGTAGCTCCGGTAAAGCCTGCGCAGGAGCCGCCGGTCATTACATATCTGTCCCAAGCCGGGCTCTTTTTGGCGAAAATCCTCACCGTTCCTCTGCCGACAGCCGTTCCTATCTGCACGCTGGGTCCCTCGTTGCCCAGCGGTATGCCTACAAAGAAGGTAGAAAGGGACACCGCCGTCACTCCGATGAGATTCTTGAGCCAGTCAAAGCGCATAAGCCCGCGCAGAATGGCGATAGAGGTGGGTATTCCTCCGCCCTGTATCTCGGGCACCTTTTTATATATGAGCGATGTCACCCACGCTATCGCGAGTATGACAAGCAGTCCCACCGGCACCAGCCTTAGGTCCTCACGCATGGCGGCGTACGCGCTCTCAGAGACGCCTATCACCTTTGAAGCAGCCACGCGGTAGAGAACGATAAAGAGCCCGGTTATCGTTCCGGTGACGCCGCCCAGAATAAGAGTGGGCAAAAGCAGGTTTTTTATGTAGCTTAAAAATCTTTTGTTCATCTAACGTCCGTCCTTGAAAATGCAAAAAGTAAGCAGTATAATACCGTATTCTAAGGTATTATACCACCTTCAGCATTGCAAGTAAACGGCAAAAATCAACTATTTTTTTGTCACTCAGAGCCAATACGCCGCTCTGCCTGCTCAAAGCAGGGAAGATTATGCAGGGCGCTCCGCCTTCACGCTTGACCTAAGGCGGGGCGCTCATGCCGTCACTTTTTTCTGAAGAACAGCACTCCTATGCAGTTGGGACCGCAGTGAGAGGAAATAGCGCAGCCCGCCGTCGAGACCATCACCTGCTCAAACGGCTGAAGCTCCTTGACAAGCTCCACTACCTTTGACACCAGCTCGTCGGGGACATATGAATGTGTCACGAATATTCTGTGAAGGTCTATATCCGTTCTTCCCTCAAGTCTTCCGCGGACATAGTCGAATATCGACTTTTCCATACTGCCGCGGTACTTTTTGCCGACCGTCATCTTTCCGTCCTTGACCTCTATTTCAGGTCTGAGCTTCAAAAGATTGGCTCCGAACGCCACCACGCCCGGACATCTTCCGCCCTTTTGCAGATAGCTGAGCGTCTGGAGCACAAAGCTGACGTCAAGCCTATTCTTTGCCTCGTTGACGGCGTCCGCGATCTCAGGTGCGGACATCCCTCCGGCGGCAAGCTCATGCGCTAATAGCACAAGATGACCCGCTCCGCTCGAAAGGTTCCTGCTGTCTATTGCATATATCTCGCTGCCGTCCTTTTCATGAAGCTGCTCCGCTGCGATGCAGGCGGAGGAATGACAGCTTGAGAACTCACTCGAAATGTTTATGTGTATGACGGCGCTGCCGTCGGAGGTATGCTTTTTGAAAAACTCGAGATAATCGCTCACCGACGCCGCCGTGGTCTTGGGCAGCACTCCGTTTTTATCCACATAGTCAAATACCTCGAGGGTGGATATGTTGACTCCGTCAAACCTTAAATCGTCCCCTAAAACTATTCCCAGCGGCATAACCGGGATGTCGTATTCGCGGTATACCTCCTGCGGAAGGTCGCAGATGGAATCGCAGGTGATTTTAATCTTATGCTCAGGCATGCTTAGCTCCTCCGTTTCTTTCGGCAGGGCAGCTCGCCGTCTGCCTCTTCTATGCACCATTATAATCAATTCTTAATCAAAAGTAAATAAAAATTCTTAAATTATATGCCAAAAAGCTTGATTTGCCAAAAAAATTGATGTACAATTTATTACCCGACAACAAAAGTGCGAAAAAGCCCGCCTGTAATTCGGGAAAATCCGCTTGTACAGGCGTGTCTTTTGTGGTACAATAGACTTGATTTATATTATTTAATGTCAGTTGTTATTTTTCGGCATTTAATTTACAGATAGGGATGTGTTGCTTTTTATGTTCAAGAAGGATATAGGAATAGACCTCGGCACAGCCAACACCCTTGTGTACCTCAAGGGCAAGGGCATCATCATAAGAGAGCCCTCGGTCGTAGCCGTAGATACCAAGACCGACGCGGTGCGATATGTCGGTCAGGAGGCAAAAAACATCATCGGAAGAACTCCCGGCTCGATACGCGCGGTAAGACCGCTAAAGGACGGCGTAATCGCTGATTTTGACATGACAACAGCCATGCTTCAGGAGTTTATACGCAAGGCGATAGGCGGCAGCCCGCTCGTCAAGGCGAGGGTGATAATCTGCATTCCCTCCGGAGTCACCGCCGTAGAGCGCAGGGCGGTAAAGGAAGCCGCCGAGGGTGCAGGCGCGAAGAGGGTCTCGATAGTCGAGGAGCCTATGGCGGCAGCTATCGGCGCGGGGCTTCCCGTTGAAGAGCCCACCGGCTCGATGATAGTGGATATCGGAGGCGGAACAAGCGAGGTGGCGGTAATATCCCTGTGCGGAATAGTCACCAGCCGCTCGGTAAGGGTGGCGGGAGACGAATTTGACCTCTCGATAATAAACTTCATCAAGAGAAAATACAATCTCTTGATAGGCGAGCGCACCGCCGAGAAGATAAAGATAGAAATCGGCTCCGCCTATCCGGTAGGCGAAGACGCCGAAATGGAGATAAAGGGCAGGAATCTGCTCACAGGACTTCCCGAGAACATCACCATCTCCGCCGCGGAGATACGCGAGGCTCTCTCAGAGCCGCTCTCGCACATCGTTGAAGCCATCAAGGTGACGCTTGAGCGCACCCCTCCGGAGCTGTCCGCGGATATAATCGACTCGGGCATAATGCTTGCCGGCGGCGGGGCGTACCTGCGCGGTCTCGACAAGCTCATCAACGAGGAGACGGGAATTCCCGTATACATCGCGGAGCGTCCGCTCGACTGCGTCGTAGACGGAACGGGCAAGCTTCTTGAAAACATCGAAGAGCTCCACGACGTCCTCAACGGAAACGACAACGGCGGAGCGTACTGACCGGACATTATTCAGCCGCTCAGATAACATAACGGCACAGTTCAGGCGGCAAGGGCATCATACGCAGGGCAGATGGCAAGGCGGGAGGCGTTTAGCACCGGATGAAAGAGTTTTTCAAAAGCAAGAGGTTTAAGGTAATACTCTGCCTTGCCGCGTTCGCGGTCGGGATAATGATCTACGCCGCGGTGTCCTCGCCTACGCTTATAAGCTCCGGGCTCGGCGCGGTGCTGTCTCCCTTTCAGCGGGCTTCAGAGGCGGTGTCCTCATGGGTGAGCGAAAACCTTGACATGCTCTTTAACTCCAGAGACTACTACGACGAGAACCAGCGGCTCAAGGAGGAGATAGCCGAGCTTACCTCCCAGATGGTGGACTACATCGAGGTAAAGCAGGAAAACGAGCACCTTAGGGAAATGGTGGAGCTGTCTGAAGTAAGCCCGGGAATGGAATTTTCCGAGCCCTGCACGGTGATAGGAAGAACCGCGAACGATGCGTTCGGCTCCTTCTTTATCGACAAGGGCAGCATGGACGGGATAAGCGCAGGCGACCCGGTGGTCACAAAAAGCGGACTTGTCGGGTTCGTTTCAGAGGCGGACTACACCTACTCCCGGGTCACGCCGATACTCTCCAACGAGCTTTCAATAGGCGTATACTGCGTCAGGACGGGGGAAATAGGCGTCACCGAGGGCAGCTATGCGCTTGCGGACGAGGACTGCATGAGGATGCTCTATGTCCCGCTCGAGTGCCTTTTGACCGAGGGAGACATAATAGTCACCTCCGGCTACTCCGGCGTCGTCCCAAAGGACATCGTCGTGGGCAGAGTGGGAGAGATAGAAATAGCCTCAAACGGGCTGTCAAAAACCGCTATAATCTACCCTGCGGTCCTGCCCGACGAGCTTAAAACCGTCTATGTGATAGTGGACTTTGACGGAAAGGGAAGCGGCTATGAGGGCGAATGAGAAAAAAAGACTTCCGCCGCTGCCGCCAAGGGCTAAAATCGCGCTCAGGTGGGCGATATATATCCTTGCCGCGCTGCTTTTCTACGGCTTTTCCACCTCCGGCACGCCTGAGCACGGCAAGGCGCTTTTGCTTCTGCCCTACTGCCTCGCGCTGTCGATGTTCACCGGCGAGGTCCAATCGGCCGCCATGGGATGCTTCTGCGGCCTGCTGCTCGATATATCTCAAGGGCTGCTCCCCGGCTTCAGCGCACTCTGTCTGACCCTGATTTGCGGGATAATCTCCGCGCTTTTCAGGCAGTTTCTCAGAAAAAACGTGATAAATTATGTCATTCTTACCGTAGCCGTGTCTGCGGTGTATTTTTATCTTGTCTATTTCTTCGTTTACCGGATATGGGAGTTTGAGGGCTACGGCGAGGCCGCCGGCTCGGTGCTTCTGCCGGGAGCGATAAAAACGGTGGCGTTCTCCCCGCTCATCTACTTTGGGGTATACCTTACGCGCAAGGTCACGGCGGGACGCCGTACGCTTGAAATCGAGGAGCATGACGAGAAGATCGACCGGATATGAGCCGGAAAGGTAAGGCGCGCAAATGAAAACCGTTTCCAACATAATAAGGGCTGCCATAGCGGTAGCCGCAATACTTGTGTTCGCCGCGTTTTTCGGCATCAGGCTGATGAAGCTCCAGGTCGTGGACGGAGAAAAATACCTCAGCCTCTCCAAAAGCTCCACTACCGCCTATCAGGCTATCCCCGCCGCAAGAGGAGAGATAGTTGACCGCGACGGCGAGCCTCTGGTGGAAAACCGCGTGGCATACTCGGTCATTATAGAATACTCCTTCTTCCCGTCGGACAAAGAGTCCCAGAACGAGGTGATACTCTCGCTGGCGAGGCTTCTTGAAAATGACGGTCTTGAATGGATAGACCAGATGCCTATAACCATGACAGCGCCCTATGAATACAAGCAGGACGCGAGCGAGACTGAGCTGCAAAGGATAAAGTCAAAGCTCAGGCTAAACAGCTACGCCACCGCGGAAAACTGCATTGACAGGCTTATCGAGGACTTTGAGATCTCAGACCGGTACACCGATTACGAAAAAAGGGTGATAGCGGGCGTGAGGTACCAGATGCTCCTCGGAGACTTTTCCTCCTCTACAGACTACACCTTCATCAAGGACGTTCCGATATCCACCGCCTCGAAAATCCATGAGCTGAAGTCCTCCATGCCCGGAGTAGACGTCGCCGAGGACGCGGTAAGGGTATATTCCTCGGGCGACATTTTTTCCCACGGCATAGGCTATGTGGGACCCATATACGCCGAGGAGTATGAGCAGCTCAAGTCGGAGGGCTACCACATCAGCGACACGGTGGGCAAGAGCGGAATAGAAAAGTCGATGGAATCCGAGCTTCGCGGCACAGAGGGTGAAAAAAGGATAACCATCCGGGACGACGGAACGGTCATCGAGGATGTGCTGATACAGGAGAACCCGGGAAACACCGTCATGCTGACTATAGACCGGGAATTTCAGGACGAGGTCCAGACCATACTTGAAAACCACATAAGCTACCTTCGCGAGGGAAAGCTTCCCAAAACGGACAGCTCAACGCATCTGGAGCTTGACTTTTCGGACTGCAATTCCGGCGCCGCGGTGGTAATGGACGTCAAGACCGGAGCGATACTTGCGATGGCGACCGCCCCCGGCTATGACATAAACGACCTCATGAACGACTATTCCTCGGTACTCGGGGCGGAGGGCTCGCCACTTTACAACCGGGCGACAGACGGTCTTTACCGCCCCGGCTCGGTCATGAAAACCGTCACCGCCATAGCCTCGCTCAGCGAGGGAGTCATAACCCCGCAGGACAAATTCACCTGCAACCGCCGCTACAGCTTCCTTGACATAGTAGTAAACTGCACCGGCTCCCACGGGAGCATCAACGTCACCACCGCGATACAGAAGAGCTGCAATATCTTCTTCTATCAGGTCGTTCAGGAGCTGGGGCTGGATAAGCTGCTTGAATACGAGGCGGCGTTCGGGCTGGGAGAGGATATGAATATCGAGATAAGCTCCTCGGCGGGCTACCTTGCCTCTCCCGAAACCTTTGCGAACCTCGGGCTTGACTGGACGGTGGGACAGGTGCTCCAGGCGGCGATAGGACAGTCGGAGGTAGGCGTCACCCCGCTTCAGATGTGCGTCCTTGCATCCACCATCGCAAACAGGGGAGTAAGGTATCAGCCATATCTTGTCGACTCGATTTGGGACTACAACATGACCGAGCAGCTCAAAAAGACTGAGCCGCAGGTGGTGAGCGTGATAGACGCGGACAGCGAAACGGTATTCCAGCCGGTGATAGACGGCATGATACTCGCCGCCCAGAGCACCACCTCCCAGACCTACTATCCCTCAAACGAGCAGGCGGCGTTCGAGGCTCAGTTCTCGATGGATGCGCTGCCAATGCAGGCGGCTATAAAGACCGGCACCCCGCAGGCGAGCAACAAGGCGACCCAGAATTCCACCGTCGTAGGCTTCTACCCTGCCGACGACCCGGAGATAGCCTTTGCGGTCGTGATAGAGAACGGCGAGTACGCCAAGTACACCGTCCGCAAAATCATTGAAGCGTATTATGGATATTCCACAAAAACAGAGGATCTGGACGACGGAAGAATGAGAAGCATTGTAATAACCGACTAAAAATTTTACACATCTTTGTGCAGTTATTCAGGCGAAAATTCTTTGACAACCGGTTCAAAATGTGATAAGATTGACTTGAGACTTGGCTTGTCTTATAGATTGCACGCGCTTTCGGGGACTTTACGGAAAGCCGTTTACTTGGACTATAAATTTAAAAAAATAAAAGGGGGACGACCCAGTATGAAAATTGCACTCATTGCGCATGATGCAAAGAAAGAACTGATGATCCAGTTCTGCATCGCGTACAGCGGAATATTATCAAAGCACAATCTGTGCTCTACCAGTACAACCGGAAAACAGGTCGAAGAAGCAACCGGACTTAAAATCGTCAAGTATCTGTCGGGTCGTCAGGGAGGCTGCCAGCAGATAAGCTCGATGATCTCCTGCAACGAGATAGATCTTGTCATTTTCTTCAGAGACCCTCTTCACCGCAAGGCGGGAGATCAGGACGAGATGGATCTTTTGTGGCTTTGCGATGTTTATAACCTCCCTGTCGCCACTAATATCGCAACGGCGGAGGCTCTTATAATGGCGCTCTCCAGAGGAGATCTGGACTGGAGAGAATACATGAAGTAGCTTTGCCAAAGTGGCAAAGACCAAAATAGTTCAAAAGCTGTGACGGGGAGAGTAGCCGTATCCGCAGCGGCAAAGAGAGGGACGCAGGCGTTGAAAACGCCGCAGGTGAGAGCGTCCGCGCCGGATACCGTCGAAGGACACCCCCAAGCTCCGCGGTGGACAAGCCGCGGCGGTTCGCCCGTATCAGGGCGGCTCACGTTACGGGCAAAAGCGACCGCGAAGGACGTTATTGCGCCCGCGAACGCGGTAATTTAGGGTGGTACCACGGCGACTGTCGTCCCTTTTTATGGGGGAGGCAGCCGTTTTTTACGCATTTATATTTTAAATGGAGGAAAATTATGGCTTTATCGGTACAAAGACCAAAGGGCACTCAGGACGCCCTGCCGTCTTCAATCTACAAATGGCACACCGTCGAGCAGGTGGTCAGGGACTGCGCGGAGCAGTTCGGCTTCAGGGAGATACGCACTCCCGTCTTTGAGGAAACCTCTCTTTACATCCGCTCTGTGGGAGACACCTCTGATGTGGTCACAAAGGAAATGTACACCGTCTCCTCTAAGGGCGACGCGACCTTTACCCTCAGACCCGAGGGCACGGCCGGAGTGGTCAGGGCGATGCTTGAAAACGGCGTGATGAACGAGGGCTTCCCTCAGAAGGTATACTATATAATACCCTGCTTCCGCCACGAAAAGCCGCAGGCGGGAAGACTCAGGGAGTTTCACCAGTTCGGAGTCGAGATGTTCGGAACCGCCAACCCCTACGCCGACGCGGAGATAATCATGCTCGCAAAATCGGTCATAGATTCCTGCGGGCTGGACGGGATAGCCCTGAACATAAACTCCATCGGCTGCCCGGAGTGCCGCAAAAGCTACCACGCCGCGCTCAAGGAGTATTTCTATGCTCGCAGGGACGAGCTCTGCCCGACCTGCCTCGAGCGGCTTGAAAAGAACCCGATGAGGATACTCGACTGCAAGTCTGTGGTATGCTCTGAAATAGCCAAGGACGCTCCGGTGATACTCGACTACCTTTGCTCGGACTGCTCAGAGCACTTTGAAAAGCTCAAGGGCATACTTGGCGACTACGGAGTGGAATACAAGGTCAACCCAAGGATAGTAAGAGGTCTTGACTACTACACAAGGACAGTCTTTGAGTTCATCTCTACCGACATCGGCGCCCAGGGCACGGTCTGCGGCGGCGGCAGATACGACGGACTCGTCAGAGAGCTTGGCGGTCAGCCTACGCCCGCGCTCGGCTTCGGACTCGGTCTTGAGAGGCTGATACTCACCATGGAGAAGCAGAACAAGGATTTCCTCGTCCCCAAGACCTGCGATATCTACTTTGCCCCCATGGGAGAAAAAGCCGCGAAAAAGGCTTCCCTGATGACCATGGAGCTCAGGGAGGACGGCTACGCCGCAGAGTTCGACATAGTCGGCAGGGGACTCAAGCCGCAGATGAGGTACGCAGACAAGATAGGCGCGAAGTTCGTCTGTGTATTAGGCGACAACGAGCTCGAGTCGGGCATAGTCAGGATAAAGAACATGCGCACCGGCGATCAGACCGAGGCGTCGCTCGACGCCTTTAAGACCGCGTTTGTCTCGCTTATAATAAACGAGACCTTCGAGACGGAGGGACTTGAGGACAATCTTGAGTCGCTCACCGAGGGGCTCGGACTGAATAATATATGAATCAGGCCGGAGGATGAAATATGGACAGAATGGATAACCTCAGAAGGACTCACTACTGCGCCGAGATCCCGCTTACCCCCTGCGAGGTGGTGGTATGCGGCTTCGCTCAGAAGGTAAGGAACCTCGGAAACCTCATATTTATAGATCTTAGGGACAGAACCGGCATAGTGCAGCTCGCCTTCGGAGACGACACCGACAGGGAGATTTTTGAGAAGGCGACTTCGGTCAGAAACGAGTATGTGCTCATGGCAAAGGGCATGGTCACTCCCAGGGAGAGCGTAAACACCGAAATCAGGACCGGAACGGTCGAGATAAGAGTGACAGACCTTCGCATTCTCGCAAAGGCTCAGACCACCCCCTTTGAGATAACCAACTCGGACAAGGTCAACGATGAGCTCAAGCTCAGATACCGCTACCTTGACCTCAGGACGAAAAAGCTCACCGAAAATCTTCTCCTCAGGCACAAAATCGCCAAGGTCGCAAGAGAGTACTTCTATGACAACGACTTCATCGAGATAGAGACCCCGATGATGATACGCTCCACCCCGGAGGGCGCGAGGGACTATCTCGTCCCCTCGAGAATACACGACGGCAAGTTCTACGCTCTGCCGCAGTCTCCCCAGATATACAAGCAGCTTCTGATGGTCGCCGGCTTTGACCGCTATGTCCAGCTCGCACGCTGCTTCAGGGACGAGGACCTCAGAGCGGACAGGCAGCCTGAGTTTACACAGATAGACATGGAGATGTCCTTTGTCGATGTCGAGGACATCCTGAAGATAGGCGAGGGACTGATGCAGAGGCTCTTCAAGGAGGTAATGGGAAAGGATATAACCCTCCCTCTCCCGAGGCTGACCTATGCCGACGCCATGAACCGCTACGGCTCTGACAAGCCTGACACACGCTTCGGCATGGAGATTCAGGACATCACCGAAACGGTCAAGGATGTTGATTTTGTAGTGTTCCGCTCGGCGATAGAGGCGGGCGGCTCGGTAAGGGCGATAGTCGTCGAGAACGGCGCAGGGGTCTACACGAGAAAGGAAATAGACAAGCTCACCGAGCACGCCAAGGGAATAGGCGCAAAGGGACTGGCGTATATCCGCTGGGTGGAGGACGAGCCGTCCTGCTCCTTCGCGAAGTTCCTCAAGGACGGAGAGCTTGACGCGATAATAAACCGCCTCGGTGCCAAGAAGGGCGACGTGGTGCTCATCGTGGCGGACAAAAACAATGTCGTTTTGCCCACTCTCGGCGCGCTCAGGCTGATAGCAGCCAAGAAGATGGACATCATCCCCGCCGACAAGTACAACCTTTTGTGGATAGTCGAGTTCCCGTTCTTTGAGTATAACGAGGAGACCGGAGGCTGGGACGCGATGCACCACCCGTTCACCATGCCGCTGGACGAGTGCCTTGAGTACCTTGACACCGACCCCGCCAACGTGAGAGCAAAGTGCTATGACCTTGTAATGAACGGCATAGAGCTTCTTTCCGGCTCAATGAGAATAACCGACTGCGAGCTTCAGGAGCACATGTTCCGCTCCCTTGGTCTTGCCGACGAGGAGATAGAGGCAAAGTTCGGCTTCCTGGTAGAGGCGTACAAGTACGGAGCGCCGCCGCACGGAGGCTTCGGACTCGGTCTTGACAGGCTCGCGATGCTTATGAGCGGAGCTGACAGCCTCCGCGATGTCCTCGCCTTCCCCAAGGTCCAGAACGCGAGCGAGCTTATGTCCGGCTGCCCCGCCGCAGTCGATTCCAAGCAGCTTGACGAGCTGCATATAGCGATTTCGACTCAGACGGGCGACAAAGACAAATAGTTAAAAAAACCGGAGCACGGCGGAATTTCCCGTCATGCTCCGGCGGTTTTTGGGGGCTTTACCGCATACTGCCTAAAACAAACTGCCGGCGGGCGCATGCTCTCCGAGCTTGCCTCCCGCATGCGCCAAAGCGTTCATCCCGTGCCACGCCCTCACATCCGCCCGTCTTTTCCCGCTTTCAATCTTTTTCGATGGAAAATGTATCGGCGCTATTGACAAACGGTAAAATATATATTATAATATCTGCTGTAAAGTTTGCGTGCTTTACATAGGACACGACATTTTGTGATTTTAATAATCTATCATACAAGGAGCAGGTGATATTGTGGCTAAGAATCTCAGATTTTCCGCGCTTCTGGACGTTTACGGCGGCATGCTGACCGAAAAGCAGCGTGAAATGCTCGATTTTTACTATAATGAAGACCTCTCCCTCTCGGAAATCGCGGCAAACGAGGGTATCTCCCGTCAGGGAGTGCGGGACAGCATCAAGCGCGGCGAGGAATCGCTCACCGAGCTCGACCAAAAGATAGGCGTGTTCCGAATCATCGAGGAATACGACGCCCTGCTCGCCGGCGTAAACGCCGCCTGCGACGAAATAATCGCGGATTGCCGCTCATACACCACCACCAAGAGCGTCATCGAGAAGCTTGAGAAAATCAAGGCTTCGATAGACCGCTCCAAGCTTGCCGAAAGGAATCAGTAAATGGCTTTTGAGGGATTGAGCGAAAAGCTCAGCGGCGTTTTCAAGCGCCTTAAGTCTCACGGAAGACTCACCGAAGCGGATGTCAAAGCCGCAATGAAGGAAATACGCATGGCTCTTCTCGAGGCGGACGTAAGCTACAAGGTGGTAAAGGACTTTGTGGCGAAGGTCTCCGAAAGATGCGTCGGCTCCGACGTTCTTGAGAGCCTTACCCCCGCGCAGCAGGTGGTAAAAATCGTCCACGAGGAGCTTATCTCCCTCATGGGCGACTCTAACAGCAAGATAAACTTCCCCTCGAAGCCCCCGTGCGTCATAATGATGTGCGGACTTCAGGGCTCAGGTAAAACCACGCACTCCGCCAAGCTCGCCCGCTACTTCAAGGAGCACGAGATGCGTCCTTTGCTTGTAGCCTGCGACATATACCGACCCGCCGCCATAGAGCAGCTCAAAATCGTCGGCGAAAAGGCGGGAGTGGCAGTCTTTGAGATGGGGCAGACAGACCCGCGCAAAATAGTTAAAGCAGCCTTGTCCCACGCCCGCGACTATGGCAACGACGTGGTGATAATAGACACCGCCGGACGCTTACAGATAGACGAGGAGCTCATGGCTGAGCTCAAGGATATCAAGGAGATAGCTAACCCGAGCGAGATAATTCTCGTCATCGACGCGATGACCGGTCAGGAAGCGGTAAACGTCGCTAAGAGCTTTGACGAGGCTCTCAATATCGACAGCGTGATACTCACAAAGCTTGACTCGGACACCAGAGGAGGCGCGGCGCTCTCCGTTCTCGCCGCCACCGGCAAGCCTATCAAGTTTGTCGGCACCGGCGAAAAGCTGGACGAGTTCGAGCCCTTCCACCCCGAGAGAATGGCGTCGAGGATACTCGGCATGGGAGACGTTTTGTCCCTCATCGAGAAGGCTCAGACCACCATCGACCAGAAGGCGGCGGATAAGCTCGCAGACAAGCTGATGGAGGGAGGCTTTGACCTCAACGACCTGCTCGAGCAGATGCGCCAGATAAGGAAAATGGGCTCGCTGCGCTCCCTTTTGCAGATGATACCCGGAGCGAACAAGATAGACGAAAGCGCCATAGACGAGCGCCAGCTTCCAAGAACCGAAGCGATGATACTCTCGATGACTCCCGAGGAGCGAGCTAAGCCCTCGATAATAAACCCGAAGAGAAAGCGCAGGATAGCCGCGGGAAGCGGCACTAAGGTCGAGGACGTCAACCGGCTTTTGAAGCAGTACGAGCAGATGAAGGAAATGATGAAAAGGTTCGGGCTTACCGGCTCGGGCAAAAACGGCAAGGGAAAGCGCAAGAGGCTCCCCAAGCTTCCGCCCGAGTTTATGAACGGGCTGCCCGGAGCAAAGCAGTGACGCCTTTGAGGCGGAAAGCCGCAGGCATGATGACATTCGCATTAACCCTGATATCACAAGGTTAATATACAATCAGTTTTCGGAGGTGAAAATATATGGCAGTAAAGATCAGACTCAGAAGAATCGGCGCTAAGAAGGACCCCTTCTACAGAATAGTAGTCGCAGATTCCAGATATCCCAGAGACGGACGCTTCATCGAGGAAATAGGCTACTATGACCCCACCGTTGAGCCCTCCGTACTCAAGGTAGACGCTGAGAAGGCTAAGAAGTGGATCGCTACAGGCGCGCAGCCTACCGATACCGTCAAGGCTCTTTTCAAGAAGAACGGCGTCCTCTGACGCAGATACTATGGCATATCAGCAGGCTGCTCACAACTCTTACCATCCCCGATTGCAGCTTTGCTGAGCTCAGCCGTACCGCACTTGGCTGAGCTGCCCCATAGCGGTCGCACGGTATTATATAGTACCGGCATCCGATTTCAACCGGGGAAGATTTAAGGAGATACCATGGAAAAGCTGCTTAGAGTGATTGTGGCGGAGCTTGTCGAGGACAAGGACGCCATCCAGATAACCTGTGACGAGCCGGACGAGGACGGAGTGGTCGTATACCACCTCCACGTTGCGCCGGACGACATGGGAAAGGTAATAGGCAAGCGGGGAAGGATAGCTAAGGCTATCCGCACGCTTATGCGCGCCGGCGCGGCAAGGATAAACCAGAAGATATCGGTGGAAATAGAATAACGGGGCGATTTTTTCAAGCCGTTCTTATTTTCAGGCTGATATGTTTATCGACCGCGGACAGGCTTCCGGCTTCTTTGTCAGTAAACAGCTCGGTTATTTCTGGGCTGTTTTTTTGAATGACGCCGCCGCGATTTCGGAGGAAAAATGCAGAAATTTCTTGAAATAGGCAAAATCGTGACCGTTCACGGTCTTAAGGGCGAGCTGAAGGTTCAGCCCTGGTGCGACTCCCCCGAGTATCTGTGCGGGTTCAAGCGGCTTTACTCAGCCCAAGGAAGCACGGTATACGAGGTCGAGCGCGCAAGGGTCCAGGGCAGCATGGTGCTTCTTAAGCTCAGGGGCTGCGACACTCCCGAGTCTGCTCACGCCATGATAAACAGGATTTTGTATATGGACAGAGCCGACGCCGAGCTCCCGGAGGGCTCCTATTTTGTAGCCGACCTATTAGGTCTTAGTGTTTTTGACGAGCAGGGAAAGCTCTACGGAAAAATATCCGACGTCCTCCAGACCGGTGCGAACGATGTGTACGAGATAAAAAATGATAACAATAAGTCATACTATATCCCGGCTATACCATCAGTAATCCTTTCTACCGACATTGAAGGCGGAAAAATGACCATTTACCCTATGGAGGGGCTGTTCGATGAGGATTGACATAGCCACTCTGTTCCCGGAGCTGTGCGAGACCTGGCTTTCGGCAAGCATCGTGGGAAGAGCGAGAGAGGCGGGCGTGTTTGAGCTTAAATGCCATCAGATAAGAGACTATGCCTTTGACAAGCACAAGAGGGTAGACGACACCCCCTACAGCGAGCGTCAGGGCATGCTGATGATGGCGGAACCGATATGGCAGTGCTACAAGGCAGTCGCGGGAGACCGCAAGCCGTATGTAGTCTTTATGTCGCCCAAGGGCAAAACCCTCAACCAGCAAAAATGCCTTGAGCTCTCGAAAAAAAGCGATTTATTCATACTCTGCGGTCACTACGAGGGAGTGGATCAGCGTGTACTGGACAAGATCGTTGACGAGGAGATATCGCTGGGCGACTTTGTTCTTACCGGCGGCGAACTTCCGGCGGTGGTGCTTGTGGACGGGATAGCGAGAATGCTTGACGGCACGCTCGGCAAATCCGTCTCGCACGAGGACGAAAGCCACTTTGACGGACTTCTTGAGTACCCCCAGTACACCCGCCCGGAGGTGTGGCAGGGAATGGCTGTCCCGGAGGTCCTGCTGTCAGGTCACAGGGACAACATCCTTAAGTGGCGGAGGTATAAAAAGCTGGAGGAAACCTATAAAAAGCGCCCCGAGCTTCTTGAAACCGCTGAGCTGGATCTTGTCGACAGGGCATATCTGAGCGAGATCTCCGCTATCTGCGACGAGCACCCAAAGTTCTTTGATTGATAATCTCAAATCAAACATCCGGCCCTTGATTGTGCAAAATCACGGGTGGATATCCGTCCGCAAATTGAATATTTGCCCTTGATTTTGTAAAATTAAGCTCAAAAGCTTCCAAATTTATTTTAATTGGTCAGCTATTTGGTTATATCGCTGTGTAATGCTAACAAATATTAGTCAAAACGTCCAATAGAGCCGGCGAGGTGCGCTCGGGTTTAAGCATAAAGCAGAATTTTCCCGAAAAGAGCGGATTCTGCGATTTTTGGCGTTGACTAATTGGCTTTCAGCGGATATACTATAATATGTCATTTAAGAGCCTGCAAAAAAGCAGCATAAGAATCGGTTAGACGATAGCTATTGAAATGGAGAGTTATTGATATGTTCGTAAAAGATGTTGTGGTCAAGAACCAGGTTGGTCTTCACGCTCGTCCCGCTACTTTCTTTATCCAGAAGGCAAATGAATTCAAGTCTTCCATCTGGGTCGAGAAGGAAGAGAGAAGAGTAAACGGCAAGAGCCTTTTGGGGGTTCTTTCTCTCGGCATTATCGGCGGCACTTCGATAAGAATAATCGCTGACGGTCCTGATGAAGAAACTGCCGTAAACAGCCTCGTCGCTTTGGTCGAGAGCGAATTTACCGATAGGTAATTTGTGTTTTTCAGCCTGATTTGAAGACTGCCGCGCGCCGTAGGCGTGTTTGGCAGTCTTTTTCTTTTGCGGCGCTGCTGTAATACACGCCGCTCTGCCTTTGCTCCATGATAATATATTGGCTTTTTTGACGAAACGCCTGCCTTTTTTGGTTAATATTTTTGGGCTTGGTAATAATGTATAAAAAATTAGTTATTTTTTTGGCGCATTCATAGTTTGTTAACACATGGCAGAAAAAAATGTGTTACAATTTGTAATAAATGATGAAATGCGTGACTTGGCAGCCCATAAATTCTGCCTAATGCGTATATTTTTAAAATCTTGATTCAGGGAGTATGTCAAATGTCCAACAGACTTTTTCAGGGAGTTCTTCAGCAGATGCATGAAATCACCAACTGCGAGCTCGGCGTAATCGACTGCAACGCGCTGATAATCGCGTGCAGCGACCCCTCAAAGGTGGGCTGCACCAACGAGCTTATCAACTTGGATCTAAGCGACACCAACGATTGCTTTATCCGCGACGGCTACACATACATGCCCTTTGGTCTTAGCAAGCCCAAGAGCGAATACTTCGTCTTTGCGGAGGGCACCGATGACGCAGCCCACAAATATGCATCCATGCTCTGCGTCACCCTGACCAACCTGCAGCAGTTCTACGACGAAAAGTATGACCGAAACAACTTTGTCAAGAATGTTGTTTTGGACAACATTCTTCCTGGAGATATCCAGCTCAAGGCAAGAGAGCTTCACTTCAACTCGAGCGTCACAAGGGTGGTATTCCTGATAAGGATAGTGGCCACCAACGATGTCTCCGCCTTCGACGTGATACAGAACCTCTTCCAGGACAAGTCAAAGGACTTTGTCTTTACCATCAGCGAGACGGACATTGTGCTCATCAAGGAGGTAAGGCCCGGAATAGAGCCTGCCGACCTTGAGAAGCTCGCGTTCTCCATCTCAGACACCCTTGTCAGCGAGTTCTACACCAAGGTGAGCATCGGCGTGGGAACGGTAGTTGACAACATCAGAAACCTTGCTATTTCCTTCAAGGAGGCTCAGATCGCCCTCGAGGTCGGCAAGGTGTTCGACACCGAGAAGAACATAGTCAGCTATGAGAACCTGGGCATCGCGAGACTTATCTACCACCTGCCCACGACGCTGTGCGAGACCTTCCTGCGCGAGGTATTCAAGAAGGGCTCGATAGAGTCGCTGGATCAGGAGACCCTGTTCACTATCCAGAAGTTCTTTGAGAACAACCTCAACGTCTCCGAGACCTCAAGGAAGCTGTTCGTCCACAGAAACACTCTCGTTTACCGTCTTGAGAAGATCAAGAAGCTTACCGGACTCGACCTAAGAGAGTTTGACCACGCGATAATCTTTAAGATCGCGCTGATGGTCAAGAAGTACCTCTCGGCTGACCCGGTCAAGTTCTAAGCAAAATCGCTCCGAACTCATTGACCGGTGAAAACGGATCAAGCCAGTTTTCTCCGGTTCGGGAGAACAGGCATCAAAGTTTGTTCTCCCTGTTTTTTTCAGCAGGTATTCTCTTTTTCCTTTATCCCAAAGAAAGGTTTCAAAAATGGTTGAGTTTAAAAATGTCTCATACACCTACCCGACCGGACAGCACGCCCTGCAGCATGTCAGCCTCAAGATAGACGACGGCGAGTTCGCGTTTATAGTGGGCGCGTCGGGCGCGGGCAAAAGCACACTTATAAAGCTAATGCTCAGGGAGCTTGCCGCCACTCAGGGCGAGGTGACCGTCAACGGCTACAATCTGAACAAGCTCAAATCGCGAAAGATCCCCGAGCTTCGCCGCACGATAGGCGTAGTGTTCCAGGACTTTCGACTTATCCCCTCGATGACGGTATACGACAACGTGGCGTTTGCGCTTCGCGCGATAGACGCTCCGACAAAGTACATCCGCTCGAGAGTTCCGTATGTTATAAGCCTCGTAGGACTCGCGCAGAAGGCAAAATCCTATCCCAATGATCTCTCGGGAGGAGAGCAGCAGCGTGTGGCTCTGGCGAGGGCGCTTGTAAACGACCCTCAGCTCATTATCGCGGACGAGCCGACCGGAAATATCGACCCGGAGCGCAGCTATGAGATAGTAGACCTTCTCAAGGCAATAAACGCCTGCGGCACGACAGTCGTAATGGTCACCCACCAGCACGACCTTGTCAAGTACTTCGGAGGAAGAATAATCAACATCAACACCGGCGCAGTCGTCTTTGACGAGGTTATAGGAGGCATGGATGAGACCCAGCAGCTTTAAGTACCTTGTGAAGCAGGGGCTCGCAAGCGTATGGCATAACAGAATTAACACCTTCGCGTCTTTGTGCATAGTAATCATTTCACTGATGATGGTGGGCTTCGCGGTGCTGGCTTCTCTCAACATCTCCCGCCTCATCGGCTCGATAGAGCAAAGAAACGAGGTAGTAGTCGTCATTCTGGACGGCACCCCGGACAACAACATTTCTCTTCTTGGCAGCAGGCTTGCCGAAAATCCCAACATATTCGAGGTCAACTTCTACTCCAAGGAGGAAGCGTGGATAGACATGCAGTCGGAAATGACTGCCGACGAGCAGGCGCTCTTTGACTACATAACCGAAAACCCGCTCCCCGACTGCTACAGGGTAAGAGTATCGGACATATCCCTGCTTTCCCAGACCGTCTCTGAGATACAGGCTATGGATTCTGTGGAGCTGGTCAAGGCTCCTAACGACTTCGCGAGCATCCTCACAAGCGTGCGCAACGTCGGGGCAGTGGTATTCATCGTTATCATTGTCGCGCTGGCTGTAGCGTGCTTTGTGATAATATCAAACTCCACCCGCACTAGCGTTTACGCAAGGCGGCGCGAGATAAACATAATGCGCTATGTCGGCGCGTCCAAGAGCTTTATAAGGATACCCTTCTTCGTTGAGGGACTCACCATCGGGCTTTTGGCGTCGGTAGTAGCCTTCGGACTTACCTGGTTTGCGTATGTTGAGATCTATAACATTGCCACCGACTATCTTAAGTCCTGGTCATTCTTTACCTCCTCCGGGCTTATTCCCTTCAAGGATTTAGCCTTGGCGACAGGAGTTTGCTACCTTGCCTGCGGAGCATTGATATCCTCCCTCGGCACGGTAATGGCGACAAGAAAGCATCTGAACGTATAGGCGCAGCGGAAAGGAAATCAAAGTGAGACTTTCATCTAAGTTTAAACGGGGTTTTGCGGTATTCGCAGCAGTGCTGACCGCCATGAGCGCGTCGGTATACTACGGCACTCCGCACACTCTTGCCGACTCCACTCAAAAGGAGCTTGAGGACAGGCTGGAAGAGATAGAACGTGAAAAGGAAGAGCTGGACGACGCCATCTCCGAAACAGAGCACGACATCGAGCTTGAGGAGGAGAACCAGGAGTATATCGACGAGCAGATCGAGACTACCGAGGAGTATATAAGAACCCTGTCCGAGCTGATTTCCAACTATGACGGGCAGATATCCGACCTTGAGGATCAAATTGCCCTCAAGGAGGCGGAGATAGACAAGACCGAGCTGCTTATAGCAGATCAGCAGGCGGAGATAGAAGAGGGCGTTAAAATTTACGGCTCTCAGCTCAGAGCCATGTACATTTCGGGAACTGATTCGGTCGCGTCCGTACTTATGGGCGCATCCGACTTCTTCGACATGCTTATGAAGCTTGAGCTGGTAAAGCGAGTCGCGGATTATAACGACGAGCTTATCGACCATCTCCTTGAGGTAAAGGATAGCTATGAAAACAGCAAGCTTGAGCTTGAGAACATGATATCCGACCTTGAAGCGAACAAAGAGGAGGTCAACCTCAAAAAAACGGAGGTGGAATCGCTGAGGGAAGAATGGTATCTCGAGCTTGATGGGCTCGAGGAGCTTTACAGCGAGAGCAAGGCGGAGATAGAGCGCCTTGAGGACATGCAGCAATCTTATGAGGATAACCGCGACGAGCTCGATGAAGAGGCGGAGAAAATAGAGGAA
The DNA here is from genome assembly GCA_018715525.1 of Candidatus Faeciplasma pullistercoris. Lineage (GTDB taxonomy): Bacteria > Bacillota > Clostridia > Oscillospirales > Ruminococcaceae > Faeciplasma > Faeciplasma pullistercoris. The sequence continues at coordinate 15,374 of DVLL01000024.1, read as the reverse complement.
GAAATCCAAAGAATCATCCGCGAGCAGTCAAGACAGGAATACATGGGAGACCTTGAACCTGGAACCTTCCTGTGGCCTGTGCCCGGCTATTACCATATAACCTCCGGCTACGGAAGCCGCTGGGGAACCACCCACCGCGGAATCGACATATCCGGCTCGGGAATAGACGGCGCTGAGATAACCGCCGCCAACTCCGGAGTTGTCATATTCGTAAACAACGGCTGCACGCACGACTACGGTAAGAGAAAGTCCTGCGGCTGCGGAGGCGGCTTCGGAAACTACTGCATAATCGACCACGGCGGCGGATACGCCACCCTGTACGGTCACTCAAAGGAGATAATAGTGGAAGAGGGCGACCATGTTACCACCGGAGATGTGATAGGCTATGTCGGCTCGACCGGCTACTCCACCGGCGCTCATCTTCACTTTGAGGTAAGAGTGGACGGCGAGAGACTCGACCCCGAGTCCTTCAACCTCATCAAGACCTGAGCTGAAGGGGGAATAGGCTACGAATAAAAAGATATCCCTCGGATTGACAATCTCTTTGATGGCGATAGCGGCAGCGATAACCTTTATCATATCCACAAGCTACTCGATGAGCATCTACGACGGGCTGGTGGCTGACGTCCAGCAAAGAGCCGAGATGTACACAAAGCTGGAGCAGATTGACACCTATGTCCGCTCCTACTACGACGGCACGATAGACGAGGACGCTCTTATCGAATCGCTTGCCGACGCCTATATAGATGTTCTTGGCAGCAATGACGCCGAGTACTACGACGCGTTTGAGTACACGCTCTACCGCGAGCACCTCAGCGGCACGCACCTCGGAATAGGCATATACGCGGAGGAGGTCGGCGGCTGCCCGCAGATAACCCATGTCATAGCAAACAGCCCCGCCGCCGCGGCAGGACTCGCGGTAGGCGAGAGCATAATTGAAATCAACGGCGAAAGCGTGCTTGAAATGGGCTACGACAGGGCATATGCCCTTCTCCGCGCGGAAAGCGGCACGCCGCTTATGCTCACTATCCGCTCCGGCGGAGTTGACCGCTCTGTATCGGTATCCACCATCCAGATGACAGTCGCCTCGGTGAGGACCGACATTTTCGGCAGCTACGGCTACATCCAGGTATACGAGTTCTCGGAAAAAACCTATCAGCAGTTTATCGCCGCCTACTCCATGCTTCTTTCCTCGGATGTCAAGGGTATAATAATCGACCTTAGAAACAACACCGGAATGATATTCGAGCCGGTATTCAACCTTTTGAACGTGCTTCTCCCGCCGGGAAGCGTGCCCTATATCGAGACTGAGCTCACCGGAGAGTCCTCCGAGGCAGACCCGGCAAGCGGAGACAACGCTATAACCATTCCGGTAGCCATACTTGTAAACTCAAGGACCTCGGGTCCCGCCGAGCTGATGGCGGTTTCGCTTCACGACGGGCTTGGATCTGCCTGGGTAATAGGCTCGTCTACGGCGGGCAATGCGGAGCTCAGCGAGATATTCGACCTCTATGACAGCACAGCCATAGGCATACCGGTCGCGACTCTGTCGACCACGCACACCAGCTTTTCCGGCACCGGCGTTCAGCCGGACTATGAAATAGCTATGGCGGCGGATACTCCTGCCGACCTGATAAAGCTTGACGAGAACACCGACGCCTGCATCAAAAAGGCAATAGAGGTTATTTCACAGACGGCAAATTAAAAGGCGGAAGGCTTTGCCTCCTGCTATACAGCAAGCTCCCTCTGCGGCAAAAATAACTGCCGCAGGGGGAGCTGTTTTATACCGGATATGTTCAGCCGAGCAAAGCCTTCGCCTTGAGTATGGCTATCTGGGTCTTGCTGTCGGGTATCTCGTCCCGCATAACCATATTTACCGCCTCGTCAAAGGGAATCGGCACTATGTCGACAAACTCGTCGGCGTCAAGATGCTGCTCGCTCATGTCCAGCCCCTGCGCCATGTACATATATATTACCTCGGTGTCATAAGCCACTGTGGGATAAAGCTTGCCAAGGTATGTAATCTTCTCAGCCCTTGCGCCTATCTCCTCCTTGAGCTCGCGGACGCCGCAGGCGAGCGGCTCCTCGCCAGCCTCCCGCTTTCCGGCGGGTATCTCGAGCAGAACGGTGTGGAACGGGTATCTGAACTGGCGCACGAACAGTATCTCGCCCCTGTCGTTTATCGGAAGAATACACACTCCTCCGCTGTGGACAACATACTCTCTTATCGCGTCCTCGCCGTTTTCAAGCTGGACCTTGTCCCTTTTGAGCTTGAGTATCCTGCCGTCGTATATCTCCTCGCTCTCAAGCGTCTTTTCCTGTAAATGCTCAACAGTCATTTTTTCCTCCTTAGCGGTACGCCGCAGCCTTAATCGTCTATATACCTGATAACAGCCACCACCCTGCCGAGTATCGACACCTCGTCAAGGATTATCGGCTGCATGCTGTCGTTCTCGGGCTGAAGCCTGTAGTGCCCGTTCTCCTTGTAAAACCGCTTGACAGTCGCGTCGCTGCCGTCGATCAGCGCAACAACTATCTGACCGTTTTCGGCGGAGGAGCACTGCTCCACCACTATGGTGTCGCCGTCCAGAATCGCGGCGTTTATCATCGAATCTCCCCTGACCCGAAGCGCGAACAACCTGCCGTCATACCTCTTATTTGTCTTGAAGCTTATGTAGCCCTCTATATCCTCGATGGCGGTTATGGGCTTGCCTGCGGTGACAGTTCCCAAAAGCGGGACGCTGAGGCTGTCCCTGTCCTCTCTGAGCGTCACCGAACGATTGAGGTTCTCGCCGCGTTTCTCAAGAAGCCCCTCCTCGACCAGCCTTTGTATCGAGCGGTGAACCGTCGAGGTGGATTTGATGCCGAGCGCGGAGCAGATCTCCCTCACGGTAGGCGGTATGCCGTCCGCCGCGCTCTGCCTTATATACTCGTATACCGCCCTGTCCTTGTCGCTTAACATCACTGCTTTTTAGCCTCCCCGTTGGGCTCCTCCATTTTTGCGGCAAGCCGCTTGGCTACCTTGTATATATCCCCGCAGCCCATGGTTATCACGAGGTCTCCCGGCCTTACATTATTATATAAGTACTCGACGCACTCGTCAAAGGTAGGGGTCAGAACGCAGCGCTCAAGCTTCGCGGCAAGGTCGGAGGAGTGTATTCCATAGGTGTTTTTCTCCCTCGAGCCCATTATCTCGGTGAGGACGGTAAGGTCGGCTATATCAAGAGCTTTCGCGAAATCGTCAAGCAGCATCGCCGTGCGGGAATAGGTAAACGGCTGGTGAACAGCGACTATCCTCCCATAATCGAGCTCCTTCGCCGCGCGAAGAGTAGCGGTTATCTCCGCAGGGTGATGGGCGTAGTCGTCAGCTATGGTGACTCCTCCAATTTCGGCTATCTTCTCAAACCGTCTTATCGCTCCCCTGAAGCCTGCTATGCCCTTAGCGATGTCCGAGGCGCTTATGCCGCAGTAGTATGCAGCCGCTGTCGCCGCCGCGGCGTTCAGGATGTTGTGCCTGCCGGGGATGTGAAGCTCGGTCTTAAGGAGCTTTTCGCCCTTATGCCATATCTCAAGCTCGGCAAGAAGTCCCTTTCTCGATAATATCACCGGATAGAAATCGTTTTTGTCCGTCCAGCCGAAGCTCACCTTGTCCTTGCCGGAAACAGCCGAAACGACGTCGAGCGTATTCTTGTCGTCTCCGTTATAGACTACGCACTTGGTGGCGTTGGAAGCGAATTTTTTAAAGGAGCGCTTAAGGTTCTCGACCGTCCCGAAATAGTCCAAGTGATCGGCGTCGATGTTGAGTATCAGCGCGACGTCCGGATAAAGCTTGAGGAAGGTGTCTACAAACTCGCAGGACTCGCACACCATGGTATCGCTTTTCCCAAAACGCCCCGAGCCGCCTATCGAGCGGAGCTTTCCGCCTATGACGCAGCTAAGGTCAACGCCCGCCGCAAGAAATATCTCGGTCAGCATGGAGGAAACGGTTGTTTTTCCGTGAGTGCCGGAGACGCAGACAGCGTTAGAGTACCAGCTTGTCACCAGCCCCAAAAGCTCGGAGCGCTCCAGAACCGGCACTCCGCTTGCCCTTGCGGCGATAAGCTCAGGGTTATCCGCCATTATGGCGGCGGTGTGTACGATCAGATCCGCGCCCTCGATGTTTTCCGCCCGCTGCCCGAGATACACCGGTATCCCCATTTTGCGCACGGCGTCAAGGGTCTCCGTCTCGTTGTTGTCTGAGCCTGTAAGATAGTAGCCAAGCCCGTGCAGAATCTGCGCCAGCGGGTACATTCCGCTGCCGCCTATTCCGATAAAATGTATGTGCTTTTTTCCGTCAAGAATATTCTTAAGCTCCGACAGTTCCATGTTAGTCTCCGAAAATTAATCTGATTTAGTCATCGCGGCTTTTACCCGCGACCCGTTCAAGAATAGTATATTACATTCTAAGGAAAAAATAAACACCCTTTTTTGATATTTTGAATATTTGACCTTAGAAAAGCCAAGAATATCGGCAAAAGCATTGAAGGGACGGATAAAAATGACAATCACAGGCATAAAAGTAAGAAAGCTTATCCCGGAGGGAAGGCTAAAAGGCGTTATAAGCGTCACCTTTGACGACTCCTTTGCCGTTCACGACATAAAGGTGATAGAGGGCGACCAAAGGCTTTTTGTCGCCATGCCCTCCCGAAGGGATGAGTCGGGAGTGTTCCGCGATATCGTTCACCCTATCTCGCGCGAGGCAAGACAGGACATGGAGCAAAAGATACTTGAGGCGTACCGGGACGCCGTCCGGGAAGCCGCCGATGCGGCAAATAACGGCGAGACCGATAAATCTGACGCGCAGACGCGGCAGGAAAGGGAAGTGCTGCCGCACGACGTTCAGTCCCGCGCCGGCCACCGACCGGCCGCAGAGCCGTCATAGGCAGGCAGACATTAGCCTGCCGCACCGTAAAAATACCTTAAAAGCATAAATTGCCGGGCTGGTTTCAGGCATCTGATACCAACCCGGCAACTTACTTTAGCCGCGCTCGCTCACTGAGGAGCTAAATAACTGATTTTTCAGGCAATAATGGTCTTTGCCTTTGCGACGATACATCTGTCGTTCTCGTAGGACAAAACGGACTGCGCCCTGCCTATTTCCACCCACTTGATGTCCGCGATTTCCTCCTCCTGGGGAATAAAGTCGGAGTTCTTTGCCTTGGCGAGGAAGTAAACCACGATTTTTTGGGTTCCCCTCTTGGGCGAATAGGAGACGGTCTCCCTGAACGAGGCGTCGATTATCACATCAATGCCCGTTTCCTCCATAATCTCCCGCTGAGCAGTCTCTATCTCAGTCTCGCCTGACTCGACATGACCCTTCGGGAAAGACCAGTGACCGCTGTTGACATGCTTGATCAACAGTATCTCGGTATTGCCATGAAACTTGCGGTAGACAATCGCTCCGCAGGATTTTTCATGAAGCATCTTTGATTAGCCCTTGTTCCCTTCTTAAAATTTCATAATTCATATTAAGTATACCACAGCGGCGCTCTTTATGCAACCGTTTGAGAAAAGAATTGCGCAGTTATTATCAAATATACCATGAGTTTGATGCTGTGAGTCCTAACCGAAGGGTCCCTAAGCCAAATAAAAAACCGGTCCCTCCGAAGGAAAGGACCGGGCTATGGCAATTAGCCGTTTGATTACTGATTTTCCTCAATATATTTTACTATATCGCCGACCGTCTTGATGTTCTCAACGGCGTCGTCCGGAATCTCCACTCCGAATTCATCCTCGAAGGACATGACAAGGTCGACAACATCCAAAGAATCTGCTCCCAGATCATCGGTGACAACAGAATCCATTGTGATGGAATCCTCGTCGATCTCCAGATTGTCCGCGATAATCTTCTTGATCTTCTCGTAAATCACTTAACAAACCTCCTGTCTGATTTTTGTCAAGTAATAGTTTAGCCTTTGCGCCATGATTTGTCAATAGCTTTTTGGCATTTGCCTGATTTTTGCCTCCTCGATTTTTCACGCTGCGCGGCTGCGGGTTTTCAGCTTGTAAGAAGCCTCAGCTCAGACGCCGAGAGCGAGGGATGCAGGCACAGGTTTATCCCCATCGCGACCATGGCCGCCGACATTGACACCAGCTTATCGATGTTTTTCGGAGTGACCATCATGCCGCTTTCCGAGTCGGCAATGGTGGGTATGCCTATGGCTATCGTTTTTACTCCGAGGCTGTCCTTAGACAGCTCCTGACGCGAGTTCTGCACTCCGCTGCCCGGGGATATGCCGGCGTCGCTGAGCTGTATGGTTCTCCCGAGGTGACCGACTCCCGCGCAGGCAAGAGCGTCTACCGCTATGACCGCCTCCGGCTTAAGCTCCCTGACCGCCGCCCCTATCAGCTCGCTTGGCTCCATGCCGGTCTGCCCCATAACTCCGCAGGAAAGCGCGCTCACGCTTCTCATGCCCTCGAACCCGAGCTGCGGCGCGTTTTTCTCTATATGCCGGGTGGCAAAAATATGAGAGCACACACGCGGCCCGAGGCTGTCCGGAGTGACCGTCTCGTTTCCCAGCCCTGCTATCAGCACGCTTTTCGGGCTATCCCCGTTAGCGCTATCCGAGCTCTCCAAAAGCATTTTTATATACCCCGACAGCTCCATAGACGCGGCGTCCGCGTTCTCCCACGCCATGTCCAAAGGCGCATTCGGCTCGAGCGTAATATACCTTCCCACCGGCTTGCCTATCCTCTTTGCCGCCTCGGGAGAGCACACCCGAACGTCGGTAACCGTAAAGCAGCTTGTTTTTTCAGTGCTCACGCATATGCCCTCGGGCAAGCCCTCGTCCGTCCTGACCGAATTCGCGCTTTCAAGGGCGAGGTCGGTTCTGTCAGCGGTAAAATACCTTTTATATTCTTTATTCATGCCGTCCTCCCGAAAAAATTCTGAAAAGTTTTCTCAAAACTATTGCATTTTTTAAAAAGTGATGATATAGTAATAGCTGATGCTTGTTGAATAAGTAAGGAGTCATTAACCTTTTGCACTTTCTCAGTCGTGCAATTAGCTTATCCAAATAAGCGATATTTATGAATTGACTAAGGAGGTGTCTTAATGGCAAACATTAAATCCGCTAAGAAGAGAGTAAGAGTCATCGAGGCAAAAACCCTTCAGAATAAGATGACAAAGACAGCGCTCAAGACCGCTATCAAGAAGGCTGCGGCTGCCGAGGGCGACGCAAAGGCTGCTTCTGTAGTAGCTGCGATCAAGAAGGTCGATCAGGCCTGCGCAAAGGGGATCATCCACAAGAACAAGGCAGCGAGAAAGAAGTCTCAGCTCGCTAAGCTGCTCAACGCTTAATGTGAAAGCTCCGCCGCTAACCCACGGCGGGGTTTTTTGATAACGGGAATTTTTGATATCCGAGCTTATGCAATTATTCGCCTTTTGAAATTGTATTACAGATGTACAGGTCTGTAGCTTTAGACTTACACCGGCGGTCTTGCCCGCCTGAAAGGATGATACATATGAAGAAACTGTTTTTACCCAAGAAAAGACTTCTTGTCGCTTTTATTTGCATTTTTACCTGCGTCGCTCTTATGGCTGCGTGCGGCGGTGAGCCCTCAGACAGCACCGGAACTACCGTTTCTGACGATGCGGCAGTGACCACCCAGCCGGAGGTGACCGCGGAGCCGCAAAGCGATTTCCCGTGGGGAAGCATCGCCGAAGAGACGCTTCCTCCGGTGGCGACCGACGACACCGTCTCACAGCCTGAGGCAACAACCCCCGAAGCAACAACACCTGAGGCTACCCAGCCCGAAGCCACTCAGCCTACGGAAGAGGTGACCGAGCCCGAGGAGGATGAGGAAGAGGCGACCGAGCCGGAAAAGGACGAGGAAGAGGAAACCGAGCCTGACGACGAGGTGCCGGCTGTTACTCCGGACGACGGTCAGATAAGCGGAGAAGACGATGAGGAAGTAGCCGACCTCGGCTGGGAGAACATCAATGTCGATGAATTCTTCGCCGAGATGGGAATAGACATGGACGACCTTGAGGTGAACGACTGATATAAAAGTTGCCGAAGGCTTGACCCGCCGTGTTGATACACGGCGGGTTTTTTGCTGCCTTTTTTGCTGCCTTTTAGCAAAGCTATGTCTTAGCCTGCGCATCTCTGCACGCCGAGTATTTTTACCGCCGGCAAAGACACGGCTCCAGTCAGCTCGGCATACACCCTTTCTGCAAAAAAATAAGACCCCAAAATCGGGGTCTTATTTTTATTTGAGGATTATCCCTCGTTCTTAGCCAGTTCTACGAGGTAATCGTATCTGTGCTTAGCGTTCTCAACCGCGCTGTCGAAGAGCTTCTCAGCTCTTGCGGGGTTGGCTCTTGCGAGCGAGTTGTATCTTACCTCGCCCATGATGAAGTCCTTATAGCTTGCTGTAGGAGCCTTAGAATCAAGCTGGAACGGATTCTTGCCCTCTGCCGCCAGTCTGGGATCATATCTGTAAAGGTGCCAGTAGCCTGCCTCAACAGCCTTCTTCTCCTCGGTCTGAGCGATGCTCATGCCGCCCTTGATACCGTGGTTGATGCAGGGAGCGTAACCGATGATGAGGGAAGGACCGTGATAGCTCTCAGCCTCGGCGATAGCCTTGATGCACTGGTTGTAATCAGCGCCCATTGCAACGTGAGCAACGTATACATAGCCGTATGTCATGGCGATGCCTGCGAGATCCTTCTTCTTTATAGCCTTACCGGCTGCCGCAAACTGAGCGATAGCTCCGGCAGGTGTGGACTTGGAAGCCTGTCCTCCGGTGTTGGAGTAAACCTCGGTATCGAAAACGAAGATGTTGATATCCTCGTTCTGAGCGATGACGTGGTCAAGTCCGCCGAAGCCGATATCGTATGCCCATCCGTCTCCGCCGAAGATCCACATCGACTTCTTTCTTAAGAAGTCCTTGTCCTTAAGAACTGCCATTGCCTCGGGGGTTCCGATCTTGGGAAGGATGTCGATGAGCTTGTCGGTAGCTATGCTGTTGAGCTTGCCGTCGTCAACGGTGGAAAGATACTCGTCGATAACAGCCTTGCACTCAGCGCAGTCAAGAGTCTTTTCGATCTCAAGAAGCTTGGCTATATTTCTCTGACGGATGGTGTTCTGAGCAAGGAACATGCCGTAGCCGTACTCGGCGTTGTCCTCGAACAGGGAGTTAGCCCAAGCCGGTCCCTTGCCTGCCTTGTTGGTGGTGTAAGGAGTTGACGGTGCGGAGCCGCCCCAGATGGAGGAGCATCCTGTTGCGTTGGCTATATACATTCTGTCGCCGAAGAGCTGAGTTATGAGCTTAGCATAAGGAGTCTCGCCGCAGCCTGCGCATGCGCCGGAGAATTCGAGAAGCGGCTGCTTGAACTGCGAGCCCTTGACGGTGGTCTCCTTGAACTTCTCGTGAACCTCAGGCTTGTCAGCAAGGGTAAGAGCGTAGTTGAATACCTCCTGCTCGGCGATCTGCTCGTCGAGAGGTCTCATGGAAAGAGCCTTGTTGCCCTTCATGCCGGGACATACGTTCACGCAGGAGCCGCAGCCCGTGCAGTCCAGAGCGGACATGGTCATTACGAAGTAGTAGCCGGGCATTCCGGTAGCGGGCTTAGCCTTCTTCTTGGCAAGCTCGGGAGCAGCGTCAAGCTCAGCCTGGGTCATGATTACGGGACGGATAACCGCGTGCGGGCAGACATAAGAGCAGAAGTTGCACTGGATGCAGTTGTCGGGGTTCCATGCGGGAACATCGATCGCGATGCCTCTCTTCTCGAAGGCGGCAGAGCCCTGCGGGAATGTGCCGTCTGCGTTCTTTACGAAGGCGGAAACGGGAAGCTTGTCGCCCTGCTGTGCGTTGCAGGGGATAAGGATGCTGTTTACGTAATCGACAAGGGTCTTGTTGTCGCCTGTAGCGGCGGGCATGCCCATTGCGGTGTCGGCGCAGCTCTTCCATGACTCGGGAACGTTGACCTCGACTATTCCCTCGCAGCCTGCATCGATAGCGTCGTGGTTCATCTTTACGATGGCGTCGCCCTTCTTGGAGTAGGATGCGGTAGCTGCGTCCTTCATGTACTTGATTGCCTCATCTATCGGGATGATGTTGGCAAGCTTGAAGAATGCGGACTGCAAAACGGTATTGATCCTTGAGCCCAGACCAATCTTCTTGCCTATCTCGATACCGTTGATGATATAGAACTTGATGTTGTTGTCGGCAATATATCTCTTTACCTGTCCGGGGAGCTTCTCGCCAAGCTCGTCGACGCTCCACTGGCAGTTGAGCAGGAAGGTTCCGCCCGGCTTAACGTCCTGAACCATATCGTACTTGTCGATATAGGACTCGTTGTGGCAGGCTACGAAGTCCGCCTGGTTGATAAGGTAGGTGGACTTGATGGGAGTGTCGCCGAAACGAAGGTGAGAAACGGTTACACCGCCGGACTTCTTGGAGTCGTATGAGAAGTACGCCTGTGCATACTTGTCGGTGTGGTCGCCTATGATCTTGATGGAGTTCTTGTTTGCTCCTACCGTTCCGTCGGATCCGAGACCCCAGAACTTGCAGGAGATTGTGCCGGCGGGAGCGGAATCGAGCTTGCCGCAGGTTGCAAGTGAGAGGTGTGTCACATCGTCGTTGATGCCGATGGTGAATCTGGGCTTGTAGTTTATGCCGCAGCAAGCGCAGTTGTCGTAAACAGCCTTGATCTGATCGGGGGTGGTGTCCTTAGAGCCGAGGCCGTATCTGCCGCTTGAAACGGGAACGTCCTTGAACTGGGAGTTCTTGAGAGCCGCAACTACGTCGAGGTACAAAGGCTCGCCGAGTGAACCGGGCTCCTTTGTTCTGTCGAGGACGCTTATCATCTTGACGGTCGCGGGGATAGCCTCAACAAGCTTGTCCGCACGGAAGGGTCTGTAGAGTCTTACCTTTACAAGTCCGAGCTTCTCGCCCTTTGCGTTGAGATAATCTATGGTCTCCTCGATGGTGTCGCATACCGAGCCCATCGCGATGATGATCTTTTCCGCGTCGGGAGCGCCGTAGTAGTTGAACAGCTTGTAGTTGGTGCCGATCTTCTTATTGACCTTGTCCATGTACTCCTCTACAATGCCGGGTACGGCGTCGTAGTAGGTGTTGCATGCCTCACGAGCCTGGAAGAAGATGTCGGGGTTCTGAGCCGAGCCGCGCAGAACGGGGTGCTCAGGGTTGATTGCACGGTCTCTGAACGCCTGCAAAGCGTCCCAGTCTACCATCTCGGCTACGTCAGCCTTGCCCCAGGTCTCGATCTTCTGGATCTCGTGAGAGGTTCTGAAGCCGTCGAAGAAGTGGATAAAGGGAACTCTTGCCTTGATAGTGGAAAGGTGAGCGATTGTTCCTAAGTCCATAACCTCCTGAGGGTTGGTGGAGCAGAGCATCGCAAAGCCGGTCTGACGGCACGCGTAAACATCGGAGTGGTCTCCGAAGATGTTCAGCGCGTGGCTGGCTACGCATCTTGCGGAAACATGGATGACGCAGGGCAGAAGCTCGCCCGCGATCTTATACATGTTCGGGATCATCAAAAGAAGTCCCTGAGAAGCGGTGTAGGTGGTGGTAAGCGCGCCTGCCGACAGAGAGCCGTGTACAGTTCCGGCAGCTCCTGCCTCAGACTGCATCTCGGCGACTCTTACGGGAGTGTTGAAAAGATTTGTCTGTCCCTTGGCGCTCCACGCGTCGGTTACCTCAGCCATTACTGAGGAGGGAGTAATAGGATAGATAGCAGCGACTTCGGTAAACGGATATGCCGCCCACGCAGCCGCGTTGTTACCATCCATGGTTTTCATTTTTCTTGCCATAGATATCCTCCTTGTTGTAGGGAATTGTGAAATGGTTATGGAAAATTGCATAACTTTACAACTTGGATTCTATCACAAATGCCGGCGTTTGTAAAGAGCAGAAAGGATAAATTTAAGTATTTTTGCCGCCGTAAATCTGCCGCTGTAACCCCGCCTAACGCCAAGGCATACTATATACTACGCTATACTGATACTGACGGAGGGAACTATGAGCTGTACTCTTTGCATGATAGCAAAAAACGAGGAGCACACCCTTATGCGCTGTCTCGAATCGGTAAAGGGGCTGTTCGACGAGATAGTTATCGTCGACACCGGCTCCTCGGACAACACCAAAAAAACCGCGCTGGAATTTACCGACCGTGTATACGACTTTGAATGGGTGTACGATTTCTCCGCGGCGAGAAACTACGCTTTTTCTCTGGCGAATACCGACTACGCGATGTGGCTCGACGCCGACGATATCATCCCGCCCCAGAGCTACGAGCCGCTTAAAAAGACGCTTGCCTCCCTTGAGGACACACAGCCGGACATAGTATTCATGCCCTACTGCGTAGGCTTCTCAGAGGACGGCGAGATAACGCTGAGCTTTGAGCGCGAGCGGATAATCAGGCTGGGCAAAGGGCTTTTATTCGAGGGAGAAATACACGAGGCTATCCCGCCGCGGGGAAAAACAGCGCGCTCAGACGCTCAGGTCTGGCACCTCGGCAAGGAAAACCGCGACCCGAACCGCAATATCGATATCTTTGAGAGGCTTGTCGCCTCCGGCAAAAAGCTCAGCCCGAGGGAAATGTACTACTACGCGAGGGAGCTTTCCTGGCACGACAGGATCCCCGAGGCAAAAAGCCGTTATCTTGAGTGCATCGGCGACCCGACGGCGTGGAGCGAGAACAGAATATCAGCCTGCTGCGAGCTGGCAGAGCTGTATATCCGTGAAAACGACCTTGAAGCGGCTATGGAATATCTGCTCAAAAGCCTTAGCTTCGGCGCGCCGAGGGCGGATATGTGCTGCCGGATGGGCTATATCTTCCTGCAAAAGAACGAGCTTGAGACCGCGCGGTTCTGGTACTCTCTCGCCCCCGAAAGATTCAATCAGCACAGCGTAAGCTTTATTCACGCCGATTACGGAAAATATATTCCGTATATTCAGCTTGCGGTTATATACGATCGTCTGGGCGACTGCAAATCGGCAAACGAATTCAACGAGCTTGCGGGCAAATTCAAGCCCTCAAGCAAGCATTATCTTCAAAACAAGGCTTATTTTGAACAAAAACTGACAAAATAGGAGAAGGCTATATGGCAACTTATAATTATTCAAACGGCGAACGCGTTGTGCCTACCGAGGTAAGCTGCCGCTGCCAGCAGGCGGATCTGACCTACGGCTGCGGCTGCAATTGCAACTGCGGATGTAACTGCGGCTGCAATAACGGCTGCGGCTGCGATACAAGATGCTGTATCGGACCTACCGGTGTTACGGGACCCAGAGGATTCACCGGACCCACAGGACCCACAGGTCCTACCGGACCTACGGGAGCTACAGGCCCTGCGGGTCCTTCCGGCATCGCGGGAAGAAGCATAACGGGCGAAACAGGACCCACCGGAGCTACCGGCGCCACAGGTCCTACAGGTCCCGCCGGCCCCACAGGCGCAACCGGCGCTACGGGTCCGATAGGTTTAAGCGTCACGGGAGCAACCGGAGCTACCGGAGCCACGGGTCCTACGGGTCCCACCGGTCCCACAGGCGTAACCGGCGCTACAGGTCCGATAGGTTTAAGCGTCACGGGAGCAACCGGAGCTACCGGCGCTACCGGTGAAACGGGACCTACCGGTGAAACAGGTCCTACGGGTCCCACCGGAGAGACAGGTCCCACAGGACCGACCGGACCCACGGGACCTACAGGTCCTACCGGACCGGAGGGACCTGCCGGAGCACAGGGAATCGCCGGTCTCAGCGTGACCGGAGACACAGGACCCACAGGACCTACAGGCGAGACCGGACCTACCGGTGCAACAGGTCCCACAGGTCCTACGGGTGCTACAGGTCCTACGGGAGCAGAAGGTGCGCAAGGTCCTCAGGGACTTCAGGGCGAGCAGGGAGATGCCGGCCCTCAAGGTCCTCAGGGACTTCAGGGCGAGCAGGGCGACACAGGTCCTACAGGCCCTACAGGTCCTACAGGTCCCACAGGCCCCACCGGACCCACAGGACCTACAGGAGGCGCGGGAGCTCTTTCCGACTTCGCTTACCTTTACAGCAACGATCAGCAGGACATTCCCGCCGGAGCGGACGCGGTTCTCGCTTCAAACGGCGTGGTAAGAGGGGACATTTCTCACAACCCGGGCGGCAGAGAGATAATAATCGGCAAGCCGGGAGTCTATGAGGCGACAGTTCACATTTATCCCGGATCATCCTTTGAGACGGCTCTGATGCTCAACGGCGCGCCTATAGGCGGAGGAACCTTCTCGGGATTCTCAGCCGGAGCTCCCTTTGAGGCAAGCGTGATATTTGCGGCAAAGGCGGGAGATGTGCTCACCCTTCGCAACCTCAGCCAGGCTAACAGGATGATAATTCCCAGAACCGCCTGCGGCAACCTCTGCGCTACAGGTCTTGCGCTGAGCATAAAGAAAATAGGAGAATAAAGCGGCGCTTAGGGTCACTAAGTCATAAAAAGCGCGGAGGCGGGATATCCCGCTTCCGCGCCGCTTTGTCTTTGTAGATTAAAAATGCCGCTATAATCGCGTGCGGCTTTGCCTGCAAAACAAAAGAGTCCGGAGCGCGAATCTGCTCCGGATCCTTGCATGTAACGAGGGACTAAAAAAGATGTCAGCTTTGTCGCGTGTACCCTTTGGCCACGCTTTTCTATGGGCATTTTGACTCCGTATGAATTTTGGCTATTATCCCATTGAATATCATCTAAATCAAAGCTTGGTATATTATATTTTTTAGATAATCTTTTTGCCAAATACGTTTTACCCGAACCACTGCAACCGATTATTCGAATTTTCATTTTGCCTTCTCCTTTGCGGTGTTCAATGATGCTATTAACATTTTTTTAATTTCTTCGGCAAGTGAAAGCAAATCTTCAAAATCATAATCAATTAATTTAGTTCTTTTCAAAAGCGTGAGCCAATAAATACTTTCACCTGTTTCTTTAAGAGAAATATGTAATTTTGATATAAAATCTGCTTTGCTGTTACCGTAAACGGCTTCGTTTATGTTTGCACCTATGCTTGTTGCAGAACGAAGTAATTGTTTGGCGATAGTTGTATCTTTTTTCAATTTGGAAAACTCTTCATAAAACAATACGATTTGTGTTGCAAAATCGAGAGATTTATCGAGTAAAGGACTGTTCATTCATCATCACCTCTGAATGTATTATATAATAATTCGTTATTCAAATCAATGCTTTGCGAAGCAAAGCTACCTTTTCTCTTCTTTTTTCTTTCTTATCTTTTCTCTGGAAACGACAATTTTAGAGAAGAGTGAAAAGAAAATAGAGAAAAGTGAAGAGAACAAAAAGAAACGACAATCTTCTGTCGAAAATTGTCGTTTCTTTTTGG
>DVLL01000023.1 GCA_018715525.1 Candidatus Faeciplasma pullistercoris | reverse complement strand
CTCTTCTTTTTTCTTTCTTATCTTTTCTCTGGAAACGACAATTTTAGAGAAGAGTGAAAAGAAAATAGAGAAAAGTGAAGAGAACAAAAAGAAACGACAATCTTCTGTCGAAAATTGTCGTTTCTTTTTGGCGGAGAAGGAGGGATTCGAACCCTCGATGAGCTATCAACCCATACACGAGTTCCAGTCGTGCGCCATAAACCGGGCTAGGCGACTTCTCCACGGTTGTTCCACAGAACGTGATACATTATATCAGATGGCAATTAAAAATGCAAGCGATTTTTAAAAAGTTTTTTATTTTTTTGCCGGACGAATTTTCCGCCTTCAATTTGTTTAAAGCAAAACCTCGCAATTTTGCGCTTTTTGCGGCTGTGTTTGATACCATTCGCACATAAAATTGTACTCATCTTTGAAGGGGTATTGCATTTATATGAAAGGAGTGTATTATGGAAATTAAAGAACATATGTTCTTTATAAAAGACCGCCATGAGGCTTTGGCGTCATACCGCTTGCTTGCAGCTTTTAACGACAGGCGGGGGAAGTATCGTGGCGGTGCTTATGCGGCTAAGGAAAGGGGGAACATGGTTGAGCGACGAGCAAAAGGCAAAGCTCATCTTTGACTACATCGAAAATCCGAGCTACCGCGCCGTCGGAAGAAAAAACGGCGTTTCGGCGTCTACCGTCAAGAGGGTAATTGATGAAAATACGGTCATCAAGGAGGTACTTAAATCTCTTTGGGGAAGAAGCCCGCAGAGCGTAAGCCTTTATCTTCGTGAAAAACAGGAGATGATCTACGGCATTATAAATAAATGTCTCGGCATTCTCAATGACGATGAGAAGCTGCGTTCAGCGACTTTGCCTCAAATTGCCTCCGCTATGGCTACGCTTTTGGAGAAGTTCGTCGTTGCGTCAGAGGATTCACAGGAGCTTGAAAACGACCCTTTGAGCCTTGGGCTTATGGAGCTCGGCGAGGCTCTCGGCAGGTGCGGCGCAGGCTTGAAGGATGGTGATGAAGCTGATTAGTCCAAAGCAGCAAAAAATACTCGCGTTTCCTTATTCGGGGTACGACGCTCTCATTTGCGACGGCGCGATCCGCTCGGGAAAGACGAGGATAATGAGCGTGGCTTTTATCGACTGGGCTATGAGAGAGTTTTCCGGAAAGAGGTTCGGCATATGCGGCAAAACAATAGACTCAGCCGTAAAAAACATCATATTGCCGTATATCTCGATGAGCTACTCGCGAAAAAAATACCGTTTGAAGTGGCGTCGAAGCGACAAGCTGCTTGAGGTGAGCTGCAAGGGCGCAAGAAACAGCTTTGAGGTATTCGGAGGAAGAGATGAGTCCAGCTTTACTCTTATTCAGGGCAGAACCTTTGCTGGAGTAATGCTCGACGAGGTGGCCCTTATGCCGCAGTCCTTCGTTCAGCAGGCTCTGGCGAGATGCTCTGAGGAGGGCGCGAAGCTGTGGTTCAGCTGCAACCCGGATTCTCCGTCCCACTGGTTCTATAGAGAGTGGATAGTCAAGCATGAGGAGAAGAACGCCCTGTATCTAAGCTTTGCGCTTGAGGACAATCCGTCCTTGTCAAAAAAAACTGTGGAGCGCTATAAGTCTATCTACTCGGGAGCGTTTTACGACAGGTATATTTTGGGCAAGTGGACGGTGGCTGAGGGGCTTGTATACGACCTCAAGCCGGAGTACATAACCGACGAAATACCTGTTTGCGGAGAGTATTACATTTCCTGCGATTACGGGACAATGAACCCGTTTTCACTCGGGCTGTGGTGTGTGCGGGGCGATGAGGCGGTAAGGATATCTGAGTACTACCACGACGGAAGATCGAGCGGAGTGCAGCTTACCGACGAGGAGTATTACTCACAGCTTGAAAGGCTTGCCGCAGACTATCCGATAAGGTCTGTCGTCATAGATCCGTCCGCGGCTTCCTTTATCGCGCTGATAAAAAGCAAGGGCAGGTTCAAGGTCAGAAAGGCAAATAACGATGTTATCGCGGGAATAAGAAGGACCGCAGGGTTCCTCAAAAGCGGCAGGCTGAAAATATATCGCGGCTGCTCAAATGCGATTCGGGAGTTCGGGCTGTATCGCTGGGATGAAAAATCCGGCAGCGACAGGGTAATCAAGGAAAACGACCACGCTATGGATGACATACGGTACTTTTGCAGCACCGTGCTGACAAACAAGAAGCAGGAATACCACAGCATTTTTGAATGAACTATGAAAGGATGACAGGATGAAGACATTTCAGGACATGCTCGCTGCGGCAAGAGAGGGGAGCCTTGCCGATTTTCTTCGGGAGGCGATTTTAGACCACAAGCTGTCGGCTGAGTATCGCAACGCAATCGAGGCGGCAGCCTACTGGAGAAACGAGAACCCGACAATTTCAAGATACCGGAAGCTTTTGTACACGATATCCGGCAAGGCTGTTCCGGACAACTATTCCGCAAACTTCAAAATAGCCTCGAATGTGTATTTTCGGTTTGTCACTCAGACGGTGCAGTACCTTTTGGGAAACGGCGCTTTGTTTGACAATCCGGAGACAAAAAAGAGGCTCGGAGGAAACAGCTTTGATTTGAAGCTGCAATACGCCCTGACCATGGCGCTCAACGGCGGTGTTTCCTTCGGACTAATGAATTACGACAGGCTCGAGGTGTTCGGAATAACGGAGTTTGTCCCGCTGTACGATGAGGAGAACGGGGCCTTGTCAGCCGGAATAAGATTCTGGCAGATAGACAGCGATAAACCCATGCGGGTCACGCTGTACGAGTCTGACGGGTATACGGACTATATATGCAAAAGAAGCGGAAGTGACAGCGAAGCATTTGAGCAGATGTCCAAAAAGCGCCCCTATAAGCAGACTGTCGTGCAGTCAGAATTTGAGGGCAGCAGGCTACATGACGGGGAAAATTACCCCGGCTTCCCGATAGTTCCGCTGTATTCTCCGAGGAGACAGTCAAGTATAGTCGGATTCAGGAGGCAGATAGACTGCTACGACCTTATAGAATCCGGGCTTGCCAACGACATAGACGACGCCTCGATGATCTACTGGACAATTTCCAATGCAGGCGGCATGGACGACATAGACCTTGCAAAGTTCGTGGAGCACATGAAAACCGTCAAGGCGGCAGTGGTGGACGAGGACGGAGCAAAAGCGGAGTCCCACACCGTGGATGTGCCGTATGAGAGCAGGGAAACCATGCTTGCTCGGCTTGAGTCTGAGATGTACCGCGACTTCATGGTCCTAAACCTCGACATGATCTCCGGCGGCTCAAGCACCGCGACCGCGATTAAGGCGGCGTACGAGCCTATGAACCTTTATTCAAACATGCTTGAGGCCAATGTGCTCGAGTTTGTGGAGGGCTTACTATCGGTTCTTGAGATATCTGACAGCTGCCGCTTCAAGAGGGACAGCATAGTCAACGAGCTTGAAAGCGCAAGAACAGCTCAGACGAGAGTATCAACAGCGCTGCTGCTTCGAGGGCTCTTTGACGACGAGACGGTAATACGCCTGTGCGCGAGAGCGCTCGACCTGAGCGATGAGGACGCCGACAGGATAATCTCAAAGGCGTCCGTAACTTCACAGGTTCTGTCGCTTGAGACGGAATAATTACGGTATTTTGCTCCGGAGCGGAACCCTATCCTTTCGCGTCCGGTGTGAAATATATGCAGCCGGAGCCAAGATATTCCGGCATGCGAGCTTCAAAGAAACGAAGTAAAACTTATTTATTGGAAAGGAGAAAATATGGCGCTTACAAGAAAGATGCTCAAGGAACTGGGCATAGAGGAAGAGAGTATAGAAAAAATCATAGCTGCTCATTCCGAAACCGTGGAGGCACTCAAAAAGTACAAGGTTGACTCCGAGAAGATGGCCTCACTCGAAGAGGAGCTAAGATCAGCCAAAGAGGAGCTCGCCAAGGACTATAAGTCAAAGTACGACGAGCTTGAGCTTGAGTTTTCCGGCTACAAAAACGAGGTCGAGTCATCTCGTCTTACCGCAAAGAAGAAAGAGGCGCTCAGAAAGCTTCTTCGCGAGTGCGGAGTGCTGGAGTCCTGCGTGGACGCGGTAGTGAGGGTCACAGACCTTGACAGCATATCCCTCGATGAAACGGGCGAGATAGCCGACAGGGATAAGACTGCGGCGGACATAAGCCAAAACTGGGCTGCGTTTATCCCCAAGACCAAAACTGTCGGAGCGAATATACCCAATCCGCCCGCTACGGTGTCAGAGAGATCCTACACCATAGACGACATCAAGAGGATGACGCCCTGGGAGATCAACGCAAACTACGCGGCGATAAAGAAATCGCTGAACAGAAACTGACTGAATGTCAAAAAGAAAGGAAGGATAAATTTACATGGCAGTAACTACATTCATATCCGAGCTTTGGAGCGCGAGGCTTTTAAACGCCCTTGAGAAGACGCATGTCGCCTCAAATCTCGTAAACAGAGACTATGAGGGAGATATCAAAAAGCAGGGGGACACGGTCCATATCAACTCGATAGGCGAGGTGACAGTCAGCGATTACACGAGAAACTCTGATATAACCGCGCCGCAGACACTGTCCACCACCGACCAGACGCTCACTATCACTCAGGCGAAGTATTTCAATTTCCAGATAGACGATGTAGACGCGGCTCAGGCGGCGGGAGACATCATGGACAAGGCAATGCAAAGAAGCGCGTACGCGCTCAATGATGCTGCGGATTCCTATATCCTCGGCGTTCTTGCAAACGGTGCGTCCTCTGGAAACATTATAGGCAGCTCTGAGGCTGTAACGCTGACCGAGGACAACATCTATGAGAATATCGTAGAGCTCAGACTTCTATTAGACAAGCAGGGCGCTCCCTATGAGGGCAGAACTCTTGTCATTCCGCCTGAGGCATACGCGCTTTTGCTCAAGGACGCCAGATTCACCGGTAACGGCGGAGCAATGAGCGAGGCAGCCCTTCGCAACGGCTACATAGGTAATGTTGCAGGCTTTGAGATCTATGAGTCCAACAACTGCGTCAAGTCGGACGATGTGTATACCATCACCGCACAGGTGAGAAGCGCCTGCACATTCGCCGAGCAGATTGTCGAGACAAGCGCTTACCGTCCCGAGAAGAGATTCGCCGACGCGGTAAAGGGTCTGCATGTCTACGGAGCCAAGGTCACCGACCCCAACGGCGTCGCAGCCCTCAAGTGCAAGTTCTCATAAGCCTGATTACAGGCGTAAGTCCAAGCTGGCGGCTGACATTATCAGCGTAGCTTGAAACTCGGCTGCGCCACACTGAAAGTCATTCGGATTACGATTCAAATTAAGAGTCAGCCTGATGGCGCAGCCAAAATTTTTTTTGAAAGGCGTGATATCTTGATAACACAGATATGCAGGCATATAAAAAACTACTTTGAATATGAATTTCACCCGGGAAGCTACACCGTCTCGGACGGTAAAATCTCTCCCTGGGATTTTTTGAGTGAGGGTGATTTTTACAGGATTTCGGGAAGCAGATATAACGACGGGGTCCACCGTCACCCCGCCTCAGACTTAAAGGACGAAAGCTTTGAAGGAATTGTCAGCCTGATGGCTCTCCCGGACGGGTTTCTTAAGACGGTTTCGGAAATCGAAAGCTATTGCAGCGCTGACAATACGTCGTCTTCGCCATATCTTAGCGAGAGCTTCGGCGGGTATTCCTACACCCGCCTTACCGGAAGCGACGGCGTTGGAATACCGTGGCAGAGGGCGTTTAAGTCAAGGCTGAATGAATGGAGAAAAATATGAGCCTTATAGACAGCTTCAAGACTAATGTCACTCTCATAACCGAGACAAAGCTTCGTGACTCTGACGGGAATTTTACAAAAAGCTACGCCCCCAAAATGAGCTTTGACGCGGCGATAGTCTACAGCAGCTCAAGCGTTGTAAAGGCATCTGACACAACAATTGAGAAAAAGAAGTATACAGTCGCGGTGCCGCAGGATATTGAGCTCAAGTTCGGCGACATGCTGAAAGATGAGCACGGCAGGCTTTTAATGATAACCGGGCAGATGACAGCTAACCCGCCAAAATGCGCGTCGGCTGCTCTAAGGTTCAGAGAGTACAGCGCCGAAGAGACATGGCGGGACATTGAAATCTAACAAGGGGGGTAAGGGTCATGTCAATTACAAAGAAAAAGGCAATCTACGATTTTTTCAGCTCCTTTGGCATACCTGCCTATGAGGAGCATCAGCTATTTGCGGAAATGCCGCTGCCATATCTGACATACTCCTATCCTGCCGGAAGCTTTCGCGACGGAGAGATATCCGGTACGGTGAAAATTTGGTACGACGACTCGTCCGACTGGGAAGACGCGGAGAGCGTGGAGAGGCTTATTCTTGATAAGCTCGGCTCTTCTGGATACATAACTCCCTGCGAGGGCGGCGGGATACTCATCAAAAGAGGCAAACCTGTCTCGAAAAATAACTCAGACGGCAGGATCAGGCAAAAGCAGATGAACATCGTCTATGAGTTTATCACAAACGGTTAAGGGGGGATATCCATGGGTAAATATAGCGTTATACCTGCGCAGGCGTATGATGAGCTTATTTTAGGAGAGGGAGTCCTTGCGTATGATTTTGACCCGGCAAGCGGTACGCTTGACCCGCTTGACATAATCGCCGCCACCTCATCGTCAAACATCTTTAAGGCGACTCCGATGTATACCGACATGGGCGACAAGCTGACAAACTGCCCTAAAAACACCCTTGAGCTCAAAAGGCTGGACGGCTGGAATGCTACTATTTCAGGAAAGGCGTGTACGGCGTCCTCAAAGTGGGTAAAAGCCTTTGTAGGCGCGGCTGAGGCAGATTCTGACGGCGTGGCGACGGTTTATCCCTCCAAGATTAAGGATGAAAGCTTCTGCGATGTTTGGCTGATAGCGGATTACTCGTCTGTAAACACGGGCGAAGACGCCGGCTTTATCGCAATAAGGCTGAAAAACGCCCTTTCCGAGGACGGAAAGCTCACATTTTCGCCGAATCAAAAGGGAGTATTTGATTTTAGCTTCAAGGCTCATCAAAGTATAACTCAGCCGGGAGAGCCGCCTTTTGAAGTTTATTTGAGGCGAGCCGAATCTCAGGACGGACAGGAGGTCAGCTTATAGTAATGAACAGCATAGTGATTTCAGACGGGCAGCAGAGCATAACGCTTCTGCCTGAAATAGAGTTCAGCATAACTCCGGTTAGAATCGGTTCATCTTCGGTTACCTCGAACGGCAGGACAGTACTGGACATAATCGGCTATCAGAGAAGGCTGAATATTCCTACGGGCTGGCTGTCGGCGTCTGATGTGACGGGCCTAACCGAGATGATAAAGACAAGCCCGGTGCTCAGCGTGAGCTATCCCGTTACCGGCGGGAAGGAGAGCGGCTATTTTGTGTTCGAGCTGCCGGAGCTGAGGGCGTTCAAGTATGACTCAAACGGCGTAGCGCAGTGGTACGGCGTAACGCTTGAGGCGGTTTCGCAGGAGGTGGATTGATGCTGTCCCATTCTGCAAGCTATTCCCCTAACTTTGATGTCAGAAAAGTGGGGATAGAAATAAAAATACTTGACGACTCTGACTTGGTAAGGAAATCGGCAAGCGCTCAGCTGATGTACGGGGCTTTCACTGACGCTTCCGACCCAAATGTTCTCATAGACGGAAGCGTGACGGGCGGGTATGTGGAGACGAACTCCTCGTCAGTTTCTAAAAACATAGACATTTACCTTTCGCAGGAGCATCCGCCGGAATATGCTAAGGTGTATTTTTCTTCTGACAGCAGCGTGCCTGAATTCTTTAGTTCATTGTGGTATAAAAATAACGATAGCTCCAATTTGCAGATAGAAAACCTCACCGAGTCGGACAAGGAGGTATATATCTCCATCCCTGACGGCTTTGATCACCCGACAAGATTTACTCTCGTTATGGGAGGAAGCGGAATCAAGATAACAGAGGTCGAGTTCTGCGCCCCGGGCGAGAATACGGCTTTTACCGAAAATGAGATAATCAGCGCCGAGATAACCGAGGAGGTCGATATCTGCGCCGAGTCCTTCCATGGAAGAAAGCTTACATTTGAAGCTGCCGGCTTGGAATCCTTCGGGCTTGACGATATATCTTGCTTTGGAGGAAGAATGATAGAGGCGAGATTATCAATAAACGGAGAAATGATAAACGCAGGATGGTTTTATATAGACAATGCTGTGAGCTATGACGGGGGATCAAGGGCAAAATTCAGCTGCTCTGACATAGTCACGAGGGCGGACAAATTCATTACCGGATTATCGACCGGAGGCGCTAAGACACTTGGCGAAGTCATAAACTTAGGCTCCGGTGCTGCGGCGTATCTTGATTTCAGTATCGACGATTATTCTGCCAATGCGTATATCTGCGGTGACATGTATACCGACTATGACAGCCAGCGCAATTGTCTTCAGCTTGCTGCGCAGGCGGCGAATCTTTCCTCTATATGGGTGAACAGAAACGGAGTTGTCAGAATATCATGTCTTGTGAAGGGGACAGGATATGTGTGTGAGCTTCATCCGGACGACATACTTGAATACTCAGAGCTGTCTGTCGGCGTAAGAACGGATTATGTCCAGGTTCACGGTGAAAATTCAAGCGGAGTAACCGCATCAAAAATAGGAGCATATTCCCACGGCTGTATGATGGAGATGCTTGAAAACGACTTTTTAGTCTCCTCACAGGGAGCCGTGGTAGCTGAAAACTACATGGCAGCGAAAAACTGCCGGGTCATCGCCAAGCTCAGACTTCGATGCGATCCGACTATTGAGATTGGCGACAGGGTGAAGCTTTATAGCAGAAGCGATTCCGACATGGGAGAATTTACTGTCATAAGTCAGAAAATTAACTTTGATAAAACGGGTCTTCACTCCGACATGACGCTTGTTGCCCCGCTTGAATGATGTATAGGGGTGATGCAGGTCAGATGAATATAAACATAACTTCTGAGGGTATTGTCACGCTGGCTGCGGTTCTGACCGCGTTGTCAGGAATCGGCGCTTTTATTTTTACTGCGTACCGCTGGTATCTCAGGCAGAACAGTGATACCGAGGAGATTAAAAAGCTCAAGCGTGAAAACGCCCTCATCTGCTACGCTCTTTCCGCCTGCCTGGACGGACTGATACAGCTCGGGGCAAACCACAATGTCCCGGTAGTCAAGGATAAGCTGGATAAGTACATAAATCAGACCGCACACGGTCAGACCACGGAGGGAAAATAATATGCAGATAAAAGGTATAGATATTTCAAGACACCAGCGAGCGGGCGAGGTAAATTTCAAAAAGCTGCGCGAGCTCGGTTATGATTTTGTTATGATCAGGGCGGGCTACGGAAAGTTTGCCAGCCAGAAGGACACCGCGTTCGAACAGCATTACAGCGAGGCTGTAAAAGCCGGACTGTACGCCGGGGCGTACCATTACAGCTACGCTTTGAATACGAGGGAGGCTATTGAGGAGGCGGACTGCTTCCTCACATGGATCAAGGGAACGCGGCTTGAATACCCGGTAGCGTTTGATATAGAGGACGAATGCCAAAAGAAACTAACCAATGCCCAGCGCACCGACATAGCTCTCGCGTTTATGCAAAGGGTAGAGGACGCAGGGTATTACACAATGCTTTACAGCTCGGCGTACTGGTTAGGCTCAAAGCTTGACATGAAGCGGCTGTCGCATTTCGATGTCTGGTGCGCGGCGTATGTGGGCTCTCAGGAAAATATCAAAAAGTACTACGACGGTCCTTACGGAATGTGGCAGTATTCATCAGACACGGTTCTGCCCACCGTTTACAGGAGCCGCCTTGATCAGGATTACGCTTATAAGGATTACGCCAGAATAATCAGAGACGCAGGTTTAAATCACCTTGACAGCATTTGCCGGGAAACGGTGGATCTGAGTAGATACGAATAAGGCGTGAGTGGTTCAAAAAAGTAGAAGTCGTAAGGAAAGGGAAGTTAAAATATGGGGCTTTTTGGCGAATTTATATCCGAATACGGTACGGCGATACTGTATACGGCGGTAACGGCAATTGCCGGTTACCTCGGCATAGTGATAAAGCGGCTCTGCGAAAGATATATCAACGATAAGACCAAACAGACTGTCGCCAGGACTGTTGTAAGGGCAGTTGAACAGCTATATAAGGAGCTTGACGGAGAGGAAAAGCTCGGCAAGGCGATAGAATCTATCTCGCAGATCCTTTCGGAAAAAGGAATAAATATTACCGAGCTTGAGCTAAGGATGCTGATAGAATCGGCAGTAGAGGAATTCAACGAGTCGTTCGGTAACAGTAAGGAGACGGCTTTGCCATAAGGCATGGCATATTCATAAGTAGTGAGCAAGTGAGCAAGTGAGCCAAAAAAATTAAGAGCGCGACAACCAAGCATTGTCGCGCTCTCTTCATTTTATGCTACTTAATTAAGCTCTTGTTACCTTACCGGATCTCAAGCATCTTGAGCATACATAAATGTGGCAGGGAGTACCGTTCTTAAGGACCTTTACTCTCTTAACATTGGGCTTCCAGGTTCTGTTGGTTCTTCTGTGTGAGTGGGATACCTTAATTCCGAAAGTTACACCCTTTCCGCAAATATCACATTTTGCCATCAGGTTGCACCTCCTTATTTACTGTTCAGAATTTAACAAGCTATATGATATCAAATTCCCAAGCCAAATGCAAGTGTTTTTGAAAAAATTTTTTGAAATGTTCTCAGGATGATTAAATAAAGTTTAAACGGCTTGAAATTTTGCCCCAAATGTAGTATTATTAACTTGTCTTATTGTCGCTTCGGTGGCATAGGCTGCTGTTTATATATTTTAAGGAGATTAACAATGTCTATTTTTTCGTACATGAATGATCCGGCCTCCATGCTGCTGATGGTAGGAATAAGGCTTCTGGTTATATTGACGATCCTTCCTGTCCACGAGTTTGCACACGCATGGGCGGCAAAGAAGATGGGGGATAACACCGCTTTGATGTCCGGGCGGCTGACGCTCAATCCGTTTGCCCACCTCGATGTTTTCGGAGCGATATTTCTTTTTCTATTCGGCTTCGGATGGGCTAAGCCGGTGCCGATAAATCCGAGGAACTTTACAAATTATAAAAAAGGAGTAGGTCTCACCGCCGCAGCAGGACCTATATCAAATCTAATATGCGCTGCCGCAGCGATTTTAGTTTATCGTATAGTTGGTAATATTCCGGTCGCTGCCGACAGCAACGCAGTTACTCTGATGGTGTATGTTATGATGTCGCTCTACTATTTTGCGTCAATAAATATCTCGCTTGCGGTCTTTAACCTTATACCGATACCGCCGCTTGACGGCTCTAAGGTTTTGGGTTCGGTTCTTCCTGCAAAGTTCAACTTTTATATGTACAAGTACCAAAGGTATATATACATCGGCTTTTTGGTGCTTTTGTTCACTGGGTTACTTCAGGTTCCGATATCATGGCTGGTAAACCTGTTTTATAAACTTATCAATCTCCTATTCTTCTGGGTAGACCCATTGATAAGGGCGATTTTGGGATGAGCGAGGTTCTTTACAGATTAGACGGGTTCGAGGGTCCGCTTGATCTGCTGCTTTTTCTCATAGGCAAGCACAAGCTGAATATAAACGATATACAGATATCCCTTCTTTTGGATCAGTATCTTGAGTATATAGACGGGCTCGGAGACTGCGACTTTGAGTACGCCGGCGATTTTTTGGAGATGGCAGCAAGGCTTATTCTCATCAAGACCTTGTCATTGCTTCCAAAGCACGAGGAGGCGGAACAGCTAAGGCGTGAGCTTCAGGGAAGACTGATAGAGTATTCAATGTGCAAGCAGGCCGCTGCAAAGCTGTCCGAGAGCTATGTGGGCATAGACATCTATGTAAGGCGTCCTACCGAGCCGGAGGCGGATAAGGTTTATCATGGCTTCCACGAGCCGTATGACCTGCTCCTTGCTTACGGCGGCATGAATCAGAAGAGACTGAGAAGCAAGCCTGTCGAGGCTTCGGTGTTCAGCCCCATAGTGTCCCATAAAATAGCGTCGGTGGCAACCGGTATTATAGCGGTGCTGCGAAGGCTGTATAAGACGGGAAGCTGCAGCTTGAAAGAGGTGCTTGACAGCAAGAGCGGAAAATCCGAAAAAATCGCGGTGTTTTTAGCGGTTTTGGAGCTCACAAAGTCTGGAAGGGTGAAAATAGGCGAGGATAACTCGACTCTGACATTTGACCCAAGCGGAAGGAGAAGTTTAGATGCAACTTGAGGACAAGCTTGCGGTTATTGAAGCGGTGCTTTTTGCCTGCGGAGAGCCTGTGGAGGAAGAGAGGCTGACAGAAGCATGCGAGGTGGAAAAAAGCGAGCTTTCAAAGCTGATAGCCGCTTTGAACTCGAGATACTCTGATTGCGGTTCGTCGTTAGAGGTGCTCAGGCTGGATAAATCCTACCAGCTTGCGACAAAAAAGGAATTTGCGCCGTATATACGCGCCGCAATGGAGACAAAGCGAAGCGCTTCACTCTCTCCGGCAGCTATGGAGGTTCTGACAGTAGTGGCATATAACCAGCCTGTTACGCGCAGCTTTATTGACGACGTCAGGGGAGTGGACAGCACCGGAGTTGTGAACAGCCTGCTTGAAAAGGAGCTCATAGAGGAGGCGGGTAGACTTGATATTCCGGGAAGACCGTTAATATTCAGGACGACAGCTAACTTTCTTCGCTGCTTCAAGCTTTCCTCTTTGGAGGAGCTTCCTCCGCTGCCGACCGAGGACTCTCAGCTAAGCTTTGAGGACGTCGCCGCTCCTAAGACCTGATTAGAAATTCTCATTCGGGTCAAAAATAAGTATCAAAGGAGGCTGATAATACGGTTGGGTATATAATTTTGGGAATAGTAGCCGGCTTGATCGCGGTTATTAGCATCCTTTTAAGCATTTCAGTAAGAGCTGATATCGCCTTTGATAAGGGTGGAGTAAGCGTGGCGGTAAAGTATTTGTGGTTCAAGCTTTATAGCTTTGACGCGCGTGAAAGCACTGGCAAAGAGGATAAGGACGGGCAATCGGATAAAAGCGTTTTCAGGACTGGCGCGCACAAAAAGAGCGGTGGCGCCGATAAATCAAAGAAAGCTTCAAAGACTGCCGCTCAGCCGGACGGCTCCGCAGGGAAAAAACGCGGAGGCGCGGAAACTGAACATAGCGGTGACGAGAAGCAAAAGGGAAAGCCGAGCGATCTAGACAAGGAGGACGTTTCCCGCACGCAGCAGGAGACTCAGGCATCGCAGACGACGCACGCATCGCAGACGACTCAGGCATCGCAGACGACGCACGCGTCGTCGGAAGAAAAAGACGGCGCCGGCGGGAAGCTTGACGAGCTAAAGCAAAAGTGGCAGGAAGTAAAGCCTTTTGTCCCGGTCGCGAAAAAAGGCTTTAAAAAGCTTTTGCGTTTGATAAGGCTGCGCCAGCTGGACATTTGGCTGAAAGTTGGCGGCGAGGACGCTTATGAAGCGGGCATGAACTTCGGACGGGCGAATCAGATTTTTTACCCGGCGCTGTCATTGGTATGCTGCATTTTCAGCGTCAAAATAAAGCATACTGAGATAAGGTGCGATTTTGAGCACGAGGGCTTTGACTTCGGAGGAAGCGTGCTTGTTCTGGTAAGACCTGCGGCTGTGCTCGGACTCGCGATATACTTAGGCATAAACTATCTTAAAATAAAAAAGAAATTAGGAAAGAAGGATACTGAAAATGAATGAGAAAAACAGCTATCTTGAGAATCTGGTAAAGGGTGCCATAGAAAAAATAAAGGAAATGGTGGATGTCCAGACTATCATAGGCGAGCCGGTAGTCGCTCCAAACGGAACAGTGATCGTACCTGTGTCGAAGGTATCTATAGGCTTCGGCTCAGGGGGCTCGGATCTTCCTACTAAGAACGCAAAGGATTTATTTGGCGGCGGAGTCGGCGGCGGAGTGACGATATCGCCGGTCGCTTTTATCGTTATTGCAGCAGACGGAAGCGTAAAGCTGTTGCAGCTCACCGTGAACGCTCCCAAGGAGAACGCTGCTTTGGCGCTTGTTCCCGACATTGTGGAAAAAATCACCTCGATGATTGGCAAGGACAAGAATAAAGAAGAATCTTCCAAGGAAGAAACATACGAATAAAAATCAGTATTATTTTTCTCATTATCCATAGAATATAACCGCAGTCCATGCGGAGGTATTACTGTTATTATGGATAATGTAAAAAGATATACATTGTGCCTTATTTGCCTTTTGGTAATGGCTTCCTGCCTGTGTATAAGGGCGAGAGCTGCGGAAACCGCAGGCCCTAGTGGGCCTGCTACAGCGGCAAAGTCGGCAATTTTGATAGATGCTTCCACCCGCAGACCGCTTTATGAGAAAAACTCTGACGAGCGTCTTCAGATGGCAAGTACCACAAAGATCATGACAACCCTTCTCACTATCGAGGCGGGCGAACTTGACGAATTTTTTGAAATAAACTATGACGATATAAAAACCGAGGGCTCGTCGATGGGCTTAAAGCCGGGAGATATCGTATCGAGGCGTATATTGGCATACGGCATGATGCTTCCGAGCGGAAACGATGCTGCGAACGCCGCGGCGATAAGCGTCGGGGGGAGTATTGAGGATTTTGTCGCCATGATGAATGAGCGGGCTGACAGTATGGGACTTACTGACACCAACTTTGTCACCCCGTCAGGGCTGGACGACTATACCGACTGCCACTACTCCACGGCACGCGATATGGCTATGCTTGCGGCGGAGGCTCTTGAAAACGAGACTTTCCGTCAAATATGCGGGACGCGCTCGATATGCCTTGAGTCGGGAAACGGCGAGGAAATTTGGCTGTCAAATACCAACCGTCTGCTTGACTACTGCGATGGGATAATAGGCGTAAAGACCGGGTTTACCGACAAGGCTAAAAGATGCCTTGTCTCAGCTTGCGAGCGGGACGGAGTGACGCTTATCTGCGTTACTCTTAACGACCCTAACGATTGGCTGGATCACTCAAATCTCTACGACTATGCCTTCGGACTATACGAAAGCCGCAGCTTTGAAGGAGTTTCCCTTCAAATTCCGGGAATAATCTCTCAAGAGCTCTTTCAGATAGAAAGCGAGGACTTCTGTTTGCCTCTTACCGAAGAGGATTATGACAGAGTTAAGAGGGTGATTATAGCGCCGAGGTTTGTGTACCCGCCGTATGACGACGGAAAGCAGGTTGGAAGCGTGCTATACACTCTTGACGGAAGGACTCTCGCGCAGAAGGAGCTTGTATTGCGGCGCGGCGAATAGACTTTAGAAATCAACCGGCGGCTCGGGTGAAGGTTCATCACAGCCGCCGATTATATAACGACAGGGACGGTGACATTTATGGAGGAAAGGATCCAGAAAATCATAAGCGCATCAGGAGTGACTTCTCGCAGAAAGGCGGAGGAGCTGATAGCGCAGGGAAGAGTCAAGGTAAACGGCAGACCCTGCAAAACAGGTGATAAGGCTGACCCCATGAGGGATATAATCACGGTGGACGGAGAAAGGATTGAGGCTCAGACAAAGGAGAGTATGGTCTATCTGATGCTCAACAAGCCGCGCGGATATGTGACAACGATGAGCGACGAACTTGGGCGAAGGTGCGTCACAGACCTTTTGGCGGATATACCCGAGCGTGTTTACCCTGTGGGCAGGCTGGACAAGAACACCGAAGGACTCCTGCTCTTTACCAACGACGGAGCCCTTGCCAACTCGATAATGCACCCGAGCTGCCATATTTCAAAGACCTACCGCGTCACCGTCAGACCGGACGTCACCGAGGAACAGCTTATCGCTTTGGAGACAGGCGTTTTGCTCGACGGCAGAAAGACCCTCCCGGCGATAGTCTCGGTTGTTACAAAGGAGGAGGGCAGGGTAGTCTTGCTTATAACCATCCATGAGGGAAGAAACCGCCAGATAAGAAGAATGTGCGAGGCCGTAGGACTTGAGATAGCGAGGCTTAAAAGGATCTCCGTAGGACCGCTTAAGCTTGGAATGCTGAAGCCAGGAGCCTACCGTGAGCTTACTTCTGCCGAGCTTTCGGCTTTAAGGAACGCTATTGCGAAGGGACGGGATAAGAATGCTTCAAATTCTAAGACAGGAAGAAAAGGATAACTACATAGATCTTATTCGCTCGCTTGGCATAGACCCTGACACGGCGCTTATATCTGAGGCGGTTGACTCGGGAAAGGTAACCGGTTATGCAGTATATACTTTGACGCCGGAAGAGATATCCGTGTATTGCGTTGAGCCGGAAGCGGATTTAGTGCTGTGGGACGGAATAGCGAGGAGCATACTTTTTTCTGCGGTGCTCAAGGGCGTGGAGACCGCGAGATTTTTCGGCTCTGCCAATAATAACGCAAAAATGCTCCGCTTTATTGAGCCGGGAAGTGATGAGCTCAGACCGATATCAAAGATATTTGAGGGCTGCAAGGACTGCAAGCACGCTAAAGAATAATAAATACGAGGAACATTACAGATGAAGAACTTAAATTACACCATGCTCTGCGATTTTTACGAGCTGACAATGGGAAACGGGTATTTTCTTAAAGGCTATAAGGATGAGATATGCTACTTTGATGTGTTTTACCGCAGCGTACCTGACGGCGGAGGATATATCATTGCGTGCGGACTCGAGCAGATAATAGACTACATAAATAATCTTCACTTCGACGAGGATGATATAGATTATCTCAGATCAAAGAATTGCTTCTCGGAGGAGTTTTTGAGCTATCTTAGGAACTTCAGGTTTGAGGGCGATATATGGGCGGTCTCTGAGGGAACGGTGGTCTTCCCGAATGTGCCGATAATGACCGTAAGAGCGCCTGCTATTCAGGCTCAGCTCGTGGAGACGTTTGTGCTTCTTACCATCAATCATCAGTCGCTTATAGCTACAAAGACGAACAGGATAGTAAGGGCTGCGGAGGGAAGAGCCATTTCGGAATTTGGCTCCCGCCGTGCTCACGGCCCCGACGCCGCGGTGCTTGGAGCAAGGGCTGCGTATATAGGCGGAGCGTCCGCAACAGCCTGCGTATTGACTGACAGATTGTACAAAGTCCCGGCGACAGGAACGATGGCTCATTCGTGGGTTCAGATGTTTGACAGCGAGTATGAGGCGTTCAAGGCATACTGCGAGGTATACCCGGACGATGCTACTCTTCTCGTGGACACCTATAATGTCCTTAAGAGCGGCGTGCCGAACGCTATAAGAGTGTTTGACGAGGTGCTCAAGCCGTTGGGAAAGCGTCCTAAGGGAATCCGCCTTGATTCCGGAGATATAACCTATCTTTCGCGCAGAGCAAGGCAGATGCTTGACGACGCCGGCTACCCCGACTGCAAGATAGTGGCGTCAAATTCTCTCGACGAATATCTGATAAGAGATATGCTGATGCAGGGAGCGAAGGTTGACCTTTACGGCGTAGGCGAAAGGCTTATAACAGCCAAGTCAAGCGCGGTTCTTGACGGAGTGTACAAGCTTGTCGCGGTCGAGAAGGACGGAGTTATCACGCCGAAGATAAAGATATCTGAGAATGTACAGAAAATAACCAACCCGCATTTCAAGAAGGTATACCGTCTGTATGACAACGAAAACGGCAAGGCTGTCGCCGACTATATTTGCGTATATGACGAGAAAGTAAATCCCGCCGAGCCGCTTGAGATTTTCGACCCTGATTATACCTGGAAGAAAAGGACTCTTACCAATTATACTGCGAGGGAGCTTCTTGTGCCGATATTCGTAGGCGGGAAGTGCGTGTACCAAAAGCCCGCGCTGAGCGAGATAAGAGAGCACTGCAAGCGGGAGGTTGAGTCGCTTTGGGAAACTGTCTTAAGATTCGAGAACCCGCATGTACAGTATGTAGATTTGTCTTCTAAGCTTTGGAATATTAAGCAAAGGCTGCTTTCAGAGCTTTCGGACGGAATTAAAAAGCAGTGAGCAGGACAAGCTATAGTGTCGCGCTCGGAGGCATCATATCCGCGGTATGCGTGCTTTTGGAGTTCTCCGTCGGGATTCTTCCGCTGTTCTTGTACATCTTCCCGATGATATGCGCGATTTTAATAAACATACTGGTTGAGGAGTGCGGCATGAAAACTGCCGTCAGCGCGTATGCGGCGGTTTCGATAATCTCCGCGCTCATATGCCCTGATAAGGAAGCGGTCGCCATGTTCGCGGGCTTTTTCGGGTATTACCCGATAGCAAGGGTGTATATACAGAGGCTTGTCAGCCGCGTCCTCAGGTGGATTGTCAAGCTTGTTATATTCAATATTGCGATAGTTTTGTCATATTTGATGTTGATATGGATAATGGGGCTTGAGCAGCTCGGACTTGACGGAGCTGTGTACATGAATATTATACTTCTGGCAGTGGGCAACGCCATTTTTATCATGTTTGATATCATCTTGGCAAGACTATTAAGGCTTTACAATTCAAGGTATCGCGGCAGGTTTTTCCGCGGCAGGAGGTAAATCATTCCGCTTATGCAAAAGAACAGGAAATTCTTTATCAAGGCTGTGTCGGTAGCGGTTTTAATTATCGTGCTTATTTTCATAACCATACTCTGCATACCGATAGTGCGTATGCTTGCCACTCCGGAGGGCAGGGAAGGACTTGAAAATCTTGTTGACAGAAATATAGTCCTCGGACTGGCGGTATATTTGTTCCTTCAGGTTCTACAGGTAGTGGTGGCGCTGATACCCGGCGGAGTGATACAGATACTGGGAGGAGTGCTGTTCGGCAATTTCTGGGGACTGATTCTTTGCTGCGCAGGAATACTCGTGGGCTCAGCGATAGTTTTCGGAGTGGTGAGAAAGTTCGGCATGCCTGTTGTGGAGGCGTTTATCGACCGTAAGGGTATAAAGCGGTTTGAGTTTCTCAACGACGTCAAAAAGGTCGAGATGGTGGTATTCATTCTCTTTTTGATACCGGGAATGCCGAAGGACGCGCTTACCTATATTGCCCCGCTGACAAAGATCAAGGCAAGCTCGTTCCTTGCGATATCCATGCTCGGAAGACTGCCGGCTATCATTATGTCGATACTCTTCGGGGCAAACCTCGGTGACGGAAACATACTTTCTGCTGTGATAATATTCCTTGTTGTCGCTATTGTAGGAATAGTCGGAATACTATATAACAACAGGATAGTCAGTTTTATAAAAGGCAAAAAGGACGCCATCAAAGAAGAAATCAAGGAAAAGAAGAAAAAATAATTATGTGCTTGATAAAATCAAAAGCCGTTGGACAGGTG
This sequence comes from Candidatus Faeciplasma pullistercoris, assembly GCA_018715525.1. Lineage (GTDB taxonomy): Bacteria > Bacillota > Clostridia > Oscillospirales > Ruminococcaceae > Faeciplasma > Faeciplasma pullistercoris. Next base: position 71,108 of record DVLL01000023.1, on the reverse strand, counting down.
TTTTGCCCGTCTAACGGCTTTTAGTGTCTATGACTTATGACTATCATTTATCATATAGATAAATCGGAAAGCTGCTCATATAACGCATATATATCCGCTTCTTTTGGGAGAGCCTCGCTGAAGGCGGCGGCGCTTCCGGCGGCGGCCGAAAAATCAAGCGAATGTCTGAGGTCGTAGGTCGAACTGTACATAGCGATAAATGCTGCCAGCATTGAATCTCCGGCTCCGACGGTGTTTATTACCTTACCGCGAAATACCGGAGCATTGTAAAATTCTCCGGACTCCGCTAAGAGCACGGCTCCGTTTTCGCCCATTGAGACGAGTACGTTTTTAGCGCCCATTTTCTGAAGAGTGAGCGCATATGCCGCCGCCTCATCCGCTCCATATATGTCCACACCGAATATTTCGCTCAGCTCTTCAATATTAGGCTTTATGAGGAACGGTTTATATGGCAGGGCGTTTGTTAAAAGCTCGCCGGCCGCGTCAACTACGAAGCTCACGCCCTTGCGGCTCAGCCTGTCCATTATGGAAGAGCAGGTGCAGGCGGACAGGTTTTGCGGAACGCTTCCTGCGAGAATGAGCATGTCGCCTTGTTCCAGCCTGTCAAGGCGGTCATATAGCCTTTGTACATCTTTTTCCGTCACCTGAGGACCTGAGGCATTTATATCCGTCTCTAATCCGTCGCGAATTTTGACATTTATTCTTGTCATCCCGCTTTCAAGACGGATAAATTCGCAGCGGACGTCTTCTTCTAAGAGCATTCTTACAAGCTCGTCTCCGGTAAATCCGGCGATGAAGCCTGTCGCTACCGACTCAATCCCGAGCTCCCGGAGCACAAGCGAGATATTTATTCCCTTTCCGCCGTAAAAAATTCTTTCGTTCCTGCTTCTGGATATCTTGCCCGGAATGAGCGTGTCAGGATGAACTACATAATCCAAGGCGGGATTGAGCGTAAGTGTGTAAATCATATGTTATACGACCTTCTTGCCGGATAATGTTAATGTAATGCAGAATTTATGGCTGTTCTTTGCCGCAATGAGGGCAAAATCTGCTTTTATGCGGGATTTTTTTATTGCATCCGGGGCATATTTTGAAATCGTAAACCAAGGTTTTGATCAGCAGCCCCGCAAGCATGATCACAAAGCAGACAGCAAGTATGTACGCGCCGGCGGTAAAGTCATAATTTCCGTTAAAAATCATGATTCCGATAACTGACCAGTCTATAATAAATATGAGCAGCGCAGCGAGTATTATCCATGTAAGTACTTTTTTAATAATTATTAAAGTTCCTTTCATAATTATTAAAGCTCCTCAAAAAATAGCGGCGATCGGGAGATAAAGCGCCGGGCTATTTGCGGAATTTTGCAGCATCCGTCCTTTAAGGTTCAGGCTTCCGAAAAAATGCCGGCAGCTTATGAAAAATAGCCGGAACGCATTCAGCATCTCGGCTATTATATCACGATTGAAAAGGCAAGTCAACGACGATCAAGGGACGCTGTGTATAGCTGCGCTAACGGAAACAGCCCGACAGGTCACCAGTAAGCGTCAAATCCAACGCTGCCTTCCTTGACATTCACTCGGACGCCGTCTCCGGGCTCTCCGTTTTCGCACAGACCAATAATGCGAGAAATGCCGCTCATGTCAGATGTAGCAACATAGAAATCGTCGTTATATTCCTCCACCGTTACCTCATGCCTTTCAAGCGTACATATTTCCGCGGAAAAGCCGGGCATGCGGTTGACAGTGTAAACATATTTGCCTTCAAACAGACCGGTCTTTGGGATAAGCTTTGCTTCGGTGCCGTCCTCAAGTCTCGTATAGACGCTTGACGCCATAGTCACCTGCGGGCACCAGTCGAAGAATATCGTTTCGCCCATTACGGTGAAAAATATAATCACAGCCCAGAATAAAACCGTTATAACGACGACAGCCTTTTTCATAGCTTGTATTCCTCCATTGACGATTCAAGAGCCTCCCTGAACAAAACAAACAGCGCAAGCACAGGGAACATATAGACGGTTCCTCCGGCGTAGGAGGCGTCCGCCGGAATGTTTGACAGCATCACCGAGAGAGGGTAGATGTCTGTGTTATCCATTGAGAAGATGAGAGCCTGCTCGACGATGTTCCAGCTCTCGCAGAAAATCAGAATTGACAAGGCGGCTATGGCGGGCTTTACCTGCGGGATGACTGCGTAGCGGAATATGCTGAATACGGACGAGCTTTCAAGAAGCGTCGAGTCAAGAAGATCGTTCGGGATGTTTTTCATGTACTGCCTGAAAAGAAATACCGCAAAAGGTGAAAACATCATGGGAACGGTCAGAGCAAGTCGTGTGTTGAGCATCCCGAAGTCGCGAAGCTGTATGTAGTTAGGCAAAGATGTCGCCTGAAACGGCAGCATCATTACGAGGATGTAGATAAAGAATATCAGCTCTCTGCCCTTGAACTTGATTTTCGCGAAAAGGAATCCGAGCGGGAATGAGATAATTATGCAGACCACGGTTATCAGCGTGGCGTAAATCACAGAGTTCCAGAAATAATCGAGGTAGGTAAAGTTGAAGACAAAAAGCCTCCAGTAGGAGGTGAGCGAGAGCTTTCCGTCGTAGATAAAGGAGCGCGCGGCAGTCATTATGACAGGATAGGCGAACATGAGCGCCAGAATGCCTATGATGATAATTCTCAGCGCGCCTGAGATTTTCTTTTTCATTGAGTATGTCACGCTAAAGCCTCCTTTAGTTGGTGTAATCGCCGGTCTTGTTCTCGGCACGGTACAAAAGGAAAATAAGTATCGCCATGACAGTAGTGAATATGACGACGGCGCAGCTCAGGTTCTGATAGTTAAGCTTCTGGAAGTGGTTGTTCATATAGTTTTGCACCATGTACGCCACGTCCGGAGGATAGTTCGTGTTGTAGAAAAGGTAGCTCTCCTTAAATATTTTCAGGGAGTTTACAAATGTGAGGACAATGGCAAAGAATAGGGTAGGAGATATCATCGGCATGGTGATTTTAGCGTGAAGTCTTAAGCCGTGGGCGCCGTCTACCGCAGACGCCTCGTATACCTCTCGCGGCACTTTCATGAGCGCCGAGGTGATAAGAATGATATTTATGCCGATATTTTTCCATGTGAATAGAAGATACAAAGGGAGTATCTCAAAGAACGCGGATATGCTTTCTATTCTTGTCAGCGCTTCATAACTTTCGCCGCCGAAAATGCTCTGCCAGATGAAAATTATACTCGCTGTGGGGAGGATGTACGGAAGGATGAAAAAGCTTTTGATGAAGGAAAACCTGTTTGAAAGCTTTACTATGCCCAGAGAAAGAATCAGCGATATAAGAACAGTCGTGCTTACACTGATGACTGAGAATATAGCCGTGTTCTTAAGAGCCATCTGAAAGTATTTGTTCCCGAGAACCGAGGCGTAGTTGGAAAATCCGACAAACTGCTTTGAGAGCGTGTTGTCGATAAAGGAGTAGCCTATAGTCCTGACAAACGGAACTATGTAGAAAACAGCAAAGCCTATAAGAGCGGGCAGGCACAGCAGTACTATTTTGAGCTTTTGCTTTTTGTTCATTTTGTCCTCCTGTTTATCAGAAAATTATCAGCTTGCTTTTTTAACGCGGACTGTTGTTACTTTACCAAATTATTATAGCATGTTGTGAAAATGCTGTCAATAAATTTACAAAATTAATGTATATTTCGGCAAAACAACCGGTGTTGGTCAGATCAGCGTTGAGCGGACGCGGATGATTTAGCAGCGAGACCATTCGCAGCTTCAAATATACGCCGTGCGTGGCAGCAATTTTTAGATGCCCGTGAAGTTTTTCCTTGATTTAGGGCGCAGCTGATGATATTATGATAAATAAAGACGTTGGCGGAACTCAATATAAAGGAGCCTTAAACATGAGAATACTTATTATCAGACACGGCGATCCGGATTATTCGATCGACTCGCTCACCGAAAAGGGCTGGCGGGAGGCGGAGCTTTTGAGCGAAAGGATCTCAAAGCTAGACGTTGCGGCGTTTTACTGCTCTCCACTCGGCAGAGCGAAGGATACCGCGTCGCTTACTCTCAAGAAAATGGGTAGGGAAGCCCAGATACTCGACTGGCTCAAGGAGTTTTACTACTGTCGGGTCAGGGTTCCGTATGTCAAGGACGAAACGGTTTTGTGCTGGGATCTGCTGCCCTCATTTTTCACAAAAATAGACGACCTTTACGACAAGGACAAGTTTCAGTATGTAGATTTTATGGCGGAGGGCGATTACCCCGCGCTGTATAAAAATATTACCGACAACCTTGACGCGCTTCTTGAGAAGCACGGGTACCGCCGCTGCGGAAGATATTACGAGGCGATAAAGCCCAATAGGGACACGATAGTGTTCTTTTGTCACTTCGGGCTGGAGTGTCAGATGCTCGGTCATCTTCTGAGCATCTCTCCCGTGGTGCTCGGTCAGAATTTCTGCGCTGCGCCCACGTCGGTTACAACGCTTTACACGGAGGAAAGGGAAAAGGGGATAGCCTCGTTCAGGATGGCGTCCTTCGGCGATATCTCTCATCTTTACGCCGCAGGCGAGGAGCCCGCTTTCTCAGCTCGCTTCTGCGAGACATATGATTCTGACGAGAGACACTGAGCGGCTGAGTAAAAGTTGAGCCGTTAAAAAATGACCGGCGGACGCTTTGTAAATGGCGTCTGCCGGTTTTATCAGGGCTTTAGTTATTGCCTGTCACTTTTCCCATTTTGCGATTGACCTTACATACAGCATAAAGAAGAGTATCATTAAAACCTCGCCTATCATTGTGATGACGAATAACAAATCGAGGTTGCCTGTCGCAGGACCTAACGCCGCGAAAATGAACATAAGGAATCCGGAGAGAAACAGCGTAGGAGTTTTTTGCTTGATCCATACTGCTATTCCAACGATTATCAAGGGGATGACCGTGCCGAACGAGAGGAAGCTTCTTATGGTTTCCGCCCATGCGGGGCTGGAGTCGGCGGAATTGTGGCGGACAACATCTCCGATTTGAATAAGCTCAAGCGTTATGCTCATTCCCTCGGCAAGACCCAATACCATTACAACAGCTGTGAGAGCCCAAATCACGCTCATGACCTTGCGCTTTAGCTTCAAGGAATAGCCGCAGATAGGGAAGAGGAGCGGAATAAGCATTCCGTGAAGTATAAAGCGCAGTCTGCTTACCGGTTCCGGAAGTCCTCCGTCGAAGAAGCCTCCGAGATTTATAAGAAGCGCGTCTACAAGAAGTCCGAAATCGACTAAAATCATGCAGATTATTATAGGACGCCTGTCCTTTTTGTAGGCTGCTGCGAGACTCACTCCGAGTATAGCCTCAATGGCAACTATTATCCAGATGACCAGTGAGCAGTTTTCAATAAGTAGGTCCCTCATATTCTTCTCCTGTCTGAAAGCCGAGGCGGATGCTACCGGCTTTCGTTTTATTTGAGTATTCGCCTGCTTGATAAAGTATTAACCATGTAAATGATATCATATATACACAATTATTTCAATACGCTGCAAGATGTAGGCTTGTCAATGCTTTGTTACAAAATAGGGAAAGAAAAAAGGACGTAGTTATGAGCTTCCTGTTGAGAGGTATGATGGAGAAATAATTGTACTGCGTTTGCCTCACAGCTCGCCGTAGGGCAATATCGGCAAATGAGTAAAACCCGTTCGCCATACTTTTTTTAACCGGCGACAGAAATTTTGCCTTGCTGTTTTGCACCTGATTGCGGCAGCTGTTATTCCGTGCTTAAAAGAATACTCAGCTGCCGCTTGCTTAAATACCATGTTTTATGTTATCATGTCCATATCAAGCGGTGTGACTGATGCCTTTCGGTTTTGTTTGGACACCCAGCATTAGTACATTTGTCTCCCATTCGCTGCTCTTTACTCGTTATCTGTCGCTTATCATTGTAGTACCTACAATAAATTTCTAAAAAACTCAAATCAGCTATTGACAATCGCGTTGTGATAGTGTATAATTTCTCAGGTAAAGAAAGCAGAAGCGGTTTGCGTTCTCACCTTAAGCCTGAGGCGAAAAGGTCAATAGATTTCGAGGTATACGGCAGCGCAGGAGTGTGGCTGTGCGTGTGTTTGGATTTTTATGAGCGTGAACTGTTTGGTTCGCGCTCTTTTTATTCTTTAATTACTTTTTTGGAGGTGCTCAGCCATTAGCAACATGGATCATCAGATCAATGAGGAAATCCGTGACGCTCAAATCAGAGTGATCGATTCCGACGGGTCTCAGCTTGGTATCATTTCGTCCGGAGAGGCGCTGGAGATAGCCGCGTCTAAGGATCTTGATCTTGTCAAGATCGCGCCTACGGCAAATCCGCCCGTATGCAAGATCATGGACTACGGTAAGTACTGCTTCGAGCAGACCAAGCGGGAGAAGGAAGCGAGAAAGAACCAGAAGGTCGTAGAGGTAAAGGAAGTAAGAATGACTTCAAAGATAGACTCCAACGACTTCAACACCAAAGCCAATCAGGCTGTCAGGTTCCTTAAGGACGGCAACAAGGTAAAGGTTTCGATAAGGCTTCAGTTCCGGAAGGGAGTAGCTCTTCATTCTGAGCTGAGCGATAAGCTGCTTGAGGAGTTCAAGTCGGCTATTGCTGAGTATGGCATATTCGATAAGCCAAGTAAGATTGAGGGCAGAAACATAGTTTTGCTTGTTTCACCTAAGCCCAACACCAATAAGTAAGTCAAATAACCAAGGAGGATAAACAAATGGCAAAGATCAAGGTAAAAACTCACTCCGGCACCAAGAAGCGCTTCAGCCTCACAGGTACCGGAAAGGTAAAGTTCCAGCACGCATACAAGAGACATCGTCTTGTATCCAAGGACCATAAGGCGAAGAGAATCGCAAGGGGCGCCGCTTACGCTTCAAGCGCGAATGTCGAGGCAATCAAGAAGACTATCCCTTACAAATAAATGACGAGTTGTAAGGACTTATTGAATCAAATAACGGAGGTAAAGAATTATGGCTCGTGTTAAGGGCGCAATGATGACTCGAAAGAGAAGAAATAAGACTCTTAAGCTCGCTAAGGGCTACTGGGGTTCAAAGAGCAAGCACTTCAAGATGGCTAAGCAGGCCGTCATGAAGTCCGGCAACTACGCATACATCGGAAGAAAGCAGAAGAAGCGTGAATTCCGTCAGCTTTGGATAGCGAGAATTTCAGCCGCTGCAAAGGCAAACGGAATGAACTATTCCACACTGATGAACGGACTCAAGAAGGCGGGCGTCGGACTTAACAGAAAGATGCTCTCCGAGATCGCAATCAATGACCCCGCAGGCTTTGCTGCGATTGTTGAAAAGGCGAGAGCTGCGCTCAACTAATAAGCTAAAAACACGCTCTTAACCGGGCGTGTTTTCTTAGTAATAGGGGAAATTCGGTAAAATTTATTTATGTTTGATTACAGCGAAATAAGACAGGTTACGAGCAGGGACAACCCTCTTGTCAAGCAATATATTAAGCTAAGAGACCAGAAAAAATATCGCATAGAGCTTGGGCTTTTTGTCCTGGAGGGAGCGAGGCTCATTTCTGACGCTATAAGCGAGGGGCTTAGGATAGAGTACGCCTTTGTCACCGAGCAGGCTGCAAATAAATATCCGGATACGGTTGCGGGCTTAATGAAAGCGTCAATAATCGGGACATACTTGATTCCTTCGAGCCTTGGGGATGTTCTCAGCGCGACCCAAGGCTCTCAGGGGCTGTATTGCTGCGCCCACACACTTGACAAAATTTCAGCCGCTGATAAAATGAATACCGTAGGAAAATATCTTGTTCTTGATAATTTGCAGGATCCCGGAAATATCGGCACTATCATAAGAGCTGCCGACGCCGTGGGGATAGACGGCATATTTTTATGCGGCTGCTGCGATATATATAACCCTAAGACTGTTCGCTCGACTATGGGCTCGATGTTCAGGGTGCCGCTTGTCGATGACATGGACTATGAGAGTGTAATAAGCCTTCTTCATGCGTGCGGCATAATGACATTTGCCTCGGTGGTGGACGCGGACGCACGCGACATAAGGCGCGTCCATTTTTCCGGCGGCTCAGCCGTAGTGATAGGCAACGAGGGCAACGGGCTTACAGAGCGGGACGCTTCGCTCTGCGATCAAGAAATAACCATTAAAATGAAGGGTAATATCAATTCATTGAACGCTGCGTCAGCGGCGTCTATAATACTTTGGGAAATGACAGACGAGGAGTGACGAATTAAGCATGAGCCCTGAGCTAAAGTATTGGATGTGGCTTACCATGGCGTTCGGCCCTGCCAACGCAAGAAAGTGGAACACTATGTCTCATTACGTTTCTGCCAAAGAGGCGTATGAAAGGATAAGCTCGGGCGAGCTCAGGTATGTATCCGGTCAGGACAGAACCAAGGTGGAGAGCGCTAAGCTCGAGGACGCCGAAAAGGTGATTGAATACTGCCGCAAAAACGGCATAAACATATATTGCTATGACTGCGAAGGCTTTCCGGACAGACTTCGGGAGATATATAATCCGCCGTCTGTGCTCTTCGTTTTGGGAAGGCTGGAGGGAATGTGCGACTCTGTCATGATATCCTGTGTAGGAACGAGAAGACCGAGCAAATATTCCGTCTCGGTTACCGAGAAGATAATCGGCGAGCTTGTGGACGCCGGAGTGGTGATAGCGAGCGGCTTTGCCGTAGGTCTCGATTCGGTGGCGCTAAGATCCGCCATGCTCGCGGGAGGAAGGGCTATTGCCGTTTTGCCCTGCGGGCTGATGTATAACTACCCCAAGGAGAACAGCTCCGCAAAGAAGATCATTGCAGCCAAGGGCGCGGTCATAAGCGAATATTTTCCGAACGACAGGGTTTCACCGCTGACCTTCAGGGCAAGAAACAGGATTCTTGCCGGAATATCATTGGGCACCTTTGTCACTCAGGCCGGCGCGGGAAGCGGAGCTCTCAGCACGGCGTCCTTTGCCATAGCTCAGGGCAAGGATTTATTCTGCATACCGCCTCATGAGCTGTTTAACGACAACTATTCCGGCGTTACGGGACTTCTTCGGGACGGTGCGATACCGGTATTTGACGCCAGGGATATACTTAACGAATACTACAGCGTTTACGCTCACAAGCTGAATTCAGGCGCAGACGCTCTTCGCCGCGGTGGAGGGCTCTTTGAGAGCGCGGAGCGTCCGAGAAAGCAGAGCGAACCTGAAGAGACGAAGAAACGCACGAAGAAGAGCGTGTCTGCGGATAATTCTGCGGCGTATAACGCTGTGGACCTTGAGTCCTTGCCTGAGGGCAAAAGGCTTTTGGTCGAATATATTTACGAGCACGGCTCTGCGCTTTTTGACGAGCTGTCGGAGGCTGCCGAGCCGGGCGGAATATGCGATATAGAAACGCTGCTCACCGAGCTTGAGTGCGACGGGTACATAACCTCGCTTCCCGGGAATCGGTACGCGGCAGCGAATTAACATTGATGAGGATGATTTTTAATGTCGGATTTGATAATTGTTGAGTCTCCCACAAAAATCCATACTGTCAAGCGCACGCTCGGCGCGGGCTATAATGTGGTCGCTTGCGCCGGACATGTCAGAGACCTTCCGAAGTCTAAGCTCGCGGTTGACGTGGATAATGGATTTGAGCCGACATATGTAGATATAGCCGGAAAGGAAAATATTATAAAGGATATAAAGAAGCTCGCGAAAAAGTCGGATCATGTATACTTTGCGACCGACCCTGACCGCGAGGGTGAAGCTATATCATGGCATTTGGCATGTATGCTGGGGTTTGACCTCAACGATAAGAACCGTGTGACCTTCAACGAGATAACGAAAACAGGCGTAGAGGCGGGAATCGCCGCCCCGAGAAAAATAGATATGAATATTGTCAACGCCCAGCAGGCAAGGCGAATTCTTGACAGGATAGTCGGCTATAAGCTTTCTCCATTTCTTTGGAAAAAGGTAAGGCGCGGTCTTTCAGCCGGAAGAGTACAGTCTGTCGCGGTGCGGATGATAGTTGACAGGGAAAAGGAGATAAAAAGCTTCAAGCCGGTGGAATACTGGTCTATTGAGGCTAAGCTTTCGCCAAAGCAGGGCGGTAAGACATTTGTGGCAAAGCTCGCCACAGTCGATGGCGTGAAGCCTGAGCTGAATTGCAAGACAGACTCGGACGCCGTGCTTTCAAGGCTCTCAGGCGCAGAATTCAAGGTGTCGTCCGTCAGAAACGGCACAAGGTCTAAAACTCCCGCGGCTCCTTTTTCCACTCCTACTCTTTTGCAGGACGCTTCGCAGCGTCTGGGCTTCAATTCGAGAAGGACGATGAGCATCGCTCAAGAGCTGTATGAGGGCGTGGACATAGAGGGAATAGGCGCGGTGGGACTTATAACCTACATGAGAACCGACTCGCTTAGAATCTCTGACGAGGCCAAGGCTGCCGCCGCGGATTTTGTCCGTAAGAACTACGGCGAGGAGTATCTTCCTAAGACCGCGAGAAATTATAAGTCGAAGGACAATAATATTCAGGACGCCCATGAGGCTATACGCCCGACAATGGCTGATATGACCCCTGAGCGTGTGAAGCCGTCGCTGACGACCGATCAGTATAAGCTGTATAAGCTCATCTGGTCGAGGTTCATAGCGAGCCAGATGGCTGACTGTGTGCTCAACACTACAGCCGCCTCTGTAGAGGCGAACGGCTGCGTGTTCAAGGCGTCCGGCTTCAATGTGAGATTTGACGGCTATACCGTTTTGTATGAGGAGTCAAAGGAAGACTCTGAGGAGTCCAGCCTCCTGCCTCCGCTGACAAAGGGCGAGACGCTTGAGCTTAAATCTCTTGACGGTCTGCAGCACTTTACCCAGCCGCCGGCAAGGTATACCGAAGCTACTCTTATCAAGGCGTTCAAGGAGAACGGAATAGCGAGACCTTCTACCTACGCCTCCACGATAACCACAATTTTGCAGCGCTCGTATGTAGAGAGGGACGGCAAGCAGCTTAAGCCCACCGGGCTTGGCGAGGTGACTACTCAGCTTATGGAGGATAATTTCAAGAAGATAGTTGACGTCAAGTTTACAGCCGAGATGGAATCTGAGCTCGACGAAATAGAGCTTGGAAAGCGAGATTGGCGGGACACCCTCAAGGAGTTTTACGACGGCTTTGACGAATCTCTGAAGAAAGCGGAGATAAATCTCGAGGGCAAGCGGGTAAAGGTTCCGGACGAAAAGACCGATCAGGTCTGCGAGATTTGCGGCAAACCGATGGTTATAAAGCTGGGCAGGTACGGCAAGTTTTTGGCGTGCAGCGGCTTCCCTGAGTGCACCAACACAAAGAAGCTTGTGACAGAAACTCCCGGAAAGTGCCCGTACTGCGGAAAGAGGGTTCTGCAAAAGAAAACTCAGAAGGGCAAGAAGTATTTCGGCTGCGAGGATAATCCCGGCTGCAAGTTCATGACATGGGATACTCCGACGGCGGAGGTATGCCCGAAGTGCTCATCCACGCTTTTCCGCAAGGGCGGTTCAAAAGGCAAGCTTGTCTGCTACAAGCCGGACTGCGGCTATGAGAAGGATTTGGGCTGATGACGGTCAAGGTTATAGGAGCGGGGCTGGCAGGCTGCGAGGCGGCGTGGCAGCTCGCAAATTCAGGTATAAGCGTCGAGCTTTATGAGATGAAGCCTCAAAAGTATACCCCGGCGCATAAGTATAAGGGATATGCAGAGCTGGTCTGCTCAAATTCTCTAAAGGCGGAGAGATTAGAGTCGGCGGCGGGTCTTTTGAAGGAAGAGATGAGGCGCTTAGGCTCGCTTACCATGCAGGCGGCTCAGGCTACAAAAGTAAGCGCCGGCGGAGCCTTAGCGGTGTCCAGAGAGGAGTTTTCCGACTTTGTAACAAAGAAAATCACCTCTCACCCGAATATCAAGGTTATCTGCGGCGAGGTTACCGATATTCCGGACGGTTATGTGGTCATAGCCACCGGACCGCTGACCTCGGACGCGCTCTCACATAGCATACAGGAGCTAGTCGGCCAAAAGTATCTTTATTTTCATGACGCGGCAGCTCCGATAGTGACTGCCGATAGCCTTGACAGAAGTCTTGTGTTCGAGGCTTCAAGGTATGACAGAGGCGAGGCGGACTATCTCAACTGTCCTATGAATAAAGAGGAGTATCTTGAGTTTTACAACCAGCTCGTAGCAGCCGAGAGCGCGCCGCTGCATGAATTTGAGCTGGAGGGCTCAAAGGATTTTAAGGTCTACGAGGGCTGCATGCCCATCGAGGTGCTTGCCAGACGCGGCGAGGACACCATGCGCTTTGGCCCTTTGAAGCCGGTCGGTCTTATCGATCCGAGAACCGGCAGGCGACCCTACGCCGTGGTGCAGCTCAGAAAGGAAAATAACGAGGGAACGCTTTATAACCTTGTCGGATTTCAGACAAACCTGAGGTTTGGCGAGCAAAAGCGTGTGTTTTCCCTCATACCGGGGCTTGGCGAGGCAGAGTTTGTTCGATACGGCGTGATGCACAGGAATACATATCTGAACTCGCCCGGCATACTGGACAGGCACTTTTGTCTTATTGAGGACAGACGGATATATTTTGCCGGACAGATGACAGGAGTCGAGGGATATATCGAGTCGGCTGCAAGCGGGATTTACGCAGGAATGAGCCTTTCAAGAAGATTAAACGGTCTGAGCGAGATAACTCTTCCCGGCAACACGATGCTCGGCGCTCTGTCAGAGTATGTTGAGAAAGGCTCGCCGTCAGGATTCCAGCCGATGGGCTCGAATATGGGGATACTTCCGGAGCTACCAGAGAGAATACGGAACAAGCAGGAAAAATACGCGGCGATATCGCAAAGGGCGCTTTTGTCTTTGGACGAGGCGCTGTCAAGAGGATAAGAAAAAGAGGTATACGGTATGAGAATAATAATCGATGGATTCGGCGGAGACAACGCTCCGCTCGAGGTGCTCAAGGGAGCTGCGAGAGCTGTAAACGAGCTCGGTGTCGAGGTCACCGTGGTAGGCGACAAGGAGAAAATCGAAAGCTGTGCCAAGGAAAACGGAGTGGACATATCAAAACTCGAGATATACCACGCGCCGGATGTAATAGACGTCTGCTGCGACCCGTCAAAGATACTTAAGGAGTATAAGGATTGCTCGATGGCGGTAGGACTGAGGCTTTTGCACGAGGGCAAGGGCGACGCGTTTGTTTCCGGAGGCTCGACAGGCGCTCTCGTATTCGGAGCTACATTCATAGTCAAGAGGTTAAAGGGTATAAAGAGAGTAGCGCTCGCTACCGTTCTTCCCACCGTTAAGGAGCCCTGCATGGTTCTGGATGTCGGAGCAAACGCCGATTGCCGTCCCGAGATGCTTGCACAGTTCGGAGTAATGGGCTCTGCGTACATGAGCAGGCATATGGGAAGGAAGAATCCGAGAGTCGCGCTTGCCAATATAGGCGCGGAGCCGACAAAAGGAAGAGACTTGGAGCGTGAGGCTTATAGGCTGCTTTCAAGCTCTCCCGTAAACTTCATAGGCAACATCGAGGGAAGAGATATTCCTCTTGCCGGAGCGGATGTCGTCGTAGCGGACGGCTTCAGCGGCAACATGATACTCAAGACCATGGAGGGAATGGGCAAGTTCATCTCGGGCTCGCTCAGGGGAATGTTCTCAGGAGGAATCGGAGCCAAGCTTAGCGGCTTGCTTGTGTTAAAGAAGCTTAACGAGTTCAAGAAGAAAATGGATTATACCGAATACGGCGGAGCGCCGCTCTTAGGAACCGCCAGACCGGTAATCAAGGCGCACGGCTCGTCTGACGCCAACGCCTTCTGCAATGCCATTCGTCAGGCCAAGATATTCATAGAGTCCAATGTTCTCGAGGAAATATCCGCGGGACTGGACGAGCTTAAAAACAAGGAAAATGTGGAAAATGGACAGGCTGAGTGAGTTTGAAGAAAAAATCGGATATAAGTTCAGGGACAGGAACCTGCTTTTTGAGGCGCTTACGCATTCTTCCTACGCCAACGAGTCAAAGCATCAGTACAGGTCAAATGAGAGGCTTGAGTTTCTCGGGGACTCTGTATTGTCTTTAGTGGTTTCGGAGTATCTGTTTGAGACATACACCGCGTATCCGGAGGGAGAGCTCAGCAAGACGAGAGCAACGCTGGTTTGTGAGAAGATGCTTGCAAAGTTTGCGAAAAAGATCGATCTCGGCGAATATATTATCTTTGGCAGGGGAGAGGCTCAGAACGGCGGAAAGGATCGTCCGTCGATAGTTTCTGACGCCTTTGAGGCAGTTATAGCCGCGATATACCTTGATGGCGGTTTGGAAGCCGCGAGAAGTCATATAATGCGGTTTTTGCCTGAGAACATACGCGAGGCGGTCGCTAAGGCTTACGACGACTACAAGACCATTTTGCAGGAGATAATCCAGAAAAACCCCGAGGAGTCGGTGGAATATAGGCTTGTCAGTGAATCGGGACCGGATCACAACAAATCATTCACCGTGCATGTCATGCTCAACTCGAACGTCATAGGAGAGGGCACTGCAAGCTCGAAAAAGCATGCAGAGCAGCTTGCGGCAAAGCAGGCTCTTGAGCTTATGGGCGCTGTAGAGCATGAGTAAGCACTCCAACATCTCGATATTCGTCCCGCACATAGGCTGCCCGCATAAGTGCTCCTTCTGCAACCAGAACGCCATAACAGGCGTGAGCGATATACCGAGGGCGGCGGACGTCAGGAGGGTCTGCGAGCAGGCGCTGCGTGACGGAGTGAACCCGCCTGACACAGAAATCGCGTTCTTCGGAGGAAGCTTTACAGCCGTTCCGAGGTGGTATATGACAGAGCTTCTGGACGCTGCAAGAGAGTACCTTTCGCTCGGCTTCAGGGGGATACGGCTGTCAACTCGTCCTGACGCCATAACCCCCGAGATTTTGGATATACTTGCTTGTAGCGGGGTAACGGCGATAGAGCTTGGGGCACAGTCGATGTGCGACGATGTCCTTACTCTGAATGAAAGAGGACATTCGGCACATGATGTAGAGGCCACCTCCGGTCTTATAAAGTCGCACCGGCGTGGCTTCAGCTTGGGGCTTCAGATGATGGTAGGTCTTTACGGCTCTACGCCGGAAAAGGATATATACACCGCTAAAAGGCTTATAGAGCTTGCGCCCATGGAGGTTAGGATTTATCCAACCGTCGTGCTTAAAAACACAAGGCTCGGAGAGCTTTATTCCGAGGGAAAGTATCAAACATATGAGCTTGAGAGCGCGGTTGAGCTATGCTCAACGCTTCTTGAGATGTTTGAGGACGCTGGTATAAGGGTGATAAAGCTTGGGCTTCATTCTTCGACAGATGTAGAGAGGGATATGCTTGGGGGAATATACCATCCGGCGTTCAGGGAGCTGTGCGAGGCAAGGCGTTTCAGGAACGAGATGAAATCTCTGTCAGTTAAATCAGGAATGCGTGAATGCGTTTTTTATGTCAGACCGCAGGATTTGTCAAAGGCGCTTGGTCAGCACCGTGAAAATATAAGATATTTTGATGACCTGGGCATAAAGGTCGAGGTTAAGCCGCGCCCCGGTCAGTCAAAGAAGTTATGTTTGTCAGGTTGGGAGGATGAAACTTGTATCTAAAGTCATTAGAACTGCACGGCTTTAAATCCTTCCCTGATAAGACGACTCTGGAATTCGGAAAGGGTCTTACTGCGATAGTAGGTCCTAACGGAAGCGGAAAGAGCAATATAGGAGACGCAGTTCGCTGGGTTTTGGGAGAGCAGTCCTCAAAGATGCTGAGAGGCGGCAAAATGGAGGATGTCATCTTCGGCGGAACCGCACTGAGAAAGTCGGTCAGCTTTGCTACGGTCACTCTTAATATATCAAACGAGGACAGAAGCTTAGGAATAGATTCAGACACCGTCAGCGTCATGAGAAGGCTTTGGAGAAACGGCGAGAGCGAGTATCTGATTAACGGCAATCAGGTGAGGCTCAAGGACGTGGTCGAGCTTTTCATGGATACCGGCCTTGGTCGTGACGGGTACTACATAATCGGTCAGGGCAGGGTAGCGGACATTGTCGGCTCAAAGTCAAACGAAAGGCGCGAGATATTCGAGGAGGCCGCCGGAATATCCAAGTTCCGCTATAAGAAGGAGGAGTCGGAGCGGCGTCTTGCCTCAGCCGAGGACAATATCCTAAGGTTAAAGGATATCCTTTCCGAGCTTGAGGGAAGGGTAGAGCCGCTCAGAATACAGTCTGAGAAGGCGAAGAAATACCTTGTCCTCGCGGGCGAGAGACGGGATATTGAGATAGCCGTATGGATGTACCGCCTTGACGAGATAAAAAAATCCTCAAATGAGCTCGAGAACAGTCTTTTGGTATCCAACGGCGAGTATGAGCTTTTGACGAACGAGATAGAAGAGTATGAGGCTCAGGCTGAGGAGCTGACGCTTAAGCGCCGCCAGTGCGCCTCTGCTGCGGAGGACTACCGCAGGCGGATAACCGCTCTTACCGAGGAAAACGCCACGGCGGCAGCCGATATAGCTGTGTATAAAAACAACATCAGGCATTATACCGAGCAGGTATCCGAGGTAAACGAGCAAAAAAACAGGCTCTTTGAGGCTGAAAGCGAGACTGCCGGAAGAATATCTCTTAAAAAAGAGGAGATTGCCCGCATAGAAAAGGACAAGCTTGAGGTTTCCGAGGAGGTATCAGGACTCGAGGCGGAGCTTATCAGGCTGAACGACGAGTCGGATAGGTTCTCGCAGGAACTGAACGGCATAACATCAAAGCTCAATCTTTTGTACGTCAGGCGTTCCGAGCTGCGGTTTTCCGAGGAGAGCGCGCAGATCGCCATACGCGATGCCGAGGACGCTGCCGTTAAGGCTAAGCCTCTTATTGAGGAAACACGCAGAAGGCTTGCCCAGACGTCGGAAGAGATAAGACGGGTAAGAGACGGAATAGCGGATATACAAAAGACGGTAGAGGAGCACGGAAACAAGCTTTCTGGCTACAATATGCTTTACTCAAAGAAGTCCGCGCATCTCAAAGAGGCGACGGAGGAATATAACAACGCAGGACTTAATATTAGGAGCCTGAATTCCCGCAGACAGATGCTTGAGGAGCTTGAAAACAGCATGGAGGGCTTCTCGGGAAGCGTAAAGTCGGTGATCGCCGCAGGACGCTCCGGAAGGCTCAGAGGAGTAAGAGGCACGGTTGCCGGGATAATCACGGTAGACCAAAAGTACAGCTTAGCGATAGAGACGGCTCTGGGCGGAGGACTTCAGAATATAGTCGTATCGGATGAGGATTGCGCCAAGGCGGGAATACGCTTTTTAAAGGAAACAAACGGCGGAAGAGCGACTTTTTTGCCTCTCACCTCGGTAAAGGGGAACACCCTTTACGAAAAGGGACTCGACATGGCAGAGGGGTATGTGGCTCTGGCGAGCGAGCTTGTCGAGGCAGATGAGGAATACACAGGGATAATCAACTCGCTTCTCGGAAGAATAGTAGTTGCAGAGAACATAGACCTTGCCACCTCGATAGCAAAAAAATATGGCTATAAGTTCAGGATCATCACGCTTGACGGACAGGTGATAAACGCCGGAGGCTCCTTCACCGGAGGAAGCGCTTCCCGTACCGCAGGAGTTCTGTCAAGGAAAAACGAGATAGCGCAGATAATTTACAAGGTGACAAGGCTTGAGTCAAAGAACGCCATCCTAAAGGAGAGGCTCAGCTCGATTTCGGCGGAAACTGAGAAGCTTGGATTCGACATCGAAGCCGAGAAGGATATCATATCAAACGCAGAGGCTGATAAAATCCGCTTCGAGGGTGAGGCTAAAAGGCTTGAGCTTGTTGACGAGCAGCTTGCCGACAGGCTTACAGAGCTATCAAAGGCGGAAAATGAGAGTGCTGAGAAGATAGCTAAGGCGAGGGAGGACTCTCAAGGCTGCCTTGCCGAGCTTGAGTCGATAGGCGCGCAGATATCCTCGCTTGAATCCAAGATGAGCGAGTTTAATCTTAAATCCGGAGAGCATAAAAGCATTCGCGAGGAAAAATCGAACCAGATTTCAGATATGCGCTTAAGGCTTGTTGAGCTTGAAAAGGATTTACAGGCGTCAAAGCTCAGTCTTGAGACACTGCTCGGCGGAATCGAGAGCGCAAAGGAGACCGCGGCGGGATATGATAAAAAGATTTCAGAACTGGAGTCTGAGATAGAGGCGCAGAAGTTGAATATAAGCGAGCGGGAGCGTGAGGTCGCAAACTCAAAAGCGGTTATCGAAAGCTTGAATCTGAGGATCAAGGAGGAGCTGGCATCATCGCTTGAGCATGAGAAAAAGGAAAACGAGCTGCGGCAGTTGGAAAAGCAAAAGACTGAGCGCAAGGAACAGATATCTGCGGAGCTGTCCCGTTTAAACGAGAGACTTGAGAATCTTCACAAGGACAGCGACGCAATAGTGAGCCAGCTTTGGGAGTCGTACAATCTGACTGTCGCGCAGGCGTGCGAGGGAGCAATCAAGCTTGACGATATCTCAGATGCGACTAAGCGCCTAAATGAGCTGAAGAGCAAGATAAGGTCTCTCGGCTCGGTTAATACCGAAGCCATAGACGAGTATAAGGAGGTTTCCGAGAGGTACGAATTTATGTCCGGTCAGCTCGGGGATGTCACAAAGTCGAAAGCCGAGCTTGAGAAGCTTATAGCGGACCTTACCAAGAGCATGCGCGAGATATTTACCGAAAGCTTCAATAAGATAAACGACAACTTCAAGAGCATATTTGTCGAGCTGTTCGGCGGAGGCAGGGCGGAGCTCAAGCTCACAGACCCGGAAAATGTCCTGGAGTCCGGAATAGAAATAAATGTCGCGCCCCCGGGAAAGGTGATAAAGAACCTCTCGCTTTTGTCGGGCGGAGAGCAGTCCTTTGTCGCAATAGCGATTTATTTTGCGATACTCAAGCTCAGACCCTCGCCTTTTTGTATACTTGACGAGATAGAGGCTGCGCTTGATGATGTAAACGTAACAAGATACGCGCAGTATCTGCGCAACTTCACCGATACCACCCAGTTCATACTGATTACCCACAGGCGTGGAACGATGGAGGAAGCGGATGTGCTGTATGGCGTTACGATGCAGGAAAAAGGAGTTTCCAAGCTCTTAAAGATGGACGTTTCGCAAGTGTCCTTTACTGAAAATAACTAAAAGGAGATTATTATGGGCTTTTTTGACAAGCTGAAAGCCGGGCTTTCAAAGACAAAATCGAGCCTTATGGACGGGATCAACTCGCTTCTGTCCGGAGGCAGGAAGATAGATGAGGAGTTCTATGACGAGCTTGAGGAAACGCTGATTTTGTCTGATCTCGGCGGGAAAACCTCCGAGGAAATTGTTGACAACCTAAGAAAGAAGGTCAAGGAGGATAAGATCACCGACACTTCGGAAATCAGGCAGGCGCTTAAGGATATCATATCTGATATGCTCGGCGAGGATAAGCCTCTTGACCTTTCCACTAAGCCATCTGTCATACTCGTCATAGGAGTAAACGGAGCGGGCAAGACGACCACGATAGGCAAGCTGTCATACCAGCTGATTCATCAGGGCAAAAAGGTTCTTGTAGCCGCCGCCGACACCTTCAGAGCTGCCGCCATTGACCAGCTCCAGGTGTGGTGCGACCGCTCAGGTGCGGATATCATCAAACACGCCGAGGGCTCTGACCCCGCGTCGGTGGTGTACGACGCAATGGACGCGGCAAAGGCAAGAAACGTCGATGTAGTCATTGTGGATACGGCCGGAAGGCTTCACACTAAGAAAAACCTGATGCAGGAGCTCTCGAAGATATCGAAAATAGTTCATTCCAAGGCGGAGGGCTGCGCGCTTGAGGTGCTTATAGCTCTTGACGCTACTACCGGTCAGAACGCCGTAAATCAGGCAAGAGAGTTCAACGAGGCTGCCGATATCACCGGAATAATCCTGACCAAGCTTGACAGCACCGCAAAGGGCGGAATAGTCATACCGATATCCAACGAGCTCAAGATACCGGTCAAGCTGGTAACAGTAGGCGAGAAGATAGAGGATATACAGCCGTTTTGCGCAAGGGACTTTATCGACGCCCTCTTTGAAAACTGATTATACGAAGGAATATATACGGAGGCATGTGTTATATGGATTTGATTTTGGCGTCTAACAATAAGGACAAGCTTCGCGAGGTCAAGAGGATTCTCTCGCCGTACGGATTTGAGGTTAAGTCCCAGAGCGAGGCGGGAGTCCACATGGAGGCGGACGAGACGGGAACCACATTTGCGGAGAACTCCGCCATCAAAGCAAAGGCTTTGTACGACATTCTTCACACCCCGACAATAGCTGACGATTCTGGACTCGAGGTGGACGCTCTCGGAGGAGAGCCGGGAGTATATTCCGCAAGGTACGGAGGACCCGAGGTAGACGACATAGAGCGCTGCTACCTGGTCATGGAAAAGCTAAAAGGCGTTCCGGATGAAAAGAGAACCGCTCGGTTTGTATGTGTGATAACATACATAGACGAAAGCGGAGAAATGACCCAGTTCGACGGAAAAATAGAGGGCAGGATAGGCTATGACAGAGTCGGTGACAACGGCTTTGGCTACGACCCGATTTTTATGGTCGGCGACAGAAGCCTCGCCGAGTTCTCTGACGATGAGAAAAACGCTGTCAGCCACCGGGGAACTGCTCTGCGCAAGCTGGAAGAGTTTCTTAAAAACAAATGATAATAAGTGATATAAAGGGAGGCGAAATATGCTTACATCCAAACAGAGAGCCCAGCTTAAGGGAATAGCCGCAGGACTTGACCCGGTGTTTCAGATCGGCAAGGGCGGAGTAAACGACGCTCAGGTTATCCAGATAGACGATTATCTGAGAGCGCATGAAATAGTCAAGATAAAATGCCTTGACAACTCAATGTACACGGCGTCTGAGGCGGCAAACGAGATAGCTTCCAAAATCGGCGCGGAGGTGGTCATAACCATAGGATCAAAGGCAGTTTTGTACAAGCGCAATCCCGAGAAGCCGCAGATCGAGCTTGTGAAATGAAAATAGTTATATTCGGCGGTACGTTTAACCCTATTCATAACGGGCATGTAAGAGTAGTGAGCCATATACACGACAAGCTGAAGCCGGACAGGCTGATACTCATGCCGGATCATATTCCTCCTCACAAGCCTGCCGACAGCCTTTTGCCGGATATTCACCGGCTGAATATGTGCAGGCTTGCGGTGTCGGAAATTCCCGGGGTGGAGGTATCCGACTATGAAATGGGCATAGAGGGAAAAAGCTATACTGTGAACACCCTTGAGCATTTCAAGTCGCTTTATCCCTCGGACGAGCTTTATTTCGTCGTGGGAAGCGATATGCTAAAGAGCTTTCCCCGCTGGTACCGCTCTGACAGGATTTCTGAGCTTGCCACGCTATTGTGCTTTTCAAGGACGGGTGACGACGGCGAGGAGCTCGAGAAAAGCGCTCAGAGGGTAAAGGATGAGCTTGGCACTCGCTGCATACTTCTTGGCTGCGAGCCGGCACAGGTGTCCTCGACCGCTGTCAGGGCTATGCTGTACTCAAAATCCAACTCAGGAGGAATGATACCCGTGAAGGTAGAGGAATACATTCACAAAAATAATCTATATAATTTTGACAAATCAAGGTATAATAGGTATGTGCAGTACCTTCGTGAGAATCTTTCCGAGAAAAGATTTACCCATTCGATGAATGTTGCTGACGAGGCGCTTTTACTTGCGGGTCTAAACGATTGTGACCTCGATAAAGCGTACTTTGCCGGACTGGTACACGATATCTGCAAGGAAATACCCTTTGATAAGCAGCTTGAGCTGGTCAAAAGAAGCGAATTTCCGGTAGACACTGTCGAGCTTAACGCTCCAAAGACCTATCACGGAATTGCGGGAGCGGTATACCTAAAGGAGAGCTTCGGCGTTACTGATACGGAGGTGTTATCTGCGGTCAGGTATCATACCGTAGCAAAGGGAGGAATGACCACTCTTGAGAAGATAGTGTACATAGCGGATCTCATTTCCGCCGAGAGGGAATACCCCGGAGTGGACGAGATGCGTGAGTGCGCGAGAAGGGATCTTAATCTTGGAATGTATGAGGCGATGAAGTTTTCCGTGAGCTATTCCTGCGCTCATGTGAGGACTATCCCCGCGTGCACCCTTGCCGCGTATAACGAGTACACAAGCTACAGGCTGAGCCTTGAAAAGTCAGACAAGTAGGAGCTAAAGGAAGTCACCGCCCTTTGAGGCTGAGATATGCTCAAACGCTTAAGCTACAAAAGAAAGCTCGCAATAGTAATTTCAATTACCTGCGCGGTTTCGGCAGCCGCGACCTATACGCTTTTGAGTCTCGCGCAGTCGGCGGCAAAAAAGATTGTCGCGGCGAGGCAGCCGGTCTCGGACATAGACCGCTACACTTCGATGGGCTACAGCTTTGATACGGTGACGAAAAAGAAAAATATAATCTTTTCAATTACAGACGACGGCTCTCTTTGCCGCAGTCATATATTTTCGTTTGACCTTGATCTTCATACCCTTGATATCCTTGAGCTGCCGCCCTGCGCGCTTATAACGGCTGATGGGTTTAAGGGAGATCTGTCAACGGCATACCGCGAGGGGATATACGGCATCGCTGTTTCCGAGGCTCTTTCGCTTAAGATAGACGGCAGCATAACGATGGATATCGACGATTTTTCCGACTGTGTCGCGGCTCTTGGCGGAGTTAAGGTAAAAATCGAGGACGAGGCGACGATAGGCGATTATCGGCTTGTCAGCGGAGAGAGGATAATCACAAAGAGCATCGCCGAGAGGATAGCTTCCGACAGCGAGGCATATTTAATCGGCAGTCGGGAGAATATCGAGGCGTACAGGAGGCTTCTGGCAGGAGTCATCATGAATTTGAACCAAAAGGGAGCGTCGGTATGGTTCGCTCAGCTTTTGGGAGTGATAGCAAACGGAATAGACACCGATATGAACTTATCCGAGATAACCGAGCTTGCGAGCATCTCAAACGAAGTAAGACCTGAGAACTCCCATATATGGCTTCTTCCGGGAGCTGATGCGGATTTTGAGGGAAGAAAGGTGTACGCCGCCGATGTCGAGAGCGCTGCAAGCCTGTTGAACGAGCAATTTCGCTCAAAGGACGATGTATGCTATCCTGAGGAACTCGGACTTGTAGAGATTAGCGAAGAAAATCCTGTGAACGACAAATATAAGGATCTTGAGACGAACATAAAAAACATGACATAGAAAAGGAAAGTGATAACATGACGCAAAAGGAAAAGCTGACAGAAATCGTAAGGGCTCTCGACTCAAAGAACGCAGTTGACATCAAGGTCATCAGGATAGGCGACCTGACCATAATCGCGGATTACTTTGTTATCGCTCACGGCACCTCTACTACCCATACGAGAGGACTTGCCGACGAGGTGGAGTTTAAGTTGGGAGAGAAGGGCGAGAAGCCGGATCATATCGAGGGAATAGACGGCGCGAGCTGGATAGCTATGGATTATACCGACATAATCGTACATGTTTTCTATAAGGACACAAGAGCGGATTACGCGCTGGAGAAGCTGTGGAGCGACGGCGAGGAGGTTGACATAGCCACTTTACTGTGATATAATGATGAATCATTTTTGATTTAAAGGACTGGTATTGATGAAATATAACTTTGATGCCGTTGAGAGGAAATGGCAGAAATTTTGGGAGGAGAACAAGACCTTTGAGGCGCATATAGACCCGTCGAAGAAGAAGTTTTACGCTCTTGTCGAGTTTCCTTACCCATCCGGAGCCGGAATGCACGTCGGACATATCAAGGCATATTCAGGTCTTGAGGTTATAGGAAGAAAGAAGCGTCTTGAGGGCTACAATGTTTTATTCCCGATAGGCTTCGACGCTTTCGGACTTCCGGCGGAGAACTATGCGATAAAGACCGGAATACATCCAAGGATATCTACCGATAAGAATATAAAGTATTTTTCGGAGCAGCTTAAAAAGGTTGGCTTTGCGTTCGACTGGTCTCGCACAATAGACACCACCGATCCCGGCTATTACAAGTGGACTCAGTGGATATTCCTCAAGATGTTTGAGCATGGTCTTGCCTTCAGGGACAAGACGCTTGTTAATTACTGCCCGAGCTGTAAGGTCGTTTTATCCAACGAGGACTCTCAGGGCGGAAAGTGCGACGTATGCCACAGCGATATAGTCCAGAAATCCAAAGATGTGTGGTATTTAAGAATAACAGAGTACTGCGACAAACTCCTTGAGGGACTTAAGGAAGTGGATTATCTTCCGAACATAAAGCTCCAGCAGGAAAACTGGATAGGCAAGTCTACAGGCGCGTTTGTTGACTTTGAGCTTAAGGGCTTGCCCGAAAAGTTAAGGATTTACACCACCCGTCCCGATACCCTTTACGGCGTGACATTTATGGTTATGGCGCCTGAGCACCCAATCATAGACAAAAACTTTGGCATGATAAGGAATATGGACGAGGTTGTCGCGTACAGGAACGAGTGCGCAAAGAAGACTGAATTTGAGAGAACCCAGCTCGTAAAGGATAAGACCGGCGTGAGACTTGACGGAATCACAGCCATAAACCCGGTAAACGGAAAGGAAATTCCGATTTACATATCGGATTATGTAATGATGGGCTACGGAACGGGAGCCATTATGGCGGTTCCGGCGCATGACCAGCGCGACTATGAGTTCGCCAAAAAGTTCGGCATAGACATAATCGAAGTAATAAAGGGCGGGGATATTTCCAAGGAAGCGTATACCGGCGACGGAGAAATGGTAAACTCCGGCGTTTTAAACGGTATGACGAATAAAAAAGATTCCATAGCTAAGATGCTTGAATACCTTGAGGAAAAGGGAATAGGCGAGAAGGGCGTGCAGTACAAGATGAAGGACTGGGCGTTCAACCGTCAGCGCTATTGGGGAGAGCCGATACCGATTGTATACTGCGAGCACTGCGGAATGGTGGCCGTTCCGTATGAGGAGCTTCCGCTGAGGCTTCCCGACGTTGAGAACTTTGTTCCCGGCTCGGACGGAGAAAGCCCTCTCGCAAAAATAGACTCCTTTGTAAATTGCACCTGTCCGAAATGCGGCGGACCCGCCAAGAGAGAGACTGATACCATGCCTCAGTGGGCAGGCTCATCATGGTATTATCTGAGATATTGTGATCCGCACAATGATAATGAGTTCGCCTCTAAGGAGGCTCTTGAGTACTGGATGCCTGTAGACTGGTATAACGGCGGAATGGAGCATGTCACAAGACATATGATCTACTCCCGCTTCTGGCACAAGTTCCTTTACGACATCGGCGCGGTAAATACCGACGAGCCCTATATGAAGAGAACTGCTCAGGGACTTATTCTGGGTCCTGACGGAGAGAAGATGAGCAAATCGAAGGGCAATGTGATAGACCCGCTGGATGTAATCAAGGCATACGGAGCAGATGTGCTGAGAGTTTACGCACTGTTCATGGGCGACTATGAGAAGGCGGCTCCCTGGAGCGATTCAAGCGTAAAGGGCTGCAAGAGGTTCCTGGACAGGGTATGGGGTCTTAGCGATATTCTGGTTGACGGCGACAGCTATACTCCCGCGCTCTCGGCAAAGATGCACAAGATGATAAAGAAGGTCACTCTTGACATCGACGCGATGAAGTTCAACACCGCCATAGCCGCAATGATGACTATACTCAACGACTTCTATCAGATAGGTTCTGTAAACCGCGCTGAACTCAGAGACTTCCTGATAATGCTTTATCCGTTTGCTCCTCACATCTGCGAGGAGATGTACGAGAGTCTCGGCTTCGGGGGATATATTCACGACGCAAAGTGGTGCTCCTACGATGAAGCGCTGTGCGTAGACGATGAGATAGAGATAGCCGTTCAGATTAACGGCAAGCTCAAGGATAGAGCGATGATCGCGGCTGACGCCACTCAGGACCAGGTGCTTGCGCTCGTCAAGGGGATGGACAAGATAGCTGCGGAGTTATCAGGCAAGACGATAGTCAAGGAAATATATGTAAAGGGCAAGCTTGTAAATATAGTTGCCAAATAAAATATGAATTTTTGATTTTGCTATTGACTTTATGTTAGACCTGTCGTATAATACAGGTTAGTTACATTTTACAGATGTAAAATCCTCTGCCCGAGCGGCAAAGGGAGGGAACGATAAATGGCAGAAGTACGAGTAGGTAAGAATGAGTCCTTGGAGACCGCTTTGAAGAGATTTAAGAGGTCCTGCGCAAGAGACGGAGTTATAGCTGAAGTACGCAAGAGAGAGCATTACGAAAAGCCTTCGGTAAAGCGCAAGAAGAAGTCTGAAGCAGCTCGTAAGCGTAAGTACTAATAACAGTATAATTAAAGAAAAGCGAGCAGTTTTGTCTGTTCGCTTTTGTTTTTGGAGGACTTGATGCTTTTTAAGCCTAAATATGTCTTTGACTCGGTAGCGGATATATCCGTCGAGTTTTTGGAGAAGGAGGGTATTAAGGCTCTGATATTGGATCTTGACAATACCCTTACTACCCACAACAACCCCGTTCCCGCGCCCAAGATACAGGACTGGCTTGCTGAAATGAAGCGGGAGGGCATACGTCTGATAATACTGTCGAATAACCATTTTGAGCGTGTGAAGCCGTTTGCCGATGTGCTTGGACTTGAGTTTGTCTGTGACGCGGGCAAGCCTCTGCCTAAGGGATATCACAGGGCGGTAAAAGCGCTCGGACTTGAGCGCAAAGAGGTGGCTTCTGTCGGAGACCAGATTTTTACCGATGTATTGGGCTGTAACCTGAGCGGAGTGAGGAGCATATTTACCTATCCGATAGTATATGAGACCGGGTTCTGGTTCAGGGTCAAGCGTGCGCTTGAAAAGCCTTTGCTGCCCGGAAGAAGCAGGAGCCTTACCAAAAGATAAAGTCTGTATGAAAGGCGTGAGTGTAAATGGATAGAGCGTTGTTTGGTCCTGCGGGCAGCTCGGATGATTTTTCAAAGAAGTACCGCTCCTCTTCTGATATGCCCGGATATTTGCAGGCGCTCGGACTGGACGCGTTTGAGTATCAGTGCGGTCAGGGAGTGAGGGTGTCCGACGCCTCAGGCGCGAAGCTGAAGGCAAAGGCGGAGGAGCACGGAATTAAGCTTTCATTGCACGCTCCCTACTTCATCTCGCTTTCAAGCGTGGAGGAGGAGAAAAGGGAGAAGAGCATAGACTATATTTTGCAGTCCTGCGCCGCCGCGAGAAAGATAGGCGCTGACAGGATAGTCATCCACTCAGGCTCATGCGCCAAGCTAAGCCGTGAGGAGGCTTTGGGCTTAGCAAAGGCGACTCTGAAAAAGGCATGGGACGCTGCG
Organism: Candidatus Faeciplasma pullistercoris; assembly: GCA_018715525.1. GTDB lineage: Bacteria > Bacillota > Clostridia > Oscillospirales > Ruminococcaceae > Faeciplasma > Faeciplasma pullistercoris. Next base: position 43,762 of record DVLL01000023.1, on the reverse strand, counting down.
GTGAGCGAGGGCTTTTCGGAGATACATTTCTGCCCTGAGACTATGGGCAAGATAAATCAGCTCGGCAATCTTGAGGAGGTCTTGGAGCTTGCGTCCTTGGATGACAGCTTCCTGCCCTGCATAGACTTCGGACACCTGAACGCGAGGACGCTCGGTCAGGTAAATTCCGCTGAGGCGTTCAACTACATACTTGACAGAATTGAAAATAAGCTCGGAAGTGACAGGCTTAAGGTATTTCACTCCCACTTCTCGAAAATCGAGTATACTCAGAAGGGCGGGGAGCTGAGGCATCTGACCTTTGACGACAGCGTGTTCGGACCTGATTTTGAGCCTCTCATGGAGATAATAGCAAAGAGGCGGCTCACTCCGGTATTTATCTGCGAGAGCGCCGGAACGCAGTCTTATGACGCATTGGCAATGAAAAACTCTTACTTGAGCTTTATAGAATAAAAACTAAAGAGGTAATAACTATGAACAAATTTGAAAAGCTGTTTTCCGTGCTTCCTGACGGTGTTGACGCCGCTCTTATTACGGCAGATGTCAACCGCCGCTATTTTACCGGCATGAAATCTTCTGCCGGAACGGTACTTGCATTCAAGGACAAGGCGTATCTTATAATAGATTTCAGATATATAGAGGCGGCGACCAAGAAGGTCAAGGACGCAGAGGTCATTTTGCAGGAGAAGCTGTTTGACCAGCTCAATGAGCTCCTCAAAAAGCATGGGGCGAAGACTCTCGCTATAGAGAGCGATACAATGACCGTCTCCGAGCTGAATATGTATAAGGAGCGCATATGTGAAGCGCAGATAGTGTCCTCGTCCGCTCTGAGCGAAGCCATAGGCAAGCTGAGAATCGTCAAATCACGCGAGGAGATAGAAAAGATAATCAAGGCTCAGAGGATAGCGGAAGCCGCATTTGAGAATGTGCTCAACTTTATCAAGCCGGGAGTCACCGAAAAGGAAATAGGCCTTTGCCTTGACTATTACATGCTCAGAAACGGCGCTGAGGGTCTTTCCTTTGATACCATCGCGCTCACCGGAGCAAACACCTCGCTGCCGCACGGCGTCCCGGGCGAAAGCGTTGTCAAGGACGGCGACTTTGTGCTTATGGATTACGGAGCGACCTACGACGGCTATCACAGCGATATGACAAGGACAGTCTGCGTCGGCAAGCCTACAGAGAAGATGGAGCAGGTTTATAACACTGTCCTTGAGGCTCAGCTAAAATCCCTTGAGTTCATAAAGGCGGGAGTATCAGGCAGCGACGCCGACAAGGTAGCCCGCGACATAATCACTAAGGCTGGTTACGGAAAGATGTTCGGTCACTCGCTGGGTCACGGCGTAGGCATGGAGATACATGAAACTCCTAACGCCTCTCCGTCGAGCAAGCATATATTTGAGGAGAACATGATAGTTACCGTCGAGCCGGGCATATATATCCCCGACGAGTTCGGAGTAAGGATAGAGGACTTCGTGATTGTAACGGCTGACGGCTGCGAGAATATGACAAGGGCAAAGAAATCTCTCATTTCTTTGTAAAAACCACTTGCAATATTCGCAGAATTAGGTTAGAATACATTGTAGGATGCTGCGCGGACTTATTGTCGCCGTGCAGACCCCCAAAAGAAACGGAGGACAAAGATATATGATCACAGCAGGTGATTTCAGAAACGGTGTAACTTTTGAGGAAGACGGAAACGTCATGCAGGTAATTGAGTTCCAGCATGTTAAGCCCGGAAAAGGCGCTGCGTTCGTAAGAACCAAGACAAAGAACGTCATTACCGGAGCGGTCGTAGAAAAGTCTTACAACCCCACCGCAAAGTTCCCCACCGCGTTTATTGAGAGAAGAGACATGGAGTACTCCTACACAGACGGAGAGCTTTACTATTTCATGGATTCAGAGACATATGAGCAGATTCCCGTCAGCCCCGCTGATGTCGGGGATAACTTCAAGTTTGTCAAGGAGAACATGGTCTGCACCATTCTTTCTTACAAGGGCAAGGTTTTCGGTGTTGAGCCTCCTTACTTTGTGGAGCTGACTGTAACTCAGACCGATCCCGGCTTCGCAGGAAATACTGCCACCAATGCTACTAAGCCTGCGACACTTGAGACAGGCGCGGAGATCAAGGTTCCGCTCTTTATCAATGAGGGTGACGTTATCAGAATTGATACCAGAACCGGAGAGTACATGAGCAGAGCATAACCTTGCCGGTCAATGACATAAGGTTGTGCCGGACTATTTCGCGCTGCTTGTTCAGTGATCTTTGGCGCGGAAGATTTATGGTTAGGAGGTAATTATGACTTTATCAGAAAAGGCAAATTATTTGAAGGGGCTTGTGGATGGTCTCGGAATTGACGACTCCACTCCTACGGGCAAGGTGCTTCTTGCTATGAACGACCTGCTCACCGAGCTTTCTGAGAAGGTAGATGCTATTGATGCCGATATTGACGATGTAGTTGACTTCTGCAACACACTTGATGAGGATATGGACGCCCTTGAGGAAGAGGTCTCTGAGATCGAGGATGACCTTTACGGTGACGATGAGGACGACGAAGACGAGTGCGACGAGGATTGCTGCTGTGACGACTGCGGCGATGACTGCTACGAGGTAGTGTGCCCCACCTGCGGCGATACCATTGAACTCACAGAGGAAATGGTGAATGAGGGCTCTATCGTGTGCCCCAACTGCGGCGAGAATCTCGAATTCGACCTTGAAGAGGTTGAGGACTGCGATTGCGGCTGCGGCTGTGACGACGAGAAGTAAGCAAAAAGTCTAAAACAAAAATATAATATTTGATCTTCGGGGTAGGGTGAAATTCCCAATCGGCGGTAAAGTCCGCGAGCGAAAGCATGAACCGGTGTGACTCCGGTACCGACAGTATAGTCTGGATGGAAGAAGATGTAATCAGCGCATTTTGTGCCGTGTATTCCCGGGATTTTATCTTGGAATATGCGGCATATTTTATTTTAAACTAAATCAAAGGGAGATATTTTTATGTCAAGCACAAAAATCGGAGAAAGAGCAAAAGAGAGAATAAGTACAAGAAGCATTACCGCTGCCGCCATGCTCATTGCTGTATCGGTGGTCTTGCAGTTCCTTGAGTTTTCCATCCCGTTAATACCATCGTTTGTAAAGCTGGATATATCAGACATACCTGCGCTTATAGGGAGCTTTATAATGGGTCCGCTGTACGGCGTAGCGATAGAGTTTGTCAAGAATATCCTGCATCTTCCGTTCGGCACGTCATCCGGAGTAGGGGAGATATGCAACTTTTTGTTCGGAGCGGTATTTGTCTTTGTCGCTGGAATAGTTTATAAGAAGATACATACACGCAAGGGAGCGGTGCTGGGAAGCGTATTGGGAGCGCTAGCGATGGCAGCCTTGAGCCTGCCTATGAATTATTTCTTTGTTTACCCTGCGTATGTGGTCATATTTAGAATGCCTCTTGACGCTATTATTGAAGCTTACGAGGCCATATTGGCTCCTATAGCTGATAAGCCCACTTCAAACTCGCTCCTTAACTGCCTGATTGTATTTAACCTGCCGTTTACATTCCTAAAGGGCATACTCGAAGCGGCTATTTGCTATGTAATATACAAGCCGATAAGCAGGTTGTACCATAGGTAAACATTATATTGAAATATTGCGCAGATGTCTTAAGCACGGTTTAAATTTGTTATATTGAAAAATTACATAAATTGTGTATAGTAATATAAGAAAGTAAACCGCAAAGGAGAGATATTGTGCATAAATTTAAAAGGGTAATATCAATGATGCTTTGTCTTTGCATGCTCGGATCTGCTGCGGCGTGCGAACAGACAGATACCGGAGGAAAAAATAACGGTGAAGAGGATTTGCAGGAAGAGGAGTGGGCGAATTTGGAGATAATCAATCCTGAGGATTATGAAATTGACGGCGTTGTAAGCATATCGCCTCTCAAGGCATCCACAATGAACGACGGCATATTCCAGGGCTGGGGCACAAGCCTATGCTGGTGGGCGAACAGAGTAGGATATTCAGACGAGCTTGCCCAGCAAACGGCAGACCTCTTCTTTGGCGATGACGGTCTCAGGCTCAACATCATGAGATACAACATCGGTGGCGGCGACGACCCGACACACAATCATATTACGAGAACCGACTCTGCTGTTCCGGGCTGGCTTGTGTGGGACGAAGAGGCGCAGGACTATGTGTATGACTATGACGCCGACAAGAATCAGTTAAATGTTCTTGAGCGCTGCGTCGAGGCGGCAGGGGATAATGCGATAGTAGAGGTATTCTCTAATTCTCCTCCGTACTTCATGACGGTCAGCGGCTGCTCTTCGGGCGGCTTTGACTCAAATGTCAATAACCTCAAGGACGAGTGCTACGAGGATTTCGCAGAGTATTTGGCTCATGTGACAAACTATATCCAAAATGAGATGGGTATAGAGGTTACAAGCGTTTCCCCGATGAACGAGCCCAACACCAACTTCTGGGGAGCCAACAGCCCAAAGCAGGAGGGCTGCCACTTTGACGAGGGCGAGTCCCAGTCAAGGATAATCGAGCTCACATATGAGGCTCTTCAGCAGTACGACCTGCCGAATGTAATGGTGGTTGCGAGCGATGAGACCAGTACCGAGCTCCAGATAAACGAGTATAACGCTTATTCCGACAAGGCCAAAGAGTATCTTGGCAGAATCAATACTCATACGTATAATCCTACAAAGATAGGGGAGCTTGGACAGCTTGCCAGAGACGAGGGCTTCCTCATGTGGATGAGCGAGGTCGACGGCAACGGCATTGCCGGAACCAACGCCGGTGAGATGGGCGCAGGTCTGTGGCTGGGAGAGAAGATCATTAACGATATCAACGCTTTGGATCCGGCGGCTTGGGTTTTGTGGCAGGTAATAGATAAGCATATCAGCGAAGAAGGCTATAACGGTCGTCAGGACTCAGGTATGATAGACATCACGCAGGGCTTCTGGGGTACTGCGGTAGCCGACCACGACAATCAGGATGTAATTCTTACACAGAAGTATTACAGCTTCGGTCAGTTCACAAGGTACATTCGTCCCGGAATGACTATTATTCAGTGCGGAGGAGACAGCCTTGCGGCGTACAATCCGGAAACTAAGGAGCTTGTAGTTGTAGCCCTCAACAAGTCGGACAAGGACAGGTACATGAACTACGATCTCTCACAAATGGAGTCTGTGGGCAGAAGAGTTCAGGCTATAAGAACAAGCGGAACTATTGAGGACGGAGAGCATTGGGCACAGCTGGAGGACTTTGGAGCATATGAGGACGGCTTTGTGGCTGAACTCAAGGCAAACTCCATCACTACATTTATTGTCAGCGGAGTGGAGCTGGGTAACGTGACCTTTGAGAAGGTATCCATGGACGGCGCGACTGTTACAGGCTCAGCCGCATGGAACAACGGCGACGACACCTTTGATAAGGTTATAGACGGCGACCCGAATACCTTCTTTGACGGTCTCGCTGAGGGCTGGGTAGAAATAGACCTTGGCAAGAAGCTCAAGTTTGACACTCTTGGCTTCGCACCGAGAGCGGGCTATGAGAGCAGAATGACCGGCGGTGTCTTCTACGGTTCAAACAACGGCAAGGACTGGAAGGAGATTTATACCGTCAAGTTCTCTCCTGCGTCAGGCATTAACTATATCAAGCTTGATAAGGAGCAAAATTATCGATATATCCGTTATGAGGTGCCAGAGGGCAGAGCAGAGGGGGCGAATGAGGACTATCTTTGCAACATAGCGGAAATAGAGCTTTATCGCGAGGTTGAGTAATAGCAATACAAAATTGAATCTATATCAAGGCGGCGGAGTAAATTCGTCGCCTTTTTACGTCACGAAGCAAACAAATTTCATTGTCGTTATGACTGTAAAACATTTCAATGAATTGTTTAGTTTGACGAAATTGGAGCAATAGAATTTAATTTTATTGCTTTTATTGACGTATCGTAGTATAATCTTATTGCAAAAACTAATATACGAGGAGGAGTATATTAAATGAAAAGACTTATAGCTGTTTTAATGGCTGCTGCTCTTTTGGCAAGCCTTACAGCCTGCGAAGATACGCCGGCGGATGATCCTGACGACGATGCAAGCGTAACCACCGTAAGTGAGGATCCTGAGGAGGAGACTGATGAGGAAGAACCGGTTGAAGAGCCGGTAGACGAATCCGAAGACGAACCTGAGGAAACCGAGGAGCCGGTTGAGGAGGAAGAGCCTGTGGTCGAGGAGGAGCCGAACCCGGAGTTCGTAGCTGAGCTTGTAACAGATGCTCCTATGACTGCGGATACATTGGCGTCGTATGCTCCTGAGGATGGCGGAACTGTTACATACAACGAGGACGGCAGCGTTACGGCAAGTGTAAGCGATATTTCCTTTGACCTGCCCGGCATAACATTCGGCGAGAATGCGCTGATGTACATCAAGGGTACGGCAAGTGCTGATGTGAGAGTCAGCGTATGCTACGGCGATTCATATTTCAACTCTTTCGATGTTCCTGCGGGCGAGTTTGAGAAATACATTCTGTTTGATTGCGGAGTTGAAGCCACTGAGGAAGGCGTTCCTCAAGGGACGGCATTTGCACAAGTCAAGAGCGCAGACGGCTCAGTAGTTGATATTACCATTTCGGAGCTTGCTGTTTATAACGGCAATCTCGACGATTATAAGGCGGATGTAGAGTGGCTTGCCAACGCTCCCGCAGAGTACGGCGTAGCGTATGACGAAACCAAGTTCACTGCTATTCCTGTAAATCAGGATAGCTTCGGACGCGCTCAGGCTGTAAACAGCGAGCTGACTGTCGATGATCCTGCTCTTACCTGGGAAGATGACGGACTCACGGTCAACGGCGCTACACTTGTAGGCTTCAAGCTTCCTTCCGGCGTAGGACTCGGCAAAACCGTTGTTGTGCATATCAAGGGTGAGGCTGCGTCCAACTTCAGACTCTGGCTTCTTGACAGCGTTGAGGTAACTGCGTCGAGACAGATCAACATGAGCGAGTATTTCAACTTTGAATCCGGAGAGTTTGATTACATTATCGAGCTCACCGCTGAGTATTTTGACGCTGAGGTTGCGGATGATACCGCCATGCAGCTTGCGTTTAAGGCCCCTACATGGGACACCACTCTTGACGGCTTGACCATTAATGAGATAGGCGTATACTATGGAACGCTTGAGGATTACCTTGCAGGCGAGGAGAGCGACCCTGATTATGCGCTTGAGCCTGTAGCGGAAGAGGAAGCCGCTGATGAGACTTCCGATGAAACTACTGACGAGTCTGTCGATGATACTACGGACGAGTCAGCAGACGGCACGGCGGAAGATTCTGTTGTAACTGAAGAAGCGTAAGCGCGAAGTCGGCTGAGAGGCTTAGTAGAATTATCAATAAACCGCATCGAAGGATTCTTCGGTGCGGTTTTCATATTTTTAAGCGTTTTAATACTGACAATCGGCTGTACAAAGCACAGCTTTCGTTTTTTCTTAGCAGAGATATCTCTGCGTTCTTTGGTTCTCACATTGTAAGAAAATGGGAAATGATTTAAGTTTACTTAAACAGAAAGCGATAACACTTTATTTTTGCAATATTAATGGGCAATTTAATATGTGGAGGAAGTGCTTTTGATTTGGCATTTGAGCGGTTTTTGTTTTAGGAAGGTAAGAGATGAGTATCCGAATTTTATAAGATTAGATATTGGTGCCAGGGCTGCATGGAAAGATTTTTGGTCTCAAACTTTATATATTGCATATATATTGCTTCTGGATGAAGACGAATGCGAATATTACCTTGAAGATATCGAGGATCTATACTTGCTTTCAAATAATCAAGCTTTGACGGCTCGCCTGCAGTACTGAATCGGTGCGCTCATTAAGGAGAACGTATCCGACGATTGGCTGGAATTAGTCTCTATGCTGCCAGTGATGACAAATAAGCTTTTGTAATTTTGAATAAAGAAATTTTATTTTATAATTATAAAAATAAATTTGACTTTTTGATGATACAGTAGTATAATCAATAGTGAACTGGGGGTTAGAATATGAACCAAGCAACAATATCAAAAATTGTAAAAGCCAGTGGTGTTTCTGCTGGAGAACTTGTTCTTGTCCACTTTTGGGGTGAAGACACAGACAAAGAGATTGCCAACAGCTTCATGAAAGCTGTTGCTTACTTAGGCGCTTCGCCTGTACTTGTGCAGCAGTCACGGTCAATCAATCGAGATATTTTCCTTTGTGCAAAAGAAAGCTGTTTCGATGACCGTTATTTTGATTTGTTCTCCAAATTTGATGCGATACTTGATGTATTCGCCTACCAACCCGTTGTACTGGGCTATTCAATTAAAGACGAGCAGATGAGCCTATATCGCCGATATGTTTCTCAGTTATTTTATAGGCTGATGGAATGTAAGCGGTTTACGCAAATCAGGATACCTACGGAAGCAAACGCTACAGAATCTGGTCTTGCTACGCAAGAATATATTCGGAGAATGAATAATGCTTATGATATTGACTATGAGCGGCTTCGAATTGCCTGCGAACACAAGGTGGAATCTTTTGCTGGGGTTCAAAAGGTATCTGTTTACACGGGAGAAAACTGTGTAGCGCATTTCGATTTGACAGATCGGTTCTGGCATATTGATGCTGGAAATGGTGACCTTCCCTGCGGAGAAATTTACATTGCACCAAATGAAAGTCAGACGCAAGGCGCTATATTTTTTAGTACATTATATCTGGAGAATAGAAAATATACTGATGTAACATTACGAATCTCCAATGGTGAGATTTGTGATAGTAACTATCCTGTATTGTCAAAATACTTTTCAGATCAACCTAGGGAGAATAGAATCGTGTGTGAATTTGGCATTGGCATGAATCCTAATGTGACGAGCCTGTGTGGATACACAGTTCTGGATGAAAAGATGGCAGGAACATTCCATATTGCTGTTGGTGCGAATAATATGTTCGGTGGGAAAAATAGGGCTTCAAATCATATTGACTTTGTTGGGCGCGGAAAAATTGAGGTTATTGTATGATTGATCAAAGAGTATCTAAGTTCAACAGCTATTTCGATAGACAAATCTCATTATGTCAACAGCGCAATAAGGAATTGTTGGAAGATGATCGTGTGGACGAGGCTACATTTGAAAAGATAAAAGCAAATGTTTATGATATTTTTCGTACAATTCTTTCCGTGGCAGTAAAAACGTCAAAGAATGATCCGGAGGAGATAAGACAAGCCTTCGCTCTTAAAGCCAAACAGATTCCATTAAATTGGAGTATTTCTTACGAGAAAGCCAAACAGAATGACGATGCAGTTAAAATGAAAATTGAACAGATTAAGCTTGACACAATTCACGAGATCAAAGAAGCATTTGCACAGATTTGGGAGGGGGAAAAATGACAGAAACCGAGGCTATCCGTCTGTTTAAGTGTCTGTCTGACAAGTCTCGATTACAAATTCTAAAATCTCTTGTGATTGAAGATATGTATGTAGAGCGGTTGGCTGAAAGGTTGGGAATTTCCGCACCTACAGTGTCTTTCCATCTCAAGAAGCTGACAGAGGCCGGAGCGGTCACTTCATATAAAAGTCAGTACTACATGATGTATTCGTTGAGAAAAGAAATTTTTGAAACCAGCATATTAGAAATCCTGCAAGAGAAATCTGATGAATCTGAAGTACAGGCTCAACGTGATGCGGAATATCGTCAAAAAGTAATCGATGCATTTTTTGAATATGGAAAACTAAAATCTATCCCTGCTCAGAAAAAGAAGGAACGTATCGTTTTAGAAGTAATTGCCGAAGCATTTGAATTTGATCGAATTTACTCCGAACGAGAGGTCAACATTCTGATTGCGGACTTTTATGATGATTTTTGCACAATCCGTCGAGATATGATTAGCGAACGGCTATTAGACCGTGACGGTACAAAATATTGGCGTGCACAACCAAAATGCCGGGAAAAATGAAATGGTTATTGGAATCATTGGAGAAAGTTGTACGGGTAAGTCTACCCTTGCCAAAAAACTGCAAAGCATTTTAGATGTAGACATCTTACAGGCTGCGTTTGGCAAAGAATGAAAACATAGCGAAAAAGCTGTTTCAAAAACAATTAGATGATACTATGTGTGAGCAGAATATCGCATATGTGATTTCTCAAAAAGAGCTTCTTACGTTGTTGCAAGATAAAGCAACTCGGATTCTTGTAACAGCGGATTTGGATATGATCAAGGAACGGTTCGCCCAAAGAATGAATAGGGAGCTGCCTGTCCCTGTAGCAGCCATGTTGGAGAGAAAACAATGAAGTATCATTATGGCATCTATTATCAAACGCAAAAAGAACTATCCCATCGTCCGCAAATACATGGACGGGAATGGTGAGACCAATTCCCGGAAGCTTGAGACCGTCTTCTATGCCTATCCCGCCATGCTTTCGGTTCGTCCCCGGAGGAGCCCAACGAACCGGCGCCTGCCGCATAGGATTTGGAGCGCATATTGGAGCAGCTTAGCAAGTCGCCGAAACCGGCAAATACCCTGGCTGCGCTGCTCTCGGCAGCACCAGGCGGCAAGTGAGTCCGAAAAATCGAATTAGCAGGGACGCGATTTTTATTAGCAAAAGCGCGAAAATTGTTTCAAATCCATTTAGCAAGCATACGACAAAAGTGAATGGACGCCCTCCGGTCGCTATGAGATTTTTGCCGAAAACAAAAACCGCTGCAAACCCCAAAAAGGTTTGCAGCGGTGCTTTTTGGCGTCCCTGGGCAGATTCGAACTGCCGGCCTTTCGCTTAGGAGGCGAACGCTCTATCCTGCTGAGCTACAGAGACGTATAACAAATTTATTCAATTTCCTCGTTCAAAAAGATTCTAACGACCTACCGCTTAGGAGACCGGGCGCTATATCCTGCAGAGCTACGAAAACATGATATTTGGCACAAACAACGCAACTTATTATACACCATGCTCTAAAAAAAATCAATACTAAAAACCGTAAATTTTCCTTTTTTCAATTTTAGGCGGAGTGTTGATTTCGACAGATTATCCTTATGCCTGTCCGCTATACTACTATCAGACCTGAAGCGAAAGGGGGAGACCTGTGAAAAGCAGCTTTGTGAAGGGACTGGTGGTAGTTGCGCTGTCGCTTTTACTTATACCCATAGTGCCTGCTATAATATCTCATTTTACCGCTGACGAGCCGGCGATTCCCGCATATGCTCCTATTGTCGAAGCAGAGCAAAAGACGGCGTACCAGCTGCTTGACGAGGTGAGAGTATATGATGTCGTATCTCAGACGTCGGCAACGCTTTCTGTTGAGGAGTATATGGTAGAGTCGGTTTGCGCATCGATATCAGCCGATGCCGAGCCTGAAATGCTGAAGGCTCAGGCTGTAATGATGTATACCTATATACTCGGCAGGCGGCTTGAGGAGGTCAGGTCTCCGACGCCTGAGCTTTACGGCTGTGACATCAGTACAGACACTAACAGGTATACTCCGTTGATGCCCAAGGCAGTTTTTGACGCAATGTACAAGGACAAGGCTGAGGATTATCTTAAAAATATTGAAGAGGCTGTCGAAAGCGTCATGGGAGAATATATTGCATATCAGGGAATGCCAATAGTTCCAGCGTACTGTTTCTCCTGCGGGGGAGTTACCGAAAGCGCGCAGAGCGTTCTCGGAGAAGCCGTCGGGTATTTAGGAGAAGTCGAAAGCGAGTTTGATAGTGATTATCAGACGGACGTAATGTACACTCAGGAAGAGCTTTTCGCGAGAATAACCACTCAGCCGGACGGCATAACTCTCCTTGGTGATCCATCCGACTGGCTGAATATAACAAAAACAACCGACACGGGCTATGTTCTCGAGGTGACGTTGGACTCAACAAATGTAGTGACCGGAGCCCAGCTTGCACAGTGGCTGAACTTGCCGTCGCCAAGATTTACGGTGAGCTATTCAGAGGAATTTGAAAGCTTTACATTCAAGGTCTACGGCAGCGGTCATCTGGTAGGCTTGTCGCAGTACGGCGCGAACAAAATGGCAAAGGAGGGGATGAGCCATACCGAAATACTTGAGTATTTCTATTCCGGCGCAAAAGTCTGCGAGTCGGTGTCATATGACCAAAAATAAAATCGGTACCCGAATAATAACGGGTACCGATTTTAATGTTAGAGAAGTTACAGACCGTCAGGCGAGATATGTCCAACTTCGACAGAGGATATGGTATAGCTCAGTCCGTTGCCCTTGACGGTATAAATCATCGTCTTATCCGGAGAAGGAGTAATTGAGATCCACTCTGATACCGGCACATGGTAGCTGACGGTGAGCGTATAGCCGTTTTCTATAACCTCAAAGCTGTCGATTGTGGGGTAGTACGCAATAGCCCTCGGCGCGGCGGGAATAGTATACATTCCGGTTTCCTCATCGTACTTGAAGAGCAGCTCCTGGTCTCCGACAGTCGCGTGGGTATAGCTAAGACCGCTTCCGAAGAGCTTGTTTATTCTCGATTCTATCTCAAGATAAGATATGATGTAGTTGCCGTTTTCCACATTGTAAGCGGAGGATGGGGAGAGAATTATGTCCCAGCACGCGGCGGCTATTGTCACATCGCTGTTGAGGTCCTCAGCATCCTCGAAGGTGGGTATATCGCAGGCGGTGAGCGGGAGTATCAGCCTTTCAAGGTACTCCATTTCCGTAACACGGTTTTGTTTGTTAATAGAGTATTCTCTGAAATTTCCTATCGCTGAAATCACTCCGAATATCGCAAAGCCTATCAGGAACACTCCGAAAAGCGCAGACATGACCTGACTCAGGCTTACGGTGGAGGAGGGGGCTTGCTCTTCAGTAAGCCCCAGGCTCTCGGCGTCTTCGTCAAGAGCTTCGTCTATAACATCCTTTACCTGGTCGTCTATCTTCGATATACTCGAAATCTTCAAATTCTTGGGTAGGACAAGCCATTTTTTGAACACATTTTCTTTGTGCTCCGGTGGAGTTGCTGTTTGCGGATTTTCGCTGTTATCCTGTAGATCCATGCCTGTTACATGAGCCATAACGGCTGCCGCCTCGGCAAGCTCGTCATGCTCTGCCGCTTTAGGCTTGCCGCCGTCCTGCTGCTCCGTATTGTTCGTTTTAGAATCTTTGCCTTCCGGCTCGGCAGGCTGCATTTTTGATTTCTCGCCGTTATTTTGATTTTCATCGCTCTGTCTTGCGCCGCCTTGCTTGGAGGCGTTTTCGGCGGAGCTTTTCTTTTTTGCTTTCGTTTTTTTTCGCTTATTGTCCTGCTGGGCGCTGTCAGACTTGCCGGCAGCTTTTTCTTCGTCTGCGGCAGCGGAAACCTTATTTGAATTGTCGTCTATCAAGTTTAACATCGTATCGTCACCTTATCTGACCGTTTCCGTTGATAAGATATTTGTAGGTGGTCAGCTCCTTAAGACCCATAGGACCTCTTGCGTGAAGCTTCTGGGTGGAAATGCCTATCTCGGCGCCGAGTCCGAACTCAAAGCCGTCGGTAAATCTTGTGGAGGCGTTGACATATACGGCTGCGGCATCGATCCTGCGCTGGAACTCCTCGGCAGCGCTGATGCTCTCTGTGACTATGCACTCAGAGTGACCGGTGGAGTATTTGGTGATGTGATCTATCGCGTCGAATATGTTGTCTACTACCTTGACTGCGAGGATGTAGTCAAGAAACTCCGTAGCGTAGTCCTCCTCGGTGGCGGGAACTACCGAGTCGCCCAAAATCATTCTTGTCAGCTCGCAGCCCCTGAGCTCAACGTGTGATTTATCAAGCCTGCGCTTGAGCATGGGAAGAAAATCGTCCGCAACATCCTTGTGGACAAGGAGCGTCTCGGCGGCGTTGCAAACTCCGGGGCGTGAGGTTTTGGCATTGTCGATTATGTCGAGAGCCATTTGCAGGTTTGCCGCGGAGTCAACGTATACATGGCAGTTTCCAACGCCCGTCTGGATTACCGGCACGCTCGCGTTTTGGACTACCGAGTTTATAAGCCCCGCTCCGCCTCGAGGGATGAGCACGTCGATATATTCGTTTGCCTTCATCATTCTGACAGAGCTTTCACGGGTGGTATCTGTAACGAGCTGTATGCAGTCGGCGGGAAGCCCTACCTTTACAAGCGCGTCTCTCATAATGTTGCAAAGAACAGTATTAGAGTATATAGCCTCCTTGCCGCCTCTGAGTATTACCGTATTGCCCGACTTGATGCAGAGCGCCGCCGCGTCCGCTGTGACATTCGGTCGTGCCTCGTAGATTATGCCTATAACTCCCATAGGGACTCTGAGCTTTGTGATTCTAAGACCGTTCGGTCTTATCTCGCCGCTCTCGATTATTCCTATCGGGTCAGGAAGGCTTATAATCTTTCTTACGCCCTCCGCGATTGACTCTATCCTCTTTTCGTTGAGGTACAGCCTGTCTACCAGCGAGGATTTCATTCCGGAAGCCTCGCCGTTCTTAACATCGATCTTGTTCTGCTCGATTATTGCTCTTTTGAACTTTTCAAGAGAGTCTGCTATTTCTCTGAGCGCCTCGTTTCTCTGCGTGACAGACGAGCAGGAAAGAATGCTTTTTGAGCTTTGGGCGTTTTTTCCTATGGTATCAAAATCCAACATATCTATGCTCCCGTTTCATGAATTATTGTTTCTTGGCCTTAAAGTACGTTCCTATATCGTTTCCGTCGAATATGTCGTAAAGGTTCTTAGGTCTGCTGCCGTTTACTATCAGCATGTCGATGCCGTGGCTCATGGCTATGTCCGCGGCGCGGATCTTGGTTGCCATGCCTCCGGTTCCGAGCGAGCTTCCGGCGTCCCCGGCGGCAAGCCGTATCTGCGGGGTTATTTCCTCAACTACCGATATCAGCTTAGCGTCAGGATTTGCGCGGGGGTCCTTGTCATACAGACCGTTGATGTCTGTCATGATGATAAGCAGATCAGCCTTGATAAGGCAGGCCATCATAGCCGCCAGCGAGTCGTTTTCGCCGACCTCAAGCTCCAGCTCATCTATAGCCACTACGTCGTTTTCGTTTACTATAGGAACGGCGCCTTTGTTTATTATCATCTCGAGAGCGTTTTCTACATTTTCCTTTCTCTCGTCAGACAGGACATATTTTGTCAGAAGCACCTGTGCAGCAATGATGTTGTACTCGTTAAAGAGCTTGTCGTATATATTCATCAGCTCGCACTGACCTATGGCGGCGCACGCCTGCTTGGACGGGGTATCCTTAGGCTTCTGCTTGAGACCTAACCTCGCCGCTCCGAGTCCTATGGCTCCGGAGGTGACAAGCGCGATCTCATAGCCGGAGTTCTTGATATCTGAGATTACCTTGACAAGCTCCTCGACATGCCTTATGTTTATCTGACCCGAGGGGTGGGTCAGGGTAGATGTTCCGACCTTTATTACAACCCTCTTCATATTCTTTATTTCATCCATTTTAAGGAGTCCTTTCAGTCTGCTACATTGTTTTTGGGGTTTCCGCCGAGGTAACTAACGAGATTATTCGCCATTATGCCGATAAGCCTCTGCCTTGTTTCGAGAGGAGCCCAAGCTATATGCGGGGTTATTACGCAGTTTTTCGCGTCTCTGAGGGGACACTTTGGATCCATCGGTTCTTTTGTGAGGACGTCAAGACCTGCGGCTGCTATCATGCCTGAGTTCAAGGCGTCTGCCAGATCCTGCTCGTTTATCACTCCGCCGCGCGAGGTGTTTATGAGCAGGGCACTTGTCTTCATAAGCGAGAGAGTCCTTTTGTTTATCAGCTCGCTGGTCTTTGGGGTGAGCGGGCAATGCAGCGTCACTATGTCAGACACCTTAAGAAGCTCGTCAAGGGGAAGGACTTTTATGCCCTCGTCACACTTTGGATAGCTTCTTGTGTATACTACTACGTTCATGCCAAACGCCTCGGCGATCCTTTTTACCGCCTGACCTATCGCACCGTAGCCTATTATGCCGATTGTTTTGCCGGCAAGCTCATAGAGCGGGATATCAAAGTAGCTGAACAGCTTACTGTATACCCAGTCGCCGTCCTTGACAGTTTTATCATATTTTGCCACGTTTGAATAGCAGTGAAGGATAAGCGCGAAGGTATGCTGAGCAACCGAGTCAGTCGAGTATCCCGGCACATTTGAGACAACTATCCCGCGCTCTTTTGCCGCCGCTATGTCTATGTTGTTGTAGCCTGTCGCAAAAAGTCCGATGTACCTGATATTAGGGCACAGCTCAAAAGTATGCCTTGTTATTTGACATTTGTTTGTGAGCACTATTTCCGCGTCCCCGATTCTTTCCGGAATCTCTGATTCGTTAGAATAGCCGTAAACGGTTGTGTCCGCAAGGCAGGTCAACGGCTTAAGCGAAAGGTCGTTATGTGTGACGGTATCAGCGTCAAGTATGACAGCTTTGATCATTTTTCAAGATCCTCCGGGTCAAAAGCAGAGGATATCACGTCGTTGTCATCCTTTACGACCTTGCTTCTCTCTGTGCGGACCGCCTTTTGTATGTCTGACAGATCGTCAGGCTTGCCGCCGTCGCTTTCATTTGGCTGCTTCGCTTCTGATTCTGCGGTCTTCGCAGCCGATTTTTTCTTTCTGTAGTCCAAAAACATCATCGCAAAAAGTATAATTTCGCAAACACCGACGGTAAGAGCGGTGTATTTATCTCCGTAGAACTGTAAAATAAGGGTGATGTCGCATATTAACATCCAAAGTATATCGCTAAGCCTGCGGTATCTCAGATAGCAGAATATAAAGAACACGGTCGCAAAAACGCAAAATGCTATATGAAGCTTTTGCGGAAGAGGTGCAAACCTGTTTTGAAGCTCCATGGCCTTGAAGAGTAAAAGCATCTGTCATGCCTCCATATATCAAATAAGTATAATATAAAGCAGTATACCATGTGAAATACAAAAATGCAAGAAAAACTTGGTTCATCGGTTTAGCTTGCAAAAGTCTGTGGCGTCAGCGGTGTAAACACCTGCTGTGAAACGACATAAGCGCGGATAAGGCAATATTAGCTTTAATATTTGTCGTGTCAATACAATTTAATTGTTGACTTTACTCAAAAAGTGATGTAACATGGGTATGTAATGCTGTATTTTAGGGGAACAGCGTTCCAAAAATGGGGAATACCCGAAAAATATGAAAGGAAATAGTTATCAATGGACAAGTTTTTCAAGATATCCGAGCGCGGTTCTAACGTAAGAACCGAAATTTTCGGCGGCTTGACAACCTTCTTCGCGATGGCGTACATTGTGTTCGTCAATCCTAACCAGGTAGCTGCCGAGGGCGCAAACGGATGGCTTGCGGCCGAGGGAGCAAACGCAGCCGCTCTGGGACAGGTATGGAACTCCGTATTTGTCGCCTCGATTCTGGTTGCATTCATCGGCACGCTTTTGTACGCGGTTTACGCAAAGCTTCCTTACGCACAGGCTTGCGGAATGGGTCTTAACTCATTCTTCTGCACCTGCTTCGTTTCAGGAGCATACTTTGCGGGCGTAGACATCATAGACGGCTATCACTCAGGTATGGTAATAGTCTTTATCTCCGGACTTATCTTCATAACGCTCTCAATCACCGGCGCAAGACAGTATGTTGCAAAGGCGATGCCTGACTGCCTGAAGAAGGCAATACCCGCCGGTATCGGTCTGTTTATCGCTTTCATCGGATTCCAGAACGTCGATATCATCCAGCCCAACCAGTACACGCTCTTGCAGTTTGTTGACATCAACGGTGCTATCAAGTCGGGCGACATGAGCGGAGTTATACCCGCGCTTTTGGCGCTTCTTGGTCTTATCATCATAGCGATCCTTGCAAAGTACAAGGTAAAGGGAAATGTTATTTTAGGAATTCTCATCACCACCGTGCTTTACTATGTAGCTACTTGGCAGCTTCCTTCCTTTGATGTCAGCTCCATAGAACAGTCCTTCAAGGATTTCGGCGAAATAGGCATAACTGGTATCTTCCAGGGTCAGTCCTGGGTTGACGCGTTTGGCGGAGCTCATATCGGCGGTATCTTCAATGCCATTGTGCTGATTATCACCTTCTGCCTGGTAGATATGTTCGACACAATCGGAACGCTTTACGGAGCTGCTTCCGAGGCTAACATGCTCGACAAGAACGGCGACCCGATTGACATAGACAAGGCTATGGTATGCGACTCTACAGCTACCATCACCGGCGCGGTTCTCGGAACCTCAACCTGCACCACCTTCGTTGAGTCCTCTGCCGGTGTTGCTGCCGGCGCAAGAAGCGGACTTGCCAGCCTTGTAACCTCGCTGTGCTTCCTTGCCTGCCTCTTCCTTACTCCGTTGGCAAGTATTATCCCCAGCTGCGCTACCGCTCCCGCCCTCATTTACGTCGGAGTTCTCATGCTGAAAAGCTTCGGCAAGGTTGACATGACCGACGTCAGAAACGCTGTCCCCGCGTTCCTCGCACTTATTATGATGCCCCTTACCTACTCTATAGCGAACGGTATAGGTATCGGAGCTATCTCTTATGTTCTTATAACCCTCTTCACCGGAAACTACAAGAAGAAGGATATAGTCATCACTATCATTGCGGTGCTCTTCATATTCAAGTTTGTAACCATTACGATGTAATTTCTGCAAACAAAAATATGATTTTAGATTTCCGGCGGAGCGTTAAGTTCTGCCGGTTTTCCTTATGTTCGGTTGACAGTCGGCTGCTCGGTTGGTATACTTGAGCTGTATAGCCGTTTTATGATATTTACCGCTGCTCAAGGGGTGAAAATATGTCCGATAACCTGGATAGTTTGGATGTGGCAAATGGTATACCCAAGTCACTTATGCCGAGGTCTGCTGACTCCGAGGTGATACTCGCCTGCGGGGGAAAGAGCACGAGAATGGGTCAAAATAAGCTTCTTGTCCCTATATGCGGAAAGCCGTGTATATTAAGGTCGTGCGAGGCGTTTGATAAAATCGACGAGGTAAGGCGGATAATTGTTGCCGCGCCGAAAGAGCTGTGGCGGGAGTATTCTGAAATATTGTCGCCGCTGCGCACTCCGGTTACTTTTGTCGACGCGGGAGCCACCAGACAGGAGTCTGTTATGAACGGCGTGGAAGAGGCAAAAGAAGAGATAATCATGATCCATGACGGGGCGAGACCGCTTATAAGCCGAAGAACCATACTTGATTCGATAGCCGACACCATCAAATACGGCAGCTCGGTAGTTTGCGTGCCCTGCAAGGACACGATACGGTATGACGACGGATGTAAAGCCTACTCGCCTGACAGAAAGAGTCTATACGCTGTTCAGACGCCTCAGAGCTTTTCCCGCAGGCTCTATCTTTACGCCGCGCATATGGCTGACTCGGACTATACCGATGACGCTCAGCTCCTTGATTCAGCCGGCTTCAAGCCGCATATAACGATAGGGGAGTACGCAAATATAAAGCTTACCACTCCGGAGGATATAATTATGGCAAACAGTCTATCGGGAAGCGGAATGAGAATAGGTCACGGGTATGACGTTCATAGGCTCGTAGAAGGCAGACGGTTTATTTTGGGCGGAGTGGAGATCAACTATCAGCGTGGGCTTTTGGGCCACTCAGACGCTGATGTGCTGACACACGCGCTGATGGATTCGCTTTTGGGAGCGGCTGCTTTGGGCGACATAGGAAAGCTGTTTCCGGACAATGACCCTGAGTATGAGGGGGCAAACAGCATAAGGCTGCTCGAGCGCGTCGCAAAGCTCCTCGCAGAAAAGGGGTATTCGATTCTCAACTGCGACATAACGGTGATAGCGCAGGCGCCGAAGCTCTCGCCTCACATCGGCTCAATGCGCCAAAGGCTTAGCGCGGCTATGGGGATACCTGTGGAACGAGTCTCGGTAAAGGCGACAACCGAGGAGGGACTTGGCTTCACCGGTCAAAAAGAGGGAATAGCGGCTCACGCGGTGTCTTTAATCTGCGGATAATGCCTGAAATATATGTAAAGCTGGCTCGCTTGCCGTGAAATAACGGCGGGCGGGTCTTTTTTTATGCGAAAGTTTGAGCAGCGCTTAAGCCTCGGTTAAACACCGCGCAGTTGTCCTATAGCCTTATCCGCCTGCCCTGCATAAAATGATTAAAGGTAGGTGTCGCTTGCGGCGCCGAACAGAATATAACGACTTCGAGGTGCAAATACCAATGACATATACACTCATAGCCCTTTCCTCAATAACATATGCTATGAAGGCAAAGCGGCTTCTTAACAATATGGGATATTACTGTGAAATAGAAAAGACGCCTAAGACGCTGTCGTCCGGCTGCGGCTATTCGATAAGGGTAAAGGACGATTCAGATATAATAACATCGATACTCTCCAAAAACGGGATACAGCACAAGGACAGAATGGCGGTAAAAAGATAGGCAGGTGACTATAAGTAAATGAATCAGGTATATTTTGACAATGCGGCTACAAGCTTTCCAAAACCACCGTCGGTTAAAAGAGAAATAGCGCAGGCTTGTGACATATACGGCGGAAATCCCGGGCGGAGCGGGCACGCCTACTCCGCAAAGGCGGGAGAGATGGTGTATGACTCGAGGGCAGAAGCGGCGGGATTTTTCGGAGCTGAGCCGGAGAATGTCATTTTCACAGCTAACTGCACCCACGCGCTCAACATAGCGATAAAGGGTATAGTTCCTCCGGGCGGAAGGCTTGTGATTTCCTCGATGGAGCATAACTCGGTTGCAAGGCCGTCCTACGCGCTTTCCAAGCGCGGCGTGACGGTTGAGGTGGCACAGGTAGGCAAAACCGATGAAGAAACCATTGACAGCTTCAGAAAGCTTATCACTCCCCAAACCGACTGCGTAGTCTGCACATATGCGGGAAATGTGACAGGACGAATAATGCCGATACGGGAAATAGCGCGCCTTTGCAGGGCGGCAGGCGCTTGCTTTATAGTTGACGGCGCGCAGGCGTGCGGGATCATTCCTGTTAGTCTGAGTGACGGCATGAATATAATTTGCACGGCGGGGCATAAGGGTCTATACGGCGGAACGGGAACGGGACTAATCATTTCTGACGGGAAGTACGAGATAAGCCCGATAATGGAGGGCGGAACCGGTGCTACATCCGCAGAACTCTGGCAGACTCCTTTTATGCCGGAAAGACTTGAATGCGGTACGCTTAACACAATAGGCATAGCTTCGCTCAGGGCGGGAATAAGGTATGTGTCAAGCATGGGTCTTGACAGCATTTATAGGCATGAGGAGCAGCTATGCGATATTTTCATAGACGGCTTAAAAGTCTTACAAGGTGTTACACTTTACAGATGCGGTGAACACTTTGTGCCGATAGTGTCCTTTAATCTTGACGGAGTTCCGTCTGAAAGGCTGGCCGCAGTGCTTTCCGATAACGGATTTGCGCTTCGCGGAGGGCTTCACTGCGCGCCGCTTGCGCACGGCACGATCAAAACCATGCCGCAAGGAACTGTTAGGTTCTCGCCGTCGGTATTCAGCTCTGAAAGGGACGTTTTAAGGCTTGTTGACACAATAAAAAAATTATCAAAAGACGGGCTGGGGCTATTGTAATTTTTAATAATTGCTGATAGAATAAATAAGGAATGTATAAGAACCTTACAGGGGGAACGGCAATGGAATTGATGAGCGACATTTTTTCAAGATTCATCAGTACTGTAAGCTCTATAAGCTATAGAGATATTATAGATATGCTTTTGCTGGCATATTTCATATATAAGGGTATAAAGCTGGTCCGCGAGACAAAGGCGCAGCAGCTGATTGTGGGAATTTTTGTTGTAGTGGTCATCTACGTCATTGCCTCCGAGCTTCGGCTGAAGATGATGACGTTCATTCTCGAAAACTTCTTCCAGGTCGGAATTTTAGCGGTGGTAATTGTGTTCCAGCCTGAGCTGAGGCGGATACTCGAGCGGGTAGGAAGAGCAAACGTAAAGTCGCTGAACGTATTTAACGATGGGTACAGCGCCGACAACACGACTCAGAACTGGTCTAATGCGATAGATGTGATAGGCGAAACTGTCAGCCAGCTTTCCGAATCTGCGACCGGCGCGCTGATAGTTATTGAAAGAAAGATAAGGCTTGGCGAGCAGATAGACACCGGAACCGTAATGGACTGCATACCGAGCGTAGCTACCTTTGGCACGATATTTTTCCCTAAGACGCCTTTGCATGACGGAGCGGTCATAATCAGAAACGCAAGAATAGTAGCTGCAGGCTGTTTTCTACCGACTCCTCAGAAGGAGGAAAGAATAAATAAGCAGCTTGGATCAAGACACCGCGCCGCGATAGGCATGAGTGAAAACTCTGATGCGATAATAGTTGTAGTATCAGAGGAAACAGGAACGATATCCATAGCTGAAAACGGCGAGCTCACAAGAGGCTACACCAAGGAGAGGCTGATAAAGTATCTGAGGTCTCAGATAATTCCTGAAAAGAAGCCTGCCGAGGCGACGCTTTTATCAAAGATAATCGGAAGAAAGGATCAAAAAGATGGCGGGAAGAGTAAAAAAGACTGATAAGCCGCTTGCGGAAAACAACCTGTTTATGCTGATAATATCCGTTGTTTCCGCATTTATTCTCTGGATAGTGCTTTCCTTGACCGCCTTTCCGGAGACAACCGTGGTGCTTCGCGAGGTCCCGATTGATTACTCTTTGGATGGAAGCTATGCAGATGTAACCGGAATATCTGTTCTTGACATGTCTGATACCACCGCAAATGTCAGGATAAACGGTCAAAGATATCTTATCGGCGACTACTCGAACGACGACATACACATCGGAATTAACCTTGATACCGTGAGAGCGCCGGGAGTATACGATTTGCCGCTTGTTGTTACGAGCACTAATGGAGACGCGATAGATGTCGATACCATCGAGCCTTCCACGGTAAAGGTTGAGTTTGACTATATGATAACAAAGAGCTTTTCTGTTGCGGACGGCACTTTGACTGCGGATATATCGAACATTTCCGCTGCGGACGGATACATTGTCGACCCAGCTGAGGTCATTATTGAGCCGTCGGTGGTGGAGATATACGGTCCGAGGGATTATGTGAATCAGGTTACGTCCTGCGAGGTTAAGGTTCAGTCGGGTGCTACCGTAATGACAACGCTTCAGACCTCGAACACCTCGGTCACGCTATATAACGGAGAGAACATAGTCAACGACAGCAAGATATCTGTTCAATCAGAGAACGGTTTTGCGCTTACCATCCCCGTATATATGAGAAAAGACATGAAGCTTGACGTGGAAATTCAGACATATTTTGACCAGTTTGATATCTCCTCTTTGAAGTATACGATAAATCCCTCTGAGATAACTGTCAGAAGCCAGAGCGACAGGATAAGCAATATTGATGAGATAACCTTGGGATATGTGGATCTAAGGAGCCTTGATATCAGATCGAATATAATCTTGCCGATAAACAACACCGATTATTACACCAATATTTCAGGCTATGACACGGCGACAGTCACGTTTGACTTTGAGAACTACAGCACAAAGACATTGACAATAAATAACTCTCAGATATACCCGATAAATGTTCCGAACGGTTATCAGGTGGATGTGGAGACGGACAGGATAAACAACATCAAGGTAATAGGACCTTCTGAAATAATTGAGCAAATTGACTCAAAAGACCTTATCGCTCAGATAGATATGCTTGACTACAACATCACAGAGGGCTTCAGGATGTACACCGTAACGGTGTATCTTCCGATGTACAATAACTGCTGGTGCTGCGGCACTTATCAGGTTGCGTGCAATGTGCAGCAGGTGGATGACAATCAGACGGTTCAAAGAAATGATGACGGAAATGCCGCTGACAATCAGTAGGCGGGGTCTGTTGCAAATTAAATTTTATCAAGGCTTGGGATAAGTCCTGAGCCTTGAGTTTTTCAAGAGGTAAAAATGGCTGTAATTGTGATGAATATTCCTTCGGCGCTCGGAGAAGAGGAGCGCAGCGTAGTGAATGCCGCGATCAAACGTATCGGTCTCAGACCTCAGGATGTGACAAGCGGCTGTATATATAAATCCTCGCTCGACGCGAGGAAAAGAGAGAACATTCACTTTGTCAACTCGGTCATGCTCTGCCTTCGCTCGTCTGATAAGGAAAAGTGGGTTGCAAGTAAGCATAGGGATGTGCGTTATTTTGATGAACCGGTTATTGCTCCAAAGATATCATGCGAGAAGCGGGAGGGCAGGACGGTCATAGCGGGCTTTGGACCTGCGGGGATCTTTTGCGCGCTGCTTCTTTCGGAGTACGGCTACAAGCCGATAGTTTTAGAGCGCGGGGCGGATGTGGACTCAAGGGTGAAGGCGGTGAACGCTTTTTGGAACGGCGCGGAGTTGGACACCGAAACCAATGTCCAGTTCGGCGAAGGGGGAGCGGGCACATTTTCAGACGGAAAGCTCACCACCAGAATCGGCGACCCTCTTTGCAGGTATGTTCTTACCCGACTGTGCGAATTCGGAGCGCCACCGGAGATATTAAGAACCGCTAAGCCGCATATAGGTACTGACAAGTTAAGGGCAGTAGTCAGGGCGATGCGTCAAAAAATAATTGAAAACGGGGGAGAGGTACGCTTCTTGACTCCGCTCAGGAGCATATGCGTCTCAGACGGCAGGGTAACAAAGGTGATTACATCTCATGGAGAGATTAATCCGAGCGCGCTGGTTTTAGCGATAGGTCACTCGGCAAGAGACACGTTCAGGATGCTTCTTGACTCGGGCGTGACCATACAGCCAAAGCCGTTTTCTGTAGGCGCGAGGATTGAACATAGCCAGAGGCGAGTCAACGAGAGCTTATATGGCATATACGCGGACAGCCCTCTTTTGCCGCAGGGAGAATATCAGCTATCGCATAGGCACCCGGACGGCAGGGCGGTATACACATTCTGCATGTGCCCTGGCGGGTATGTGGTTGCTTCCTCGAGCGAAAGGAGTTCAATAGTAACCAACGGTATGAGCGAGTACAGCAGAGACTCTGAAAACGCCAATTCCGCGCTTGTGGTGTCCGTTTCTCCGTCCGATTACGGAAATAATCCTATGGACGGCGTGGAGTTTGCCTCGGGACTTGAGAAAAAGGCATATATGATGAGCGGCAGCTATATGGCTCCCGCGTCGACTGTAGGCGCTTTTTTGGGAGAGAGCTCATCAGTCTCGGTTTTGCCATCATATAAGCCCGGCGTAGCTGACGTTGACCTGAATAAGCTTTTTCCGAAATTTGTTTCCGACATGATGAAGGAGGGTATACGCAGGTTTTCGAGGGAGCTGGGCTGCTTCGGCGATATGGGCGCGTATCTGACCGCGCCGGAGACAAGAACATCCTCGCCTGTAAGAATTTTGCGCGGCGAGCGGTTTAATGCTGTGGGAATAGATAATTTGTATCCTTGCGGAGAGGGCGCGGGGTATGCAGGAGGCATAGTATCTGCCGCTGTTGACGGCTTAAGGACTGCACTTGAGATTATGAAGAGCTATTCGCCGCTGGATTGACGATGAAATCTAAAATTATTCTTGACAATGTGTTGATTTTGTGTAAATATATAAAGTATAAACTATTTGTTTCTTCTTTGAGAAAACGGGGTTTATACATGAACCGAAAAAGGAGTGTTCAAGGAGATGAATATGTATAAGATTATCAGAAAGGTGGTTGCTTCTATGATAATAGGAGCCGTTATGTGCAGTCTTGGCGGCTGTGCCAAGAAGATAACCGTTGTTGACGAGATTCCATCCGAGTACCGTCAGTCTATTGACAACGGGGGAACAATCGAACTGATAACCTATCCTTCCAAGGCGTACTACGGCAATATGGAGGACACCGAAAAGCAGGCGTATGTGTATCTTCCTGCGGGCTATGATGAGACCAAGCAGTATAATGTAATGTATCTTCTGCATGGAATCGGCGGAGATATCTGGGAGTGGGGAATGACAGGTGACAACTCGGATATCAAGAAGATCATGGATAATCTGATTGCCAACGGCGAGATAGAGCCCTTTATCGTTGTTACACCGAACGGACGCTCCGCGGTAGACCACGGCATGAACAGCGACAGCAATGCCTTCTATGAGTTCGGCAAGGAGCTCAGATATGATTTGATACCGTATATAGATGAGCACTACGCCACCTACGCCGATTACAGCGAGGGCTATGACGTCACCGAGGCAAGGGATCACAGAGCTGTCGGCGGTCTTTCCATGGGTGCAATGCAGACTACGAATATAGCTCTTTGCGAGTGCCTTGACATGTTCAGCTATTTCGGCGCGTTCAGTTCCTGCCCGACTACATATACAGCGGTTGAGATAGCGACACACCTGAAGGATTTCCCCGACTATGATATCAAGTACTTTTATAATCTCTGCGGAACAGAGGACGGAATAGCGATATCTCACCATACTAACGCTGTTGAGGGTCTGTGCGACCTCACCGACAAGCTGACGGATGGAAAGAATTTCACCTGGCAGACGCGTTCCGGCGGACACGACTTTAACATCTGGATTCTTGGTTTCTATAATTTCGCTCAGATCGCGTTTACTCAGTGACGCCGAGCGACACAGCTTTTGAAGCTGATAGGCTTTTAATTATCCTATAGCAGACGCAATATACGGCAGCCGCCCGGGAGAGATTATTTCCGTGGCTCGGCTGCCGTGTTTCTATTCTAATTTCTTTTTGTGACAAGTCCTACAAGTCCGGATACTGCAGGCACTGCCGCAGCGAATACTCCCGACCACAGCATCTGCGGAGCGGTCAGAGGAACGGTTTCCATAGCCATAGACAGGAATGGGATGTATATGCAGCACAGGGTGGCGGCTGAGGAGAGAAGCACCGCTCCTAAAAGCCATCCGTTTTCAAACGGGTTCATCCTCAGGACGCTGACGTGCTCGCTTCTGCATTCAAAGACATGGATAAGCTGGCTCGCTATAAGCGTGACAAGCGCGCAGGTTCTTGCGTTTTCAAGGCTTGCGCCTGCCCTGAGCGAGTATATGAAGCAGCCGAGAGTGCATACGCCTATGAGTATGCCTCTTATGGCTATTTTTCCGGAAAGCCCTCCGCTGAAAAAGTTTCCGGAGAATCTCTTCGGGCTCAGCTCCATGACGGCCTTTTCCGATTTTTCGAGTCCGAGGGCTATTGCCGGCAGACCGTCCGTTACAAGGTTGACAAGTAAAATCTGCGTTGGCAGAAGTATCACAGGCAGACCGGAAACGATTGATAGAAGCATTACCATAACCTCTCCGATGTTGCAGGAGATGAGGTACCTTACAAACTTTCGTATATTTGAGTAAACCGTTCTGCCCTGCTTGACTGCCTCGCACAGAGTGGAGAAGTTGTCGTCGGTCAGTATCAGGTCTGCCGCCTGCTTGCAAGCGTCGGTTCCCGATTTTCCCATCGCTACGCCGATGTTTGCTTCCTTTATCGCGGGAGCGTCGTTGACGCCGTCGCCTGTCATGGCGACTATATGTCCCTTTTGCTTGAGAGCGGCGACAATTCTCAGCTTATCCTTGGGATCTACCCTAGCGAATACGCATACCCGGTCTATTATTCTTGCAAGCTCCTTGTCGCTCATACCGTCGAGCTCATCCTTGCCTATTACAATTCCGCCTAAGGAGAGTATTCCGACTTCTTTTGCTACAGCCTCTGCGGTAAGCTTGTGGTCTCCTGTTATCATCACGGTTTTTATGCCGGCGCGCTTGAGAGCAGCAACAGACGCTCTTGCTTCCTTTCTCGGAGCGTCCATCATTCCCATAAGCCCCAAAAATACCGTGGAGCCGCTGCCTGGGTAGTTTGCGCAAAATGCCATCACCCTTAAGGCCTTTGATGCGTATTTTTCGGTAAGCTCGTACAGCTCGCGTTTGCCTGAGGCTGTAAGCGGGACTATACCGGACGATGTGAGAATGCTTCCGCATTTTTTTATGATTATGTCCGGAGCACCCTTGGTAAAGCTGATTTCCTCTGTTTTGCGGACTACTGTCACGCTCATCTGCTTGGTTTCGCTTTCAAATGGAATTTCGCTCAGTCGTCTGCATTCACGCCTCAGCTCGCCGGGGTCTATACCCGCCTTGTGCGCCGCTATCAGTATCGCAGACTCGGTGGGATCTCCCGCCGCGCTTATTTCTCCGTCAGAAATACTGATTTCAGAGTTATTGCAAAGAACTCCGCAGTTAAAAAGTTCGTTTAGCGGCTTAGTCAGATCGCCGCCTTGCTTTTTAAGGGAGGAACGTGTATTAACGCTTTTTAATGAGCCGCTTAAATCGTATTCTTGTTCATCCGCCCAAATTTTCGTTACGCTCATGCGGTTTTCGGTAAGCGTGCCTGTTTTGTCCGTGCATATCACGGTAGTGCACCCGAGCGTCTCTACCGAATGAAGCTTATGTACCAAGGCGTTCAGCTTGAGCATTCGCCTTACAGCCAGCGCGAGAGCTATAGTTACAGTCGCGGGAAGCCCCTCGGGTATCGCGGCTATCGCGATAGTTATGCCGGTAAGAAGCATGTCAAATATCGGCTCGCCCCTGATTATTCCGGCTAACGCCACCAAGAAGCATACCGCGAGGCATATAAAGCACAAAGCCTTTCCGAGGTCTGAGAGCTTTTTTTGAAGAGGAGTCTGATCCTTTCCCGCCTCGTCTATAAGAGCCGACATCTGTCCCATTTTTGTGCTCATGCCGGTTTCCGTACATTTAATGACGGCGTTTCCCCTTGTGACCGACGTGCCCATATATACCATGCCGTCATAATTTTTCTTCACGGCCTCCGACTCTCCGGTAAGTATCGCTTCGTCGCACCATAGTCCGTTCAGCTCCACCAGCCTTCCATCGCATGGGATTCTGTCTCCTGCGTCAAGAAGCAGAATGTCGCCTGGAACTACAAGCGATGCGTCTATTTCAGCCCTTTCGCCGTTTCGGATGACTTTAGCGGTCGGAGAGGTGAGCTTTTCAAGAGCTTCCATGGTTTTCTCAGTGCGGTATTCCTGAATAAATCCAAGTATTGCGTCCAAAAGGACTATTGAGATTATCGTAACGGCGTCGTATATCTCGCCCATAAACGCTGAAATCGCGGTGGCAGCAAGGAGTATAATGACCATAACATCCTTGAACTGCTCCAGAAACAGTCCTATTACGCTCTGCTTTTTCTTCTGCCTGAGCTGATTTTTCCCGAACTCGGAGAGCTTTGCTTCCGCTTCAGAGCTTGTCAGCCCGTATTTATACATTTGAGGCATAATAAATCTCCCTTTCATACTCGTCCTGTCCTTTGTCCTAAGAGAATGTATGAAAGGGAGATGGCATTTATTCTGATTTTAAACGGATTATCCTATATACGCCTTGACGATTTCGCCGACGTATATAGTATGAAGATCCATATTGGGGTAGTTCTTGGCAAGAACATCCTTGTCAATAAAGGACTCTTCATTCATCTTCTGGGCAAACAGCTTTCTGCAAACCAGAACGAGGTTCGCCTCCTCGAAGGTAACTGTCGAGTCGATGAACTTTGGAGTGATGCCGGCTTCGACCGGCTTGTTGTGCTCTCTTCCGGAAACACGTCCGCATAGCGTAAGGGCGTCTCGGTAGCCGTCAGGGAAGAAGGTAAGAGTGAAGTACTCGCTGTTATCCACAAACTCCTTTGTATAGCGCTGAGGACGGATGTAGCAGGTAGCGACATTTTTGTTCCACAGGACACCGATGCCTCCCCATGAGGCGGTCATTGTGTTAAAGCTCTTTTCATTTCCGGCGGAGATAAGGCACCAATCAGCGCCTATTCTCTTGAACGGGTTGAGAGTCAGCTCGGAGACGTTTATTTCTTTAAGCATATACATACACTCCTTCTGTAGTAAAATCAATACAGTTTATGCTTTGCGGTGAGCTTCAAGAAGCGTTTTGATCTTTTCGTGAGGATCAAGGATCTCGCTTACCGACATGTCGTGATTAAGAGACGCAACGAAGTAGGAAACATATTTGGAGCAGTCGACAATGTGGAACCACTCGCGTTCCTTGAGCCAGTCGGGGATATATGTGAGGTTGGTTCCGAATACCGCGTCGATCATTCCCTCTTTGTATGCTTTGTCATACTTTTCGGGACCTGCGGTGAAAATGGAGTAGGTGGCGTAGGCAAGAATCTTTTTAGCGTCTCTCTTCTTTAGCTCATAAGCTATATCCAGCATGGACTCTCCGGAGGATATGATATCGTCAGCTATAAAGATGTTCATATCCTTTACATCGTTTCCGAGGTATTCATGCGCTACGATAGGGTTTCTTCCGTTTATAATAGTGGAGTAGTCCCTGCGCTTGTAGAACATTCCGAGGTTTACCTCCATGGCGGAGGCGTAATACATATTTCTGCTCATCGCTCCCTCGTCGGGAGAGACAACCATGAAGTGATCCTTGTCAAGCTGAATGTCCGGGAAGCTTTTAAAAAGTGCCTTTAAGACCTGATAGGAGGGGATAATGTTGTCAAAGCCCATGAGAGGTACCGCGTTCATGACTCTCGGGTCATGCGCATCGAAGGTCATGAGGTTGGATACGCCTATTGCCTGCAGCTCATGAAGCATCCATGCGCAGTCAAGCGACTCACGGTAGTTTCTTCTGTGCTGGCGTCCTCCGTAAAGAAGCGGCATAATGACATTTATTCTGTGCGCCTTTCCGGCTGCCGCCTGTATTATTCTCTTCAGATCCTGATAGTGGTCGTCGGGGGACATACGATTCTCGTGCCCGAAGTATGAGTATGTGCAGGAATAGTTGCCGGTGTCGCAGACTATGAACAGGTCGTAACCGCGGACTGTCTTTGAAATAAGCGCCTTGGCATCGCCAGACTGAAATCTCGGGCAGCTGCACGGGATAAGGAAGGTATCTATATCCTGCCCCGACTGTTTTGCCCAGGTAACAAGATAGTCGTTAATTTTTTCACCAAGCTCCTTAGCTCCGTCCATAGCTATAATGCCCAAGGGAGCAACGCTGACTGCCGGGTTAAAAACCTGCGCGGTCTTTATCAGCTTTGACATTTGATCAGTCCTCCATATAGTTATATTTTTGCATAAAAAGAGAGGTGCAAAAACAAAAAGCGGCATGTAATGTCCGGAAAAGATTTTACGGTTTCTTCGCCGAAATTTACAGTCACCTTATTTCTATGTTAATTATATATCAAGTTTTGTATTTTGACAAGAAGCTGCATAATAATTTTTATATGTCAAAATAACGATTTTTTCAGACATTACGCATTTTGAAATAAACGCAAATTATGATTGAATTTTAAGCTGAGGTGCGCTATAATGATCATAGAATATTATGCGGTTTCATCGACAGAGCCGCTTTTCAATTTTTTATTCTATTTTCGGAAGGGCATGAGGCTATGAACAAAACGCAGAGATTTTTTGAAAGCATGCGCGACTCTAAGGTAGCGTTTATAGGAACGGGAGTAAGCCATATCGAGCTCATTAGGCTGTTTTTGCGGAAGGGTATAGATGTTACCGTTCTTGATAAAAAGGACAGGTCGGTTTTTGACGACGAGCTTTACGAGGAATTCAGCTCAAAGGGCGCAAAGTTTATCCTCGGAGAGAGCTATCTTGACAGCTTAAACGATTATGATGTCGTTTACAGAACTCCTGGAATGTACTACAACAATCCCAAGCTTGTCGAAGCGAGAAAGAACGGAGTAATAGTCACCAGCGAAATGGAATCCTTCTTTGAGCTTTGTCCCTGCAAGATATACGCGGTGACCGGCTCTGACGGAAAGACCACCACTACCACCATTATCTCGGAGTTCCTAAAAGCCGAGGGCTATACTGTGTGGCTCGGCGGAAATATAGGCAAGGCGCTTTTCCCAAGGATAGAAAGCATATCTGAGACCGACGTCGCGGTAGTCGAGCTCTCGAGCTTCCAGCTCATGTCCATGAGAGAGTCTCCGGATGTCGCCGTAATCACAAATATCGCTCCCAACCATCTCGATGTTCACAGTGGAATGGAGGAGTATATAGCCTCGAAGTGCAATATCCTTGACCACCAGAACGCGTTTTCACGCTCGGTGCTGAACGAAGACAACGAGGAAACCATGAAGCTCAAGGATAGGGTAAGAGGAAAATATATCGGCTTTTCGAGGCTTCATAAGGTAAAGATAGGCGCGTATCTCGACGCGGACAGGGTGCTTTGCTACAATGACGGCAGGAAGGTAGTAAAGATAATAAAGGCTGAAAGCATACGCATTCCGGGCGAGCATAATATTGAAAATTACCTTGCGGCTATATCCGCCGTCTGGGGAGATGTCAGCGTAGATTCTATCTGCACCGTAGCGAGAAGATTTGCGGGAGTGGAGCATAGGATAGAGTTTGTCCGCGAGATAAACGGCGTAAGCTACTATAACGACTCGATAGCCTCCAATCCGACGAGAGTCATAGCAGGTCTGCGCTCCTTCGGACGCAGGATAGTGATGATAGCCGGAGGCTACGACAAGAAGATACCGTTTGAACCTCTTGCCGAGCCGGTTAACAAATATGTCAAGGTGCTCATACTTATGGGGGCTACTGCCGATAAAATCGAGAAGGCGGTGACTTACACTCCTTACTATGACCCGAAGGAGCTTAAGATACTTCACGCCCAAAGCATGGAGGAAGCGGTGAAGCTTGCCATGGAGAACGCAGTTCCGGGAGATATTGTATCCCTGTCGCCGGCGTGCGCGTCATTTGACATGTACCCCAACTTTGAGGCGAGGGGAAGGCACTTCAAGGAGATAGTCAACAGTCTGACAAATGATAAAAAGAATAGATAATCTTGATGATACCGGCATAGCTCTTCGAGATTCCCATTATTCAAGGGTGATTTTGTCCCATATGGCGGCTTACGGAAGCGAATATGACTTCTGTGAGTTTTACGAGCTCAGGCACAGAAACCGCAGGATAGGAATAATATCGTCTTTTAATTCCTCTCTTGCGGCTGACCTGCTGGATGTTAGGAGCGTGTGCGGAACATGTATACGGGAGATGAACGAATTTATTTCGTTCAAGTCTCCCGCCTTTGCCGAGATGCCGAGGGAGCTTATGCCTAAGGTGGCTCTGAGGGGCTACAGGCGGGTTAAGCGACGCTTTTACGAGGTGACGCCTGCGGATAGCTCGGACGGGTTAAACATAAACCCCGACCCGGAATATGTATATAAAACCGCTATGGGAGACGGGAAAAGCGATTATGGGCTTTGGCTTACCGACACAATGAGGAGGATAAATCGCGGAATATCAGGGCTTTATTCGTATGAGAGCTCTGTCCTGACGGTTAGGTTTCACAGCGGCGGAATGGCTTATATCAGCGATGTCGCCACTCCTGTATGCGACAGGGGAAAGGGGTATGCGCGCGAGCTTTTGGGCAGAACCGCCAAGCTTCTTCTGACTCAGGGGTATAGGGCGTATCTGTGTGCCGGCGAGGAGGTCCAGCCATATTATGAGAAGCTTGGGTACAAGCTGATAGCGGAGGATTTTGCCTGCATGAAAAAAGAGGACAACAGTCAAATAAATTTCAAGCATAAACATAAGGTAAAAGCATAATGGAAGACATTTTTGAGTTATTTAAGTTTGACAAAAGATTAGTTGAACTGGCAAGCGCTGCCGAAAAGGCATGTGCGCAAAGGTTTGAAAGGATTGATGAGATAGCCGAGTATAACGGCGCGAAGGTTCTGTCCGCGTTCATAAAGAACCATGTCAGCGAGACAGCCATGCACGGCACGACAGGATATGGCTACGACGACCTCGGAAGGGATATGCTCGATAAGGTGTATGCTTGCGCCTTAGGCGGCGAGGACGCGCTCGTAAGGCATAACTTCGTAAACGGAACTCATGCTCTGTCCGTGGCGCTTTTCGGAGTGTTAAGACCGGGGGACAAGCTTTTGATGCTTACAGGAGCGCCTTATGATACTCTTGAGGAAATAGTCGGAAAGCGCGGCGAAAAGGGAAACGGCTCGCTTCGGGACTTTGGCGTACTGTACGAGGAGATTCCGCTTTTAAGCGACGGTATGCCCGACCTTGAGAGGATAAAAGAGCTTTCAGCCGGAGCAAAGGTAGCTTATATCCAGCGCTCAAGAGGATATTCGACAAGACCGTCGTACACAGTTTCTGAAATAGAGAAGATGGTCAGGGCTGCGAAGGAAGGCAACCCGGACGTGATAGTCATGGTGGACAACTGCTACGGCGAGTTTGTTGAAAAGAAAGAGCCGCTTGATGTCGGAGCAGACCTCATGATGGGCTCGCTCATAAAAAATCCGGGCGGGGGAATAGCCTCTACAGGCGGATATATAGCAGGCAGGGCGGATCTTATCGAGCTGTGCGCAAATAGGCTTACCTGTGTAGGAATGGGCAAGGAGATAGGGGCTACGCTCCATCAGAACAGGGAGATGTTCCTTGGCTTCTTCTTAGCGCCTCAGACTGTAGCAAACGCTGTAAAGACCTCAGAGTTCGCGTGCAGGCTTTTGAGCATGCTCGGCTATGAGACTCTTCCAAAGGCAGGAGAGGAGAGGTCCGATATCATAGCTTCGATACTCCTTAAAAACGAAAAAGCTCTCACCTCGTTCATAAGGGGAATACAGAAGGGAGCTCCTGTTGACAGCTTTGTTGTTCCGGAGGCATGGGACGTGCCCGGATATGAGAGCAGGGTGATAATGGCTGCGGGAACGTTTACAAGCGGAGCCTCGATAGAGCTTTCCGCCGATGCGCCGATAAGAGAGCCTTACGCCGCGTGGCTTCAGGGTGGAATAACCTATCCTTCGGGAAAGCTCGGAGTGATGACAGCGGTTCAGAATATGCTTGATGAGGGAGAAATCTCCCTTTGATATACGCCAAAATATAATTTACGAAAGGATGAAGGAAAATGGCTGAGGAATATACCGTGTCCTTGGACAAGCTTATAGACGATGTAAAGCTTGAGGTTATTTACACTCCGAGAGACACAAAGGAGATTATTATTTCAAATAACGATATCAACAGACCCGGCTTGCAGCTTACCGGCTTTTACGCCTACTTCAACACCGAAAAAATCCAGATTTTGGGCAACACTGAATTTGCGTATCTCGGAGGTCTAAGCTCAGAGGAGAGAAAAACTGCGCTGGCGACCCTTTTCTCCCATAAAATCCCCGCGGTAATCATAACAAGAGGGCATACCCCTTTCCATGAGCTTATAGAAGCCGCGAAGGAATATGAGATTCCGGTGCTCGCGACTCCGCTTGATACCTCCGAGGTTATGGCGAGCATGATAGCATACCTGAATCTTTGCTTGGCGCAGAGAATCACCCGCCACGGAGTTCTTATCGAGATCTACGGCGAGGGTGTTCTGATAGTGGGAGAGAGCGGAGTAGGTAAGTCCGAGACTGCTATTGAGCTTGTAAAGAGAGGTCATAGGCTCGTCGCGGACGATGCTGTCGAGATAAAAAAGGTCTCGGCAATATCGCTGGTTGGCTCGTCGCCGGACAACATCCGTCATTTCATCGAGCTCAGGGGTATAGGAATAGTAAACGCCATGAGACTGTTCGGTATGGGCGCCATAAAGACTACCGAGCGGATCGACCTTGTCATAAAGCTTGAGCCGTGGGATCCTGACAAGGTATATGACAGAATGGGCGTTGACAGCGAGTATACAAGTATTCTCGGCGTAAATGTTCCCAGTATGACCATTCCTGTAAAGCCGGGACGAAATCTCGCTGTTATTTTAGAGGTTGCAGCCATGAACAATCGTCAGAAGAAGCTTGGCTACAATGCGGCTCAGGAGCTTTTGTCCAACCTCGGACTTGAGATGCAGGGCAATGAGACCTACCAGAGCTGGACGGATTTATAATACAAAAGTGAGGTAACATCTTTGCTTATTCAGGCTGATCTTCATACACATACCGTGGCTTCAACCCATGCGTATTCTACAATAACGGAAAACTGTAAAGCCGCTTCCGATGCCGGCATAAAAGCGATAGCCATGACGGATCATTATATCATGATGCCGGACGCTCCGCATTTTTGGCATTTTGAAAACCTTCGAGTTTTGCCGAGAAGCATTTTCGGCGTAACTGTTCTTAAGGGCGCTGAGGTGAATATATATAACTATGACGGGGATGTCGATATGGACGGCAAAAACCTCTCAAAGCTCGAGTGGGTAGTCGCGTCCTTCCACAAGTACACCTTTGAGAAGGACAGTCCGGACGGAAAATTTGTTCCGGCGTCTCCTGAGAAGGTGACAGACGCCTACATAAAGCTTTGCCGGAATCCATATATCGATGTCATAGGTCATCCCACCACAGACTTTTTCCCGTTTGAGTATGTGCGGGCGGTAAAGGCGTTCAAGGAATACGAGAAGCTTGTTGAGATAAACGAGAGCTCGATAAGGCTTAAAAAGGGCTCCGCCACAAACGCGGTTCCTCTTTTGCAGGCATGCAAGAAATACAGGGTGCCGATAGTGGTAAACACCGACGCTCATTTTTGGGACGCGATAGGCGTTACGACAGTCTCAGAAAAAATTCTTTCAGATATTGATTTTCCCGCAGAGCTGATAATAAATTCAGATTGGGAAAGAGTTCGTGAAAGAGTATTGAAAAAGCACCCTCAATTATCCCTTTGAAAGGATCAACGCTTTGATGATGATTTATTCCGACAAGATTAAAAGCATATCGCTTTTAGCCAAGGATTACGGATGCCGGTATTATATGGATGAGCCTCTCAGCGCTCACACCACGTTCCGGGTAGGCGGCAAATGCGACATCATGGTTTGCCCGAACTCGGCTGAGTCGCTGGCTAAGCTGGCAAAGCTTGCTGGGGAGCTTGAGCTGAAGTATTTCATACTCGGGAACGGCTCTAATGCCCTGTTTTCTGACAGCGGATACCGCGGAGTTATTATCTCTGTAGGAGAGGACATGTCGCAGGTAAGCGTGTCGGGAGGAACAGTCACAGCGTGTGCCGGAGCGCTGCTTTCTAAAGCTTGCAGGGCTGCCTTGGACGCAGGACTGAGCGGCATGGAATTCGCGTGGGGAATACCTGGAACCGTCGGCGGCGCGGTGTATATGAACGCCGGGGCGTACGGCGGCGAGATGAAGGATATTGTCAGCAGTGTGACCTGCGTGGATAAAGACGGAAATCTGAAAACCTATGGCGGCGAATCACTTAAGTTTGACTACCGCCGAAGCAGGTTCACCGGCAGCGATGAGATGATAGTAGGCGCAAGCTTTGAGCTCACTCCCGGCGATCCTGACGAGATACGCTCGAAAATGGATGAGCTTATGGCGAGGAGAAAGTCGCGGCAGCCGCTCGAATATCCGAGCGCCGGCTCAACATTTAAGCGTCCGGAGGGAAGCTATGCAGGCCTTGTGATAGAAAACTCCGGACTGAAGGGCTGCACGGTCGGAGGGGCTCAGGTATCCGAAAAGCACGCGAACTTTATTATTAATCGGGGCGGGGCTACCGCCTCGGACATATTGGAGCTTATTAAGAAGGTTCGCAGGGAAGTAAAGGAGAAAACAGGTTACTCGCTTGAATGCGAGATAAAGATTGTTGATGAATAAGGGAGTATAAGGCTATGCATCTTGTCATTATAACCGGAGTGTCGGGAGCTGGAAAATCCACAGCATCAAGGTTTTTTGAGGACATAGGCTATTATTGCATAGACAATATGCCGCCCGAGCTGCTGCTAAGCGTAGCGGAGTTTGTAATAAAGTCGGAAAGCTCCGTAGACAAAATGGCGGTGGCTGTAGATATTCGCTCAGGAGACCTGTTTTCCAAATTCGAAAATTGCGTAAACTCTCTGAGAAGTCATGGAATAGACGTAAGCGTGCTTTTTGTAGACGCGGACGACGATACGCTTGTCAAGAGATATAAGGAAACGAGAAGAAAGCATCCTCTTGACAAGGAGGCGAAGGGAAGCCTGTACAAGGCTATTGAGCTTGAAAGAAAGGTGACTCTTGACGCAAAATCGATTGCGGACTTTTACATAGATACGTCTACGATGGGCACTGCGGAGTTTAAGCACAGGCTGAAGGAGCTCTTCTGCGGCGCCGAGGGAGGAATTATAGTCAACGTCATATCCTTTGGCTTTAAGTTTGGACTTCCAAAGGACGCAGACCTCGTTTTTGACGTAAGATGCCTGCCGAATCCGTTTTATGTAGACGAGTTGAAGCATAAGACCGGTCTCGATGATGACGTATATAACTATGTTATGAATAACCCTAACGCCGAGGCTGTATTTACAAAGTTAAAGGAGCTTATTGACTGCCTGATACCCCTGTATATAAAGGAGGGCAAGCTCAACCTTGTGATAGCCTTTGGCTGCACGGGAGGACAGCACCGCTCGGTAAGCTTCGCAAGGAGAATGTCTATGTATCTTGAGTCGAAGGGCATACAGGTGAGAACAGAGCACCGAAATATAAACAGATAAAACCGGTTTGGCCGTGTCATATAAGCCGAAAAAATATAAAGTCGTACAAATATAGATGAGAGAAGCCGAAAAACAGACATTTTCATACGCCGTAAAATCCGAGGCCGCCCGGAGCGTTACCGGAAGGAAGAGATCGGACGCGTGCCTTTTGGCGTTTCTTCTGGTAGCCGATTTGGCGTCCCGGGACAGGATAGAATTTCTTGCCGACAATGATGTCACAAAAGACATGTTCAGTCGGCTTGTTTGCCATGCAAGCGAAAACCCGGATGCCGTGTCAATGCAAGTGATACATTCGCGCGGAAGGTCTCCGCGGTATCTTATGAGGGTATGCTCTTACAATGACATTTGCTCGGTATGCTCAAGGCTCGGCATAGAATCCTTTGAGCGGATGCAGCTTGCCGGCAAGGCGGACAGCCTCACGGAAAAGTATTTCGGAGCATTTGTCACAGGGCTGTTTTTGTCCTGCGGAGGAATTTCATCCCCCAAGAAGGAGTATCACTTGCAGTTTGCGCTTCCTGATGATAAACTTAGCGAGTGGTTTGCAGGTGTTATGGAGGAAAGGATGGGTATAAGCCTGAAAAGCACCTGCCGGCAGTCGCAGCGGATATTGTATATCAAGGGCAGTGAGGGGATAGAGGATATATTGACGCTGATGGGCGCGCAGATGTCAAGCCTCGAGGTCATGAATGTCAAGGTGTTCAAGGATATACGCAACCGGGCTAACCGCGCCACAAACTGCGATACAGCCAACGCCGAGAGGCAGAACCTGTCGTCATCGCGTCAGATAATGGCTATACGGGAGATAGAGGCGTCGCAGGGAGGGCTTTCACAGCTTCCGGACGAGCTTATTGAGATAGCGAAAATGCGGCTCAGGTTTCCGGAATACAGCTTAAGCGAGCTGTCCGAGGAGTTTGACCCTCCCATATCCAAGTCGGGAGTCAATCACCGCCTTGCAAGGATAGTGCAGATAGCAAACGAACTCAGAGTACAGAAGCAAAAACCCGGGGAGTAAAAACAGTATGGAAGACTTCGTTCATTTGCATGTTCATTCCGAATATTCGCTGCTTGACGGCGCGTGCCGCCTCAGGCAGCTTGTTTTGCGTGTGAAGGAAATGGGAATGAAGGCTGTTGCTGTTACCGATCACGGAAACGTTTTTGCCGCGGTGGAATTTTATAATGAGTGCAAGCGAGAGGGGATAAAGCCGATAATAGGCTGCGAGGTGTATGTAGCTCCGAGGACGAGGTTTGACCGTCAGGGCAGGCAGGACTCGCCGTACCATTTGATACTCCTTTGTAAAAACGAAAAGGGGTATAAGAATCTTTGCAAGCTTGTGTCCCTGTCATACACCGAGGGATTTTACAGCAAGCCCAGAGTTGACTACGAGCTTTTGAGCAGGTATTGCGAGGGACTTGTCTGTCTGTCAGGCTGCCTTGCGGGAGAGGTGTCAAGGAGGCTCTCTGAGGGCGACTACCAATCCGCGAAAGATACTGTCCTTAGATATAAGGCAATATTCGGCGAGGATTATTATATAGAGGTTCAGAACCATAAGTTCTCGGATGAAACCGATATACTTCCGTATCTGTATAAGCTTGCAGGTGAGACGGGAGTGCGCCTCGTTGCGACTAACGACGCCCACTATATCAGCGCCGAGGACGCTCCGGCTCAGAAAATCCTTATGTGTATCTCGACAAATACCACCGTTGACGACCCCGACGGCATGAGCTTCCCGACAAACGAGTTTTATCTCAAGTCGTATTACGAGATGAAGGAGCTTTTTCCGGGACGGGAGGACGCTCTTGCCGCGACTGTAGAGATAGCGGATAAATGCAGCCTTGAATTTGAGTTCGGAGTGACTAAGCTTCCGGCGTTCAAAATGGACGGGGTCTCTGACAACGAAAAGTTTTTAAGAGAAATGAGCTATGACGGACTGAAAAAGAGGTATCAGGATATTACCCCTGAGCTCAAGTCAAGGCTTGATTATGAGCTCGGAGTGATTTCCGGCATGGGCTATGTCAACTACTACCTCATAGTTTGGGACTTTATACATTATGCCAAGACACACGGAATCCCCGTAGGCCCGGGAAGAGGCTCGGGAGCGGGCAGCCTTGTGGCGTACTGCATAGGCATCACCGGCATCGACCCGATGAGATACAACCTTCTGTTCGAGAGATTTCTCAATCCCGAGAGAGTCTCCATGCCTGACTTTGACATCGACTTTTGCATTGAGGGCAGGCAGGAGGTAATAGACTATGTCAAGCGAAGGTACGGAGAGGATCATGTAGCACAGATAGTGACGTTCGGAACTATGGCGGCTAAGAACGCGGTAAGAGACTGCGCGAGGGCAATGGCTCTGCCGTACAGCCTTGCCGATAAGGTCGCAAAGGCGATACCGTTCGGCATGAGCATTGACGAAGCAAAGGAAAAAAGTCAGGAGTTCAGAGAGCTTTATTACGGCTCTGCACAGATTCATGAGCTTTTGGATATGGCTGTAAGGGTGGAAGGAATGCCGAGGCATTGCTCTACTCATGCGGCAGGAGTAGTCATAACCGCCGGACCTGTGTCGGATTATGTACCGCTCATGACAAACGACGGTCAGCTTGTCACACAGTACACCATGACGGTTTTGGAGAGCCTCGGGCTTTTAAAAATCGACTTTTTGGGTCTCAGGAACCTCACCGTCATCAGGGACGCGGTGAGAAATATCCGCAGAACCGAGCCAGAGTTTGATATAGAAAAAATCCCTATAGACGACCCTATGGTTTACAAGATGCTCGCCGACGGGGACACTGTGGGAGTATTCCAGTTTGAATCAGCCGGGATGACGAGCGCCATTATGCGGCTTGTCCCGGAGAACATCGAAGATCTGATTGCTGTGATATCACTGTACCGCCCCGGACCCATGGACTCGATACCGACCTATATCAAAAACCGTCATAACAAGCAGAGCGTCACCTATAAAACGCCTCAGCTCAAGCCTATTCTCGAGGTGACCTATGGCTGCATAGTCTATCAGGAGCAGGTAATGCAGATATTCAGAGAGCTTGCCGGCTACTCCTACGGCAGGGCGGACATAGTTCGAAGGGCGATGGCAAAAAAGAAGCACAGCGTCCTCGAAAATGAGAGAAAGGCGTTTATCTACGGTGAGAAAAATCCGGACGGCTCGGTTAACTGCACCGGGTGTGTAGCTAACGGAATATCCGAAAAAATCGCAAACGAGCTATTTGACGACATGTCCAGCTTTGCCTCCTACGCCTTCAACAAGTCTCACGCGGCGGCATACGCGACGCTGTCCTACCAGACTGCTTACCTCAAGTGCCACTACTTCAAGGAGTATATGGCGGCTCTGATAACAAGCGTGCTCGACAACAGCACAAAGGTTGGTGAATATGTCTCTGAATGCGAGACAAAGGGCGTTAAGGTGCTTGGTCCTGATATAAATGTCAGCGA
The DNA here is from genome assembly GCA_018715525.1 of Candidatus Faeciplasma pullistercoris. Classification (GTDB taxonomy): domain Bacteria; phylum Bacillota; class Clostridia; order Oscillospirales; family Ruminococcaceae; genus Faeciplasma; species Faeciplasma pullistercoris. The sequence continues at coordinate 1,972 of DVLL01000023.1, read as the reverse complement.
AGAGGGCTTTGTTTCGAACGCCGACGGAATTCGCTTCGGGCTATTGGCTGTCAAGAGTCTCGGCAGGGGAATGATAAGGGATATAACCGAGGAAAGAAAGCGCGGCGGCAGGTTCAGCTCGCTTCAGGACTTTATCCTGAGGATGTACGGCAAGGAAATAACCAGCCGGGCGATAGAGTGTCTTATTATGTCGGGAGCGTTTGACTCATTCCCGACAAACAGACGCCAGATGCTTACAAACTATGATTTGATTATGAACGCCGTGTCAGAGCGCCAAAGAGACAACATGGAGGGTCAGCTTGACCTTTTCGGCGGCTCTTCGGACAGCTCCGAGTCAGAGAATCTTCCTATCCCGTATGCCGAGGAGTATCCGAAAGCAAAGCTTCTTGAGATGGAAAAGGAAACGCTGGGCACGTATATATCCGGTCACCCTCTTTCAGTATACTCAGCATGGCTTCCTGCTTGCGGAGCATCTGCGATTAAGAAGATTTTGGATGGCTGCGCTGAGCTTTCAGCGAAATATACCGAAGGCTCTGAGGTCGCGATATTCGCGATACTTCGTTCTAAGCGAATGATCACCACAAAGAAAAATCAGCAGATGTGCTTTACACGCTTTGAGGATGTCTCGGCAGATATGGAGGTTATAGTATTTCCTAAGGTATATGAGAGCGCAAGAGGCGTGCTCAGCGAGAACGCGGCGCTTTTTGTCAGCGGAAAGATATCTATTAAGGAAGAGGAGGAGCCGAAAATCCTCGCGGACAGGATAATCCCTGCGCAGGAGTATATTTCTCAGCTTGACTCCACTCCAATATGCGTCAGACTTTCATCAACCGACAAGGATAAGGTGGAGAGCCTTCGCAGGCTCTGCTCAGAGCACACTGGACTTCAGGCGTCCAAGCTCTATGCGTACCTGACAGACCTCGGTAAGCTGACGCTGATAAAGGGAGCTTCATCGTTGGTCATAGACTCTGACAGCCTATCTCAGCTTTATAAAATCTGTGGGGCGGAAAATGTCAGGTTTAAGCTTGAGAAAAAGTAATACGTCAGGGAAAAATAAGCGATATTATGAAAAGAACCCGGGTTGACTTAATATGTCAGCCCGGGCTTGGATTTTAATAAATATTAATAAATTACACCTTATTCCTACACATTGGCAGGAATACTTTAATATAGTCAGTTGTTTTCAGCTATAGCCTTAATTCCGGCTGCAAGCCCCGCGATACCCTGGATTTCAGAGGGAATGATTATCTTGGTAGCCTTTCCGTCGGCAGCCTTCTCAAACGCTTCAAGGCTCTTAAGCGTAAGAACCTTCTCGCTCGGATTGGAGGCTGTCAGCTTGACGAGAGCGTCCGCGAGCGCGCCCTGCACTTTTTCGATAGCCTGAGCCTCGCCCTCGGCCTCGAGTATCTTTTGATCCTTTACGGCGGACGCCTTGAGGATCATAGCTTCCTTTTCAGCCTCAGCCTTAAGTATCTCAGCCTGCTTGTCTGCCTCCGCTCTCAGGATCTTGGACTCCTTTTCTCCCTCTGCGACAAGTATCTGGGACTTCTTTTCACCCTCCGCCTGGAGTATCTTCTCACGGCGCTCACGTTCAGCCTTCATCTGCTTTTCCATTGCGTCCTGAATTTCCTTGGGAGGGATGATGTTCTTAAGCTCTACTCTGTTGACCTTAATGCCCCAGCGGTCAGTCGCTTCGTCGAGTATAGCCGTGATCTTGTTGTTGATAGTGTCGCGGGATGTGAGCGTAGAATCAAGCTCAAGCTCGCCTATGATATTACGAAGCGTGGTAGCGGTAAGGTTTTCTATCGCAGAGATAGGACGCTCGACGCCATAGGTGTAAAGCTTGGCGTTGGTTATCTGGAAGAACACGACCGTGTCTATCTGCATTGTGACGTTGTCCTTGGTGATAACCGGCTGAGGCTTGAAGTCCGCGATCTGCTCCTTCATGGACACCTTCTTTTCGACCTTGTCG
>DVLL01000003.1 GCA_018715525.1 Candidatus Faeciplasma pullistercoris | reverse complement strand
TTTGTTAACAATACTGCCGCTTTGTTCGGCTGATATAAGCGGATTTAGCTCACCCGGTAGAGCGCCACCTTCCCAAGGTGGAGGTAGCGAGTTCGAGTCTCGTAATCCGCTCCAATGTCAATTTCGTCGCGGGAATACTCGCGGCGTTTTTGTTAACGATACTGCCGCTTTGTTCGGCTGATATATGCGTATTTAGCTCACCCGGTATGAGCGCAGAGGTAGCGAGATCACACCTCGTAATCCGCTCCAATGTCAATTTCGTCGTGGGAATACTCGCGGCGTTTTTGTTAACAATACTGCCGCTTTGTTCGGCTGATATAAGCGGATTTAGCTCATCCGGCATGAGCGCAGAGGTAGCGAGATCACACCTTGTAATCCGCTCCAATGTCAATTTCGTCGCGGGAATACTCGCGGCGTTTTTGTTAACAATACTGTCGCTTTGTTCGGCTGATATATGCGGATTTAGCTCACCCGGTAGGAGCGCAGAAGCAGCGAGTTCGAGTCTCGTAATCCGCTCCAGTGTCAATTTTGTCGCGGGAATACTCGCGGCGTTTTTATTTTGCCGTACGCCGTCAGCTGCGCGTTTTGTTCAGGTGGTTTTCCCAAATCACAAACATACATCAGCCCGCAGCCCAAGGTGCACCTTTGCAGCATATACCTCTCTTACTTAAAAAGCGGCAGGAAGTCTGCCGCTTTTTCTTATATTCACGCACGTTCTTTGCCTTTACGGCGGGTCACTTCGGGCATGCAGTTGATGCGCCGCCTGCCCCGATCTATGCGTTACTTTTTCGCGGTGAAAAACAGCCGCCTGAACCCTAAAATCACTTTGCCGTCAGCCATCACGGGGTACAAAGCCTTTGCACGCTCTTCAATCTCCGCCTCAAACGCCTTTCCGTCCTCGTCGCTGAGCTGATCCAGATACGGGCGGAGTCTGCTGCCCTTGACAAACTCGACGAGCGCTCTATGGTTTGCAAGCCTGTGATAGTACTTTGTCTCCCAGATGTCAAACTCGGATGCACATCCGCAAAGTATGTCGTAATACTTACTCGGCTCAAGCGTTCCGTTTGCCTCTTTTGAGCTATTCAGTCCCCATTCTGCGCTGACCTTGCTTATCAGCTTGAACAGCGGCTCTTCGCCGTTAAAAGGCATCTGCACCGCAAGCATTCCGCCGTCGTTCAGCTTTTGCATGAGCGCGGGTATGACCTGCTCATGGTTGTCAATCCACTGCAGGCATGCGTTTGAAAACAAGAGGTCATATCTTCCCTCAAGCGAAAGTGCGTCGCATAGCTCAAACCTGAGCTTTGGATGCTCTGCCCTCGCGCGCTCGATCATATTCTCCGAGCTGTCTATTCCCACGATATCCGCGTCCGCAAACGCCGATTTTAAAACCACCGTGCTGTTTCCCGCGCCGCAGCCTATATCCGCAATCGTCTTCGGGCATGCGCCGCAGCCTTTAAGTCGCACGGCAAGGTCTATCGAGGGCTGTGTGCGCTCGCTTGCAAACATCATATATTGAGTCGGGTTCCAGTCTGACATGTTGTCCTCCTTGACAGGCATGCATACAAGCGCTGATTTTGAATACTTTTTGAAATACGCATGCATTCTATGACGATTTGTAATTATATTTTATGATATAAGCGGGTGCAAGAGTTGTGGGTTTGCACACCACGTCATCATGATGAATGTCCACACAAAGTACAAGTGCCGTTTATGTAATTATGAGAATACAATTTATACGCGCCGCACTTACTGCATGGCTGTCTATGGTAGTAACTGTTATGATATATAGAGTCATTATTGATAGACAGATGCAAACAACTAATATTTTTTCATAACACACCTCCTTACTGCGCGTTGACTATCCCTGCGCCACTCCAGTCGCCTCGAATAAACTCTCCGAGCTCTTCGACCCGTGCCTTTGATGAAAGCACCATCGGGTTATTAGACGCCGAAAGCATCAACTCGCACTCGTCTGCATCAAGCTCATCATTCATCGGCAGGCTGCCATCTGTGCCGGAAACCGGTGCAGAACCTATATGATATGCGATTTCATCACCGTTTTCGGATAACAAAAGAAATTCAAGCTCTCCTACCGGCACGCGCCAAGTGTCGCTTGAACCAAACACCGCTGCGGCAAACCTCATTCCTGTCTCATACATCGGAAATCCAAGCAGCTGCTCCTGAGTGTTTCCCACATGAGCTATATTCATATTGTAGTCCACTTCCTCGTCAAGAATGTGGTCGTAATAAACGTGAACGTTATAAAGAGTAGTCCTTCTCGTAAACGCCTCTTCTCCGGTAAGCTCGAACGCTTCCTCGGGGCTGTATACCGACACTATCTCATACGATATAAACGAGAGATTATCGTAATAGGGAAGATATCCGTCCCTTAAATCCTGATAGCTTACAGGTTCTCCGGAGCCGGCGTCATCAATTATTTCGACCTCATATGTGACAGGCTCATCGTACGGAGTGAGGCTGCTATCCTCTGTGATAGTCTCAAACTCATCGCTCACGGCCGTTGTCTGAGAGCCGACGGCAGATACCTCGTGGTCATTTTCCGGCGGTGCGGCGGCGCTGTCAAAGCTGTTTCCTTCGTCTGCGCACCCGAATAGCGATAAAAGCATAATTGCTGCACCTGCTGCGGCGCAAATCGTCTTTTTTCTCATATTGTCCTCCTTCTGCGCGTTTAACCTGCTCGAGCCACGACTCTATACATATCCTGTGTCATATCCTACACATCGCATAAAGCCCGTTGCCCGCTTATCGTAATTATATAATAACACATTTATTTTATAACTTAAATAATTTTTTCTAAAATTAACATTTAATTCGTATTTATATATAAAAAAAGCTGTCCCGATTGGAACAGCTTTTTTCATGTCAACCAAAAATCACACAAGCTGGATAACTGCCATCTCAGCAGCGTCGCCGCGTCTGGGACCTACCTTGATGATTCTTGTGTAGCCGCCGTTGCGGTCAGCATACTTCGGCGCAATTTCGTCAATGAGCTTCTTTGAAACGTCTTCCTTAGTGACATAAGCATAAATCTGACGCTTCGAGTGGAGGTCTGCCGACTTGCCGAGAGTTATCATCTTCTCAGCCATGGCGGAAACTTCCTTAGCTCTTGTAACAGTGGTCTCTATCTTACCATTCTCGAGCAGGAAGGTGACCATAGCTCTGAGCATAGCTCTTCTCTGGTCGCTTGTTCTGCCCAACTTTCTTGTTCCTGGCATAGGTGTTCGCTCCTTACTTCGTTATGTTCTCGTCGTAGCTCATCTCGAGACCAAGGGAAGCAAGCTTCTCCTTTACCTCGTCAAATGACTTCTTACCGAGGTTTCGTACCTTCATCATTTCTTCCTCAGACTTCTCAATCAGGTCGTTGACGGTGTTTATTCCCGCTCTCTTGAGACAGTTGAAGGATCTAACCGACAAGTCAAGTTCCTCAATGGTCATCTCAAGAACCTTGTCCTTGGACTTGTTGTCTTTCTCAGCCAGAATTTCGTCCACACTTGTCTCTTCAGACAGGTTGATGAACAAATTCAGATGCTCGTTGAGGAGTTTGGCTGCCATGGATACGGCCTCTTTGGCGGAAATCACGCCGTCGGTCCATACCTCTAAGGTGAGCTTGTCGTAGTCGGTTATCTGTCCGACTCTGGTGTTCTCTACGGTGTAGTTTACCTTCAGAACAGGGGTGTAAATACTGTCTACCGCTATAACGCCTATCGGGGCGTTGGCCATTATGGTCTTGTTCTTCTCGGCGGAGACATATCCGCGTCCCTTGTCCAAAACTATCTCCATGTAAAGCTTCGCGCCGGTATCAAGCGTTGCGATGTGCATATCGGGAACAAGTATCTCGACCTCTGAATCGGTCTTGATGTCTCCCGCAGTTACCTCACACTCGCCCTCGGCTTCTATATAAACCGTCTTGGGTCCGTCACAGTAGAGCTTTGCTGTCAAGCCCTTGAGATTGAGAACAATCTCAGAGACATCCTCCTTAACGCCCGGAATTGTGGATAATTCGTGCTGTACACCGTCTATCTTTATGGATGTGACGGCTACACCGGGGAGAGATGAAAGCAATACACGCCTAAGGCTGTTGCCTATAGTCGTGCCGTAGCCACGCTCCAAGGGCTCCAAAACAAACTTTCCGTAGGTTCCGTTGCTCTTGAGCTCGACTGTTTCTATATCCGGCTTTTCAATTTTTTCTAACATTTAAGCCTCCGTTTCTTTTCGGTCGCCGGCACATGGCAAATAGCCAAAGCGCCGATCTGCCCTCCCGTGGACGCTCGCTGAGGCATTGGCGGGATAACCCCACCAACGCTTTAAGCAAGAATGTACTGTTTTCAAGAATAAGCTTACTATTACTTGGAGTACAGCTCGACGATCATGTGCTCCTCTACCTCATAGTCGAGATCTTCCTTGACGGGAAGTCTTGTGACCTTAGCGGTGAGGTTATCCTTGTCTACCTCGAGCCATGTGGGGATGAGTCTGCCGTTGGTAGCCTCAACTATCTCCTTGAACTTAACGCTCTTCTTGGAGTTCTCTCTCAGGGAGATGACGTCTCCGACCTTGACCCTGTATGAGGGAATATCAACTCTTGCGCCGTTCACATTGAAGTGACCGTGAGAAACGAGCTGTCTTGCCTCGCGTCTTGTCATCGAAAGACCCATTCTGAAGGCTACGTTGTCAAGTCTGAGCTCCAAAAGGGTGAGAAGGTTAGCACCCGCCTGACCCTCCATCTTCTCCGCTCTCTCATAGATGTGTCTGAACTGGTTCTCGAGAACGCCGTAGATGAACTTGAGCTTCTGCTTTTCCTTGAGCTGTCTGGCGTACTCAGACTCCTTCTTCCTTACGTTTGCCTTGGGGTCTCTCTTGGTTTCCTTAGCAACTCCCATTACCATCGGGCTGATGCCGAGGGACTTGCACTTTTTAAGTATAGGTTCTTTATTGAGTGCCATTATAATTTCCTCCGTTTTCTAAATAGTATCGGGGCGTGCCCCGACGCCGAGTAAACTTTGTAAACTCGGTAGCGTGTGTCTTATCTTAAGTTCGTAAAGCTTTCGCCCAAGAGCATGAAACTATACTCTGCGGCGCTTGGGAGGACGGCAGCCGTTGTGAGGAATTGGGGTAACGTCCTTGATGAGTCTTACCTCGAGCTCCTCGGACTGAAGAGCTCTGATAGCAGCTTCTCTTCCCTGACCGGGTCCCTTTACATATACTTCTACGATCTTAAGACCGTGCTCCTTTGCCGCTCTTGCCGCTGTCTCAGCCGCTGTCTGAGCTGCGAAGGGTGTAGACTTCTTTGAGCCTCTGAAGCCGAGTCCGCCGGCGGACGCCCACGAAATAGCGTTGCCCTGCATATCGGTGATGGTCACGATGGTGTTGTTGAAAGTGGACTGGATATGAACCTGTCCCTGTTCAATGTTCTTTCTTTCCTTGCGGCGGCGTACAACCGTCTTCTTTGAAGCAGTCTTATTCTGAGCCATGTCTCATATCCCTCCTTACTTCTTCTTATTGGCGATAGTCTTCTTGGGTCCCTTGCGGGTTCTCGCGTTGGTCTTGGTTCTCTGACCTCTTACGGGAAGTCCCTTGCGGTGACGGGTTCCACGGTAGCAGCCAACCTCGATGAGTCTCTTGATGTTGAGCTGTACCTCTCTGCGCTTGTCGCCCTCAACGATAAGATGCTTATCGATATACTCACGGAGCTTCGCAACATCGTCCTCGGAAATATCCTTGACTCTGATGTCGGGGTCTACTCCAGTCTCCTTGCAGATCTTAGCCGCTGTAGGCTGACCTATTCCATAGATGTATGTGAGAGCCGCTTCGATTCTCTTTTCTCTGGGAAGGTCTATACTTGCTATACGAGCCATATTCTTATGGGCACCTCCATTAACTCTTATTAACCCTGACGCTGCTTGTGCTTGGGATTCGGGCAGATAACCATTACCTTGCCCTTGCGTCTAATAACCTTGCACTTCTCGCACATCGGTTTAACTGAAGGTCTTACTTTCATTGAAATTCCTCCTTCAAACAATACAATACGGTATTTAGTTGATATACTGCTTACTACTTTGATCTCCAGGTGATCCTGCCCTTGGACAGATCATATGGAGACATCTCGACCGTGACCTTGTCTCCGGGAACTATTCTTATGTGGTTCATTCCCAGCTTTCCGGACACATAGGCGAGAATCTTGTGACCGTTTGCAAGCTCTACCTCGAACTTTGCGCTCGGCAGCGCTTCCAGCACGGTGCCTTCGAGTTCAATTACATCTTCCTTTGACACTGTTATCACTATTTCCTTTCATCTCGTCAGGTCTCGGCCTTGTTCAGAAGCTCGCCAAGGAGCCTTCTGAGCCTTTTGTTCGTCAAGCCGTCGGTGTCAATTCTCATGCCTGTCGGACTTATATGCTTGGGGTTCTTTTTCTTAGGCCTTTCAAGAGGTCGCTCCCCGCCGTCCGCTATCAGGATCCTGTCGTCAGAGACCTCCGTCGCAACGAAATACCCGCCGCTGTCCCTGCCGGCTGTGGATTTGACCACCATGCCTTTGACTGTATTCACAAACGCCCTCCTATTCGGGTAAGGTGAGTATTACCGCACCATCCGGCGTTATTGCGATTGTGTGTTCAAAATGCGCCGCGAGCGAGCCGTCTACAGTCTTTACCGTCCAGCCGTCCGAGAGGGATTTCACCCTCGGACTGCCCTCGGTTATCATAGGCTCAATCGCTATTACCAGACCGGGAACCAGCCTTACGCCGTGTCCCGCTCTGCCGAAGTTGGGAACCTCAGGCTCTTCATGGAGCTCGGAGCCGACTCCGTGTCCCACATATTCGCGGACAACGCCGAAGCCTCTTGACTCGTTGTACTCCTGAATAGCCGCGGACAGGTCACCTATCCTAATTCCCGGCTTCGCCATCGAAATGGCGAGCATCAGGCTTTCCTCCGTCGAGGAAAGCAGTGCCTTAGCTACCGGCGATACCTCGCCGACCATAAATGTCTTTGTGGCGTCGCCGTGGAAGCCGTCTATATAGGCTCCCACATCCACCGATACGATGTCACCCTCCTTGAGCTTCTCATGAGCCGAGGGAATGCCGTGTATTACGGTGTCGTTTACAGATATGCACGCCGATGCGGGATAGCCCGCGTAGCCCAGAAACGAGGGCTTGGCGCCGTGGGAGGTTATATAGTTGTGTATAACCTTATCCAGCTCCTTGGTGCTCATTCCGGGGTGAATCGCCTTGGCGGCAGCCTCAAGCGCTCCCGCGGTAATGGCACCTGCCTTGCGCATTTTGGCAAGATCCTTTGCAGATTTAATACTTATCAATTTACGCCTCTAAAGCTGCAAGTGTGAGCTTTGATGTCTCGGAAACGTCTTCCTGACCTTCTACGGTCTGAAGCTTGCCCTGCGCGAAGTAGAAGTCCTTGAGAGGAGCGGTCTTCTCGTGATAAACTCTCAGCCTGTCTAAAACGGTCGCCGGCTCGTCGTCCTTGCGGATAACAAGCTTGCCGCCGCAGGCGTCGCATACTCCCTCTGCCTTCGAGGGCTTGTAGTCTACATGATAGGAATTTCCGCACTTCTCGCAGACTCTTCTGCCGGAAAGCCTCTTGGCTATCGTTTCGTCCGGAACATAAATTTCTATGACCTTGTCGATGGTGACTCCCATCCTGTCCAGCGCCTCTGCCTGAGGCACCGTGCGGGGAAAGCCATCCAGAATGAAGCCGTTTTTACAGTCGTCCTGAGCGATCCTGTCCTTGAGTATGCCGATAACAACCTCGTCGGGAACAAGCGCGCCTGCGTCCATGTAGCTTTTTGCCGCAAGTCCGCTCGGAGTGCCGTTCTTAACTGCTTCTCTTAACATGTTGCCTGTGGAGATCGCGGGTATTCCCTTAGCCTTGCAGATCACCTCTGCCTGTGTGCCTTTTCCCGCTCCGGGAGCACCTAATAAAATCAGGTTCATATTACTCTCCTTTCAAGGTCACGCCCGGCTTGCCGCTTTTAAGCAGCAGCCGAACCAAATCAGTTATATCTGTCTTGACAAATTACATGCTTGCCGCAGAATTACTTGATTACTCCAGGAATCCCTTGTGATGTCTCATCATCATCTGAGACTCGAGCTGACGAACTGTTTCGAGAGCTACGTTGACTACGATGAGTATCGAAGTTCCGCCGAGAGCCAGATTGCCTACGCCGGTTATCTGAGCGAAGAATATCGGGAATATCGCGATAACTCCTAAGAAGAGCGCACCTACAAGAATGAGCTTTGAAAGCACCCTTGTAATGTACTCTGCGGTAGGAGCGCCGGGACGTATTCCGGGGATTCCGCCGTTGTTCTGACGAAGATTATTGGCTATCTCTACAGGGTTATACTGCATTGAAACATAGAAATAGCTGAACAGGATTATAAGGATAAAGTAAAGCGTCGCGTATACCGGGTGAGTGTAGCTGAACACTCTGAAGAAGCCGTACCAGAAGGTTCCAGCCTCCGGCTCTCCGGTAAACATCTCAATGGTCTGCGGGATGGACATGAAGCTCATCGCGAAGATTATAGGAAGAACTCCCGCCATGGCGATCTTTATCGGCAGATATGTGCTCTGTCCGCCGTACATCTTTCTTCCAACGACGCGCTTGGCGTACTGGATGGGAAGTCTTCTCTCGGCGTTATCCATGAAGATGATGAACGCGATCATGAGAACAAATATGATCACTATTATCGGGATAAGAGCTATCTGGAGCGCCTCGCCCGTTCCGGCAAGGTAGCTGAACGCAGTTCCGAAGGAGGTAGGAATGTCGGCGATGATTCCCGCAAAGAGGAGCATTGATATTCCGTTTCCTATTCCCTTCTTGTCGATAAGAGAGCCGAGCCAGATGACCAGCATCGCGCCGGCAGTAAAGCAGGCGATGATGACTATCTCGGCCAAGACCTTTGAGAAGCCTGTGGTGTAGGTAAGAGCACCCTGGTTCCTAAGAGCTATATAGTAGCCCCAGGACTGGATAATGGCTATGCCCAAGGTCGAATACTTTGTGATTTGTGAAAGCTTCCTTTTTCCCGCATCGCCCTCCTTGGCGAGTCTTTCGAGCGCGGGAATCGCGAAGGTGAGAAGCTGAATGATAATCTGAGCGTTGATGTAAGGTGAAATTGAAAGGCACAGAATTGTAGCTCTTCCGAATGTGCCACCGGAAAGGGTGTTCAGATAGCTGAAGATGTTGTTGCTTCCGCTTATCATTTCCTGGATCGCCGTAGCGTCGAGGAAGGGAACGGGAATGTAACCGCCCAGCCTGTAAATTACGATGATCAGAAGAGTGTAGAGAATCTTATGGCGCAGATCCTTGACCTTCCAGGCATTTCGCAATGTTTCAAACACTTAGATCACCTCTGCCTCTCCGCCCGCCTTCTCAATCTTCTCCTTTGCGGATGCAGAATAAGCGGCTGCCTTTACGGTAAGCTTCTTGGTGAGCTCTCCGTTGCCGAGTACCTTTATTCCGTTGCCGCCGTTCTTTACGACTCCTGCTGCAACGAGAAGCTCAGTATCAACAACGGTGCCGTCTACGAACTTCTCGAGATCGGATACATTTATTGCCGTATACTTAGCTGCAAAGATGTTGTTGAAGCCCCTCTTCGGGATTCTTCTTGCAAGCCTGGTCTGTCCGCCCTCGAAGCCGGGTCTTACTCCGCCGCCCGAACGAGCGTTCTGACCTTTATGTCCTTTTCCTGCTGTCTTTCCCTGACCGGAGCCGTGTCCTCTTCCGATTCTCTTGACTTCCTTTGAGGAGCCCTCGGCAGGTGCCAAATCGTGCAGTTTCATAGTTAATTCGCACCTCCTTGTTCTTATGCTTCGGTAACTTTTATAAGGTGTACAATCTTGTCAATCTTACCCTTTGTCTGTGCGTTGTCCGGCTGCACTGTTGTGTCACCGATTTTGCGAAGACCTAAGGAGTTAGCAGTAGCGACCTGATCCTTGAGTCTGCCGTTAAGGCTCTTTACGAGCTCGATCTTTACGGATGCCATAGTCTACTCCCCCTTAGAATAATTCCTTTACGGTCTTGCCTCTCTTGGCTGCCACTTCCTCGGCAGACTTGAGGCTGGTAAGTCCGTTAAAGGTTGCTCTTACTACGTTGCAGGGATTGTTGGATCTTAAGGACTTGGTTCTTATGTCCTTGATGCCTGCTGCCTCGATTACCGAACGGACAGGTCCGCCCGCGATAACTCCGGTACCGGCAGCGGCAGGTCTCATAAGTACTCTTCCTGCGCCGTATATACCTACTACCTCGTGGGGAATTGTTGTTCCCTTGAGTGAAACCTTGATAAGGTTCTTCTTAGCGTCCGCAATGCCCTTTCTTATCGCGTCGGTAACTTCGCCCGACTTTCCGATTCCGAAGCCTACGGTGCCGTTCTTGTCACCTACGACTACCAAAGCGGCAAACTTCATTATACGTCCGCCCTTAACAGTCTTGGAAACGCGGTTAATCGCTACCACCGTATCAATAAGTTCCATTGATGAAGCATCTATTCTACTCAAAATGAATTACCTCCTTATCAGAACTTAAGTCCGCCCTCGCGAGCGCCGTCTGCCAGCGCCTGGATGCGTCCGTGATATACATAACCGCCTCTGTCGAATACGACTTCCTCGATTCCCTTGGCCTTGCATGCCTCGGCGATCATCTGACCGACCTTCTTTGCGCCTTCGACGTTTCCACCGTTTCCTTCAAAGCCCTTTTCCATGCTTGAAGCGGCGCAGAGAGTTGTTCCGGTAACATCGTCTATTACCTGAGCATAAATGTGTTTTGCAGAGCGGAAAACATTGAGACGGGGGCACTCGGGTGTTCCGTTTACCTTGGAACGCACTCTTGCATGCCTTTTAGCTCTCGCCTTGGCTCTGTCAATCAACTTTACCATAACTGTTTACTCTCCTTACTTACTTCTTTGCGCCTTTACCGGCTTTACCTTCCTTGCGGATGATAACCTCGCCGTCATAGCGGATACCCTTGCCCTTGTAAGGCTCAGGAGGACGCTTTGCGCGGACTTCGCAGGCAAACTGACCTACCTTCTGCTTGTCAATACCGCTTACTATTATCTGGTTGGGCTGGGGAACCTCGAGCTTGATGTCCGCAGTCTCAGCTATCGTTACCTGATGAGAATAGCCGAGGTTGAGAACAATGTTCTTTCCCTGCTTTGCGGCTCTGTAACCTACGCCCTCAATGATAAGGGTCTTGGAGTAGCCGTTGGTGACGCCTTCAACCATGTTGTGGAGCAGCGATCTTGTAAGACCGTGGAGAGCCTTGGTCTGAGGCTCGTCGTCGGGACGAGTCACATGGACAACTCCGTCCTGCACATCGAAGCCGAGCTTGTGGCTGAACTGCTGGGTAAGGGTGCCCTTGGGTCCCTTGACGGTTACGACGTTGCCCTCAGCAACGCTGACGTTTACGCCGGAGGGAATGCTAATCGGCTTCAAACCTATTCTTGACATAAATTAGCCTCCTTACCAGACGAACGCGAGAATCTCTCCGCCGACGCCAAGCTCTCTTGCTTTCTTGTCGGTGATGATGCCCTTTGAAGTGGAAACAATCGCAACTCCAAGGCCTCTCATAACCTTAGGCATATCCTCGCAGCTTGAGTAAATTCTAAGACCGGGCTTAGATACTCTTCTTATGCCGGAGATTACCGGTGTTCTGTTCTCGTCATACTTAAGTGTTATTCTTATGATACCCTGCTTGCCGTCCTCAACTATCTGATAAGACTTGATGTAGCCTTCGCTCAGAAGGATCTCAACAATCGCCTTTTTCATGTTGGAAGCAGGAATATCTACTGTAGCATGCTTTGCGGAGCTCGCGTTGCGAATTCTCGTCAACAAATCAGCTATCGTATCAGTAATCTGCATACTGTGTTGCCTCCTTTGCTGAAATTTACCAGCTTGCCTTCTTTACTCCCGGAATCTGACCGTCGTGCGCCAACTTTCTGAAGCAGATACGGCATACGCCGAACTTTCTCAGGTAAGCGTGAGGTCTTCCGCATATCTTGCATCTGTTGTAAGCACGAGTTGAGTACTTAGGCTTAGCCTGCTGCTTCAAAATCATAGCCTTCTTAGCCATCTTGTATCCTCCTCTTACTTAGCGAAGGGAGCGCCGAGCAGTGTGAGCAGCTCCTTAGCTTCTTCATCGGTCTTTGCGGTGGTGATAAAGTTTATATCCATACCGCGAACCTTGTCTACCTTGTCGAACTCGATCTCGGGGAATATGAGCTGCTCCTTGATGCCGGTGGAGTAGTTTCCTCTGCCGTCGAAGGAGTTGGCGTTGATGCCCTTGAAGTCACGCACACGGGGGAACGCGACGTTGAAGAGCCTGTCTACAAACTCATACATCTTATCGGAACGAAGAGTTACCTTGACTCCTATGGGCATTCCCTCACGGAGCTTGAAGTTAGCAACCGACTTCTTGGCCTTGCACACTATCGGCTTCTGACCGGTAATCGCAGAGAGGTCGTTTATAACGGCGTCGATCACCTTGGAGTTCTCCTTGGCTTCGCCGCAGGCAACATTGATGACTACCTTGTCAAGCTTCGGGATCTGCATGACGTTCTTGTAGCCGAACTTCTTCATAAGCGCAGGAGCTATTTCGTTGACATACTGTTCTTTTAATCTTGCCATACTTATCCTCCTACTTGATCTCAGCACCGCAGTGCTTGCAAACTCTTACCTTGTTGCCTTCCTCGTCAAGCTTCACGCCGTATCTTGTTGCGTGATTGCACTTGGGGCACAAAAGCGCTACCTTGCTCGAGTACATTGCTGCCTCAGCCTTGACAATTCCGCCGGTCTCTCCTCTTCTGCGGGGCTTGACTGCCTTGGTTGCTATGTTGCAGCCCTCAACGATGACCTTGCCCTCCTTGGGAGAAACGGCGAGCACCTTTCCATGCTTGCCCTTGTCCTTGCCGCTGAGTATCACTACGGAGTCGCCGGTCTTGACATGAATCTTATTCATCATTTTAGCGGTTCCTCCTTAAAGTACCTCGGGGGCCAATGACATGATCTTTACGAAATCATTGTCTCTGAGCTCTCTGGCTACTGGGCCAAAGATACGTGTTCCCCTGGGTGTTTTATCTTCCTTGATTATAACAGCCGCGTTCTCGTCGAAACGGATGTAGGTTCCATCCTCACGACGAAGACCCTTAGCTGAACGAACTATTACTGCTTTTACAACGTCGCCCTTCTTGACCATGCCGCCCGGAGCCGCCTTCTTTACCGAGGCAACTACGACGTCGCCAATGTTGGCGTACTTTCTGCGTGTGCCGCCCAAAACCCTGATGCACATGAGCTCCTTGGCTCCGGTGTTGTCAGCAGCCTTGAGTCTTGTCTGCATTTGTATCACAGCAAGTTCCTCCTTTCAGTTTTTAAGAAATCTGAGCTTTACCGCTCACCCTACTATTACTTAGCCTGCTCTACGACTCTGACAAGACGCCATCTCTTGTCCTTGGACAAGGGGCGGGTCTCCATGATCTCAACTCTGTCGCCTACATGGGCGGTGTTGAGCTCGTCATGAGCCTTGAACTTAACTGTCTTCTTGATGATCTTCTTGTAGAGGGGGTGCATTACGTTGTCCTCAAGCGCGACTACGATAGTCTTATCCATCTTGTCGGATACAACCTTGCCCACTCTTGTCTTTCTAAGCTTTCTTACTTCGCTCACAGTAAATCCTCCTCTCAATTACTTGGACTCTTGTTCACGAATGAAGGTCTTTACACGAGCAATATCCTTCTTAACAGCCTTAATCCTCATAGGGTTGTCAAGCTGGTTTACAGCATGCTGAAAACGAAGGTTAAACAGCTCTTTTCTGAGGTCAGTCAGCTTGTTGTTGAGCTCTACAAGAGTCATTTCTTTGATTTCATTAGCTTTCATTATTGCTCACCACCCGTTTCCGAAGCTTCTTTTTTGACGAACTTGCACTTGATAGGCAGCTTGTGCATAGCAAGACGCATTGCCTCTCTTGCGATATCCTCGCTTACGCCGGCGATCTCGAACATTACTCTGTCCGGCTTTACTACAGCGACCCAGTGGTCGGGAGTTCCTTTACCGGAACCCATACGAGTACCGAGCGCCTTGGAGGTTACCGGCTTGTCGTGGAAGATCTTTATCCATACCTGACCGCCACGCTTGGTGTAACGGGTCATCGCGATACGGGCAGCCTCGATCTGCTGCGAGGTGATCCATGCCGGCTCAAGCGCCTGAAGACCGTACTCTCCGTATGCAACCGTGTTGCCTCTTGTAGCTCTGCCCTTCATGCGTCCGCGCTGCTGCTTACGATACTTTACTCTCTTTGGAAGTAACATTACTTATTACCTCCTTCTCTGTTTTCTCTGTTGTACTGGGGCTTGGAATTTCTTCCGCCGAAGTTACCCTCTCTGCGGCGAGGTCTGTCGTCTCCGTTTCTGGGACGGCGGGGTCTTCTGTCGGGCTTCTCCTCGGTCTTGGGAAGCTCTCCCTTGAGTATCTCGCCCTTGTAGATCCATACCTTTACGCCGATTCTGCCGTAGGTGGTGGCAGCCTCAGCCGTGCCGTAGTCGATGTCTGCTCTTATTGTCTGAAGCGGGATAGTGCCCTCGTGGTAGCTCTCGCTTCTTGCTATCTCAGCTCCGCCAAGACGGCCGGACGCCTTGATCTTGATTCCCTTCGCGCCGAGCTTCATGGCTCTTCCGATAGCCGACTTCATAGCCCTTCTGAAGGATACGCGGTTCTCAAGGTCTGCGGCTATCTTCTCCGCGACCAGCTGAGCGTTGAGGTCAGGAGACTTTATTTCAAAGATGTTGAGGTTGACCGGCTTGCCGATCATCTTCTCAACCTCTGCTCTGAGCTTCTCTATAGCCTCGCCGCCTCTTCCGATAACCTGACCGGGCTTGGCGCAGTGAATGTTGATTCTGACTTTATTTGCTGTTCTCTCGATTTCAATCTTGGGGACGCCTGCTGCATACAGATTCTTCTTGATGAACTTACGAATGTTGTAATCTTCAACAAGGGTATCGCCGAAAGTGCTCTTATCTGCAAACCAACGGGAATCCCAGTCCTTTATAATTCCCACACGAAGTCCGTGGGGGTTTACCTTTTGGCCCATAGTTTACCTCCTCTTCCGACTTATTCCTTCTCCTTGAGAACTACCGTGATGTGCGATGTTCTCTTGAGGATTCTGTACGCTCTGCCCTTAGCTCTGGGCATGATTCTCTTCATAACCGGTCCCGGGCAAACGAAGCACTCGGCAACATAGAGGTTCTTCTTGTCCATGTTGAAATTGTTCTCAGCGTTTGCGGCAGCCGAAGCCAGGAGCTTTTCCAAATACTCACAGGCAGCCTTAGGAGTGTGCTTGACGATTGCAAGCGCCATCTCCAGGTCTTTTCCTCTTATAAGATTGAGGACTATCTCAACCTTGCGAGGAGCAATGCGTGCAGTTCTTAATACTGCTCTTGCTTCCATCTGTATTTCCTCCTTTCGGCCTACTTACCGTTGTTGGATGTCTTTGAGCCGGCATGACCCTTGAAGGTTCTCGTCGGAGCGAACTCACCCAATCTGTGTCCTACCATATCCTCGGTGACATATACCGGAACATGCTTGCGACCGTCGTGGACGGCAAATGTATGACCGACGAAATCAGGGAAGATAACCGACGCGCGGCTCCAGGTCTTTATAGCCTTCTTTTCGCCTGTTTCGTTCATGGCAATTACTTTCTTGTAAAGGGATTCCTGTACATATGGTCCCTTCTTAACGCTTCTACCCATACTCATCTGCCTCCTTTCAAATTACTTGTCATTGCGGCGCTTTACGATAAACTTATCGGAACGGTTGTGCTTGGCTCTGGTCTTGTAACCCATTGTAGGCTTGCCCCAGGGGGTCACAGGAGAAGGACGACCGATAGGAGCTCTTCCTTCACCACCGCCGTGAGGGTGGTCGCAGGGGTTCATTACCGAACCGCGGACTGTAGGTCTTACGCCCATGTGGCGCTTTCTTCCCGCCTTGCCGAGGTGGACGTTCTCGTGGTCGATGTTTCCGACCTGTCCGATAGTAGCCATGCACTCGGAGGGAACATAGCGCATCTCGCCCGAGGGAAGTCTTACCAGTACCTGGCTGCCCTCACGGCCCATAAGCTGTGCCATGTTGCCTGCGGATCTTACGAGCTGAGCTCCCTTGCCGGGATAAAGCTCGATGTTGTGGATAAACGTACCAACAGGGATGTTGATAAGGGGAAGAGCGTTGCCCGGCTTGATGTCGGCTCCGGTGCCGGCGCAGATCGTGTCGCCGACCTTGAGACCGTTGGGGGCAAGGATGTATCTCTTCTCACCGTCCTCGTACTGTACAAGAGCGATGTGAGCCGAACGGTTGGGATCGTACTCTAAGGTGAGGACGGTCGCGTTCATGTCAAGCTTGTTTCTCTTGAAGTCGATTACACGGTATTTTCTTCTCACTCCGCCGCCGTGGTGGCGAACGGTGATTCTGCCATAGCTGTTCCTGCCGGAGGTCTTCTTGATAGGCTCGAGAAGGCTTCTCTCAGGTGCGACCTTGGACAAACCGCTGTAGTCGGTAACTGTCATACCTCTGCGGCCGTTTGAGGTCGGCTTATAGCTCTTTATAGCCATGTGTTTTTCACTCCTTAGTTAGGTTTTGCGGGAAAGCCTCTTTTAGCTTCCCATACTTACCCGCAGATCTTTCTGCGGCTTCCTGCCGGAATGTGCGGGAACTCTCCCGCAGGCAGTCATCAGATCATGCCGTCAAAGAAGGCGATGGTCTTAGAGCCCTCGGCAAGGGTAACGATAGCCTTTTTCCAGGCTGGAGTAGTACCTTCGTTTCTTCCCATTCTGCGGAAGCGGCCTCTTACTCTCATGGTGTGAACGCTTGCGACCTTGACGCCGAAGATCTCCTCGACAGCGTCCTTGATCTCTATCTTGTTAGCGGTGAGAGCGACCTTGAAGGTATATTTGCCGGCTCTCAAGTCCTCCATGGAGGCTTCTGTTATAACCGGCTTGAGAATTATATCCTGAGCAGTCTTTACCATTAGCAATATACCTCCTCAATCTTAGCGACGGCATCGGTTACTACGATGAACTTGTCGCAGTTGAGTACGTCGTAAACATTCAGGGTGCTGACCAGGGTGGTCTTTACGCCGGGGATGTTTCTCGCGCTCTTTATGACATTCTCGTCGACGGCGGGCATAACTATGAGAGCCTTGCCCTCGGCGCCGAGAGCCTTGAGCATCTCAACGACGTTCTTTGTCTTGATAGTATCGAAGCTGATGCTGTTAAGAACAACTACGCTGTTGTCCGCGAGCTTTGCGGAAAGAGCGGACTTCATTGCGAGTCTTCTTACCTTCTTGTTGATTGTGAACCTGTAGCTGCGGGGCTTGGGGCCGAGGGCGATACCGCCGTGAACCCACTGAGGAGCTCTTGTCGAGCCCTGTCTCGCGTGGCCGGTGCCCTTCTGTCTCCAGGGCTTTCTTCCGCCGCCGGATACTTCGGTTCTTGTGAGAGTGGACTGTGTGCCCTGTCTCTGGTTAGCGAGGTAGTTAACTACCATTGCGTGCATGACAGGAACATTGGGTTCGATTCCCCATATTGCATCATTGAGCTCAGTGTCAGCAACTACATTGCCCTTAACATCGTAAACATTAACCTTAGACATTAGTTACTCCTCCTTCCACTAAGCCTTCTTAACGCTGTTGCAGATAGTAACGATTCCGTTCTTAGGTCCGGGGATCGCGCCCTTTACAGCGATAAGGTTGTTTTCTGCGTCAACCTTGACGACCTCAAGGTTCTGGATGGTGACTCTTTCAGCGCCGAGGTGTCCGGGCATTCCCTTACCCTTGAATATTCTCGAAGGTGTAGAGCATGCGCCCATTGATCCTGCGTGACGGTGAACGGGTCCGGTACCGTGCGTTTCCTTGAGTCTGTGGTTGTTCCAACGCTTGATGGTGCCGGCAAATCCCTTACCTTTGCTGGTGCCGCAAACATCTACTATGTCGCCGGCAGCAAAGAGATCCGCCTTGATTATGTCGCCTACGTTAAGTCCCGAGATGTCCTCAAGCCTGAATTCCTTGAGGGTCTTCTTAAGAGCGACGTCCGCCTTCTTGAAGTGACCCGCAAGAGGCTTCTTGAGGCTCTTGGCGGTAGCGTCCCCGAAGCCGAGCTGGACAGCCTCATAGCCGTCGTTTTCAGCGGTCTTCTTCTGTACAACTACGCAGGGGCCTGCCTCGATGACCGATACCGGAATTACCTTGCCGGTCTCGTCGAAGATCTGGGTCATACCGATCTTCTTTCCGATGATACCTTTCTTCATTTTGTTTTCCTCCTATTGGTTATTGGTCGGATTTACCGACATGACCTGTCGTGTGACCTTTCGCTGAGAAATCAAAAACGCGATTTCCTTAGGAGATTACTTGATCTCCATTACGATGTCAACACCAGCAGGAAGCTCAAGATTCTGAAGAGCAGCAGTAGTGTCGTTTGTGGGGTGAAGAACGTCTACCAGTCTCTTGTGGGTTCTAAGCTCGAACTGCTCGCGGCTGTCCTTGTACTTATGAACCGCACGAAGGATGGTTACGATCTCCTTGTCCGTGGGGAGCGGAATAGGTCCTGAGACCTTAGCGCCGCTTCTCTTCGCAGCTTCTACTATTTTCGCAGCCGCCGCGTCAACATTGGTGTGCTCATAGCCCTTGATCTTGATTCTGATTTTTTCATTGACTGCCATTAAAAACGCCTCCTTGAGAATTTTTACACTGAACCGGAGGGCGGAGCTTTTTAAGCTCATCTGTTTTTTACACGCCGCCGTGCGTTTCAAGTCTCTTCATAAAAAAACCGAAAAACTTTCGTTTTTCGGAGGACATGAAACACCGCTGATATCGCTTAGCCACAGCGAGACACACTCCCGCTGTTCGCAAGATGCTAAAGCACATACCGTGTTGTTATTACAGTCGCCCGGTTTGAAATCGGACATACTCGGCTGAAATTACCCGGCAAACCGCCGGCAACCTTCAGCTTCATCGCATATCTTTCGCAGTCACGCAAGATATATGATATCATCGCGGCATATGTTTTGCAAGCTTTATTTACTTTTTATGATGTAGAATTTTAGGAATAAATTTGCCACTGCATTGTAATTTTTGCACAATAAGTCCGGCTGCATGCTCATTTTACAAAAAAGCAGGACGCCGCCAAAGCGAAACGCGTCCTGCCGCACGGGATCTTCTCAAATGACGTCGTCGTCCTCAATGCCTTCAAGCGCGGAGCTATCGACGACATTCACCACTTTTTCGACCGAATTGCGCTCCGTTATATAGATCGAATAGCTGTATGTCTTTTCCTCGCCGTCAACCAGCATGTCGGTTATTTCCTGCATGAACAAAAACTCGCCCTCGCCGTCAAAATAATACTTTACAGTAAAGCCGGTGATATTTTCGTCGTTATTTACCTTCCTGAGCTTTTCGACGTCATACACATGACAGACCTCGATGGCGTCCTCATTGGAGGCGACAAAGGATTTCTCCGGGATGACCGCGTCCTTATAATATAGTATAAGCCCCTCGGTCGCATAGGGGTAGGGCACATCCTTGGAATAGGCGGTAAAAGATGGGTCGGAGACGGAGAGCATGGTTACTTCTCCGTTTTCGTTGGTGAACTGCTCGTAGCCGTTGTTGTACTGGGCAAGATAGGTGTCCTCAGAGCTGCCGATATAGGAATAGCTCATAAGACCCTTTTCATCGTACTTGAATATAAAAATCTGCTCCGAAACGCCGGTGTCGTCATTTCTGACGTCGACTCTGGCGGAATCAAGCGAGGCGTATTCCTCCCTCGCCGCAAGGATATACTCCTCACCGGGAATTGGAAGCTGCTCGCCGCAGCTCGCAAGAAGCGAAGCCGACAAAACTGCAAAAAGCACAAGTACAAACCTTTTTAACATCTTTTCCTCCGAAAATGCCCGAAATTGCGTCCTGCCGGCGCTCTGCCAAATCCCCGGGAAGGACGGTAATATTCAAAGCCGCAGGCTTTTATTCTGCGGCTTCAGGCTGTCAGGGACGCTCGCAGCTACTTTCTGCGGCTGCCCCTCTTTTTGATATCCATGCTGCGCTTGAGGTCGGACATCCTGTCCTCGCTGGAAGCCTTGAACTTCGAGAGCATGTCCTCAAAGCCGGCGTTTACGGCTACCGTCCTCGGCTCGTAGGCGTACTGAAGCTCCTCAATGTTTACAGGCTCCTTTTTCGCCGGCTTCTTGGGCGAAAAATGCCTCTGAACAGGCGCCGAGTCCTTGTCGCTCTGTCTTTGGAAAGCGGCTCTGTCATCCTGACGGAACCCGCCTTCCTTTTTCGGCTTATTTTCCCTCTGAGCGGGCGGCTCGGCTTTTTTAATGGAAAGCGCTATCTTTCCGTCCTCCGCTATGGAGAGCACTCTGACCTTTACGGTCTGACCAACCTTCAAAAATTTGTTGATATCGTCTACATACGAGTTTGAAATCTCCGAGATATGTACCATGCCGCTCTTGCCTTCGCCAAGATCGACAAACGCTCCAAACTTAAGTATTCCGGTTACCTTGCCCTCGATGACGCTATCTTTCTCAAGTTGCATATGAATTTTCTTTTCCTCTTTCGACTATATATTATGTATACAGAGGCAGGTTTGCCTCAGAGGCAGGTTTGCCCAGAGGCAGGTTTGCCCAGAGGCAGATTCGCCTCTAAGCAGGGTTCCGCCGCCAAAGGTGGTTTCGCCCCGGGACGAGCCGTCCCAAAAGCCCCGTCTGACCCTGTAAATACATTTTCGACTTTCCCCGCGGTATCTCTCACTCGACGTGGTTCTTCGGATAGAACCTTATCTCCCTCGGGTAGGCGTACCCGCGTTCGATAGCGGCGGAAAGCATATAGTCTTCCTCATTCTCGCCGTACTCAGCCTCGCCGTTCAGTATGTCGCTCCCGAGAAGTCTCTGATACTCGTCGCTTTCCCTCTTGGTCTCGGCGATCTCGTCCTGAAGCTTCTCTACAGCCGCTTTCTGCTCCGCTATATCCGCCTGCGTGGAGATTATCGTTCCGACAGAATAAACAAGAAGAACCGAGAAAGCAGCGAGCTTTATCAAATCAACAATATGCGAGCGGCGCTTGGTACGGCGTTTGAGCTTTTTGTGCTTGTTAGGCTTTGCCGCAGCAGCATTCTGAGAATTCTGCGCATTGTCGCGCTCATTGTCCTGCAAATTATGCACTGTTTCCCATTCCTCCTTGATTTATTTTATAAAGATACACATTCATTATATACTATCATCCTCCAAAGTTTCAAGCTCTTTTTGAAATTTTTTCTTTCCACGGCGCAAAAACGGCAGCCCGCACAAAACTGCCACCGCTTTTTTCAGTAATTTGACCAACGCCTTGACCGGTTTTTTGCATATGTCCGCCGCCTTTGACAGCAATCCGCAGATAATTTTGCCGATGCTCCAAAGATAAACCAAAAATCCCGCCGCCATGCCGGCAAGCACAAATAGCCTCGGCTGCCCCTCGGTCAGCTCCACGCCGAAGCTGAAAAAGGTCAGTCCGAAAATCAGGCAGAAAGCTATATCCTCTGCGGCAACCGCCCAGCCGGGATGTCTTATACTCAGCCTGAGCGCCCTGAAAAGGTCAAACACCGAGCCGAGCACCATCCCGGTCAAAAAGGCGAACATCAAAAGCGTGAGCTCCCGCTCCGTTCCCAAAAACATTCCGTCATAGCTTATCATCTTGTCAGCTTCCCCAAAAGCGTCGGCTTTTTCTTTCTGTCCGCATCGCCGTATACAAGCGCTTTTACCTCTCCGGTTATCTCGACGTCCCCGGTCTCAAGGCTCATCGAGCCGACATGCAGCCCCTTGCCCTTGATCGACAGCTCGCCTAACGACGTATACAGAAATATCTCTGTCTCGTTAAAGCTTTCGACATCGGTTACTCCCGAAAGGGACAGCCTGAGTCTGTCCTCAAGTATTAGGTTGTGTGGTCTTACCGAGCTGGGCTGTTCAGGCATATATGTATCCTCCCGACAATAAATTATATACCATATCCTATGCCCGAAATATCCCGAATATCACCGCAAAAAACGAAAGACCCCGAAAAAGGGGTCCTTCGCAAAACGGATAGCTATTTGATTATTCTCACTTTTTCGCCGCTATTTCTCTATAGCTCCGTCCACTCTGGCGTTCAGCTCCTCAAGGTAGTAGTTTATCTGCTCGCGGTAGGATTCCTTGAGCTGAGCCCATGTGGTCGGATTTTGGCTTGACGTACCGTTTATGCAGCTGTTTACGGCGTTCGCGAGATTAGTCGGACAGCCCGGAGTAAAGTTGACTATCGGGAAGTCCTTGGCTATCTGCTGGCAGGTCTTATTCATATCCAGCATCTCATCCGTCCAGAGATAGATCTCCTTGAGCTGCTTTGTATCTATGTCTATTACCGTCGGGTCGATTATCTTGAAGCGCTCGCACATTGAAAGAAGCACTACTCCGTCCGGGTTCTGCGCGCCCTTTATGATGTGGTAGCCAACCGGCTGTCCTCCGAGATAGTAGTTGCCGTCGCCGCTGGGATCTTTCGGAATAGGAGCAAACATAAGCTCGCCCTGCGAGATGTCTCCCCAGATCTGGCTCATATCATCTACCGGACCTGTAAAAGCCCACTTTTCTCTCAGCCAGAAGAGGGTGAGCCCCTCCTTGATGCCCGCTCCGTCTATTTCTGTTCCGCGCATCATCTGAGGATTGTTGCACTGGTTCTTGCTCAGGTCATAAATAAGGCTCTGCACGCTCTCGAGCTGAGGAGCGTCTATGTTGGAAACAAAGTCTCCCGCCTCGTCAATAGCTATAACCGTTACCCCCGACGAGCTGATAAGAGCGTTCTGCCACGCCCAGCCGTCAAGAGCATACCTTTGCTCGTCGGGGTCGGTAAAGTCCATGCACATGTCATAGAACGCGTCCCATGTCCACTCATCGTTATAGTACAGCTCGGCAGGGTCGTCAAAGCCGTACTCCTGTATCACTCTGCGGTTATACGCGCAGACGTCGGTAGCCTTTACGTCGGTGCAGATTATCCACGGCTCTTTGTCTATCGAGAAATACCTGTCAACAAACTCCGCGTTGCCCTCCCAAAGCGGGTCGGTGTAGTCTATGTACTCGCCTACGGGCTCGAACATTTTGTTTAAGCACTTCTCGGGGAAGGTGTTTACCGAGCAGGTGGTAAAATCGGGCGGATCCTCGGAGAGCATCAGGTTCGCGAGGTCGTCAAACCTTGTTCCGTATGAGGTCTCGACCCACTCAACCTCTCCTCCGTACTTCTGACTGAAGGTCCAATATCCGGT
Source organism: Candidatus Faeciplasma pullistercoris (assembly GCA_018715525.1). GTDB lineage: Bacteria > Bacillota > Clostridia > Oscillospirales > Ruminococcaceae > Faeciplasma > Faeciplasma pullistercoris. The sequence continues at coordinate 2,875 of DVLL01000003.1, read as the reverse complement.
GTTGACTATTTCGTCCTCCGAATAATTGTGGAAGCTGTCCACCCAGTGGTGGAAGCGCACCGTCGTGCCTGCCCCTGCGGCTGTCTCAACGTCGGGCAAAACTATTCCGGCAGCGGCAAGAATAGCCTCAGAGTCCTGCGCGTCAAGGGTAAGCCTTACAATCTTCCTGTCCCCATCCCCGCAGCCGACAAGCGCGATTATCATAATAACCGCTATGCTTATTGCCAAAATTCTCTTCATCAAAGTAACGCCTCCTATCCTATATTCCTTTATTTGAGTTTAACACATCATCCATCGTAGTGTAAATTCTCTTTTTTACTAATTTATATGCATAACTTTTAGATAGATTGCCTAAAAGTATAATAAAAGAGCCCCGGCAAATGGTCGGGGGTCATAAGAAAGTAATATTGCTTTTTGCAGGAACGGCATGGCTTCGGTCATGCCGTTTCCTGTTTCATCAGTTCGTCCACGGGGATAAAGCCCACAAGGTCATAGGAGATGCGGATACCCTGTCTGCGCTTCCCGCTGCTCTTGTCAGGCGCTTCGATGTAGATGCCTTTGACAAGCTCACGCAGGGCGTAAGGGGTCATTTCCTGCAAATCCTCGTATTTGTGTACCCGCTGGATGAACTGCTCCAAATTTTCAATCTGTCGTTCCTGTACTTCGATTTCCTGCTGCAAGGTCTGGATTTCCACTTTAAGCTGCACCTGCTCGTCCTCATAGGTCTTGCTCATCAGCGCAAACCGTTCATCAGAGAGCTTTCCGGCCACATTATCCTCATAGATACGGATGAACAGCCGATCAAGTTCCCCAAGACGGCGTTCTGCCTGTGCCAGACGCTTCTTGTATCCCCGGACAGCTTCTTCGCTGGACAGCCGGAGTCTATGCTCCATCACTGCCCGGAAATGCGCTTCATGCCGGGTTACATAGGAGATAACCGTTTTCATGTGCATCCAGACCAATTCTTCCAGTACAACCGCCCGGATGAAATGGGCTGAACAGGTTCCCGTGTTGCTGCGGTAGCTGGCGCATACAAAATGGTCTTGCCGTTTCTCAAAGTAGTTGGTGGTGCAGTAGCGCATTTTTGCCCCGCAGTCAGCACAGTAAACCATGCCGGAGAATAAACTGCTCTTTCCGGTTTTTGTCCTTCGGTGGCGCTGCTTGCGGATTTCCTGCACCTTATCAAAGACTTCCTGCTCAATGATCGCCGGATGGGTATTGTAGAATACCGCCTGCTTCTCAATGGGCGTTTCCCGCTGTTTCTTGTCCCAGATGGAGTTGGTGTAGGTCTTGAAATTAACCGTACAGCCCGTGTATTCCCGCCGTTCCAGAATATGAACAACGGTATTAGGATTCCAGTGGCACGGATCGGCGGTTTCAGGGCTTGGGGTGCTAATGCCCTCTCTCCGCTTATAGGCAGTAGGGTTGAGCACCTGTTCTGCCTGCAAGAGTTTGGCGATCTGCATCGGCCCACGGCCTTCCATACACAGCTTGAAGATACGCTTGACCACAAGAGCGGCTGCCTCGTCCACGACCCACTTTGTCCGATCCTCCGGGTCTTTGCGGTAGCCAAAGGGGACATTGGTTGTCAACGGGATGCCATGCTCGCCCTTGGCCTTCTGTACCGCACGGATTTTGCGGCTGGTATCCTTGGCAAAAAACTCATTGAACCAGTTTTTGATTCCCGCAACATCATTATCGGTGCTGTTGGGGTCAATGGTGTCAAAGTGGTCGTTGATGGCAATATAGCGCACACCATATTTCGGAAAAGTGAAGTTGATATACAAGCCCGTCAGGGAAGAATTTCGCCCCAGCCGGGACAGGTCTTTCGACAGCACAACAGCCACTTTTCCCGCCTCGATTTCTGACAGCATCTGCTGAAATCCGGGGCGGTCATAGTTCGTGCCGCTGTATCCGTCATCCACAAAAAATGTTGGATTGGGGAAGCGGTGCTCTTTGGCATATCGAAGCAGGATGTCCTTTTGAGACGAGATTTGTCAAGGATATATTTTGTTTATCAGAATGCTATGAATCGCGTGAAAAATAAAACGAGTCTCTTTCATTGTAAAAAGCACTTAGAACGCTCCGGTTCTAAGTGCTTTTTCCTGTTATGTCTCGCAATGCCGCATCCTGCCGATCCTTTGACTCTTCCAAGTCCTTGAAATCTTCCAAGTTGGTCAGTTGAATTCCCGAAGCGTCAACCTTGGCGTCCGGGTTTTCCTGCTGGCCTCGTATGGTGGCGGGGATTTCTCCGTCCAGCTGTCCACGGATACTCTGCGCCCGGTGCAGACAGACCTGTTCCAGCGTATCCACCGCCAGTTGATGATCCGCATAAGAACAAAAGGCGGTAGGATCCTTCTGCACATATGGAGCAATCAGCTTTTCCGTCTGGCGAAGGGTAGCTTCAAACCGGCCGCTTTCAAAATATTCCGAAAGGAGTTTGTCGAAATAGGCGTGATAGCGGGCAAAGTATTCGTCGTGCTTCATCAGATTGTGGTAAAGCGGCCGGTTCAGCATAACCTCACCTTCCGCCGGGGTGTTAATGGGGTAGTTGATGAGAATGTTGGGATCTTTGATAGGGTCGGTCATGCCAAGGGCATAGGTGCCGAAAGCCAGATTGTAATCCCAGGGCAGAATGCTGAGAACCCCGTCTTCCTCATACAAAAAGTAATTGTGACCGGTATGGCCCAGATAACTATCCCAATTCATCACAAAGACCTGCACAGTGAAATACCGCAGCACCTCGTCCACATTGACGGCGATTTCCAGGTTTTCACCGGTGGACAGGGTTTTCAGCGCCTCGATCACCCGTTTCTGATCGGCTTCCGATCCCTTGAATTTGGCATTTTCAAAGATACCGGGATAACTGTCCGGA